>CAYLSB010000019.1:6969-67187 GCA_964386005.1 uncultured Pirellulales bacterium | reverse complement strand
CAATGAAACGGGTGATATGTATTTTTGTATTGGTAACTACCATGCGAGTCCAGGCAGGGTACGATTATGTCATCAGCGAATATGGACCAAACAAAACGTTGCAGGATACCGAAAGTATTTTGATTACAGAAAATGGAGGTATGGATAGTCTGACATTATATGATTCCAGCATGTCTGTAATTATGGGGACATCTCCGTTAAATGAGTTTTCAGGAGGTATATGGTCGCTAACGATGGGTGGACAAAGTCAATTAGCATTTCAAGGAGGACAAGTTAATCAAATAAGTTTACATACATCTGCCATAGCCACGTTTAGTGGGGGGCGAATTGATAATATATATAGTTACCAATCTGCATGGGAATATGAAGGTCAGCCACCGGTTCTGGTGCCGAATCCTCATATCGAAATGTTCGTTCGGGACTGGGATTTTAATGAATTGACAAGGCGATTGACCGGGACCTGGGGCGATTTCAGCACGTTCGATATCAAGCTGATCGACGTACAAGGTTACTCCCCGACCATCGATAATATTAAATTCACCATTATTCCCGAACCATTGTCCCTGATACTGTTGGCTTTGGGTGGTCTAATAATACGACGAAATCGATTTTTAAAGCAACTACGGCATTGATATGATCGATCTGGCGGAGCTGATGCACAACTGGCAAAAGTCGGGTTGCCCCGCCGAATGTGAACAGGCGGATATCGACGGAAGCGGAATAGTTGACCTGATGGATTTGATGATTCTGGCCGCCCACTGGCTGCAGGAATAATGGCAGGGGCACACGGCGTGTGCCCAATCGGCCGTCCGCCCCTGCAAATCTGGATTCCCGCCCTCGCGGGAATGACACAAACGGTATTTGCCATGCACCCTACGACATCCACCTCGTCCCGAAACCGCATCGGGACTCGGTGGCTGCCACCCGTCGAAACGATTGTGCTACAATTTGGGCGACATGTGTGTCTCCCCAAACAATATGGATTCCGGGGCAGGTCAAAAAAGGGGTCAGACACCGAACCAATTTAAGGTGTCAGACCCCTTTTTTATCCAGATATCTGTTTTTGTATACGTTTCGTCTGGAATCCGGCCCGTGCCGGAAATTCAATAAATGGGCGGACGCCGTCCGCCCCTTGTTTTCCCGCAAAAGTGTCCAATGATAATCCGCGAAATCCCGTGTAATCCGTGGTTTCCCAATTCTTCCTTACCCCGTGATTTCCAGCATGACAATCGACTTGGCGGGAATAGTCGCTGTAAATCCGCCGTCGGTCGGCTTGGCATCGTTAAAATCTTCGGGCTTAACCCCATCGGGCTTATCGAAGGTGTTGTGCGAATTGATCGCTTCGGCCGTGAGGATTTGTCCGGAAATCTTGCCGGCCTTGGCGCCCTGAAGGGACGCTTCCAGCGTGATCGGCTTGGCCGTATCGATGTTGCATAGGGTGACGTGAATCTTGCCCGATTGATCGCGAGAGGCCGACACATTCATCGCCGGGAGCTTATTATTCTCGAACGCATATTCGGGACTTTGAAGCTGCGTAGGCAGAAGCGTCGCGTCGTGATGGACCATGTAGAGCATGAACACAAAATACGTCGGAGTCAGAACCATCTTCTTATCGTCGGTCAAGACCATCGCCTGCAGTACGTTGACCATCTGGGCGATGTTGGCCATCTTCACGCGGTCGCAGTGATTGTTGAAGATGTTCAGCGTCAGCCCAGCGACCATCGCATCGCGTAAGCTGTTCTGCTGAAAGAGAAATCCCGGATTGGTTCCCGGCTCGACCTGGTGCCAGGCGCCCCATTCGTCGAAGATGATCGCCACGCGCTTTCGCGGATCGTATTTATCCATGACCTCCTTTTGTTTCTGCAGAAGCGTCTCGATCCGCAATGCACGGTTAAGTTGTTCAAACCAATCAACCTCAGAAAACTGCGTGGCGGAGCGGCTTCTCCGGCCGGAGCCGCAATAGTAATGCGGTGCGATACCGGCCATACGATTGCCCGCCATCTGCATAACCGTTTCCGTCCATTGGATGTCGTCGCCGTTTTGCCCGCAGCCAACCTTGAAAATCTGGTTGCCGCTGTAGTTTCGGACGTAGGTGGCATATCGACGATATTGGTCGGCATAAAATTCCGGCCGCATGTTGCCGCCGCAGCCCCAGTTCTCGTTGCCGACGGCGAAGTATTTGAGTTTCCAGGGTTTTTCCCGGCCGTTCTGTTTGCGGAGTTCGGCCATCGGGCTGACACCGTCGAAGGTCATGTACTCGATCCAGTCGGCCATCTCCTCGACCGAGCCGCTGCCGACATTGCCGGTGATATACGGCTCGCAACCGAGCTGCTCGCACAGTTCGAAAAATTCGTGCGTGCCGAAATGATTGTTTTCCGTCACTCCGCCCCAGTGGGTGTTGATCATCGTCGGCCGTTTTTCCTTCGGGCCGATGCCGTCGGTCCAGTGGTACTCATCGGCGAAACATCCGCCCGGCCAGCGGACCACCGGCACGCGGATCGCCTTGAGCGCGGCGACAACATCGTTGCGAATCCCGCGGGTGTTGGGGATGGGACTGTCCTCGCCGACCCAGAGGCCGCCGTAGATGCAGTGGCCCAGGTGCTCGGCGAACTGGCCGTAGATCATCCGGCTGATGGTGTCTTTGCCTTTGTCGGCTTCGATGGTCAGCGTCGCCTTCTGCGAATCCTGCGCCGACACAATTCCAGCGGCCGACACAACCGCTGCGATGAGGATCATTCGTGTAATCGTTTTCATGTCCGTCTCCTGAAAATAATATTGATACGTTACTATGTCTTTATTTCCGTAAACCATCGATCCGCACAAGAACATAACTGTACGGCCGGATCTCCAGTTCCATCCGTCCATTCCTGATCTCGACGGAGGATTTTTCCGGCGAGATCGCCGTCGGTTTTTCCAACGTATTGACCGCCCACGGTACGTCGCCGCTCAAGGTTTGTAACTGAGCGGTTTGGCGCGCCGCAAAACCTTGCGTGAAAATCGTTAGACCCATCGGATTTTCGGTCCCGCGATGAACGATCGAGACCCACAAGGTCTTGTCACCATCGACCGCCGCCATCGCGTCGATCGTTTTATACGCAAACTCCTTCGACGCGTTTCGAAGTTCCGGCAGAACCATCGGCGTTTTTTGTTCGGCCGCGGAAATTTCGACCGCAACCGGCGTCGTCTCCGCCATCTCGGCGAACATCGACTGCGCATAATGGCACGGATTGGCGAAGACCCGCTCGCGGCTTTTACGAAGACCGCCGCCGTGGTTGACCGTCGCGGAGTGCGTCACCATCTCCACAAACGGCGACAGCCGTACGGCGGCGTGATAAATCAGCACATCGTACAATCCCTCGGCCAGCGTCGCCGGGGCGACAAGATTATCTCCCCGCAATTTTCGCGGAGCATCCTTTTCGCCTTGCCCGATATGCGCGAACAATTGCAGTTCGGTCACCGCCAGATGCGGATCGCGGATGCCGGCGGCCTTCATCTCATCCCGCAGGGCGGCCCACTTCTGTTCCAGCACGTCGGGAACGCCCATGAAATCCCGATACACATCCAGCGGCTCGGTCGATGGCGGCACGTTTCCGCCGATCAGCGGATGATCGGTGGTCCGCCGCATGGAAGACGCCAGACCCTGAATGAGCGTTGTATTCCATTGCTTTCCCCAGAAGACCGGCGCCCCGCAAGCATACAAAGTAATTGTCGGGTCGGCCTTGAGCATCGCCTCGGCAAAGGCCTTGTATCGATCGACATACCCCTCGGCCGTCGTCCAGTGGTATTGCCAGCGGCCCCACAATTCGTTGCCGACTTCCCAGTGACGGATCGCGTAGGGTTGTGGATGGCCGTTGTCCGCGCGGAGCTTGCCCATCCGCGAATCGGCCGGGCCGTTGCAGTATTCAATCCACTCGGCGGCCTCCCGCGGCGTACCATCGCCCGCGTTAATGCAAATCATCGGCTCGCAACCGACCGCCTTGCAGAAGGCCACAAACTCATCGGTTCCGAACAGATTATTCTCCACCTGGCCCCAGGCATAGTTCGGCAGCGTCGGGCGCCGTTCCGACGAACCCACGCCGTCTTTCCAGTGATAGCTGCTGACAAAATTTCCTCCAGGCCATCGAAGAATCGGCAAACGCGACTGTTTGAGCAGAGCGATCACATCCGGGTCGGCGCCGCCGATATGATCCACTGGATATAACAAGACGCGATCCATCACAACCTGCCCTGCGGCCCGACTGGTAATCGCGAATTGATAAGGGAAATCACTATCTATATTATCGACTAACTCCAGTGTCCCGCGTAGCTTCGTCCATTCCGGCGATAAACCCGCAACCGATATCGTCGCACAAGGAGAGTCTTTGCCCTCCTGCGTAAGCGAAACCATCAGCGTCCGGAGCTGCGGCGATCGAGCGAAAATCTCGAAATCGTATTTCCGGATGCGATGCAGCGACAGATATATCCACTGCGAGATCCCCTGACCGGCGGCACTACATTCAATCCTCTGCGCCCGCCCGCCATGCGGCCCGGTATCAGGGCTGACGGTAACGGCGCCGATCCGGGTCCACCAGCACGCCAGCCCGTCGTTGTACGCGCTGACCAGCCCGTCCAACTGCGAAGACGGCCAGCCCCATCGCCCCGCGCCGCGCCGAATCTCCTGCTCGATCTGCCTCCGATCGCTGTGAAATAAGCTGAGCCCGTCCGGCGACTCGGCCGCCTTGAAAGGGTAATCGGCCATCGTGGCATTCAGCAGGATTTGGGCGTCCATACCGTTGGTGATGTTGAAGTACAAATGCTCGGCGAACTTTCCGGTGAGATTTTTGGGGACGATGTGTTCCGATTGTTTCGTTGCGTCGATCTTCAGTTCGGCCTTTCGGATCACTCCTCCGTCCGACGCCCAACCGGTCACAGAGAGCATCATCACGCCGCTTATTGATATCCAAATCTGTCGCATCGTTCATCCTCCGGATGATGTTCTGGTTTCCGATGATACCGTTTGATATCGCGGGATTCTATATTCAGTGTTTCGTGTCGGCCGCCTCGGATACGAGATTTCGTTTGACGACGCCATGGACAATCTGAATTTGTCCCCGCGCGAACAACCGAATCGCCTCCGGATAGGCGACGCACTCCTGCTGAAAAACCCGCTCGGCCAGCGTGTCGGCGTCGTCGTCATCCTGCACCTCGCACGTTCGTTGTACGATGATCGGTCCGGAATCGTATTCGTTATTGCAGAAGTGAACCGTACACCCGCTGACCTTGCAGCCGGCCTTCAGTACCGCTTCGTGAACGTGATGACCCCACATGCCCTGCCCGCCAAAACTCGGCAACAGCGCCGGGTGGATATTCATCACCTTGCCCTCGAACCGCGACGGGATCTTCCACAGGCATAACCACCCGGCCTGTACGACCAGATCGACCCGGGCCTCGTCCAGTTTTTCGGCCAGCGCTTCGCTGAACGTCTCGATGGTTTCGAAATCCTTGCGCCGAATGATCGCCGGTTCGAAGCCGAGTTCCCGAGCGCGATCAACTCCCTTGACGGCCGATCGCGAACAGATGACCACCGCCACCTCCGCCGGCAGATGACCGGCCAGAATTTCGTTCTGCAGGTTCACCAGCGTCCGACCGCCCCCGCTGATCAAAACGCCCAGTCGAATCCGTTTGCCGCCCCATTCGGCCACCTTGTGCTTCGACGGCGACCAGGTTACATTCGCCTTGCGATCGAGGCACTGATTGGCCAACTGATCGGCGCGGGAATTTTTCTCTCGAGGGATATGCGTGATCTTCCACGACCGGAATCCCGCCAGCAATTCCATACAGCGATGATAATACTCACGAAGACCCTCGCTTTTGACTTTGTATTGCCCAAGGATCTGGCGAACCATCAGTTCGCTGTCGCTGAGGATTTCGATCTGCCTGGCGCCGATCTGCGTAGCGGCCTCCAACGCCTCCACCAACCCCCGATATTCGGCGACATTGTTGGTGGCTTCGCCGAGAAAAACACCGCGTCCCTGCAGAACCTTTCCACGGGTATCCGTCAGGAAATAGGCCCCCGCCGCCGGGCCTGGATTCCCTCGGCTGCCCCCGTCGGTGAAAATGCGGATGGATTCATTCACGGTTGTCTCCTGCGTCTTATGGACGGCGATATTCCATCCGCCCGGTCAGCGGATTGACGTGGGATCCATGAGTCGGCCTTTAGTCCCCGCTTTCCTTAAGCACCAGAATCCGCGAACAGTTCCCGCATCGGATGATTTCGTCTCGGGTCATGAGCTGGTTAACGCTTTCGTTGGTCAGGCCCATGAAACAACCCCCGCAACTGTAGGTTTCCATCCGTCCGTCGGCCTGCTCCACGAACGCCGTCGCCTCGCCGTCATAGGTGTCCGCGATACGACTGAAGATCGCCAGCGCCTCAGGTGGAAGTTCCCTGGAGGCCTGCTTCCACTCCACCTCCACTTTGGCAATCTCGGCTTCGTACTGTACGGCCTGAGTGTCGGATTCCTTTCGAATATCTCCCAGGCGGGCCTGCTGTTCGTCGATCTGTTTTTGAATCTCGCGGCATTGACCCTCGTCGGCTTCGATTACCTTCAAAAGTTCCAGTACCTGGTTTTCAATTTTGGAATTGTCGGCTTTGGAGGTGTTCAGTTCGGTGAGAATCGCGGAGTATTCCTTGTTACTCTTGGCCATATTCAGCGCGGCGCGCATCTTGGTAACATGTTCTTCACGGCTCCGGAGGTCCAGCTCCAGTCGGTCCGATTGCATCCGGGTTAACCGGATCTCCTCCCGTTTGGCTTCCAAATCGTTCTGCAAGGCCCGGAGTTCGTTGTCCTGCTTCTGTACCCTTCGACGACAACGGGCCAACTTGGCCCTGGCCGCGCGAAGCCGGTTTTCCACCTGTTGCAAACGGGTCAAACCACGCAGTACCGGTCCCATTGATACTCCCTATTATTCTCTTGTTAATCCCCTCAAATTTCAAACATAGCATTATCCCCGGATTCAGGCCAAATGCAAAAAAAAAATCTGTCCTTCCTTGATTTTTTGGCTGAAACGACGAAAAAGGCGACCTTCCCGGAAGAAAGATCGCCTTCGATAGGATTTACAATTAGAATGGGGCAGGGATGTCAAATTACTCCACCGTCCATAATGACAGCGATTCGGTATCCTTGATATAGATGTTCTTACCGGAAAGAATCGGGTGAGCGAAGGTTCCCGTATCAGCGACTTTATACTTGGCCACCTGGGAATACTGTCTGGGATCCGGTTTGAATATGTACATCTCGGACTTGCTCGGCAGTGCCGCCAAAACCGATCCGGCGTCGAGAATCGCACCGAAACGGTCCATATTTGCGGCATCGGTCCAGGCGGTCTGGCCGGTGTTGGCATCGATGCAGAAGAAATTTCCGCGGTCATTCAGGCCATAGAGCATGCCATTCTTGAGAACCGGCGTGCTGAAATGGCCGCGATTCTGGTCGTTGGTCCAGAGTTCCCGGGCGGCGAAACCATCGGCTGTTTTTTCGATTTTAACGGCCTTGGTCGCGCGGGCATTGCCGGTGAAATACACAATCGATCCGTCAATAATCGGCGTAGCGTTGTTCGAAGCACTTCTGCCTTCAGGCGCAAAGGCGACCTGCCAGAGCAACTTGCCATCGGCCGCGGCGACGCCCACCACGCTTTTTTCCGTCATCGTAACGACCTGTTTGACGCCGTCGGCTGTGAGCAGCGCCGGGGATGCGTACTCCGGTCCTTCGCCATCCCACTTCCATTTGACATTTCCATTGGCGATGTCAAACGCCATGATCGCGCCGTTGCCCTTGGTCCCCAGTTGCGTGATCACCATTCCATCGACGACCAGCGGCGATGTCGCCGTGAAAAACTGAGGCACCGTCTTGGGATATTCATCCTTGCGCCATAACATCTTTCCGGTGGCGGCGTCGAGGCAGGATACGACTCCATTGAGCCCGAGCGTAACGACTTTGCCTTCGGCAACCGTCGGCGAGCTTCGAGGCCCGGGATGGGAGGCGGCAGGACCTCCCGGTATGGCCGGTGTCTCGTACGTGTCGCGCCAGATTTCTTTTCCGTCGGCGGCTTGGAGACAAAGGACGACTTCTTCGCCGCCCTGTCGCGCAAAGACAAACAATTTGCCCCCGACCAAAGCCGGGGTGGCGTCGCCGGCACCCACGGTGATTTTCCATTTCTGCGTCAGCGCCGCCGGCCAGGTTTGCGGAACTGAAAATCCAGTAACCTTGCCGTCGCGGTTGGCTCCGCGCCATTGCGGCCAATCCTGAGCCATTGCATTGCCGATCACGACCAAGATCGGAAAACTCATCATGATGATCTTGCTTCGTTTTGTTGTCTCCATACGACCTCCCATCCATATCTTGGGTCTATACAAGGGCCGGGGTTGTCTCCGTGACAACCCCTGTGCCGATGATTCATTCAGACGAATCTACCTCGCCGTTTTCCGTCAACGATTTCCTCGATCAGAATCCTTCCGATTTCACCGCGGGCTTGGTCGTATCGGCGGGCGATTTCTTGTCCACCGGCTCATACGGCTTGCCAAGCGCCTCGTCGAGCGCCTCGCTGAGAATCTCCAGCGTGGTCTTAAGCTTTCCGCGGGATTGTTCCAGAGGATCGGGGCCTGTATCCTGCGGAATCGTGTCGAGTCGTTGCTCGTCGATCACATACGGAGTGATGAATACCAGCAACTCGTTGTTGGTGACTTCCGTCCTCTTGTGTTTAAAGAGTTCCCCGACAAGAGGAATATCCCCCAGCAGCGGGACTTTCTGATTCACTTCTTCGTTGTTCTGGTACAAAATCCCGCTCAGCATAATGGATTGACCGTCTTTCACGATCATGTGCGTGGTGGTGTCCAGATTTTTCCGGGACCGTTGTCCATTGACGGTTTCCAGTTCAAGCTGGGATACGTTCAGGTACATGATCATATCCACGGCCTTCTCCGGCGTGATATTGGGTTTCACGGTAAGCGTTACACCCACCGTATCGTAATCGACCGTTTGCTGGGTCTGCCCGGTATTTTGAGTCGTGCTTCCCGTCACGAAAGCGATTTTCTGACCCTTCATGAACGTGGCTTCCTGATTGTCCTTGGTCCACAGAGACGGCTGATTCAAGACACGACCGTTGGCGTGTTTGACCAGCAGGTCAACCAGGACGTTGATATCGGCGCTGGTCGCGGTTCCGAATCCCTGCGAGGAACCCGTAGCGGCCGTCACATCCGGAAGCGTTCCGGTCAACGAATAATCCCCGCCGGTGCCCCCGCTCGCCAAGGTGGTCAGAGTTCGGATCGCATTGACGCCCAACGTCCCGAATGCCGTCGAATCCGACGCCAGTTGGACCCCGATCGAGGTCGCCTTGGAAAGGTTGACCTCCATGATCACCACCTTCACCAGCACCTGCTTGCCGGGCTGATCCAGCTCGGTGATCAATTGTTTGAGATCTTCCAGATATTCCGGAGGCGACAAAATCATAATCGCCTTGCTCCGCTGGACCGGCACAAATCGGACCTGGCCGATCAGGTTGCTGGTCGGCATCTGATCGGTCGTAGTCGTTCGCGCCCGATTCCACCACGGCGTGATCATCTCCGTGCTGGTTTCCTGCCCGGAAGAAATGCTGCTGCTGGTCCCCTGCGACGTCGTGGCTTGTGAACTCAGGCCGCGACTGTGCCGTCGGATCGTCGAGGTCGTTCCCGCCTCGTTGAGCATTCCGTTAAGCTGTTCGCACAGGTCCTCGGCGTCGGCATATTTCAGAACCACCACATGGGGCACCTCGGCCTTCTCTTCGCTGTCCAGATCCATGACCAGCCGCTCGATCACATCGTACGCTTCGGGAATCTTGCTGATCATGATGATCTTCTTGGTATCGGGAATCGGCTCAAAGGTCAACATACCGTACAGCGATCCGACGATCTTCTTCTTTTCGTCCTGCTGGGTGCTGCCGCCGAAAATCATACGGACCAGGTTGCTCGAACTGCTGCTCTCGCTTTCGGCGCTGAAAAGCTTCGACAACAGCTCCGACATCTGTACCGGATCGGAATTGCGTAACGTAAGAATCCGATACTGATCTTTCTCGATATCCAGCGGGACATCCCATTGTTTTTCGATCAGGTCGGCGATCCGATGCAGGTTTTCTTCCGTGGCGATCACCGTTACCTGCTTGAGCGTCGGATAGGCGATCGTCTTGACCACATCTCCCGGCTGGGTGGTTCGGCTGGTGCCGTACCCGCTGTAGCCGAAACTGCTGAAACTGCTCCGGCTTCCGGTGCTCGATTGCGCGTCGAACAGCGAATCGATATTGGTCTTGATCTGATCCGGATCGGCATGTTTGAGCGTAAAGGTTCTTTGGGAATAGATATTCGCTCCCGGCAAATCCACCTCGGCGATCAGTCGTTCGACCATCTTGCGGTTTTCCTCGCTGCCGAAGACCACCACCTGTTTGGACTGGCTCAGCGCCTGGATGACAATGTTGGCCCGTAACTCGCCCGGCATATCCCGCAGGGCGTTCTGGACCGTGTTGGCCACCTCCCGCGCATCCACATACCGCACGGGAACCACCGACTGCCCGGTCGGAACGCTTTCCGGAATATCCAGCTTTTGTATCCAGGCGGAAATCAGATCCACGTCTTCATTGGTCCCTCGGACAATGATCCAGTTCTGCTTGGGCATGGCGATCAGTTTGATCGGCACCGTGTCCGAAGGAATCGTGATCGTGGGCGCCGGATTGGCGCTGCCGCCGGAACCCGAACGCTGACCCGACGTAGGCCGGGACGCCTCGGATGTCTGGGGTTGACCGCTTCTCCCCTGGCCGGTCCGGCTTCGACTGCTGCCCCGCAGGTCCGTCAGGATCAATTCCAGGACCTGTACGATTTCCGTCGGATCGGTATTCTTGATTTCAAAGATCTGCTCGACCACCTTTTCCGATTCGGGAACGTCGAGCTGCTTGATGATCTGCTCGATCCGGATCAGGTTTTCCACGGTGTCGATCACGACGATATCCCGCGTGTTTTCCAGCGCGGTAATATGTCCGTAGTCGGCGACCAGCGGACTGATGACCTCCACCAGGCGCGAAGGACTGTAGCTCTGAAGCCGGAAGAATTTTTCGACGATTTGCGTCTTGTCGGAAAATTTCACCAGCGGCTCCGACGCGGACACCGTCGGAATATATCCCTGCCGGGCCTGGGCGATGGGTTTGAGAATGATCTTGTCGTCGTAATGCTCCGCGATGATCCCGCGCGATCGCAGCGCCGCATACACCAGCGACAGCGCCGAGGTTCGCGGCAACTCCTTACTGGCGTAGATTGTGATCCGTTGTCGCATCACCTCGTCATTGCTGGGAATGATGGCTTTGCCGGTCCATTCGCCGATCTTCTGCAGGATGACTCGCATCTCGACGTTGTTGAGGTTCACCGATTCCATCTTGTCGGCATCCGACAAGGGCGTGGTCGGGGCCTGAGTGATCTCGTCCAGCGACCAGGGCTTGTCTTCGCCCAGAGCGGCCGGGGCATTGGGATCGGTTTGTCCGTCCGGAGCCGGTTCGGATTCCGCGGGCGTCGCATTCGGATCTTCGACGGTTTCGGGGGAATTCTTCGCGGATCCTTCGCCCGCTTGCGCCGCCGAGGGCGCCGACGAGTTTGCCGGTTTTGCCGGCGCCGCCGATTCCTGCGACATCACCGCATACCCCGTGATCATTAATCCTATCCCGACCAGAATAAAAATCGTATATACCGGTTTCAACTTCGTATCTCCTATGACAAAAATCGTTGCAGCATTGTCCGTCTTTCGTTATATCCCGTCTGCCTGATATCAAGTTTTAATTGATCCAGATCTCTCTTTTGTCGCTGTTCGGATGGAAAATGAACGTCGAAAATGGCGCACCCGATTATCCGCCCCTCATCCCCGGCCCCATTCCCATATCGCCGCGGTTCTGTCGAAATTCCTGTCGCATCCGCTCCCGTTCTTCGGGTGTGGCATTCTCAAATCGGCCTCGCATCTCTTCCATCCGCTGGCGCATCTCCGGCGTCGGTTCAAATCGCATCCGTTCCGTGGGCGGCCCGCCAAACGAGGGACGTCCTTCTCCGCCTTCCACGCGAACCGTTGGCGCCGATACCGGTTGGGGCTGTCCGGGTCCCTGCGGCGGCTGATTCCGATTCTGATCCCGGGATCCCTGTTGCTGCGAGGCATTCTCCACCGAAAACGGAATCAGCGTCATCTCCTTGCCTTCCCATTCGATGACCACATCGGCCGGATTAATCCGAAGTATCTTGGCGCCATTGACGCTTTCGCCCACAAGATACCCCCGGTCGCCGATGATGGCCATCGGTCCGAAAATGCCCACGCACACCGGCGGATTGGGTTTGGCCGCCGCGGGCGCGAACAAACTTTTTTTCCGCAGTCCCTGGACTTTTTCTTTGCCCTGGGACAACAGCTTTTTCACAGTCTCGTCATCCAACTGGTTTTTCTTGACCGTCTCTTCGATCTTCGTCGGAAGCGACCATGTCGTCGCCGCATAGTGCATCGCCTTGCCCCCCGTCGCCAGCACCAACACGGCCGCGGCGATCCACAGCAAACGCCCCAGCCCCCCGGCCGGAATCTTTTGTACCCAACTCATCATCATCTCTTTCATACCGTCACCTCACTTGGAAAACGTCGATACCGTAAGGGTCAGATCCACTTCATTTCGGTTACGGGCGTCGGGTTTCATTTCCAGTCCCTCGACGCCCACAAAATACGGATTTTCGTTGAGCGACTCCAGAAGGGTCAGAACCTGGTTGGTCTCGCACCGCGCCCGGCATTGGAGCCGCAGGGTCCGATACCCGCCCAACGCCTGTTTCTTGGCGGCCAGGTACTGCATGCTCTTGGGTTTGATCCCGGCCTTCTGCAATTGCTGATTGAACGTCTCGCGAAATCGGTCGCCCTGTGTTTTCTCATCCGCGGGCATTTCCAGTTTGGGTACCGCCGAGATCAGCTTCAACTGTTCCGCCGGAAGAGCGCCGGCGCTATCGACCGCCACGCGGTTCAACTTCTGCAACGCCAATTCCTTCTCGGCCCGGACGATCTGCCATCGGTTCAGCCAGGGACCGGCCAGCAGATAGGCCACGATCGCCACCGCGCCCACGGCCCCGATCTTGATCGCCCGAAGATCTCGTTCATTCATCGCTTTCATCATCGCTTGCCGGCCTTATTAAAGTTCATGTACTCAAACGTCATCTTGAAATTGTATCTCCCCCTCCGATCGTCCAGCGTCGGATCGAGGACTTTGACATTGGAAATTCCAGATTTGGATTCGAAGGTTTTCTGAAATTTGATCAACTGGTCGTAACTGGCCGCCGAACTGGCGATGCTGACCGGTTTTCCCTTCTGAAAACTGAAATTCTCCAGAAGCATCCCTTCCTGCAGCGATTCGTTGATTTTGGTGAGCAAGTCCAGCATGTCCGGTCGTTCCGCGACGATCGCCTTTCGAAGGTCCTGTACTTTCACAAGTTGCGCGATCGTGTCATTCTGCAGTTTTTCCGCCGCGGATTGATCCAGATAGCGAGACACAAGCAGGAAGACGATCAGCGCCAAAACCACCGCCGCCAGCGCCGCCGCCGTGGACAGGGTAACGATCCGTTTTTTCTTCGGCCGTAAGTCCGGATGATGGGCCAGCAGATCCAGCAATTGATCCGGCGATTCCAATGCCAGGATCGCCCCCCCGACCGCCTCCAGATACTCCTGCGGATCTTCCCCGGCATCGGCGACTCCGGCAACCGCCGCGATGTTCGCCTGCGCCGGTCGCGCTGTAATGCCGTACGGCTTCAGGTATTCCTCGATCGCCGCGGCGTTTTCCCGGGTCATGATCCGAATTTCCGGCTTATCCGCTGAATCGAATCGCCCCAGCGTGTTCCACAGATCATGCGAAAACAGCTCCAATCGCTCGCCGCCCTTTCCGGCCGCGAAGTCGCCGCCTCCCACATCCAGACTCACCGCGTCGATTAAACGCCCGTTTTCAACCAGCAGAACCTGCGAATTGACCTTGCGAACGACCAGCAACAGATCCCGACCGTCGCCATCGCCCAGCAAACCCCAGGCACGGGCGATCGCTTCCCAATCCGGTACCGCACGATTCAAGCCGGCTTTCCGCGCCATTCCCAGATAATCGTCGTAACGGCTGGCCCGGCCCGCGATAACCGTACAGATTCGCGAGCTACCCGTTACGGATCCGTTCCCCCGCCACGCCAGTCGCATTTGATCGGATGCCAGGGGAAGCTTGGCCTCAATCTGCATCCGAATGACGGATGCCAGATGAGCGCCCTTAACCGCGGGAATTTCCAATCGATACAGCGCCAGCGAAGATCCGGGAACGACATACGCCCCGGCGACGGTCGCTTGCGGATCGTTGGTCTTGCCGGCGGCTTGCGCTTTGTCTGTCAAGTCCGCAACCAGTTCCGACAGCGAGCCGACGCCGGGTTCGGCCATCCGTCGCACCGCGACTTCCACATGATCGCCTTGCCGACAGATCACGACGCCACGATACGGCTCGGCCGCCGTGCCAAGACCCGATACGCCGATCGCATACTCCGCTTTCAATGGACTTCTTGCCTTCAAAGGCCCGCTCCTTCACGATAATATAATACCTGTGCCGGGGTTCTGGCCCGATCCACGACCGCCAGGGTCTCATAGGTGGCGCCGGTTGTCGTCGCCATTGCCTTTACCTGTATGGTATAGACGCTCGACCGCGTGGTAACATAGTCGATAAACTTTTTTGCCAGATCCAGGTCGATGGACGAAATGTCTTTCAAATCCGCGATGCTCACGATCCCATCCATCAGACTTTCTCGATGGGCAATAATATCTTCCGCCACTTCCTGGCGACCTTCCAAAAGCGCCGTCAGAACGGACAAGGATGCCGTATTGATGTTCACCCGTCCGCGAATCCGCGTCCTCGATGTGGTCGTGATCTTGTCGGCAATTTTATAGAACGTTTCCAGGTCCAGCGGTTCGGCCTGAGCGGCTTGAGCGCCTCCGCCCGCGACGCCTCCTGCGACGCCTCCCGTTGCGCCGGGCATGCCGCCGCCGGGTCTATTGCCACCGCCCGGCCCCCCGCCTTGACCCCCTCGACCCTCACCCCGGCCACCGCCGGGCCCGCCGCCTTGACCTCCACCCGGTCCGCCGCCACCCGGTCGATTCCCACCACTTTGTCCGCCCCCGGGTCCGCCTCCTTGCCCTCCACCAAAACCTCCGCGACCACCTCCCTGGCCTCCGCCTTGCCCCCCCCCGAATCCGCCGCGTCCACCACCGGGTCCACCACTGGATCCGCCGCCTTGACTTCCGCCGCGTCCCCCTCCCTGGCTGCCGCTGCTTGAACCGCCGCGTCCACCGCCACCGCCCCCTTGTGCCGCGACCAGACTCAAAAACGGAGTCATCCCCGTAAACGGCCGGATGAAACCAAATGAATCCAGCGACGACCGTCCGCCGCCCGTTTGGCCCGTACCCGGGGCGCCTCCGCTACGAGATCCGCTTTGACCTGTAGTTCCTTGTCCACCGGTCGAACTCCCCCCAGGGGTGTTTTGTCCGCTACTGTTTCGCTGACCGGTTCCGCCGGGGGTTGAACTTCCCTGCGTCGTGCTATTCGACGCCGCCTTGTCCAGCAGATCCGCCAAACTGCGATACGAACGATTCTGTACGATCCACTGTGCCTGGCCGGCGGTGATTGAAAGCTGCTGCTGCATGTCGCCGGCGCTGGCCGAATTGATATTGATCCGGGTATTTCCCTCCGCATCATTGTTGTTGTCATACGAATAGCACGTCAGGTAGTGTATCCATCCGGCGTTGTATTCCGAAGTCGTTTCCGCAATCCGTCCCAAACCATATAACAATTGCGGAGTGACGCCCTTGACCAACAGCAGTTCGCGAATCGTTCGGAATTGGGAGTTCCGTGCCTGATAGGGATACGGCAGATTCAGATAATACGCGCTCTCGGCGCCATAGGAACGAATCTCCTCGTCGCTGTCTTTCCAGTCGAGGATGCTGTCGGCGATCTCCTCGGTCATTCCCGGAAGCTCGAGTAATTGTTCCTTCGTGGCGGTGTTGATGTTGAGTTTTCCCGCCTCATCGATCACCTTGACCGTGAACAGGCAATCCTCCAACGGAACATTGTTCGCATCCGGAGTGCTGAGAGCCCATATATCGTACAAACTATCGCTGTCTTTCTCGTCTTCCAGCAACAACCCGATCGCGGTCTCCAGCCCGGCCCGGCACGCCCACTTTCCCCGGAGTTTTTCTTCCATCGACAAACTGACCCGGCCGTCCAGCCGACCCGTCCGGTCGATCACGAACACCAGCATGTCCAGCAGGACCATCACCCACAATACGCCGATCAGGATCAGGCCGCCCCGGACAACGGCCCGTTCCGTGGAACGCGCCCGTCTCGCTGAAATCCGACGAGTGGGTTTCTTATTGTTCAATGGAATAGGCATTGACATCCTCGAAATCGGTTGCGGCCTCGTCGGTTAACTGGGCCTTGAGATTGGACGATACTCTCGGAAACGTAACCGTAAGGGTCTTGGCGATCGGCTGCTTGACTTCTTCATCATTGGGGAGCCGGGCCACCAGCAACATCTGGATCATTTCCGGAAGCGACTGCTGCTCCTGGGGCCACTGGTCCAGCCAGGCATAACCGTCAAAGTATTGAACGGTGAAGGTGACGATATTCTCGGCCATGGCATACAGAATTCCGCCGGGCTCTTCGAAGTACACTTCCTCTTGGGTGAGACTGACGACCGGACAAAATCGCCGCATCAGGTACTTCTTACCCTCCTGCTCCATCAGAAAGTATTGCACTTCATAAACGTCGCTTTCGGGTTGTCCGTAACGCGCGCAACTGCCCGAAACCACCCGTACCGTCAGCGAGGGAATCGGGCCGGAGGGAGAATCCTCAAGGGTTCCGACCAGTTTAACGTTGTCGATCGAGTTGTCGCGATAGAAATTCGCCATGTCGATCCGGATTCGTTCAGCCGCGTAGCGGATCTCCTCGCACACCGCGGCATGGGCCTCGATGGTCTGCCGTCCCTGCATGACCGAACGCAGGGTACCGATGGCGACCACCGCGATAAACGCCCCGATGCCCGAAGACACCACCATCTCCAGCAGGGTAAAACCTCGAACGGATTTTCCTCGAAATCTCTTCATGTCTATTATAACTTCTTAATATCCTTATTATCGACTTCCCGTCGCTCCTCCGGGTGTCGTCCCGCCGCCGGTCGTCCCGGTCCCGGCCGTTTGACCGGTCCCGGTGCCCTGTTCTTCGGCGGGCGTTTCCTGCAGAGCGGTACCGCTCATAATCGTCATCCCGCTGATCTGGTGCTTGTAGGGATCCGAACCCCATTGTACGGCGATATACACCCGGATCAGGCCGGAAATCTCATGGGGACTGAGCTGAATCTGCCAGGTGTATTCGGGCATGTTCTTGACGGCGTTGAATTTTCCCTCCAGAACCCCGGCGTTGAGGAAGTTATCGACACCGACATAGTCGATCATCGTCAACTGCCGGTCCAACAGGTCCCAGGCCATTTCCCGTTCGCGGTTGAGCCGCACGCGCGACAAACTCCGGGTACTCAGGGTACACACCGCGATGACGACCATGCTCAGGATCGTCGAGGCGACCACCATCTCGACCAGACTAAATCCTTTTCCGCGTTGTTCCATGACCCGTTTCATGTTCATCTCGAATTTCATATCGTGAATTTCAAAAACGATTCTGGTCCAAATCCGCCACCATCAGGGGCGTATTTTCATTGGCCGGACCCTGTTCCACACGGGCGGATCCCGTGGCCGATGAGATATAGATCGTATACTGGGTCGTGCCGTTGCCGATCTGGATCACCGCGCCGTCGGCGCTGCCATCCGAGCGAAACGTGATGGTCGTGTCCAGAGCGCTTTCCTGCGTGAGGTCTTCCGGAGGCCGGGTCGGGGTAATGGCAATGACCTCATATTCGACTCCTTCGGCAAACTGGTACGGCCGCGCGTACGCATTGCGCACCGTCGCGTTGGTTCGTTCGCGGATCGTCGCCAGGATCATCAGACTCCGCGTGGTTTTATCCAGAACCAGCCGGCAGGAACGCTGGCTCTCGATCGCCTGGATCCTCGCGAACTGCGCCGACAACAGGATCTCACGGGCCGCTCGTTCGACCCGCATTTTCTTAAAGGTCCGCGCCGTGCCGTGAATCGACGAACCCGCCAAAATCGCGATCAAGACCGTCACCACCAGCAGTTCGACAAAGGTGAAACCCGGACGAAACCTGCCGGAGAAAACTTCAATTGTTGACGATGTCCGCATTCTCGCCCTCGCCGCCTTCCTGCCCATCGGCGCCCAGACTGATCAGGTCATAACTACCCGGATTGACGGTTCCTTCGGCCACATAAATGTATAGGGCCCCCCAGGGATCCATCAGTTCGCTTTCCTTGGCATAGGCCCCATCCCATTTGCCTTCCAGGTCCGCCGGTGCCACCAACAGGGCCTCCAGGCCTTCATTGTCCATCGGGTATCGCCCGCAATCCATGCGAAATTCCTCCAGCGCGCTTTCCACGCGTGCCATCTTGCCCCGCGCGATATTGTGCTTGGCCTTGCCGAACTTTTTGCCGATGTTCGGCACGATGAACACCGCCAGCATTCCGATGATGATCGTGACCACCAGAATTTCAATGAAGGTAAATCCCGCTCGTCTTTTGTTTTGCCTCATGTCTGTGTCCTTTTCCAATCGCATCTGTGCTCCCATGCTCCTCTTGGTCCTCATAGGTCAATCAGGCTCCGATTCCGCCCAGGTCCATGGTCATAATCGGCAACAGCGTGGCCATGATGATGAATCCGATCACCACCGCCAGCATCGCGATCATCATCGCCGGAAACACCGCCATGAAGCGGGTAATCGCGGCGTCGGCTTCTTCGTCGAAGGTATCCGCGGCGGTCGTCAGCAGTTCGTCGATCTTGCCGGTCTGCTCTCCGATCGAAACGATCTGTACCAATAACGGGGGAAACAATTTCGACTCGGACAACGGTTTGGCCACGGGCTCGCCGGTTTTGACTCTCTCGGATACGTGATCGATCTGGCGGCCGAGAACCTCATTACCCAGCGTATCCCGCACCACACCCAGGGCCGGCAAAATATTGATACCGCTTTTGGTCAGCGCCCCCAGCGTTCGCGCAAATCGGCCAACCGCGATCGCCCGCAACACCGCGCCGAGAATCGGGATCTTCAGCAGAATCTCATCCAGCTTGAGTCGGCCGGCATCGCTTCGTTTCCACGCGGAAAATGCATAGACCGCAAATCCAATCGCGATCGCCAACAACCAGCCGTAGCCGATCAGAAAATCGCTCAGGCCCATCAGAAGTCGCGTCGGCCACGGCAACAACTTCACCGAACCCTGGATCGTCTCGATCATTTTTGGAAACACCCAGGTTAATACGACGACAACAGATGCCACCGCCAGGAGCAGCACAAACAGGGGATAGGCCATCGCATTTTTCATGTTGGTCTTGATCTTCTCGTCCCGCACCAGCAACTTGGACAACTGGATGATCGTCTGATCGAGAATCCCGCCCGATTCGCCGACGTTGATCATGGAGACATACAGCTTGCTGAAAACATCCGGGTGTCGCGCCATCGCTTCCGACAACGACTCGCCCGTGCTGACCGACTTGCTCAGTTCGCCCAGCAGCGTCCGCATGGGGGGTTTGACCTGCTGGGCCTGGATAATTTCGATGGCGCTGAGAATCGGCAGTCCCGCCCGAAGCGCCGCGCTGATTTGCGCGGTGACCGCCACGATGTCTTTGCCGGTGATGCGACCGGAACCCAGTTTCCACCAGGCCGGAGTGGTTTCCGCGGCCGGAACATCCGCGCGGGTCTCGATCAAGGGGGCCCCTTTTATCTTTTCGACCAGTTCCGACGCGAAATGACCGCGCTGGGTCAGTTCCGCCACGGCGGCCCGACGATCGGCGGCATCGACCAGACCATCGACCGTCCGACCGGTGCTGTCATACCCTTTGTACGTAAACTGAACCATTGCCTGCCCTTTGTTCCCGCCCGCTATCCATTATATAACCCCGGCCCCCTTCCGAGTCCGACGTTTCATCATTGAATAACGAAAATCGAAGCTGGAAATCGTCAATCGTCTTCGATGTTCTGCGTGACCCGCATCACTTCTTCCGGTGTGGTAACGCCCTGCAGGATCTTCTGGATGCCGTCGTGCCTCATGACTTCGTAATTTTCCGCCGAGGCCATAACCTCCTCGGTCGTCGGGCGCTTGGCGATGATCTTCCGCATGTTGTCGTGGACGCGGATCAATTCAAAGATTCCCACCCGGCCGCGCATCCCCGTCTGGTTGCACTCGTCGCAGCCGCGCCCGTGATACAATACCGTGTCCGGCGAAATCGTGATCGAATTATTCAGACTGGCCAGCAGACTTTCGGAGGGCTTGTATGGCTCGCGGCAATAGGGGCAGATCCGCCGCACCAGCCGCTGCGCCAAAACGCCCTCCAGCGCGCTGGACAGCAGGAAGGGCTCGATGCCCATGTCGATCATTCGCGTCACCGCTCCCGGCGAGTCATTGGTGTGCAGCGTGCTGAGGACCAGGTGTCCCGTCAGCGCCGCGCGCACGGCGATATCGGCGGTTTCCTGGTCGCGGATTTCGCCGACCATGATCACATCCGGGTCCTGACGCAGAATATGCCGCAGCCCGCGGGCAAAGGTCAGACCCCGTCGCGGATTGACCGGCATCTGCACCACGCCTTCGAGCTGGTATTCCACCGGATCCTCGATCGTGATGATCTTCAGACTCGGATCGTAAATCTTGTTGAGCCCCGCATAGAGGGTCGTCGTCTTTCCGCTGCCCGTCGGCCCGGTTACCAGGACGATCCCGTGCGAACGGTTGAGGCACTGGCTGAATCCATCGAGCATCCCCGGACTCATGCCGAGGTCTTCCATCGTGATCAGCGCCGCGCTGCGGTCCAGGATACGCATCACGATCGACTCGCCGAACACCGACGGAACCGTCGAGACGCGAATGTCGATCTTGCCGCGCTTGCCCGTGAACTCGATGTGCCCGTCCTGCGGAACATACCGCTCGGCGATATCCATACCCGCCATGATCTTGACGCGCGAGATGATCGCCGCCTGCAACCGCTTGGGTGAATTGGATTTTTCGATGAGCAGACCGTCAACGCGGTACTTGATCTTCACGGCTTTTTCAAACGGTTCGATGTGTACGTCGCTGGCCCGCGCCTCGATCGCTTCCAGCAAGACCAGGTTGACCAGGTTGATCAAGGAGGGCTCGCGCGCCAGTTCCTGCAGCTTGGCCGCGGAAAGCTCGCCGTTCTCGAAGGGCTGATCTTCCTCTTGCTCCGCTTTCTCGCCGGGCGCCAGGTTCTGCAGCATTCGCGCCACATTGCTGCCGTAAAATCGCTGGATGGCCCGCTCGATCTCCGGACCGGTGGCGTATCGACGACGAATCGAACAACCCGTCACCATGCGCAGCTCTTCGATCGCCTGGGTCTCGAACGGATCCGACATCGCCAGAGTTAACTCGCCATTTTGCCTCGATAACGGCACAACGCTGTATTTGCTGACCAGCTCGGCCGGCACCGTCTGCAAAACCTCCGGTTCCACCTGGACCTCATCCAGCTCCACCCGCGTAATCCCCGCTTGTATCGCCAGGATTTCGCTGAGCTGACGGTTGTTGACAAACCCGAGATCCAACAGGATCCGCCCCAGTTTGCCTCCGGGTGCTTGCTGTTGCTGTTTCAGGGCCTGCTGAAGAGCGCTATCCGTCAGGTACGCTTTTTCAACCAGCAACTCTCCAATTTTCTTTCTCTCGTTCAAAATTGCCGCCTTCATGGAACTTGGTGACCCCGTTCTTTTACGCTTCTTATTATATACGCTTCCAACCGAGCCGAATGGTAACGAAAACCGCCGCAAATCGTATCCGAACTTCGGATTCGGGAGAAACATGGATCATACCGATCGGCCGATTTCTGTCAACGAATATGCCGACGACTTCCGCGCAGATTTTCCTCCCTTCGCCGCCGTACTATAGATTGGACGTATTTGACCGACTAATGTTACAGAAATCCGATTTTTTAATGCTACCAACCACATTTTTCGCTCCCGAATTCGAATCGAACTCCGATCCGTTTATTATGTGGACACCGTTACGAAGTGGTAACAGGAAATACATGAAAAAGCGTTTCGGGATGAATTGATGTAAGTGATTCTATCTCAGGAACTTAAACCGAATAACTATCGGACCATCGGATGAGGATTATCCGGCTGTGGCGGCAAGGGCTTTTGTGGAACGGATGGCTTCACAAAGGCCGGGAAGGATGGATTGGACTCTCTTTAACTCATTATTTTGCAGTGGCTTACAGATATTTCTATATAAAAGGATAAAACCGACCGGAGCTCCGCGCTGGGCAATGGGAATCGCCGCGGCCGAGAGGCATCGAAATTCTCCGGCGACATCCTCAAGGCCCATTTCCCACATCTCATCGAGCATACACAAGTGTCTTCGGGAACTGATGTTATGTACGATTTCATTGCTAAGATTGGATTCGAGCTGGGCTTCCGGAAGAAGGTTGGATCCGCACGGCTGAACGCGATGCATCGAGAAGCCGTGAGGTTCAAGTACGAAGATTGCGACTTTCGTATCTTCAAGCAGATTATTGACTTGCGCTGCGGCCGCATCAAGAAGCCCGGTGAGATCCTTTTTGGAAAAGAGAGACTCATAAAATCGGATTATCGTCAGGCAACTTTGGAGTTGGGATGCGAATTTGCCGTGCGCGGAGACCATATCGTTGCAGAGAATATCGATCTGCCGGGTTTGACGACGACGAATCTTGTTCAGCGAGTGAACCAGCATACGAATACGTTTGCGTCGAATCGAATCCAAGTAAAGCTTCCATAAAGATTTATATTTTACCTGCAATAGTGTTTTTCGGCGTTTTTGGGATCGGGCTTTAGAAGTGGATTATCCGATAAAGAGATCTTCAGTCGCATATTGGAACTTCGGTGAATTGGATCGTCCAATCAGAAATAAACCCGCCGCCAAAGGACCGACGCGACCGATGAACATCGTTACGATCAGGACCACCCGGCTCAGCGGTGCCAGCGACGAGGTGATCCCCATCGACAGGCCCGTATTGGCCAGCGCGGAGACGATCTCAAAAAGGATAGCCAGGAAACCGGAGGATTCCATTACCGTGAGAATCAGCAAATCGACCACGATAATCAGAAGAAACCAGAAAAGGATAACGAAGGCCTTGAGGATACAATGAATCGGGATTGTCCGTCCAAAAACCCGCACATTGTGTTGCTGGCCTTTGAGATGATACCCTAAAAACAACAGCAGGATCCCCAGAGTGGTCGTCTTAATTCCGCCGCCGGTGCTGCCCGGCGAAGCACCAACGAACATCATCGCAATCAAGCCCGTCTGGCATGTCGGACTCATCGCCGCGATATCCATCGTGTTGAATCCATCGGTTGCCGGCCTTCGCCGGTATGACAAAAGGGCGGATGCCATCCGCCCCTACCGGCCACGACGGAGCGCGGCCCTCCTAAGGGCACACGCCGTGTGCCCCTACAACATCCACCTCGTGATGCTCGGTGGCTGCCACCCGACGGGGGAATAAGATAACGGCGGGGGAATTTGACAAGTCGTTTCCGCGGTGTATAGTTTAGTGTCGGGTGAGACAACGGATTGGGTGAAAGGGAAACAGGTCCGCGTGAGGATCGGGCGCTCTTATAAAGGAGACGAACATGAAAAGGCAAATCTCGTTTATTCTCCGGGTGATTCCGCTGTTGTGGGTTGTATCCGTCGCGGGGGTGTTGTTTGCGCAGGGCGGGTACGATGACGGCCGTGTGATGATTCAGGGATTCATGTGGGAATCGCATCAGCAGGGCGAACAAGCCGGCAACGGCGGGTTCAAGTACACAGTGGATTGGCAGGGCAAATGGTACGACCATGTCAAAAGCAAGATCGACGAACTGACCAGGGCGAAATTCAGCTTGATCTGGCTGCCGCCGCCATCGCAGGGCGCGGGAGCGGGATATCATCCGGAAGAGTACCACAATTTCAACAACAACTACGGCAGCGAAACCCAGCACAAGGAGTTGCTCGTCGCGTTGGTCCAGGCGGGGATCGATCCGATCGCGGATCTGGTCCTGAATCATCGCAACGGCAGCGGCGGCTGGGCGACGTTCAAAAATCCGGACTGGCCATCCACGTATATCTGCTCGACGGATGAATTCTGGAGCGAGAACCTTGATAATCTGGGTCAAGAGGATCGAATAATTCGTGAATCCCAGTTGATGGGCGGAGGCGACTTTTTGGGATCGAAAGGCAATTGGGACGGCGCCAGAGATCTGGACCACGCCAATCCATCCGTTCGACAGGATATCAAAGCGTATCTGGGCCGGCTGAAGGTTCTCGGCTACAAGGGCTGGAGGTATGACTTTGTCAAGGGATTCGACGCGATCTATGTCGCCGAGTATGACTATGCGTCGAGCCCGACGTTCGCGGTGGGAGAATATTGGGACGGCGATGTCAATCTTCTGACGGCGTGGGTGGACGGAACCAAACAGCAGGGCCGGCCGGACCCGGCCGAGAGGGCCTGTTGCGCCTTCGATTTTCCCGCGTTTGATCTCGTAAAGCATTTCATCAACAACGGCATGTACGATCATTTACCGGCCATTACTTTTAAGGACGGCGTCAATGACGGGTTGATCGCCGTCAACCGGAACAAGGCCGTCACCTTTCTGGAAAATCACGATACGGGTTTTCCGCTGAAACAATTCGACTCCTTCGGCAACAACGACAAGCTCATGCAGGGATACGCGTATATCCTCACGCACCCGGGGATCCCGTGCGTATATTGGAAACACTACTTTGAGTGGAATCGCGGAAACGAGATTAAACCGATCATCAAAGCCAGAAAATACGCGGGCGCTCACAGCGGCAGCTTCATCAAAACGGAAGTGCACGGCAATGATTATGTGGCGATTGTGGGAGACAAATCCTCCGACAGCAGCACCCTGATCGTGAAGATCGGTTACGGGTGGGGTTTCCATCCCGACAGCGATGTGTGGGGAATGGAAGCGGCCGGTCCGGGGTACGCCGTGTGGGTGAGGAAATCCAAAAAGGTAGAGACGCAAGCGGCGGTCGATGGGACGAATTAATTGCGACCGGCTGTGCGTAATCGTCGATCAGGATAACCCCTGTCCGCAGTTGTCGCAGAATTTTGCGTCCGGGTCGTTGAGCTCGCGGCAGTTGGGACAGGGTTTGGTCTTGGTCAAGGGGCTGGCGCATTGGGGGCAGAACCGGGATCCCTCTTCGGCCAGGGCATTGCACTTGTGGCAGCGGACTTTTGTCGCGGGCTTACCGCCGAGGGCCACACCTCCGGTGGCCAGGCCCTGCCCCACGGCCGCGGCGACGGTCTTGACGCCTTCCTGCGTACCGTCGGCCAGATAGTTGAAGGTGTCCTTGCTGACGGGAGCCATCTCTTGGGCCATGTAGCGGGCGACCTTGCCGGCATAGCCGAACTGGGTCATCACCCCTCCGACAAAGAGCATCGGAATCCCCAAGAACGGCATCCAAATGAATCGCGGGTCCCGCATGGAACCAAAAAGGGAAAAGAACTCGACCATCGCAATGACAATCAACAGAACCCCCAGCCCCAGGATCATTGGACCGAGCGTTCGAAACAGCTTAAGCGGGCCGCTATGGCCGGGATCGATACGATTGTCGTCGTTCCGTTTTTGATCATTCATCGGAATACTCCCCTTTCCATTCATACACGTTGCACGAGTATCCAGTACCGAGCGCCTATTATAGACACAACTGGCCTTCGATTGTGACATAAAAATCGGCGTCAGAACCCGAGAAATCTCTCTCGATCGTTATCGAGCCGCCTTCCACTCTCAGGTCCAGCGGCCCGGACAAAAAATGGAAATCGCTTGACATTGTCCGCAATTCATGTTAGAATGGTTTTTTGATTGTCGGAGAGAGTGGCCTTCTGCCCACAGGAAAGAGCGGTCCCCGGGATTTGGGGATCTTGGCTTGTGGGATCATCCGCGCGCGAGGGTTTTATGGAGGAGTAACCGGGAATTTCGATCCTATCAAAATCTGCAATCGGGAGAACGGGAACATGAGAACGGCATTCGGAGTTGCGTTGAGTTGCTCTATTCTTGCCGTCGTGCCGGCGTTTGCCTCCTGCCCACAGGGGGATATCGTCCTGAATTGTGTCGTGGATCCATCCGACCTGGCGGTTCTGGCCGGCCAGTGGTTGGCCGGTAAGGATCGACCGGAAGGCATGGTCCTGGTCAAGAGCGGCCCTTACCAGCCCGACAATGGCCAGTCCTGGGTCTCTGTTTCCGACTACCTGATCGGCAAGTATGAGGTCACCAATGCCGAGTATGCCGCATTTCTGAACGAGCACGATGCGTACAAGAGTTTTGATTATGATTCCCGGATGTCGATCCTTCGCTCTCAAACTTACCCCTATACCTTCACCCCGGTGGCCGGACGGGAGAATTATCCGGTGACCTTTGTCGGGTATAATGATGCGGAGGCGTATGCCGCATGGAAAACGTACAAGACCGGCCGCAAGTATCGCCTCCCGACCAAATACGAATGGCAGAAGGCCGCCGCCTGGGACCCGGCACAGACCCTTTACTGGCTCTACGGGTTTCGGAGCGATTCGATCGACTGCTCGCGGGCCAATTATGGCGACTGCAAAGGCGACACGACCCCCGTGGGCTTTTACAACGGCGCCAATCCGGGGACTCTCTATTCCGCCAGTTACTTCGGCTGCTATGACATGTCCGGCAATGTGTGGGAATGGACCAGCGAAGAGTACCAGGGGGACCGCGTGATTCGCGGCGGCAGCGCCTTCTACGGGTCCGACGAGAGCAGGACCAACTACCCCTATCCGCTGGACCCGACCTTTCGCAGCAGCAATGTCGGGATTCGAGTGGTTATGGAGACCGACTGTCCGTCGGCGGATCTGACGAATGACTGCCAGGTGGACCTGGAGGATTTTGCCGTGCTGGCGGCCGCCTGGCTCGATGACGGCGGTATCCTGGATATAGAGTGGGTCTTGATCGATGATCCCGGCGTTGCCGGTCATGAGGGATTCCGGGGCATGATGAGTAAATACCTGACGACCAATGCCCAGTATTGCGAGTTTCTCAACATGGCCAAGGCAACCGGCGATATCATCGTTGCCGGCAACCTGGTGAAGGGCGCCTTTGGTTCCAACAAGGGCCAGGATTATGTGAATGCCGTGTACTTCAACACAACGGGGATGGGCCTGACGACCAGTCACTGGGTCAACGGCGGCGCATCCCGGATCCATTACAACGGGACAACCTTTTCGGTGGACAGCGGTTTTGAAAACCACCCGGTGACTTATGTGAGCTGGTATGGGTCTATGGCATTCGCAGATTTTTATGGCTATCGGCTGCCAACCGAATGGGAATACCAGGCCGCCGCCGACTTCGACGGTACTTATCTCTATGGGTACGGTCCGACCCCTGACAAAACCAAAGTCAACTGCAATGAAACGGGGAATCCCGCCGGCACCACCGTGGTCGGTACCTTTGGTCCTTTCGGATACGGCTTGGCCGACATCACGGGCAATCTCAATGAATACACCGCTTCCGAAGACGGCTGGAAACGCGTATATTGCGGCGGGGGCTTCACCTCGGCTGTCAACTTCTGCAAAGTCACAACGAAAGCGTCTGTTGATCCTGCCGGCACGCACTATGAGCGCGGATTCCGCGTCGTTCGGGATCTGCCGCCCGCGGATTTGGCCGCAATCCCCGGGGGGACCTTCCAGATGGGCAACAGCATGGCCTCCGACGAGGGAGAACCTGATGAATTGCCCGTTCACACGGTGACGGTGGGTTCGTTTGCGATGGGCAAGACCGAAATCACCAATCAGCAATATTGCACTTTTCTGAATTCCATCCTGCAGCAGGGATTGATCACCGTGATCTCTGGTGTCGTGTATCAGGCCGGTATTCCTTACTGCGACACAACTTCATCCGATGATCGAAGTATGATCTTTTATAATATGGACTTCATTGTCCGCGCCAAGGGCGGTCGGGACATGACCCAGGATCCCATTGTCTTGGTAACCTGGTACGGCGCCGCGGCGTTCTGCAACTGGCGCAGCCGGCAGGAAGGCCGGGAGCCCTGTTACGATCTGTCCACCTGGGCCTGTGACTTCAGCAAAAAGGGATATCGGCTCCCCACCGAGGCCGAATGGGAATATGCCGCCCGGGGCGGATCGGCCGGAAAGCGATTCCCCTGGGGAGATACGATCACCCACAACCAGGCAAATTATCAAAGCGACGCCGCTTTCAGTTATGATACCAGTCTTACGCGGGGCTATCACCCGGACTGGGATGGCTTGTTTTTTCCCAATACCTCTCCGGTGGGTAGTTTCGCCCCCAATGATTTCGGCCTTTACGATATGACGGGCAATGTCCATGAATGGTGCCAGGACTGGTATTCGGCTGCCTATTATGAATCCAGCCCCAAGCCCAATCCAACAGGACCCACAACCGGTACCAGTCGGGTTTTTCGCGGGGGCTGTTGGGACAGTCGTGCGGCAGACTGCCGCGCGGCGTCCCGTGATGGTTATCTCCCATCCAGGGGGGGAACGGATCGCGGCTTTCGCATCGTCTTGAATGTCCCGTAATCCAGTTGATGGCTGATCGGTTGGCACGGACTTTCGACTTTCAGACGGCTCGAATCCATCCTTGTATTTTGCGGTCGGTTGTGCTATTTTAAAAGGTTTATCCAAGAAACCTAACGAGAATAGCACGAATGAGCACCGACCATATACGGAATTTTTCGATTATCGCCCACATCGACCACGGCAAGAGCACGCTGGCCGATCGGATGCTGGAACTGACCGGCACGATCAGCTCGCGCGAAAAGCGCGACCAGTTGCTCGACAGCATGGACCTGGAGCGTGAGCGCGGTATCACGATCAAGGCGTCGGCGGTGACGATGCGCTACGAGCACGAAGGGCGCGAATACATGCTCAACCTGATCGATACTCCGGGGCATGTGGATTTTCATTACGAGGTGTCGCGGGCGCTGGCGGCCTGCGAAGGCGCGGTGCTGGTGGTCGATGCCACGCAGGGCGTGCAGGCGCAGACGGTGGCCAACGCCTACCTGGCGGTGCATAACAACGTCGAGATTCTCGGGGCGATCAACAAGATCGACCTGCCGGCGGCACAGCCCGATGTGGTCGGCGATGAGATCGAACATGTACTGGGCATCCGTAAGAATGAGTGTTTTCGCATCAGCGGAAAAAGCGGCATCGGCGTTGACGAGCTGCTGGATGGGATAGTGACCCTGCTTCCGCCTCCGCCGGATCGGGATGACGAACCTTCGGCGGCATTGATCTTCGACAGTTTGTATGACGAGTACCGCGGCGTGATCTGCTATGTGAGGGTTTTTGCGGGGAGCATTCGGACCAAACAGAAAATCCGGTTGATGGGCGTGAACCGAACGTATATGGTCAGCGAAATCGGCAAGTTCACGCCGAAGATGACGGCCGTGGATCGGCTGGGGTCGGGCGAGGTGGGATACGTGATCGCCAACATCCGCGAACTGCACGACGTGCGAGTGGGCGATACGATCACCGACGATAACGCCCCGGCCGAGAAGGCCCTGGCGGGATATGTGGCCCCCATGCAGATGGTGTTTTCGGATTTCTATCCGGGCAGCATGACGGATTATCCAAAGTTGCGAAGCGCCTTTGAGCGGTTGTCGCTCAACGATGCCAGTTTCACCTTCATCCCGCAGAACAGCCCCGCTCTGGGATTCGGTTTTCGATGCGGATTTCTGGGCCTTTTGCACATGGAGATCATCCAGGAACGGCTGGAACGCGAAAACGACGTCGATGTGGTGCAGACGGCCCCGACGGTCAGCTATGAATACATGACCACCGACGGCAAGGTCAAGCGGATCGATTCGCCCAGCGAGCTGCCCGACCGCAGCGCGATCGAAGAGATTCGCGAGCCGATGGTCAAGCTGGAGATCATTACGAATACCGAATCGATCGGTGGGATCATGCAATTGGCGGAGGGCCGTCGCTGCAAGCTGATCAAGACCGATTACATCAGCACAACCCGCGTGATGATCGAATACAAGGCGCCCCTGGCGGAGATCGTATATGACTTTTACGACCAGCTCAAGGGGATCAGCCACGGCTATGCGACGATGGATTACGAGTTTCTCGGTTTTGAGGCGGGCGACCTGGTCAAGATCGACATTCTGGTCAATAAGAACATCGTCGATGCGCTGAGCTTGATCGTGCATCGCAGCAATGCCGAATACCGCGGCCGAAAGCTGCTGATCAAACTCCGTCGGGCGATTCCGCGGCACCAGTTCGAGATTCCGCTGCAGGTGGCCATCGGTGGCAAGATTATCGCGCGGGAATCGATCAAACCGTTCCGCAAGGATGTGACGGCCAAACTCTACGGCGGCGACGTTACCCGGAAGATGAAGGTGCTCAAGCGACAGAAGGAAGGCAAGAAACGGTTGAAATCCATCGGACAGGTCCAGATTCCGCAGGAGGCCTTCATGAGCATTCTGGATACGGGAGAGGATTGAGCCGAACACAGGGTTCAGGGAGGTGGATATGAAGCGACAGATTGCACGAGTTTCACGGGGGTGGCAACCGCCGAGTGCAATGAGGTGGACGATCCCGACTCTGGCAGGAATATCAATCATGGCCATAGCTGCCGTATCCCTCTCTGATTCCCAAAGCAAATCCGTCGAGTTGATCGCCGACCCGCAGTTTCAGCGGGGCTTTATGGTCATGGCCGCGCCGATGGGTAAGAAGGTCCCTGAAGGAAAATTGATCGGGCCGGTTGCGGCTGCGGGCGAGCCGGTCTGGCAGCTCGACCAGTGGAACAGCCGCTTCAGTATCGCGTCGGCGACCCGGCAGGTATTGGCCGATGGATCGGTGAGATTTTCGAATAAGGCCAAGTCTGTGACAATCGGAAAGCCGGGAACGAGCACAGCGGATTTAATGTTGCGGATCGATTCGAATCCCGAATACGACGGCAAGCTCCGCGAGTTCGGACAACCGTGGCCCCATCTGCTCGTCGAGCAATCGCTGGAATCCCCTCCGCTGGACCGACTCGCGGCTGTACCGTTTCATTTGGAGGCGCGACTCGTCGAGGGCAAACGTATCGAAGGTCCCGGTTATACCCAGGAACTGCACTGCGGACAGGTTCCCTTCGTCCTGACGATCCAGAACCGCAACCGCGACTCCAGGGGCTTCGGCGATTTTCTGTGGTTCGTCGTACCGATCTATGACGATCGCCAGCGGATCCCCCGGCCGCATGTCGCGCAGGACATCGCGGATCCTTCGGCCAAGCTGATCTACAATCCCGGCGGGGAGGTTTATACAAAGGAAAGTCTGCATGACGGCCGATGGGTCGTCTTCGACAAGGACCTGCTGCCGATCATCCTGCAATCGCTCAATATGGCCTGGGACAAGGGCTACCTGAAAGATTCACGGGATCTGGGCGACTATCGTATCAGTAGCACTAACCTCGGCTGGGAGGCAACGGGCCTGTTTACCGGGGCGATTGAATTTCGCAACCTTAGTTTGAAAGTCATGCTCACGGAAAATCCATAGGAGGTTAACATGAAAGTTCGCAGCGCCGCACAAGTCGGGATTATCCTGGTCATCGCCAATCTGATCATCAGTATTTGCACTCATGGTTATTATCTGCTTCAGTATTTCCCAAGGTTATTGAGGAGCCAGGATGGTTTCTGGGAAGTGGGATATCTTCTGACGACGTTTGGTTCGATAGTCGGTGCAATTTTGTTGAATGTCGCTTTACTGCTGGTCTTCGGCTCACTTTGCCGCACGAGGGAACAATTCTTCCGCGATAATCCGGATATTCCTGCATAGCTATAGATAAATATATTCATGTCCGGCAGGATAATAAATGTGATTATTTCCGGTTTAGGGTATTGCATCGAACCAACGGAAACGGATATCATGGAACTGACGGATGAGTGGAATGGTGTCGGGGTCAGAGTCGAAAGGAGAAACGGTTATGAAGACGACACAGATCCTTATGGGGATTTTGGCGGTAGCGGGAATATCTTCGATAGGTTGGGCGATTGAGTGCGATGGGAATATGGACTGCGGCGCGGGACACTATTGCGCCAAAGCCGCAGGCGATTGTGAGGGCAAGGGAGAATGTACAAAACGCCCCACTGCTTGCATTGACGTGCTCGATCCGGTGTGCGGCTGCGATGGAATAACCTATTCCAATGGCTGTTTTGCGAGTATGGCGGGGGTGAATATCGCCTACGACGGAATATGCAAAGGTTGCGGAAGTAATTTAACCTGTGGGGCCGGCAACTATTGTTTTTATGAAGTGTGCGGAGCCATTCGGGGAGTTTGTCGTGAACGACCTGCGGCATGTCCAGACGTGTGGGATCCGGTGTGCGGCTGTAACGGAGTAACCTATTCGAATTCCTGTTTTGCGGCCATGGCCGGTATCAGCGTGGATTATTCCGGTGCATGTCTGAAGGATGTTTGCACGTCAAACGATGAGTGTGGACTCAAAAATTACTGCGATTTCGCCCAGTGCGGAGATGCGGAAGGAATGTGTCGTGAGCGGCCGACGGCTTGTCCCGACGTATGGGATCCGGTCTGCGGATGCGACGGCGTAACCTACGGCAATGCCTGCGAAGCGGCGATGGCGGGTGTCAGCGTGGATTATGAAGGACCCTGTAAACCGACCGTCTGTACATCCAATGAGGAGTGCGGACTGGGCAATTACTGCCGGTTTGAGACCTGTGAGGATAACGAAGGCGTGTGTGAAGTCCGCCCGACGGGTTGTCCGGCTCTGTGGGATCCGGTATGCGGCTGCGATGGAAACACCTATGGAAACGCCTGCGAGGCGGCGGCCGCGGGAATGAGTGTTCGTTTCAAGGGACCATGTATTCCCGGTCCGGTGATCGAAATGCTGGAACCCAAAACGATGGACGACGACGTTCACACGGGCCCCGGCGGTGTGGATCGATTGCGAATCCTGTGGAGCGAGCCGATTTCGTTTTCCGCGGATGACGTAAATATTGTCGATGAGAATGGCGGCGACGTGGAATTTTCCGTCGAGGGCGACGGCACGGCAATCATGTCGATCCTCTGGAAAGCCCGCCTGCTTCACAATCGATATGCCATTACGATTGCCGATACCGTCATTGGATCCAGCGGCGCGGCCATCGATGGCGACAAAGATGGCGTGGCCGGAGGCGATGCGATCATCATCATGGAACATCGGCGCCGGGCCGATCTGGATAATAACAACCGGATCAATCTGGCCGACTTGGCGCGATTCGCCGAAGAATGGCTGTGGCAGGAGTAAAATCCGGCGCTAACGGATTTCTGTTTCATTCATTGTCAAGATAATCCGCAAGGACAGACACCTGTCATTTTGCGGGCGGCGGATTTTCAGGACGAAGGTGTTTGCGGAAAAATTCCTCGACCATTTTATCCACCTCGGGATCGTTGAATCCGTGACCTCCTCCCTTGACGATGTGAAATGTCGCGGGGACTTTTGCGGCCGTGAGGGCATCGTACAATAACTGGCTTTGATTGAGAGGAACCAGCGGATCTTTATCGCCGTGAACGATCAGAAACGGCGGGTCCTTGCGTGTAACGTAGGCAATCGGATTGGCCTTTTTGCACGCCTCTTTTTTTTCCTGCACCGGACCGCCGACGAGTTGTGCCTCCGGAGAATCGGCAGCATCGTGATCCATCGTACTGGGAAACGCGCTCATCCGGGTAAAATCAGTCGGGCCGAAGAAATCGCAGACGGCCTGAACGGCGCTGGATTGATCGAGATAGCGGCCTTTGTCGAAAGATTTATCATCCCCGGTGGTGCCCAGCATGGCAACCAGATGGCCTCCGGCCGAGGCGCCCCATACACCGATCCGGGCGGGATCAATGGAGTACTGTTTGGCATTCGCCCTCAGGAAACGGATGGCCGACTTGCAATCCTCGATTGGGGCGGGGAAGATGGCGTGCTGACTGAGTCGATAATTGATACTGGCGACGACAAAATCCATCCGGACGAATTTCATCGCCGGGCAGTTGTCTTTACTTCCGGCCTTCCATGCGCCCCCGTGGACCCAGACAATCAAAGGCAGGGGCTTATCCGGGGATTTGGCGGGAAAATAGATATCCAATTTCTGTCGTTCATGGCCGTCGGGAACATACTCGATATTTCGGAGAAGTTTAATATCGCCGGGTGAGCTTTTCGGCTGAACGGCCGGGGCAGTGGATTTGGATTCATCCGATTTCGCCGCCCATCCCACGGAAGACATCAAAATGATTGTCCAACGTATCCATAATACCCCCCGATGAGCCGTTTCCATACTACACTACCTCCACTATTTTTCATGATTCGTAATGAAATTCGGATTCGGATGACGACTTTACTATTGTACTCAGGTTGCCTGGAATAACAAGAAACGATTGCCTTTCAAATGGGTATCCATGGACGATCGATGTTTGAATTTGTTTCACCGGAAAGGACGGTGAGGGTATAATGCACTTCGATTTCACTAAAGGACCGAAATGGGCAAGGGAATTTCCGGACTGATCCGGTTGTTTGTGCTTGGCGGCGGAGTTGTACTCGGGTTTCTGGGGTGGAGGGCATGGTTTGCCAATCAAACAATCGAGCAACTCGTCAAGGAGAATCATCATCTCCGCGCCGCCATTCAAAACCTTTCGGAGGAAAGCCAGATCGGCTATGCCAAGGTTCTCTCGCAGGAGCCGCGGGACGGAAAAATGATTACCCGTCTGTTGTTTGTTGAAACGCATCGGGGGGACCCTTCCCGGCGCGTATTGGAAAAGGAGTTCGAGATCGAGGGCGATATCGTTCATTTCGACGCGCTAATCGTCAAGTTTTCGCCTCAGTCCGTGATCGATGGAAAAGAGCGGGCAATGTATCTGTGGCGCCGGGTTTATGGAGAAACGGTACGGCCGGAAGAGGGAGCTTCAATCGAAACGCCCGGACAAGAGCCGAAACGATACGAGGAACTTTGTGCCAAGTTGTCTGTCAAAGACAGAAAACTGTTCTGGGATGAGATCTGGGCGTTGAGCAATGACCCTTTACGGCTGCAACAAGCCGGAATCACCGCGATTTTCGGCAATGTGGTCTATCGAAAGCTCAAACCGGGGCTGATTTATGTGTTCAAGATCAGCAATTCAGGGCAACTGGTTCCGGAAACCGTGCCGGATTTATAGGACAAAAAATCGCGATCAGGCCATTTATTTTATGGCAGAAGGGAAAAAGATCGAAGAGTATAAGTGGTTTATCGTTAACGAATCAAAGGGTAGCGTCACAATCGATATAGAGAAAACCCGTTGTGCATAGGGATGTTGGATGAAAACACATAAATCATTTGTTTCCAATAATTTAGCATTGAGAGGCAAGGATATGAAATCTCGTTTTTTCAAAATGGGGCTGATTCTTTTTTTGGTTTGTTCACCTCTGATGGCCCAATACAGCGGATCGGTTGTAGTCAGGCCTGTGGATTTCCGGATTGATGTTCGGACAACCCGAACTTTTTATGTAGATCGGGATGTTCTGAGGATCACCGTCGAACTTCTGAACGAGAGCGACCAGGAACTCAGGATCGTTTCGGATTGGATCGACTTCGAAGATCCGACCGATGCTGATCTGGGACGATTCTTTCCCGCTCAAGTGGATGACGGACCGGTGTATGCGGTAGTGCGCCCCGAAGTACGCCCGATAATCATCGGCGTGGCCCGGTTGATTCCTTTGAATCGGCCGGTTCTTACGGCGACCGGCGATGCGGATCTTGAGGCCGTCATTCGGCGGGAGTACAAACTTCCGCTTTTCGGATCCCCGGTTATCCCCCCGCACAGTACCCGGATCATTTCAACGATCAATATACTATTGACGGCATTGACGGATATTGATCCGCAACCGCTCGATGCGTCGGTCGAGCCGGGAGCTCCTGTGGATATTTCCGGGCGATGGTTTATTCCCTGGCCGGGAGAATATCTGTTGGATTGCGTGGTAGATTCCCTCAACGGGGCCAAGACCGCTCAGGCACAGAAGATCCTCCGGATCGGGCACCGCAAGGTCCGGCCCGTTCCTGTTACGGGGCCCACTCTGGAAGACCAGCGAATCCTGCTTGCGGAATTCATGGAACAGATCAAAGGACAGTTCCGGGAATCCGCAACCAAACAGAACAATATCCTGGCTTATGTTCGATTGAACAGCAAGTATCTGAATGTGATCCTGAGACACTTACTGGGTCTCAAGCCGGAACTGTCGCCGGATACGACGATCCAGCCGCAACCGGCCGTTAAACAGGAACAGGCACGCGACGGCACGCAGATCCAGGATAGGGACGCCGTGCGTCGATCACAATAAACATTGTCGTATCGGGATATGTGGTTGGCCGCCGATCGCCGCTATCGATCGGCGGTCATTTTTTGCGCTGAAGAGTTGGACCGGAATGGGAAGACGCGGCTTCGATGAAACGGATCATATCGTAAAGGATTCGGCTGTGGGGAACGTCAAGCCCGTGTTGCTCCGCCAATTTCAATACGGCGCCGGTGAGGGCGTCGATCTCGGTTCGCCTTCCCGCGCGAAGATCCTGCAGGGTGGAGGATCGATGGAGAGCGGTGTCCGGAACAAGCCGTTCGTAGAAGATCTTCCGAAAACCATCCGGACCGCTCCAGTGCGTATGGAATCCGCTTCCGGTCATCACCATGAAAGTCTCGTTCATAATAACGTTCATGATCGCGCGGCTATGCCGTGATTCGGCCAGTTTTCCATACGGAACATCAAGAATTGCTCCGAGGGGATTCAAAGCGCAGTTGTAGAGCATTTTGGCCCAGAGGTCCTTTTCGATGCTGTCGGTCAGCTTCGTCGGGATTCCGCCGTCGCGGATCGCCCGGCATAGCGGTTCGAGAATCGAAGCATCATATCCAAACAAACTGCCGATATGGATCGCATCAGCATGGACGGTGATGGTGACTTCGTTTTCGTGAGACCGAATGAAACCGGTAATCACGCGGGCATTGAAGATGATTCGTTTGTCGAAATGCTCGACGAAGGCCTCGGCGTTTCCCCAGCCGTTTTGGAAAAGAACAATCGCGGTTTTACCGCGGAACAAGTGCGGATGAGCGGCCAGATCGCGGGCGGCACTTGCCGAATCGAAGGATTTGGTGCAGACCAGAATCCTGTCGAAGGATTTTCCCGACACTTCATCCGGTGATGCGGCGACCTCAAATGATTTTGGCGATGCGACAAATTCGCCGAAGATTCCCCTGCGAACGAGCCCGGATGATTTCAATTTCGCCGCCGTGGACGGCCGTGCCAGGACCGTCGTGTCCACACCCGACTTCAAGAGACAACTGGCAATACCGAGTCCGACGGCGCCGCCGCCGTAAACCATGACCTGGTACCTGTCGCTCACGGACGTACCGCCTCCGGTTTCGTTTCAGATAGAATCGGGCCGACGTAGGCCTTGGCGACGACGATATCATCGAACCAAACGGCGGCGGCCTGGGTATTGATCACGGCGTCAGGATGATCGGCGAGATAACGATCATTTTCCGCGAAGGCCTTATCGGTAACGTAATGCATCAGCCAGAACCGGTTGATCTTGATCGCCGGATCGGTCCGCCAGCGAAATCCGGGAAAACCGGCGGCTTTGGAGTCGTCGCGGATAATCCATTTGTCTCGCTTCCAAATCCCGTTGGGATGACCGGGGCCAAACCATTCGACGGGCTTGCCGTCGATCCAGAAGGCCTGCCAGCCGTCGGACGCATCGACAGAACTGTTGATACCCATCGCTATTTCCACACAGATCCATTTTTCCCGCGGGATGGTCCGCGGCGAAAGCGGTTCGAAATTGTTGCCGTAGTAGCTATTGCCGATGCCGGAATCGTTTTGCCAGGTTCGCATCTCCGGCCAGTAGGTGTAGAAATGCCAGATACCCGGCGGATCGAACGATCGCGGCGACAGGAACTGATGCGACTGGCTGACGGGTTCGATCCCGCTGCTGAAGCGATCGACCGGGCGGATACCGGCGTCTCCGGTCGGCCATGCGGGCGGATTTTTCATGCCGCTCAGCGTGACAAAATGATGAATGAATCCGTGATCGGCGGCGAAGCGGACATAAAACCGCACATACACCGTATCGTATCCGGGCAGCAATCGGCGAAACAAATGGCCGCCCGTGTCGTGTCCGCGCGTCGCGGTAATCTGCAGGCAAGTCTTTCCGGCGCTGGCCGATGGTCCTTCATCGGCGAAGGAAATCGGCTTCTGATCTTTGTTGGATATCTCTTCCCAGCGTTTCTTCAATCCGTCCAGACTTCGGTCTTCGAAGTTTTCCACGAAGATCACCTGCGGATCTTTTTCGATCCCCCGATCCTGCGGATATCGCCGGCTGATGCCGAAACCATCCGGCATTTTGGAAACCGATGGTAAAGTATCAGCCCGGAGGTTCACACACAATCCGATGGCAATCCAAAGAGGCATCGCTTTGTATGACAATCGCATAGCACGGCTCCTCAAATAATGCAATCGACGAATAACTCGCGTTTTCTCATAGGGTCTATTATAATCGAAAAATGGATAAACCAAAGAAGCGAGATCATCAAAAATAATCGGAGGTCAAATGAAACGTTGGACTGCAATGGTGATGATGTTCGTGATATGTGTTTCCTGCGTTTCGGCCCAGGTTGTTTTCAAAGGCAGATACATCCTTCCGCGGTATCCCGGCAGTGATTCGATGGAGGCCCTGTCGGCGGTTCATGTCTTTGCGACCGCGGGTCCCGACACCCAGTCGATTGGATTTCGGACATGGGAGACCGATCCGGCGGGATGGTTATATCTGCCCGGTGCCGAAGGGCGCTACACGGTTGTTTTCACCGATCCGGCGGGTTATGTTCGTCCAAAGATTTTATCCAATCAATTTCTTGCCGATGGCGATATCGTGGATCAGACTCTTTCGAGTGTTTTCGATGACTGGGATATGAGTTTGGTCGCCTGGGATGACAAGCCCGCCTCCGATTATTTCCAGACGTTCATCGCTCGCGGTTCTTCCATCACGCAGGTTGGATTCAAACTCGCAACCGATGGCGTCGATGGTCCCGGTCCACAAGGACAAACTTTGCTATTATCGATTCACAAGAAGACCGATGGATCTCCCGACACATGGCCGCAGGTCGGAACCGATGCGGTTGTGTTGAATGTCGATTGCGGCGGACCGAAAAATTATTGGTGGTCGGCGGGCTGGAACTCCGGCGAGGTCCCGACGATTCCCGGCCAAACCTATGCGGTTCATCTCCATGCCCAATCACCGCAGGGCCGCTTTCAGGTCTTCTGGCGGCCGATCGAAAATGCTCTGGCGAGTGTTTTTCGCAAAGGCGATCGCGGTGACACCGGCTGGCTCAATCGTCATCTCTGCATGACCATCGCATCCGACAGCGACGGCCTCGTCATCCCCTACAACAAACGCATCCACGCCAAGTTCGTCGAGTTGTCCGGCTTCGATCGTCGCTGGTCGCAGACATGGCGGGCCCAGGGAAAATCTCTGGCTTCGGTTGTCCTCTATGCCGCCACCGGCGGGGCACAGCCGTCATTGATGCGGCAGCGCGTCGCCGTCCGCATTCGCAAAGGCGGCCATGACGGCCCAGTTGTCGGCGTGGAGAAAATCGCCATCGGCAACGGCAATTACACCGGCGATGCATCGTGGGGCTTGTTCGGTGTTGCCTTTGCTCCCGGCGAGGTAGATCTTATTCCCGGCGAAACCTACGCCGCCGAATTCGAGTCGATCGAAAATGACTACACTCTGCACGGATTTGTGAATATCAAAGGCGATGTCAGCGACGACCGTCCTGGTTTCAATCCGTATAAAAAACACTCCCTTGATATATATGAGCCCGGCCGGGCCTTTCGCAAAGGGATCGAGCCCCAGGATTTCGACCTCGATATGCAAATCACCGAATACGAAAACTCCCCAGCTCACTGGGATCAACAAGTCGAAGGCAAAAATCTTGTGACCCATGGCGACATGAACAAAGTCAGCTCTGTAGAAAACACAACCAATACCATCGATCTTCAAGGATGGAAACGTTTTGCTCCCGAACCGGCCACAGGATTTGCTCAGGTCCCCGAAAGCCCCGACAATCCCAATCCTGTCATCCGTATCTTCGGCGGAAGTTCCACCAAAAAACCGGCCGATGGCGGATTCGCCCAGAAGGTCTCGGCCCTGAACAAAAATGAAACCTATCGACTTTCAGCGCGAGTGCGAAGCACATGGCCGGTGGATGAAAAACATGCCTGCATGATCGGTTTTGATCCGACCGGACAAGATAGCGATCCAGCGGCTCCATCGATTCAATGGACAACATTGCCCGGTGTTCACGGCAAGTTTATCCCTTACCAGAGCCGTCCGATCCGACCCAGGGCCGACTCGATCAGCGTCTGGATCCGCGGAAAGACGATGCTGACCGAAGATTATCGATTCGAGGCCGAGTTCGACGATGTCGCTCTCCATAAGGTTGCATCGGGAATACCCCAATAACAGGAGATATTTCTTGACTCCGCGAAAGATTTGCTATGATATGCGGAACAACGGAATGAAATTTTTTTACGAAAGGAGTCTTTATGGCGGCGGAATCGAGCAAAAGTCGTTTGGTGGCGTTGTTGCTGTGCCTGCTGGTTGGGTGTTTGGGCGTACACCGTTTTTATGTTGGCAAAATCGGAACAGGCATCCTCATTATCGTTACGTTCGGCGGATTTTTCGGAATCTGGGTCTTAATCGACCTGATCATGATCATCGTCGGATCTTTCACGGATAAAGACGGCCTGGCTCTCACCAAGTGGTCATAAGAGACTCTGCCGGAATAATACCACAACCTGGTGTCATTCCGGTGAAAGCCGGAATCGAGAACATTCTGCTTACATAAAGCTTGATTACGTTCGAGCGTCGAAATAATAATCCAACCAGTGGATGGGTTCGCCGTGGTTGCGAACCCATGTGGATTCTCATAGATAGATTTTATCCATCATCCTTGGATACGCGATGCACTGGCGAATGTGCCGCTCACCGGTGACCCAGGCGACGGTCCGCTCGACGCCCAAGCCGAAACCGCCGTGCGGGGCCGATCCGTATTTCCGCAGGTCGAGATACCACGAATAATTTTCGGGCTTATACCCTTCTTCCTCGATCCGTTTTAGCAGCATATCATAATCATCCTCGCGGACCGAACCGCCGATGATCTCGCCGAAGCCCTGCGGGGCCAAGAGGTCGTAGTTCTCGACGACTTTTGGATTGCTTCGATCCGTCCGCATGTAGAAGGCCTTGGCATCGCGCGGGTAGTGCGTCACAAAGACCGGCTTTTCGTGCATCAGCGAGATGATGGTTTCATCGGAACCGCCGAGATCCTTGCCCCACTTGAATTCGGCCGCAAGTTGAGCGTGCTTGGGATTGTTTTCGATCTTGACCTCGATCTCTTCCAGTTCGCCGCGGAGGCGGATCAGGTCGGCGGCGTTCTTTTCCTGCTGCCATTTCTTGAGGCCGCCGCGTTTTTCCTGCTCTTCGATTTGTGCGATCTTTTGCGAAATTTCTTCTCGCTGCCGCTTGAAGTCGGCAAGCTGCTCAGCCATGAATTGCACCGTGCGCTGGCTGGTCAAAATCTCCGCGGCCTGCGTGTAGGTCAGCCGCGGGAAGGGCGGCGTAATCTTCTCCAGCCCGGCAATGTCGGCGCCGAGCGTCTCCAGTTCGGTTCGGTTGTCCGTGAGCACGCGCTGAACAATGTAGCTGACAAAATTTTCCGCCAGTTCCAGCAGGCCCGGCAGGTCCGTCCATGCGACCTCCGGCTCGACCATCCAGAACTCGGTAAGGTGGCGGCGGGTTTTTGATTTTTCCGCGCGAAAGGTTGGCCCGAAGCAATAGACCTTGCCATAGCTCAGGGCCGCCGACTCTAAGTAGATCTGGCCGGTTTGTGTCAGATGCAGGGGCTGGCCGAAGTAATCGACCGAGAACAATGTCTGTTCGCCTTCGCCGGCGACGGTCGTGAAGATCGGCGTATCGACGAGGATAAAACCGTTGTCGTTGAAGAATCGTCGGATCGCGTCGATCACGGTGTGCCGGATCCGGCCGATGCACCACGGCCGCTGCGACCGCAGATGCAGATGGCGGTTGCGCATAAGGAAGTCAATCCCGTGCTCCTTGGGCGAGATGGGGAAATCCTGCGACGGACAAACAATCTCGACCGCCGAAACCGCCAGCTCATATCCGCCCGGCGATCGCGGCTCGGCCCGAACGACACCCGTGATCCGCAGCGACGACTCCTGCCCCAGCCGCGAAACGGCGTCGAAAAACTCGTCGGTTAGTTTGCCCTTTTCGATCACGCACTGGCACAACCCCGTGCCGTCGCGAATCACCAGAAAAACCACCTTGCCGCTGGACCGGTTGTGATACACCCAACCGGACAACGTCACCTCTATCCCTACATGATCCTTCAATGCCGCAATCGATGCTTTCATGGATTGTTTCGTCCTTTCTGATATCGGGATTATCATTAAAGGAAAATTATGAAAAGCCTCGCCGTTTACCGATTACCTCCCGATCTGCTTTCATAAGATTGACGGATGAGATTCATCGTTTGATCGAGATCAAATCGATTACTTATTCGTATCTCAACACTTCCCGTTCCCCAATGTCCAATGCCTGAAACATCCCGGATATTTGATGGCGGATTCTCGATTCGATTATATTTGAGATGTACCCACACTCTTAAACCTCCTTGGTAAACATGAACACTACAAAAAGAATGGTTTTCATGTTCAAAACTTATATATTTTGCCAAGATCCGTTTTGAAATATTGGACGGAGACAATGATAAACATAGCCGTTCAACTGCGCGGTATAATTCAACAACTTCAAGAGGTTTACCGGCAAGATGATGATCCTCACTAAATGGTGATTCACCTTTTCTTGTCCGACGAGTTGCCCAAGCTTTCTTGGCACCTCGTGAACGAGCACCTTCGGATTTCGTCAAAATTTCATCCGAGGATTTCCGTCTTGTATGATTCGGATTACTATCCGCGGAAGTTTCACCAACAATTCGTAAAAGACTATCCTTGATCCTTACGGGAGTAAGACTGCCATCGCCGATTGCTGAACGAATGATATTCAACAATGGCCTGGTTGGATTCGTCATCAAGTTCGATAATGCTTTCCGTACTTTTCCATCCGTGAATGTTTCTTCTCCGAGTGAATCAAGCGTACCTTTGACCATTTCTTCGGAGGAAAACCGCCAAAGCTGCCTGGCGATTTGTTCCAAGGTTAATCCTCCAGAATCATCCGATTCGATACTGACCTCATACATTAGCTTGTCAGGTGCAGCACATTTTTCCATACTCCGATATATCCGCCACTTGATTCCGTTTGTAAGAATGCACCATACAATCCCATCATTAGCCGCGTATCCGACGACCTGAGTGATTGCCTTAACATCGTCGAGTAAATCCCCAAGGGCTTTTGCTTCGACAAGGAGAACCGGTTTCTTGTTGAGTTTTAGGGCATAATCGACGGATTTGCCGTCTATGGTTGGATATTCCAATTGTACTTCATCGGGATCGCGGATGTCCCAACCCAGTGCTTCAAGAAGGGGGTCGATGACTATTGTTCGTGTGGGGGTTTCTTTTAGAGAATGACGGCGAAGGTTAGGCAATTTTTGTCGGATTTTTTCAATCGCCTGAATCAACTTGTCCATAGAGAACCTCCAACTTATTCTCAAATGCGAGCCCGTACGATTTTTCTCGCCTGTTCGGCGATAGCGATAGCATTTTCCGCTTCCTGTCGTGAGACTGGTTCGTCTTCTCCCGGATATCGTGTCGAAACCGCGTAGGGTGTCAGGATTTCCGCTTCTGACAAAGAGATTGGCCAATCTGTGGTTTTCCCAGTCAACTCCAAGAGGGTCGAGATGTTATGCGTATAAGGGAAATCCACGCACTGGTAGATCAAATATGCTTTCAGGAGTTTTTCGACACATTGCTGGGCATGATAAGCAACCAAGCGATAAGGGCATGGCTCGATGATTGTCATACCGTGAATAGCCAGTCGCAGATCCTCATCGGCATAGTCCAGCCACACACGAACCTTTCGGAGTATTTCAGGATTGGGATTCATAGAGGGTGATCCCTTCCTTCCATGCGGGGCGGGCGATGGTTCCTGGAATGGATTTGTCGCGTTCGAATTCTTCGGGTGTCAGAATGACGATATCCCGCGCCAGGGAAAGCCCACGCAATGAGCGATCCATTTCCACCATCATCTTACGACGGCTACCGGAGACGGGACAGATAACCAGCAGATCGACATCGCTTCGGGGGTCGGCGTCTCCGCGGGCCTGGGAACCGAACAGAATGATTTTGTCGGGGTGAAACCCCTCGACGAGTCGGTCACGAACGATATTCAATAGCGCACGGTCAACCATTGCATCTATGCCCTGTTTTGACGGAGAGTATATAACCGAATGAATTCATCCTCAAACCAAAAATTCCGGATTCCCCTTTCCGCGGGAATGACAAAAAGGATCAATGTCATTGGGTCCGTGTTATTACGCCTCCAGTTTTTCGCGCAGCCAGGATTTAACGGCGTCGAGGTTGATGCGGATCTGGGACATGTCGTCGCGCTGGCGGAGGGTGACGGTCTGATCGGCCAGTGTCTGGCCGTCGATGGTGATGCACCAGGGTGTGCCGGCCTCATCCTGCCTTCGATAGCGGCGGCCAACAGCGCCTTTTTCATCGTAGAAGACGGACCAGTTGCGTTTGAGGTCGTCGTAGAGTTTGCGGGCGATATCGGGCATGCCCTCCTTTTTCACCAGCGGGAAAATCCCCGCCTTGATCGGCGCCAGTGCCGGGGAAAATCGCAAAATGCTGCGGACCTCGCCGTTGGCCTCGTCCTCATCATACGCATCGACCAGAAACGCCAGCGTGCTGCGGTCGATCCCGGCCGACGGCTCGATCACGTAGGGAATGAAGCGGCTCTTGGTGTTTTCGTCGAAGAACGAAAGCGGTCCGCTCAGATAGTCCGGATCTTCTTCCTTGAGCGTAATGGCGAACAAGTCCTTACCCTTTTCGAACCAGTCGTTCATCGTCCGCATTCCGCGCTGATGCTGACGGAGGTCGTAGTCGGTGCGGTTGGCGATTCCCTCCAGTTCCTGCCAGTCCCCGGAGCCGAAGGGGAAGCGGTATTCGACATCCACGCAGCCCTTGGCGTAATGGGCCAGCTCGTCTTTTTCGTGCTCGCGAAAGCGGAGGTTTTCTTTCTTGATGCCCAGGTCCAGGTACCACTGGAAGCGCTGCTGCTTCCAATGTTCGTACCACTGTTCGTCGGTGCCGGGAGCGCAGAAAAATTCCAGCTCGGCCTGTTCGAACTCGCGGGTGCGGAAGATGAAGGCCTTGGTGGTCACTTCGTTGCGGAAGCTCTTGCCGATCTGGGCGATGCCGAAGGGGACCTTGACCCGCGTACTGTCGAGCACGTTGCGAAAATTCACAAAGATTCCCTGCGCCGTCTCCGGCCGCAGAAAAAGTTTCATGGTGTCGTCGACATTGGCGCCCATCTGCGTCTCGAACATCAGGCGAAACGCCATCGGCTCCGTGAACTGCCCCACCGTGCCGCAACCCGGACAGACTTTCTTTGTGAGATCATTCGGCGCCGCTGCGCTGTGCGTGGTGTGTTCCTCGTGCGGATCTTTGCCCGCGTCGGCCAGATGATCCACCCGCGTCCGCGTGTTGCATTTTTTGCAGACGGTCACCAGGTCGGCGAACTTGTCGGCATGGCCCGACGCCTTCCACGCCATCGGGTGCATCAGGATCGAGCAGTCCAGGCCGACCACATCCTCGCGCATCTGCACGACGGCCTTCCACCACGCCTGGCGGACATTGCGCTTCAGCTCGGCGCCGAGAGGGCCGTAGTCGTAACAGCTTGCCAGTCCGCCGTAGATCTCGCTGGATTGAAATATAAACCCCCGCCGTTTGCACAACGCAACGATGTCGTCCAATTTGGTAATCTTCGCCATGTCGGTACCTTTGTCTTCAACGCATCGCCGCGGCCGGCGATTTATATCATGAGAAATCGCATAGGGAAAATGGGAAATCGGATCAGGTGAACCACCACACGATCCCGCTTAAGGCGAATGCCGTGACGATCATGAACAAGCTCACCGTGAGGAACAGCACCGTGATTTCCCGCAGAAACCGTTTCCAGAAGAGCACGCGCATCTTCGTGGCCTTATACACGATGGAAATCGCCGCCAGCAGCGGAAACATCCACAACATGGCGGCCGGGGTCGTGCCGATCTCGATCGGACGCATGAAACCGGCCAGAAGGTTCGTCACTTCAGTCGTCATGTCAGGATTCCTCCGTGCCGATCATCTCGCCGCGGCCGGCATACGCCATATAGACGGCGCTGAGGATGCTTAACAGGTTCAGCAATCCGGCGATGCTCGTATAAATCTGGCCGACGTCGGCGGGACGCCCATAGGCATCCAGATTGGCCGAACGGCTCCAACTGTCGATCAATCCGACCAGCGGCGACGCGCAGATCTGCGCGAAAAACCACGGACGGGCCTCCACCGAATTGATCACCGCGATCGAACCGACATGCAACCCAATCGCGAACGTCAGAAAAATCGTCACGAAAATGATTCCCGCCCGGCGGCGCTCGCCGATCAGAAAATGCCCCCCGCCGGGAAGAATCCAGGCGACGAGTCCCACCGCCAGCAGGAACAGCGAATGCTCGATGCGCGGTCTTGTATCCATTAAAATTCCTCTGGAATATCGTCTATGCTCGGTTTGGCCGGAATCACCACATCCTGTTCGATTTGCTGATACTGCATTCGGACGCGAAGATTGTCCGGATCCAGCAGGATCAGCGCCAAGCTGTCGCCCTGGCGGGTGTCGATCTGATACGCGGCCATGGCCTTGCTCTTGCGGTAATCGTCCTTGGTGGGATCCTTTCGGGCGATCTTCTTGATCACATACCACCGGCCGCCCGGCTTGAATTCCGCGATCTGTTTCAGGTTGTCCGCTTCCGTCTTGTCCGCGGGCAATAGCGAGTGCAGCAATTCAACCTGCCGGTTCGTGTTGACCATGTCCTGGAAATAACGTCGCATCGAAGGATCGTCTTCGAGAGTTCGGCTCATCATTTTCACATCCGAATCCGAGGCGCGGGGGCGATCCATCAGTCGATCCAGACGAAGTTTTTTGGCCGCCGACAGCGGATCGTCGGCCTTGGTGTATTTGGCGTTGTAGGCCTCGATGGCCTTGTCCCACGGCTGATCGCCGATCATCCCGACGAACTCCTCGGCGCGGGCCCTGGCCAGGGCCGATGCCTTCTGGAGTTTCACGTCACGGGCAACCAGATCCTTCAGGATGAAGATCGTGTCCGCGACCGGCGTGATCGTATCGGCCACTGCGTCGTTTTTGTTGTACGTCAGAGCCGGGTCCTGGGGCTCGATCTCCTGTTCCACCTTCACCACGCGGATCAAAGCGGTCATCGATCCAAACTCGTCGAAACGATCCTTCATGGGTCCGAGGGTCGCCCACATTTTGGGTTTTTGCGTTTCGAATCGCCCCAGCTTGATCGTTCCCGCCTCGTCCACTGCGAACGCGATCCGACTCAGCCGGATCGGCATTTGAGTCTGTCCTTCCACCATCAGACGGCCGAGGGTACGACTGCCTGCGATATCTTCGGCCGACAACAGTCCGGTCGTTCCCGTAAACAGGTCGATCGCGTATTTCTTGCCGAGCGTTTCGGCCGTGGCGGCGTAATTTCCCGCGGCCTTCTGAATCGTCGCGGTGTCGGCCTTTTCCATATCCACCGACTCGAACCCCGCATCGACCGCCAGCTTGGCCTCCGCGATGATCATGTCCGCCTGGCGCATGGCCTTGATCCGCAGAAGCGACTGGCGGATCTCCGGCGCCACCTCGGCGTAGGTCTTGGTCTTGCTCACCTTGGTTTCCGGCTTGTTGGGATCGGGCGCGACGTCCTCCTTGAACTCATCGAGGTGCCGCCGATAATACTCCTCCATTTCCTCCGCCGCCGGTTCGGGCAGCGTCTTTTGAATGGTGTCATTACGGATAATGATATACTCTAATTGAACCCGCGTCGGAATTTTATACCCATAACCGTAGGGATTGTCGTCGGAGACCTGCCCGGCGAAATACGTGTTGAAGGCCTTGAGCTGATCCTGAAGTTCCTGCTCCGTCGGTTCGGCGACTTCCTGGACAAAATCCTCGAAGGCGAACAGCACATACTCGCCGGAAATCTGCTGGCTTCGACGACCCACCTCCGCGCGGATCTGTTCGGTGGTCACCGCTTCGTTGCGGCTCATCATCTCCGTGTAACCCAGAATCGACAACAAATCGGCGAAAATCCGATAGATCCGTTCCTCCGGGACCCGATGACGCTGGATCATCGCCGAAACCAGCATAGCGGCATCCGCACGGTTTTGAAACAGTTGCGGGATCAGTTGACGCAGCGTTTCTTTGGCCTGCGAGGACGAGATAAGGTATCCCGCCTGTCGGGCTTCGGCGCGGAGCAAAATCCAGTACACATCGCCTCGACCGCCGGTCTTTTCGAAAAAGGCGTTGATCTGATCCGGAGTGATGGCGATACCGCCTCGCAGGATGGCGTTGCGCAACTCGTCGTGCACATAGGCCGACGCCTGCGAATCGGGAAACAGCAACTGTCCGATCAGCCGCGCCCGAATATCCGGCATGCCGGCTGCGGTCGGCTTATACTGCAAAAACAGCGGCATATTCATTTCACGCAGGATGAGAAGCTCCGACTCCGCTTCCCGCAGCGCCAACGGCGTGATCACGCCGTTATTTCGATAGGTCGCCACTTTTCGATTCGCGCCCATCGCCATATGGCTGAGAATCTGCTGCAGGGCGGAGCCGCCCACAAAGGAAATCATGATGACGATCACCACTCCAGCCATCAATTGCCGGTTATTCTTCCGCATCCATTTCACAATGTTCATACATTCACCTTATTCGATAGTTCCATTTGGTCGATCCGACGCCGATAAACCGTTACTATATAGAGACTTTCGGCCGCGATTGCAAGGGAAATGTCCGGTCTTTGCATTCCATGATTTCTGATGGAACGAAGCAAGGGGCCTTCGAACGGTTGGATGGCGCATTCCTTCACGACCAATACCCATCGATCGAGGACTTGATGTTCGGGTTGGATCGGGGAAAATACGATTCCTTGTATCCATGCTTGCGAAATCGACGCCGTTGCTGTATCGTATGTCCGGCCCTGTGGCGATTCGCCGCGAAAATCAGCGGAGTTGCGGGGATTGCGCCGTTGGCATGGAGCGCAGCATCGGAGTGTATGGCATGGACTGCCGAATTCGTGGGGGGAAAGTAGTCGGATCGGGATGCTTGTGCGGATCCGTGTCCAACCATTCACCTCGAAAGTCGGATCGGAAATGGCTTGGGTTGTCTTTCAACTCTTCATGGAGTGGACAGACAACAAACCCGGGATTTGAATTTCAACCCACGGAGACGGAGTCCAAAGAAAGCATAACCATTGAATGTATAAAAGGTTGCATCAACAAGAGGTGGCCTGAATATCCATGACTTCAGTTCAGAGAACGATAATCATCGGCTTGGACGGCGTACCGGTCGGCATGATGTCAAATCTTGCCAATCAAGGTGTTATGCCGAATGTCAGGGCGTTGATCGAGTCCAACGGCATTCTTCCGATGGATTCGACGATTCCGGAGGTTTCCTCTGTGGCGTGGGCATCGATGATTACCGGTACCAATCCCGGCCGACACGGGATTTTCGGTTTCACGGACCTTTTTCCAAACTCGTATCAGATCCGGTATCCCTGCTATCGGGACGTGAGGGAAAAACCGTTTTGGGTAAATATCGACGCGCCGTGCGTCATCCTCAATGTACCCGGAACCTATCCGGTTCGGGAAATGAACGGGATTCATGTGTCGGGGTTCGTGTCGCTGGATTTGGCGAAAAGCGTTTACCCAAACGACCTTCAGCCGGTTTTGGAATCCATGGATTATCGCCTGGACGTCGATTCGCAGAAGGCGTCTCAATCTCTCGAGTTGTTTATCAACGATCTTGAAAAAACTCATCGGGCCCGAATCGAGGCCTATCGATACACATGGTCACGACTGGATTGGCGGGTCTATATGCTTGTCTTCACCGGGACCGATCGGCTGATGCATTTCCTGTGGTCGGCCTACGAGGACCCTCAGCATCGGTTCCATCAGCGGTTTTTGGATTATTTTCATTCCATCGACGAGGTCGTCGGAGAGATCGTTTCCCGGATGAATCCTTCGGACCGCCTCGTGATGTTATCCGATCACGGATTCGAACGGCTTGAGAAAAATGTGTATGTGAATTATTTTCTTCAAGAGGCCGGATGGCTGAGCTTCACGTCGAATCCTCCGTCGTCCCTGAAAGATATCGATCCGGCGTCGAAGGCGTTCGCGATGGATCCGGCGAGGATTTATATTCATCGAAAAGGACGATACCCCTGCGGAGGAGTTTCGGATGAACAGGCCGGCCATGTGATCGAAGAACTTGAGACATTTTTTGCCTCCCTCGAGATCGACGGGCGAAATGTGGTTCGTCGTATCGTCCGCGGGAACGGGATCTACCATGGCCCGTATACCCCTATGGCCCCGGACCTGGTCCTGGTGGCCGCCGAAGGATTCAACTTCAAGGCGAATATCAAGGCCGGGAAAGCCGCCGATTGTGACGGGTTTACGGGAAAACACACGCAAGATACCGCGTTTTGCCTTTTGCATAACTCAAACAATCCGCCGTCCGGGCGGATGGCGATCGAGGATCTTCTCGGTGTTGCGGGATTAGCCCACGATCCGGTCCTCGGTTCCTATGGAGTCGGAAAATGAAATCGTACAATGGAAAGTGTACATGCTGGAACTGCCCGGCGATCGATCTGGCGGGAAAGGTGGATTTCCGTGCCTGCGGCCAATCCGGGTCGCACTTCGAAAAGAAGACCGACGCCAGCGGCGAAACCCAGATCCTGGCCGAGTGCAAACGCCGACCCGAACTGGGGCTCTTCGATCCGATGGGCATCACATTCGACGAATGCCCTCAATGGCATAACGGGCCCTACGGATATCGACTCCGGGAGATGCGAGTGATGATCCTCGGCATCGACGGGTATCTCGGCTGGACCCTGGCCTTGTGGCTGGGCAGTCGGGGATATCGTATCAGCGGCGTCGATAATTACAATCGGCGCGAATGGGTCAAGGAACGGGGCGCCCAGACGATCGTGCCGATCGCGCGGATGAACGATCGGCTCGCCGCCGCCAGGGAATTATTGGGAATCGAGATCGACTTTCGTCAGATTGACGTGTTCGAGCAGCGGCAACGTTTGCACGAATTCATCGAAGAAGTCCGTCCGGAAGCCATCGTGCATTATGCCGAGTGTCCTTCCGCGCCGTTCAGTATGATCGATGCCGAGCATGCCATCGGCGTGCAGAAGAACAATGTTCTGGGCACATTGGGCCTGTTGTTTACGATGAAGGACCTGGTTCCCGAATCGTCGCTGATCAAGTTGGGCACGATGGGTGAGTACGGCACTCCCCTGACGGGACGGCCGTTGTTCGAAGGCCTGTTTCCCGCCGACGCGGTTCTCCTCTGGGGCGATCGTCAATGGAGTCTTGGCGGCGAACTGATTCCCCGCGATCCGCCCAGTTTTTATCATGTCAGCAAGGTCCAGGATACCATGAATTGTTTCGAGGCCTGCAAGTACTGGTGGCTTCGATCCTATGATGTCATGCAGGGCGTCATCTTCGGCGTGCATACCGATCAGGTCGCCCGCGATAAACGGCTGCGGACGCGCCTGGATATCGACGAATGTTTTGGGACGGTGATTAATCGTTTTGTGGCCCAGGCCGTGGCCCAAATCCCCCTGACATTGTACGGCCAGGGCAGGCAGATTCGCGGCTATATCGCCCTCAACGATGCGATGCAGTGCATGTCTCGGCTGATCAATTGCCCGCCCGAACCGGGACAGTACGGAACCGTCAACCAGATTTCGGCCGTCTATAGCGTCAGGCATCTGGCCTACAAAGTCGCGCGGATCGGCCGGAAACTGTTTAACCTGCCCGTCGAAATCCAGCGCGTCGAAAATCCCCGTGTCGAGGCCGATGAACATCCCTTCGAAGCCGTTTATGAAAAGTTGCCCGGCCAGTTCGGATTCCAGCCGCAGGTCGATCTTGACGAGGAAATCGCGCGAATGTTCGAACTGTTTCTGACCGACGAGGTTCGTTCGCGGATTGAACAACGCAAACATTCGATTTTACCCCGGACGTGGTGGTCCGGAGTCAAACGGCAGGTCGAGCGACTGGAATTGCTGGACCTTCAGTCGGAGATCAGGGAAGATGAGCAACTGTACGCGAATTACCGATAAGAATTTTCAGTCCGAAGTTCTCGATAGCCCTGTTCCGGTCCTTGTCGATTTCTGGGGTTCCTGGTGCCCGCCGTGCAAGATGATGGAGCCGGTCATAGAGCAACTGGCCCGACGGATGGATGGACAGGTTAAGATCGGCAAGCTCAATGTGGATCAGCATCCATCGTTTCGTTCCCTCTATCGAATTGCCGGTGTTCCCGCCTTTGCGTTATTTGTTAACGGCCGCATTGTCCGTCGCGCCGTCGGTGCACATTCCCTCGCGCAATTGCTGGATCTGATCCATACCGGCCTGGCCGAAGGGATACCCGCACGGCCGATTGTGGAAATTCCTTCCGCGCAGGAGACGGCCGAGCGAGGCGCCGCCGCGGTCGCAGGTGAGGATCAACGTCCCTGATCTTGGCCGGTACCGATGCAATCGGAGTAAGGAAAGGGAGTGGATCCGAAGACCGAGTCGTGCATGTCGATTCTCTCAAGAGGCCTATGGCAAAACCCATCATCATTGTCGGTAACAATCGTTCAGGCACCAAATGGCTGTCGAACACATTGTTAAACCATTCGGATATCGCAGGCGTTCAGGATGTCGGCCACGACGGCATCGTGGAGACTGAAATCTTCACGACCTTTCCGATGACGTTTGGTCCGTTGAATGTCCTGGAAAACCGGATCGCGTTTATTGAGTGTTTTGCCGCGACCGATTACCTTCGATGTACCGGATTCCCGAAGGAGGACTTGTATCATTTCCAGGCACAAACCTATCCCGACTTCTTCCGGGAACTGATGGATCGTCTGGCGGTATCCCGAAATACGTCGCATTGGCTTCAGAAATTTCCGCCCACCGTTCTGTCGATATTGATTGCCCATTTTTCCGACGCGCAATTCATTACGATTGTTCGGGACGTCGTGCCGACCATCCGATCGCATCTCAGAAAGTGGGGCGGACCCCATCGCCTTCGGAACGCCCTGCGATTCCTGTTCTGGTACTATTACGGGGTTAAACGACTGAAATGGATTCAAAATCAGCCCGGCACGATTTCCATCCGCTACGAAGACATGATCGCCGATCGGGAAGGAACGATCCGAACGATTTGCCAATCCCTCGATTTGAAAACGGAAGCGGGAATGCTCGAAAACCGTTTTCAATCGAATTCGAGCTTCGCCGATTCCGAATCCCCCGAAAAATTCCTTACGCTATTCCAGGAAAAATGGATCGTCGTCTGGTCCTGGGTGTTTCGCCTGATTCCGGGATGGATCTATCAACTGATCTATCGAAATCGACGTCATTTCAAATCAAGCCCTCGGCCGTTTTATTCGCTCTCGTTTCAGTTGCTGGAAAAGGAAAAGGGACTCGTTCGCCCGACCGGGGAAGGATCCGTTTCGGAACAGCGCCGAGATCATCCTCGATGAAAATCCTGAATTGTTTTCTGGACAACCGGCGCGGCGGCGGAGCGATGCTGCGGGGATATCGAATGGCGCGTCTCCTGCGCGAACGGGGCGTCGATACGTTTTTTCTATTCAATGACAAGCAGTCCGATTGTCGACCGGTGGAGGGATTTGAGTGTAAAGGTCTTCGTTATCTTCAACCGGCGCGGCGGGAAAATATTCCGCTCAGTTTTTTTCTTTTCTTGTGTTTCTTTCCATGGAATCTCTATCAAGTTATTCGCTATATCCGAAAAACACCCATCGATCTGGTGCATGTAAACGGAATCCTGAATTGGATCCCGGCCGTCGCGGCCGTCCTGACCCGTCGTCGTCTCGTTTGGCATCTGAACGACATGTCCACTCCCCGATCCGTGGTGCGTATCCTGCGCCCGATCGTCAAAGCTTGGTCATGGCGGATAGCCGTATCCGCCCAACGGTTAACGGATTATTATTTTGAAAATGACGACATCGCGCGACAAAAAATCGTCGTTCTCTTCCCGCCCGTCGATACGGATACCTTCCAATCCGGGGCCGTGGATTCCGACGCCGTCCTCCGTTTTCGATCCGAGAATCGTCTGGAGGGAAAGGGTCCCGTCATCGCCGCGATCGGAAATCCAAATCTCTCGAAGGGATATGAATATCTTATCGATGCCGCATCGCGAATTGGAACACAATACCCGGATTCCCTCGTCCTGATTGTCGGCGATCATCTCGACAATAAGAAAGAATATATCCGACGGCTCCGGCAACAGATCGAACGGCTTGGATTGGAATCGCGAGTTCGCTTTCTGGGATTTATGGACGATGTCCGGCTCGTGCTTGCCGCCTGCGATGTGCTGGTTGTTTCCTCGGTGAATGAGGCCGGTCCGATGGTGGTTCTGGAGGCCATGGCCATGGAGCGTCCCGTCGTCACCACCGATGTCGGCGTGGTTCGTCAAGCGATTGTCGATGGCCAATCAGGGCTGATCGTTCCTCCTCGTCGGCCCGACTTGCTTGCCGATGGACTGTTGACCGTTCTTGCCATGAGCCCGGAACGGAAAAATCAAATGACCGCCACGGCCAGACAGTGCGTTCTCGACCTGTTCGATATTCGGCGGGTTCTTGCCGACTATCTCAATTTATACAAAACGGAAATCAATTAATCCGGGCGACCCATCCCATGCGACTGTTGTTTTACACCATGAACTGGTATCCGTTCGAAGGTTCCATTCAGCCGATTTTTGCCGAGGTGCTTCGTTCCCTTCAACAGGCCGGCCACGAAGTCACGATCCTGACCTCCATTCCTTACCCCGTCCCCGGCCGTTCCGAACGATGGGATGAGTATCGCGGCAAATTCTTTCTTCGCGAATCATGGCAAGGCGCCGAAGTCATTCGAACCTGGGTCTGTTCCCCGTCGATCCTGCATTCGTGTAAAATCATGATCCGCCTGCTCAACATGGTCTCCTTCTGCCTTCATTCTCTCCTCGTCGGATTGTTTCTTCGGAGACGATTCGATATCCTGATGACCGTGTCGCATCCGCCCATCGCCATCGGCCTCAACAGTGGATTTATCGCCCTGGCCAAACGATGCCCGTTTGTCTATTGCCTGGAAGATATCTATCCCGACATCCTGGCCGAGGCCGGTCTGATTCGTCGCCGCCTGCTGTTCCGTTTTCTTCGCGGGCTCGAACGCTGGGTCTATCGAAGGGCCGACCGGATCTGCGTTCTGTCCGAATCCATGAAGTCCAATCTGGTCGATAAGAAAACCCCCGCGGAGAAAATTGAGGTCATCCCGCACTTCGCCGATACCGATCGGATCAAACCGTTGCCTCGCGATAATGACCTGGCCCGTTCCCTGAATTTGACCGACACGTTTGTGATCCTCTATCCCGGCAGTCTCAGCTTTCGATACGGCATCGAGGAAATTCTCGCCGCCGTTGAACGGATCGGCGATAATCCGAATGTGCGGTGGATCTTCATCGATCGGGGCCAGCATCGTCAGGAATACCGCAGGGAAATCGAGGATCGAAAACTGAATCGCGCTCGAATCCTTCCCTTTCAAACCGAACAGGATTACCCTTGGCTTCTGGCCTCCTGCGATGTCGGCCTGGTCACGCTCGAACGGGGCTTCGGCGCCTACTCGGTCCCCTCCAAACTTTTCGGTCTCATGGCCGCCGGGCGCGCCGTTCTCGCCATGTCCGAATCGACCGGCGAAGTGGCGCGGATCGTTCGCCAGGCCAAGTGCGGCCTTGTCGTCGAGCCGGGCGATTTCGACTCCCTGGCAAAGGCCGTTCGACGCCTGGCGGAAGATCGCGAACAATGTCGCCGGATGGGCCTTCGCGGCCGAGACTTTCTCGTTGCCAACTTCCCTCGCGATCTCCTCTGTCAGCGCTATCGCGATCTTCTTCAGTCCTGCCGAAAGAATCCTCCGGAATCCTGAGTGCTTCCTATGATCCACCGATTGCATATACCCGGAAACAAGCGGAAACTTCTCATCCTCCTCGGCGATCTCCTGCTGATGGGAATCGGAATGCTCGCTCTGCTCGCCCTCCATGCCGGATTGGTTCATTACGAAATTCTGCACGTGGTCCGGCCGCTCAAACCGTGGAAGTTCTGCCCCGTACCTCTTTGGATTGTGACGTTTTGCTATATTTTTGAACTGTATGAAGTCGCCGTCAAAGAAAAACTGCGGACGATGCTATGGGTCGCCAGCGTGTGCTTTCTTTCGTTTTGCACAATGTTTGCCCTGGCCAAGATATTAAAAATCAATCAGACCACGATGGTCTATCTGCTGATCTACCATGCGATCCTTGCAGTGTTACTTTCGGGGTGGAGGTTTATGGTCCGCGGCGTCCTGTTGCGCACACGCCATCGGATCAAATCCCGCGTTCTGTTTCTCGGTTGGGATGACGTGACGCCCGAACTGATTCAGTCCATGCGATTCCATGATTTCAAGATCGTCGGCGTACTGTCGTTGTCGGAAAACGCGTCCGTCAATCCTCCGCCCCTGGAGAATCTCGGCGCCGTCGATCAACTGCAGGATGTCGTGGATCGTGAAATGGTTGATGTCATCGTGACTCCGATCCATGCGGACGTGCCGCTCGAGGTTCTCAAAAAAATTTATCAGTGCCGCTATCAGGGTATCCGGGTGTACGACAGCCACTATTTGTATGAAATTCTCACCGGTAAGGTTGCCGTCCGTTCCTATCTCCAGAGAGAAACGACGCCGTATCTGAATATTGAACCGTTTCTCCATCCGTTTTTCAGGAATGTCAAACGTCTGATGGATTGTAGCGGCGCTCTGCTTGGATTGCTTGCGACCTCTCCGATCTTTCTGGCCATGATCCTTCTGCAAAAGGTTTTCTCGCCCGGCCCGGTTTTTTTCGTGCAGGAACGGGTCGGATTCCAGGAAAAACCCTTCTCCGTGATCAAGTTCCGTACCATGATTCCCGATGCGGAAAAAAACACCGGCCCGGTCGGCGCCCTCGAAAACGACGACCGCGTAACCCGCCTCGGAAAAATCCTCCGAAAATACCGGCTCGATGAATTGCCTCAATTGCTGGTGATTCTCAGGGGCGACATGAGTTTTGTCGGTCCGCGTCCGATTCGCCGGTTCTTCGTGAATCGAATTGAGGAACAAATGCCGTTTTACTCCCTCCGCTATTCCGTGAAACCAGGCCTCACCGGCTGGGCCCAGGTCCACGGCCGTGCCGGCGGCTCCATGGAAGGGCATCTCGAAAAATTTCAGTATGACCTCTATTACATCAAACATGCCTCCCTCTTCCTGGATCTGTTGATCCTCCTCAAAACCTTCCAGACCCTCATTCGCCGGCCGGGTTTCTGATCGTCTCTTCGGTCCAATCGCAGGAATCCATACGCGCAAGTCGCGCGATTTCCTCCCCCGTCAATTCCCGGTTATACAACCGGACTTCGTCCATGGCGCCGCGGAATCGATAGGTCCCCGAAGCGGAATTCGTCCCCAGGAATAATTGTCTCTTTCCATACTGCGGTCCCGTGGCTCGTGTCGTTTCAACCCCCATCTCGGCCCCATCGACATACATTCGTGCCGACTGAATCGAATCCGGTTCCGCCCCCGGCATCGTAAAAGCGATATGATGCCAGTTCCCGTCCCTCAGAATTTCCAATGCTGTGACTGAAAAATATCGGAAATTTTTTCGCCACATGCATAGCAGAGGCCTTCCGTCACCGTCGCTTTGCAGACGGATGGAGGATAGGGAACTGCCGAAGGAAATCAACGTCGGATTGGGTGTCTCCTCGTAACGGATCCACATAGCGATGGTCCACGATGTCGGCAGCGGCGGCGAAGAATCCACGAACGCGATGTGATCGGTCGAACCATTGAATGCTATTGCTCCATTCGCCTTTCCCGGTACGGCAAGATCGGCCGTATTTCGCCGAGTTTGTCCGTGATACGGATGATCCGCGGAATCCGTTATAACGGTTGATTCGGCCGCGTCGTCCATTGTCCATCGGGTTGCCAGGTCCGGAGTGGTCATTTCGAATACATCGATGCGGTCACCTGACTTTTCATCGGCGAAAAAAACCGTCCGTTGACCGATTCCATCGCGGGCGCTGATCGCGGCCGCGTTCTCCGGGTCATCGGTTACCCAATACCATAATCGGCCGGGAATCCCGCTGTGGAACGATGTCAGCAGATACCTCCGATCCGCGTAAAAACCGATCCGCGGATCATCGACCATCAGGAGGGCATCAAGCGGCGTATGATCCGCCAACCACCGGCTGACCTGTCGATAATGCTGTTTGTCTCCGTGAAGAGGCGTGACCAGTCTCGGCAGATTCGCGGCGATCATCACCCCCAGCAGGATCCAGGCCGGATTGTATTGTTTCGATGATCCCGCAGTTCGATTTCCTCGGCCTTGAAACCAGCTCACGATCCTTTCTGCTCCTTCCGGTACCACCACACACAGCGCCGCAATCAGTGGTAACACATGACGACGGCCGATATACCCGTATGTCCCGTGGAGATAGGTCAACATCACGATCTGAAATCCACCCCACAACACAATCCAGAATCTCGCCGTGGTATTCCCTTTCAGGCCTCTCCACGCCGACCACAATCCAACCAGCCCGATGATTAGGAAATGCCAGGTCATGGTGCGGCTGATATCTTTCAGCAATACATAAGGAGTTGTAATGACCCATTTCAGATTCCATTCCGGTACGCGTGAAACCGCCAGTATCGGCGGAAACGGTTCTTGCCATTGACCGGGCAGACCAGCGGACGACGCCTCCATTTCCGGTTGAAATCGAAGCTTGTCTGGAACGACGCGCCCTTGCTGCGCTATCAGCCAGCCGGCCACCAAACCAAAACCGACGATCAACAGCGCTCCCGCCGTGACAAGTTTTGCCCGACTGTGACCTGTCGTCCGGACAATCCCCTCGACGCCCAGTGCCATAAGGCCCAGCATAACGATTTGGACGCCCTCCACGCGAATCCAATACGCCGCCCCGGATAACAAACCCGCCAGGCCGAACCACGACAATCGGCCCCGGCGACACCCCGCCAGCAGTGCCCCCATCCCCGCGATCAGAAACAGCAAAAAAGGCCAGTCGCGAAACACGTCGGCCGCATACCACGCCGGTTTCGGCAATAGCACCAATGTCAGGACCCCCAAAAAGCTTTGCCGAGCTCCGACCCATCTACCGGCTATTCGATATAACAATAAACACGCACCGATCCAACAGACCAGATTGAAAATCCGGGCGGCGTAAATCCAGCTTTCAATCCCCTCCTCGGATGGGAATGCAAGCGAGTGACAAAGATAGATCAGCAAAGAATATCCAAAAGTTTCTTTGGGAAGAACCGTATCCAAAGAATTCGGGATCTTCCGGGCATTGTTGATATAGTCCGTCCCATCAACCGAAACCAGTACGGCGGTACAGATCAGATACAAACCCACACCAAGCCCCACCATGGCCAGAATCAGCGGGTGGTATCGATCCAACCTTGGGCCCAATTCCTTGTCATCCATATCGCTTAGGGTTTCCATGCAAAAAAATACGATCCATCACCGAATGGATCGTATCTTTTTCCCCCCGATTCTGCAAGGTAATTTGAGATCGGAAATGCCGGACGAGAGCCCTGGCCTACTGCCCGGCTTGGTATACGGCCTGTATCTCTTGCGCCGTCAACACGCGGTTGTACAATCGAACCTCGTCCATGGCGCCTTTGAAACGCTGAGCGCTGACCGCATCGACGTTGCCGAGGA
>CAYLSB010000019.1:0-6869 GCA_964386005.1 uncultured Pirellulales bacterium | reverse complement strand
CCACGCTCTTGGCGCCGATATCCGTCAGCACGGGCGCAACATTGGCGGCCGTAACGGTGATCGTCACGATTTCGGTGTCAAACAATCCTCCGCTGTCCTGAACGCGGAAGGTCACATTGTATGTCCCCGCCGTACCGGTGCCGGGAGTCCAGGCAAAGGTGCGCGTGGTGGCGTTGAACGTCGCGCCGGTGGGCAGACCCGTCGCCGAATACGTCAGCGTGCCGCCGTTGGCATCCGTCGCGCTGATCACAAACGACAACGCCGATCCCTCGACCACGCTCTTAGCGCCGATATCCGTCAGCACGGGCGCAACATTGGCGGCCGTAACGGTGATCGTCACGATTTCGGTGTCAAACAATCCTCCGCTGTCCTGAACGCGGAAGGTCACATTGTATGTCCCCGCCGTACCGGTGCCGGGAGTCCAGGCAAAGGTGCGCGTGGTGGCGTTGAACGTCGCGCCGGTGGGCAGACCCGTCGCCGAATACGTCAGCGTGCCGCCGTTGGCATCCGTCGCGCTGATCACAAACGACAACGCCGATCCCTCGACCACGCTCTTAGCGCCGATCGTCTCAAGGATAGGAGCCGAAGATTCATCGGGATAACTTGAATACAATCGTGCCACTTCAACCTCCGATAGAGCGCGATTGTAAAACAGGACTTCGTCCATGGCCCCTTGGAATCTTTGTGTGCCTGAAACATCCGTATTGCCGAGAAAGAATCCGCTTTTGGCGATCTGAGTACCGGTGGCCAGCGTTGCCACAACGGACACCGGCATGCCATCCAGGTACATCTGCGCCGACTGGATCGAATCCATCGCATCGCCGGGCATCGTGAACACGATGTGGTGCCATTGGCCGTCTTTCAACGTCGTCCATGCCGCGGGATCGAAGGTTCGGTAATTGCCTGACCCCATGATGATGGCGGGTCTTCCGGCGTTGTTATTCTGCAGCTTGACCGATGACTGCTGATTCCCGAACGACAACAAGGTTGGGGTTGGGGTATCTTCGCATTTCACCCACGCCGCCACGGACCACGCACTCGGCAACAACTGGGCGCTGTTGCCGCAAAGAATATAATCCGAGGTTCCGTTGAACCGAATCGCGGTAGAAAGGCGGCCAGGAGCGGTCAATACCGAAGTGTTTTGTCGTGCAACGCCATGCAGACTGTGTCCGCTGGTATCCGTGATCTTCGTCGTGTCCGCCGTGTCGTCCATCGCCCACAGCGCCACGGGAATCGCCTCATCCGAAATCTCGAAAGTCAGTATGTTCTGCGCCGCCGTTCCTTCGTACGCATCAATCGTCAGCTCCAGCGTCATACGAGAATACGTGTAATTGCGCACCTCCGGATCCAGGCCGAATCCAAAACTGCCGCCCGTGCCGGCGTAATCAATCAACTCGATCAGCGACGAACTGTACGATACCTGGGACGAGTCGGACAGGAGAAACTGGAAGGGGGCCTGAAAGATGTTCCATACCCAGGAAAGCGCGTCGTTGTTTTCCTGCAGGGAAACGAACAACCGGTTGGATTGGTATTGGGATTGAAGGGCTTTGTTTTTGTCGGCGAAAGAATCAGAAGAATCCTCATCCACAAATTCACTTAATCCGACAATCGGGTTTTCCACCAAATGCACGTACAGTCGGTCGGTGCCGTCATTTTTCCATCCCTGAATGTCATGAATGGTCAGCACCGCTTTGGTGATAATCGACCCGTCCGGAATGGCCAGATCCCTGGTATCGATTCCCCAGGTGTAATACTGGTCGGCGCGGAACATCCCCGCTTTCGCATCGACTACCCAGCCGGCGCTCAGCAGGCAAAGTCCCACCATCATCCCTTGGATTGTGCATCGCCGTTTCATCATACCCCCCGATATTTATTTGTCGAGTTCATTCAACCGATTTCCTTCTATGCGTAGGAATATAAGACCACACGATAAAACTTACGATACAATCTTCTGTCGGTCAATGAAGACCTTGGCCCGTCGTCGTCCGATAACAAAAAGGGGTCGGAGAGCCGATTCAATTTCCCGCACGATCGGGTTTATCAAAGCGGTCGATCCAACGACGATCGTAGTCCGATAAAAGCACATTGATGACCCGGATCCGAAGCGATCGGGTCTGAATGACCTTGTCGTTTTGGGCGGTAAGACGTATCGAATACTCTCCGCTTTGGTCGTACCACGGCCGCCAGGAAAATTGATTTCCGGATATCCTCGCCCCATCGGGAAGGTTGTCGGACGAATAGATCACCGATAAATCGGCAGGTCCCAGCAACACAATCAAGGATTGATTTTCAAGAACCTGTTGGTCCGATAACTCCAAAAACAATGACGAATCGGGATCGAGCGGGGAAAGGACCGCCTTCTTGATGAGCCATCGCCGATACCAACTGGAAAGCGGTTTGTCGGTAACGGTAAGAGTCGCCGATTTCATGTCCTGCAAACCGGCCGCGGTAGCGATGAAGGTGATCTGAACCGTCCCCGCATCGTCATACCATGGCTGCCAGGAAAACACGCCTGTCCGCGGATCGAGGGTCGCCGTCTCAGGTAGTCCCACGGCGGAATACTCGACGGCGTCCCCGTCCGGATCCGTTGCCGACAACTCGATGGTCAACCGGCGGCCTTCCACAACGGTTGCATCGGCGACGGGTTCCAGGACCGGCGCGTGAGGAATCACGGGACCCGGGTTGATTACGACATTCACGATGTCCGAAGATGCCAATCCGCCGCTGTCTTGAACCGTCAGCGTGATGGCATGGTGACCGACGCGCAATGCGACCTGCGGATTCGGCTCGGCCGGAATCGAATCTCCCAGGTTATCCGACCAGAGAAAGGTCAGCGGATCCGAATCCGGATCGGAAGACGCCCTTCCATCCAGCACGACGATTGCGACTCCGTCGCTGTCGGAATCGGTCAGCGTCTGATCTTCGCCGGCGTCGGCATTCGGCGGCCGGTTGAGGTTCCGGACCGTAATGAGAATGGTCTCGACGGACGAGGAATGCTGACTCTGGCCGTCCGACGCGACGAACGTAACCGCATACGTCCCCGCCTGATCCTCGCGCGGGGTCCACTGGAACAGCCGATCGACAAAACTCGCTCCGTCGGGTAGATTTTGTATCGAATACATCACGGCATCCCCGTCCGGATCGACGGCTCGAACGGTCAGGGACAGCGTTTGCGTTTCGACGAGGTCCTGCGATCCGATCGTTTCCAGAATCGGCGGCCGATTGACATTGTGCACGGTGATCACGATCGTTTCGCTGTCGGTGTATTCCCCGTCGGTTACCGTAAACGTGATCGAATACGACCCCGCCTGGTCGAAGTCGGGAGTCCACGTCAGGATGTTGCCGGCCCAGGCGGCCCTTCGCGGCAGCGGCGCCGCCGTGAATGTCAGCGTATCCGAATCCGGATCGCTTGCCGCAATCGTCAGCCGCAGCGTTTGCATCTCGGCGACGCTCTGATTGCCGATGGCTTGTAGTTCCGGCGGATGATTCCGGATCGCCGTTCCTTCCACTCGCAATTGCATCATCGCCGACCAGTTGTCCTCATTGCCCTCGGTCACGGCCTGATTCACATCCGTTTGCGCGCGGAGATAATAGATCCCTTCCTCCTCCGGCGCCGTCAGGGCAATCCGCACGGTTCGCTGTTCGTCGGGATCGAGGAAATACAATCGCTGCTGGCCGATCGCGCCGAGATTCGCCCAGTCGGCCGCGGGATCGCTTGCCAGATACATCATCGTATCGAAGAAGTTGACGCCCTGCGGAATCGCGCTGGCCGAGCCGCGGTTGTGAATCACGACCGGAACTTCGAACGACTGGCCGGGCTTTACGCTCATCTCATTGGCATCCGGAAATGCCGCCACCAGGTCGGCGAACAGATAATCGGCGTCCACCAGCAGCAGGATCATCGGTCCCCAGTTGTTGGTCTCGTCGGATTCGACGACCGCGCCGAGACTGTCCACCTTCGCCCGCAGCCGGTAACTGCCCGCCACCGACGGCACGCGGAAATCGATCGTATCGCGATAGCGAATCTCGCCGGCGTCCATCGAGGCCGAGTGCAACTGGCCCACGACATGGGTCACGTTGTCCCAGTTCACCCCGGCATGGTTGGCCAGATACAGCGTCGTCGTGATGCCGAGCGTTCCGGAGGGGACGGCGTTGGCGTCGGCGTGATTGGCCAGATCCACGAAAAACGGCACGTCTTCATTCGGCCTATACAACAGCGGGATCGTCGCATCTCCGCCGACGGTCAGGTCGGGCAGAGTCGCCGACGTGCGGACCGTCAGCGAAAGGACGTCGCCGATGTTGTTGGTCTCGCTGGATTCGTCGATGACGTCGCCGACGTCGGTTTGGGCCCGCAGATAATACCTGCCCGGCTGGATCGGCGCTGTGATCTGAAAATCGATGGTCGCGACGGCGCCGATTCCCAGTACGGAGTGTTTGAAGGATTCCGCGGCGGGCGTCGCGCGGGTCCAGTCATTCGGATCGGACGCCAGGAGAAATTGCGTGAGAAAGAATTGCCCGCCGGAGGCGACCGCTTCGGCCTGGCCGGCGTTTTCCACGACGACCGGGATCGCGACGATCTGCCCCGGATCGGCCGTGTAGGATGACCCGTCCCGGCGAATCCGCAGATCGGGTTTGCCCGGGGGATCGGTCACGTCCATCGCGACGACGGGACCGGCGTTATTTTGTTCATGTTGTTCAGCTACAGTATCCAGTATGTCGGTTTGTGCGCGCAGATAAAACCGCCCGGTTTTGGGGGGCGCCGTGATCTCGACCGAGACATTCAGCACGTCGCCGGCGGGCAGGAATGCCAGCTTGAACTCGGCCATTTTTGGAGCGGTCGTCCAATTGGCGTTCTCGCTTTCGGACAGATACACGGCGGTCGTGAAGAATCCCGGACCCAGGCCGATGGCGTCGGCGGCCCCGACATTTTCGATGCGAAGCGGAATCGAAACGGTCGCGCCGCGAATCGCCGAAAGCGTTTCCGCGGGGATGCTGACGACGAGGTCGGCGTAGCGGAGATCGACGCCGGGCATCCGCGTGACGAATCCGTCGCGGGTTCCGCCGCGGAAGGTGTTCAGCGCCGCGGGAAACAGATACGAGTTGGTCATTCCCGTCGCGAGGATATCGCCGTCGGGATCGATCGCCGCGTCGAAACCGATATCATCCAGCGATCCGCCGAGATAATGCGTAAACACCAGCGTTCCTTTTGAATTGAACGCGGCGGCAAAGGCGTTCTGGCCGGACAGGGCGGAGTTGGTTTTCAACGGCAGGTTCGTCGAGTTGGTCTGTCCGACGATCACGCTATTGCCGAACGAATCGACGGCGATCCCATAGCCGATGTCGTCGCCGGCGCCGCCGAGGTATTGCGCGAAATTCTGCGCGCCGTCGTCGGTCAGCGAGACCAAGAAGACATCGCGCAAACCGGCCGGGCTGTTTACGGCATCGGTGAGGTCTTTGGAATCGGTGAAGCCGATCGCGAGGATGGCGTTATCGTGTCCGATGGCCAGATCGTATCCGCGATCGCCGGCTGAGCCGCCGATGTAACGGCTCCAGCGGAGTCGGCCCGTCGCGGAAAACGACGCGACGAAGGCATCGTCGTTGGCGCCCGCGCGGGTGTTCACCGCCGCCGGAAGGTCGCTCAGGTAGGATGTTCCGACGACAAAGATCGATCCGGCGGAATTGACCGCGACCGATTCGCAGGAATCCGAATACGCGCCGCCGATGTATTCGGAGGAACGGATCATACCCTGACTGGAAAGCCGCGCGATGAAACCGTCGAACGCGCCGCCGAAATAGACGTTGGTTCTGCCGAGCAGTTTCGACGACTCGGTGTAACCGGCGACGATCAGATCGCCGGTCGTCGGGTCGAGGGCGATGCCGTTTCCACGATCGGTATCTTCGCCGCCGATGTAGGCGGACCAAAGGACGGATCCGTCGGAATTGATCGCCGCGACGAAGGCGTCGGAGGTGCCTCCCTGATATTGATTTAGGGCATTGTCAAGATTCGACGACGCGGTATTGCCGGCGATGTAAACGATCCCGGCCGAATCGACGACAATATCGAGACCGGAATCGTTGCCCGTTCCGCCGATGTAGGCCGACCATTGAATTTGGCCGTCGGAATCCAGTTTGCACACGAAGGCATCCCGGCCGCCATGGTTGACGTTGATCTTGCCGACAAAGTCGCTGGTGTTACGGGTTTCACCGGTGACATAAATATTGCCCGCGGAGTCGGTCGCCACCGCCTGGCCATAATCATAGTCGGAACCGCCAAGATAGCTCATCCATTTGGGTTGTATATCCTCAGAGCGCGCGGTGGCGCATAGAAGGATCCCCCAAAACGACATCCCGATCCACGTTTGAAGCCGCATTGACATAAGTCTCTTACTTACAAGATATTGCATTATTGTATCCCTCCTTCTTTTTTCTCCCGATCCTGGGAATATAGCCCCTCCGGCTATTCCGAATTCGCGCAGATCGATCAGTGCAAGCTCTGTGCCAGATCATAGATACAAACTTCATTCCTCACTCCAGGGCGCCAGGACGAAAGGAAATTCCTAAATCCAAAGCACGAAATTCAAAATAAATATCCGCAGATTTCGCAGATTGACGCAGATGATTCACCACCAGGACCCCAAGCCACTAAGGAGCAAATCAAAAATCCTAAGCATAAAATTCTTTACAATTTCAAATTTCAATTTACATTTATCAATATTCATTGTCCATTATTCATTAATCAATAGCCATTTGTCGGGCATCTCCCTCCACAACACAACCGGGACGGTTGTGCTACCTCTTCATCCAAATTGTAGGAGCGGATGGCATCCGCCCTTATTGCGGTTGTCTATCCGTTTGCGATCCACCGCATG
>CAYLSB010000018.1:0-69242 GCA_964386005.1 uncultured Pirellulales bacterium | reverse complement strand
AGAAAGCAAGGATTTTCCGGGACATTATCAAATTCGACTTGTGGCGATATGACCCTTACGGAAGCGCCTTTCGTTCCCGACCCCTTGATTGGATTTGAATGCGCGGGGTAATCCTGGCATTTGACATTCGGACCATGCGGTGATATGGTGTGATACGAATAATTGCGATCATTTTCAGACTCTCAATATGATTCAGGGGATACAGCCATGAAATGGATGCCAATACGATTCCACACGGGATTCGGAATTTTGATTTCGTTGTTGATGATCCTCTCCCTTGCTCCACGGACCGAAGCGGCGGGATTTCTTCGCACGCGCGGCCACGACATGGTGGACGAAAGCGGCAACAAGATTTTGCTGCAGGGCGTCGGGCTGGGCAACTGGCTGCTGCCGGAAGGGTACATGTGGAAGTTCGGCGATCGAGGCGACCGGCCGCGAAAGATCGAGGCCATTGTTTCGGAGTTGATCGGTCCGGAGGCGGCCGAAAAGTTCTGGCTCCGGTTCCGCCGCGACTATATCACCGAGGCCGACATCCGGCGAGTCGCCGAGCTGGGGTATAATTCCGTTCGTCCGGCGCTCAATGCACGGCGGTTTTTGACCGAAGGCGATAATCCTCAATATGTCGCGGAGGGATTTGAACTGCTGGATAATCTGATTCGCTGGTGCAAGAAATACAACGTGTATGTCATCATCGATATGCACGGCGCGCCGGGCGGCCAGACGGGGACCAACATCGACGACAGCCCGCGCGACCAGGTGGAGCTATTTACGGAACCGAAAAACCAGGATCTGCTGGAGGGCCTGTGGGTCAAGATCGCCGATCTGTATAAAAACGAGCCGATCGTCGCGGGGTACGATCTCCTGAATGAGCCGCTGCCGCAGCGAACCGGGGCGGCCGAAAAGTACAAGGACCGGCTCGAACCGTTGTATCGACGGCTGACCAAGGCCATCCGCGCGGTGGATCCGCGGCACATGATTACGCTGGAAGGGGCCGATTGGGCCAACGACTGGTCGGTGTTTACGGAAAAATTCGACGACAACCTGTTCTATCAGTTTCATTTTTACTGCTGGGATCGGCCGGACAAACTCAACAGCATCGAACGATACATCAAGCTCCGCGAAAAACTCGATGCCCCCGTCTGGGTCGGCGAGACCGGCGAGAAGAACAGCGCCATTTACTGGGGAACGATGCAGTATTTCGAGACCAACAATATCGGCTGGTCGTTCTGGCCGTGGAAGAAGATGGACACCAACAACGGCATCTATTCGATCAGGAAACCGACGGGATGGGATGACATCGCGGGCTTTTCCCGCGGCCGGTCCAAGCCGTCGAAGGAAGCGGCACAACAATCGTTCGATGAGTTATTGGAGAATATTAAACTCGCCAATTGCGTTTTTTATCCCGACGTGGTCAACGCCATGTTCCGCCGAGCGCCCGCCAAAGTCGAGGCGGAAAACTACGGCCATGAGGGAGCGAATAAATCCTATTTCGTGAAAGACGTTTCGCAGAAATCCAAATTCTACCGGACATCGGAACCGGTACCGGTCGAGATGCCCAGCACTGAGGGCAATCGTTTCCGGTCCGAGCAGAGCATTCGCCTGCAGGCCGACGAATGGACGGCGTACACGATCCACAGTCTGGAGGCCAAGGACTACAAGGTGGTTGCGCGAGTTAAAGCCGTGGATGCACCAACCGAGTTTCAGCTTTCGATCCAGCAGCAGACAAAGACGTTGCCCGTCAGTGGTACTGAATGGGCTGAAATAGATCTGGGCGGCGTAAAACTTTCCGAAGGGGCCAATCGCTTCGAGATCAAGGTCAACAGCGGCATGCTCCTGATTGACTGGATCCGATTCGAGTGATCTCTGACAATCATTACTCAAACGAAAATCAGAACAATGTAACTGTCACCGACTTCACCGCTTGAGTTGAATTCGCGCATAGCGCAGGTTTGGATTATCGTCGGCGATGCCGAACAGGTCGATCGTATCCGACGGTTGCGATCCGCCGCGCGGTGTGGCCGTAAAGAAGGAGTGGAACGGATGTTCCATAGCGATGGGCTGAATCGCCGCTGCGTCTTTCGCGTCGGGATCGAGCAGGAAATTGCCGAACGAATCCTTTCCGTCCTTTTGCATCCAACCGGCCGCGATGATCCACAGTTTGCCCGCGGCGTCCGCGTGAAATCGGCCGTATGACGGCCGCAGGCCGCCCTTGTCTGTCCGTTCGGCCATCGTCTGCTTGCCAATGATTTTGCCATCACGTATGGTTAGCGTCTCCAGCGTTACTGTCATCTTTTCGCCGGGGAAATAGGTATCGCGGATGAAGTCGTACTGATGCGGCTGGCGGAGATATAGCGCCTGGACTGTTCCGGCGTCATCGACATAGAGATCGAGATTGGTGATATGCCCGGCGGTTTTTTCGACGCTGTCGATCTCGATGGGTTCTGCGAAGGGGATCTTTTCGATGTCGGGCGTCCACGTGTAAAACAGACGACGGAAGACATAATCCCACTGCCGCTGGGTCTTTTCAAATTTGAGCTTGCGCCATTGTTCATTCGGTTCGACGATATCGCCGATCGCCATCGCATGCGCGGACTTGTCTTTCAAGAGAACCTGGGGATAGCACGAGCGGATCGGGAAATGAATCGAGCCCTTCGCTTGCCATTGTCCTTGCTGATTACGGTGGGAGACAAACTGATCGCCGGTTTCGGAGTGGATGTTGAGAAGGAGAAGTTCGCCGTTATTGCCATCGGCGGAAAATCCTCGATAGGAGTGGTCGGTGAACTTCGTTCCGGGGGCCCAAGCCGGTTCCTTCGATACAAACGCCGCGGCCGGATCTTCGGCATTAAACTCAAGCACCAGCGGCCTGCACGGTCCATACATGGTTCCCGGCGGCTGGGTGGAGGGATTCACCGACAAGAAAACTTTTCCCGCCGGATCCACGCCGATCGGACAGGGTTCACGTTGTCGATATTCCTGCTCCTGACGAACGAGTTTCCATGGCCCGTTGCCCGGCCGAGTCCACAGTTGCCAGCGGGTATTGCATAGAGGAAGTACATCTTTACCCGTCTCGATTACAGACAGGAATACGTCATTGCCGATCCGCGCGATCACCGTCGAGCCATAACACCACATGGGCCCGGCGCCGTTGTCGGCGGAGGTATAGCTCGTGACGACTTCTTCCACATCGACGACCGGTTTGGCGGCCGAAACGCCGCCGGCCATAATGGCAAGACAACCTATCATTAACCATACAATCATGATCTTTACCTTACGATTCCGATTCTTCCATTATCTTTCCACCGTGAACGGCCAATCGTACTTTTCGCCTTTTTTCACCTTCTCTTTCGGAATCCCGCCGTTATCTTCTCCATCATCACCGATTGAATAGATCGTATAACCCTTTTCCAATCGCTTGTATCGCAGGGGCTTTCCATCAAACGGATCGATGGGCACGGTTTCCATATACCTGGGCACCAGTTCCTCAAGCGACTCCGGCAGCCGCCCTTCGGCCTGTCGAAACCGTTCGACGCTCAGCGCAGTGATGGCGCTATCCAGTTGGGCGCGGACTCGCAGATCGATGCTTCCGACTTTTGAGAGGGCGGGAAGGGTGATTTTGGTCACAAAATACAGTACGGATAACTGCTCTACATCCTTTTCGATCTGTTGATACTGTTTTAATCGGTCTTGTGGGGGCAACTTCGTTACGGCCTCAAGCTGGTCATAAAACTCCAGGGTTCGAATAATATTGATGTCCATGAGACCTGAGAATCGCGCAGGAACCGTTCCGAAACCCAGACTTTGTCTCATTTGTTCTTGATCCAGAAAATACAATCTCTCTCCGATGAATGCATGATCCATCTGAAGACGGTCGCGAAATTGTATTAATTCCGACTGCAATTCGTTCATCTGTTGCCGGCTCAGCGTCGTTTTTTCCAGAACCATCCGAACGGAATCAACGCCGCCTGCATGGATGGCTACTCTCACCAGATGACAAATCAGAAATGGATCGGGGGCAAGCGATTCTCCCAAGCGGAAGTGCTCTTTGATTTCCTGAACGGCCTGATCGGTGTTGCCGGAAAATACCTTATCCAGAATGCTCAGCCGAAGCAGTTTGGAACACTCTCGAATCTCGCTGAGGTTTGGAATGATAAAACCCGGCGGGCCGACCGCGGGGTAATCGAACCGGCAGCGTTCAATTTGTCCGGCCTGATGCAACAGATCCAGCGTTTCAGCGTTCGCCGCGAGAAAGGACGTAATCGCATTTTGCATTTCAGGCGAGTTGGGTTCTCCGGCTTCAAGAACTACGGAACCGACATAAGGCAATAGAGTTTTTTCCAACGCTGTCGGAGACTGATACGCGTTGATCGCCTTGAGATACAGATCGGCCGCATTGGGAACGCCCTGGGGCAGTTCGTTGTATTTTTTTAGCTCTTCGAATGTCGTCGGATACCCTTTGGCTCGAAGCTGAGCGATCTTTCGCTGAAGCCCTGAATGTCCGAAAACCCGGAACAGAATAAAAAGGACAATCACGATCCCAAGGATGCCGGCAATGACATGCCAGCCCTTCAGCTCTAATCCTTTCCGCTGATTTTCATTCATCGATAATCCTCTTGCGATTCAATTTCAGTGTAGTCCATGAAATCCCTGGTTATGTTTACTTCAATTGAATTGCCGCCAGCGTCCGGGGGGAAATCTCCAGGGTCCATTCCTTCTCGTCCCCGGATAGTTGTCCCTGTTTATCGGCGGGGATTACACGCCGTGTTACCGCCTTGACGGGCTTTTCGAATTTCAGCGTAGTACTAACGGATTCATCGTTGAAATTCTCCACGATGATCAGATCCTCTTCGAACAGATACAAAGCGACTTTATTCGGTGCATCGAAGGCGAGTCCGAATGGCTGAAGCAGCGGATTGCGAATCGTCGCCAGTTGCTCGCGGGAGAGCTCCAGCAGGGACTTGGGATCGCCTTTGACCTGTAGGATTGCCGGCTTGTTGTCGCCAAGCCCAAGAGATCCGATTTTTGCCGCCAGGCCGTCGGTAATCAGCACGGGCTTTTTTGCCGAAAGCATTGTCTTGAGTTTGTCGCCGAATTCGGCATCCTTGAGAACCTGTATCGGATAGAAGGCCGTCGGAGCCGTTGGATCGATCGTCGCCGTCGGCACAAGCGGGATTCCCATCATGCCCACGAAATCATACACATACATTTCTTTTTCCGCGTCGCTGCTCGGCGGTTTTGGCGCGGCGACGCCTCGTATCGGTTTGCCTTTGATCATGCGGGCCAACTCGAACAGTCCCGGCATTTCCTTGCGGAGATTAGTCACATTCGCCGGGCCGGTCGAGCCCTGCAGGCCGCCGTAACAAAACAGCAACATCTCGTCGGCCCCGGCCAGAATCGTCTGGTTGGCCTGTTCGAGATAGGTTTTCTCGGTTGTGCCCAGCCAGTCGAACCAGCCGCCGCCGCACTTGGAAGCTCCGATCTCGCCCAACCACCGCATGATGTAATACGCCTCGTACTGGACCTTGCCACCCCATTGCTTGTCGTTGTAGTCGCGGGTCTCTGTACCGACCCAAATCCAATCAAAGTCCCGCGTCTGGCCGATGACATCGTAGCCGCGGTTGTGGAAGTTGTCGTACCACTGCGGGTACTTGACGATGATCTTGACCTTGGGATTGATCTTTCGTGCCGGCACCAGAATCCTCTCGCGGCTGACCCGGTCCATCAGTTCGCAGCGGTACTCGGCCCATGTCCGGTTTCCTTTGGCTTTGGCGCATTCGTCGCACTGACAATCGGTGAACCAAAAATCGTCGATCATGATGAGGTCGAACATCGAGGCGGAAAACTCGAATATCTTCTGCACTTCCTCTTGTGTGGCCGTGTCCGTGAAACAGGAAATTCCCTGCCAGCCCCCGGAGGGTTTGCCGATCTTTGTGGTTGTGACACAGCCATCGGCGGCGATACCCGCCGCGCGGAAACGGTCGCGTGCCGTTTCGACCGCGGTGCGTTCGGCCCAGTAGGTGTCGCGGTATTCCTCGATGAAGACTCGCGTAATGCCCGTGGCCTTGCACCAGGCGATGGCCTTCTCGATTCCCTCGTCGCTGGACAATTGCCGTCGCACATCCTGCGCGGTAAACAGCGTCGAGACCATCAAGGTTTCCCGGTTGGCCTTGCCCAGTTCCCACAAATCCACCGTCTGTGCGGCACACAACCCGGCTGCGATCGTCCAAGCCAATACAAGTCTCATTCGTTTATTCATAATGCTCCTTTTTCCGCTCTGGAATCGGATATCCCCCGCTTGCACGGATCATCATACCCCTGACAATGCCGATGGGCAATTCCATTTTTCTCTTGCAATGTCACCCTACAATCCATACAATATCCGGTGAAGATTCCCGATCCGGAGGTCGGGATTGTGGGAAAAGGGCGTCGGTTCGCTTTTTCCTCAAAAACAGTTTACGGAGGATTCCCGATGAAGTCACCGAATCGAATCACGGTTTATTCCGTCATTGTCACTTTGTCTATGCTGGCTCTTGAAGAATCCGCGGTCGCACAGGAGCTTCTGGTCAATCCCGGTTTTGAACTGGGTACGAACCGGATTCCCTGGGACGACACAACCTCCCCCACCGGCTGGAACAAATTCGGTAACTGGGGTTGGGCGGGTTGGAAACAGAATACCCAATTTCCCTCCCATACGGGAACGAAATATGTGGATGCCGGCGCTTTTAATTCCGGTCAGTACGGTACCTGGTACCAAGATATCCTTGTCGCGCCCGGATGCCAATACACGGTCTCGGTCTGGTCCCGTATCGAAGGATGGGAATCCAGCCCCCGCGCCCACATCAAGCTCGAATTTCGAGACAATACAACCATTCTCGCGTCTGACACGCTAGATATTTATTCGGGGATTCGCCCGCCGTCCACCGAATGGATACAGTATTCTTTCACCTCGCGCGCCGCGCCGGTCGGAGCCACAACCGCCCGCTTTTATCTCACCGGCCAGCATACCGGTACCGCCATGTTCGACGATGTTTCCATCACCACCGCCGAAGCGCCCGCCAATACCGATCTCAACCATGACGGCGTCACGGATTTTCTTGACTTCGAACGGATTGCCCGATCCTGGAAAACCGATCCCAATCAGCCCGCGTTCGATCCGAGCTGCGATCTGGATCAAAACGCCGCCGTGGATCTGGACGATCTGAAAAAATTCGCCGACGAATGGATGACATGGGATTCATATGTAACTATTTCTCTTACAGAATCTACAGTTTTCCAGGCCATGGACGGTTTCGGCGCGTCGCTGACCGATTCGTCCGCTCATCTGATCATGACGGCGCTGACAGAGAAACAGCGAAACGCCCTGATGCGCGACCTGTTCGATCCCGTCGAAGGCGCCGGCCTGTCGTTTCTCCGCCAGCCGATGGGCTCCAGCGATTTTCGCCTGTCCGATTATACCTATGATGATATGTCCGCCGGTTTGCGCGATCCGAATCTATCGCATTTCTCCATCGACCGCGATCGGGCCGAGATCATTCCGTTGCTCCAACAGGCGCGGCAGCTGAATCCCGATCTGTATATTATGGGCTCGCCGTGGAGCGCCCCTGCCTGGATGAAAACCTCGGGGTCTCTCTTTTATGGTTCTTTAATCAACACGGAGGAAATCTATCAGGCCTATGCCGAATACTTTATCCGTTTTCTTCTGGCTTATGAGGCCGAAGGTCTGCCTATCGACGCCGTCACACTACAGAACGAGCCCCATTTCGAACCCGGATCCTATCCCGGCATGCGCATGGAACCCAACGACCAGATCCGTTTGGCCATCGCTCTCGGGAAAAAAATCGCCGCTCACCAACTGACCACGCGGATCATCATCTGGGATCACAACTGGGACAACCCCACGTATCCCATAACCGTTCTCAATCATCCCGAGGCCAAATCGTATATCGCCGGAACGGCCTTTCACGCCTACGCCGGCGACGTCTCGGCGCAATTAACAGTCGTGAATGCTCACCCCGATCGGGATATCTACTTTACCGAATGTTCCGGCGGCGACTGGGCGTCCGGCTTTTTCGATAACCTCGTGTGGGATACCTCCAAGCTCATCATCGGCGCCGTCCGCTATCGCGCCCGTACCGTCGCCAAGTGGAATCTCGCCCTGGATCCGGCGCGGGGCCCTAAAATCGGCGGAGGCTGCTCCGATTGCCGCGGCGTGGTCACCATCGATCCCAACGGCGTCGTCACACGTGAGGAAGAATACTACGCCCTCGGCCACGCGTCGAAATGCGTTCGGCGCGGCGCGATGCGGATCGCCTCGACCAAAACGCCCGGCAACAATCTTGAAAATGTGGCCTTCCTCAATCCGGACGGTTCACGGGTTATCCTCGTTCTGAATCCCAATGCTTTCCGTCAGAATATCCGGATCGTCTCCAACGACCGATCCTTCCTGTATGCACTGCCCGGACAATCCCTGACGACCTTTCACTGGCCCGCGGAAACCAACGCACCGATCAACGCATGGACCACCACAGGCGATCGATCGTTACTTCTGGCTCCACAAAAACCAACCTATGCCGGAACGTACATTCCCATTCCGTAAGTTTTGAGCAACGACCTATTTTTCATTACAGCCGGAGAATCGAGGGTTGAAAACCGTACTCTATCGGATATACTTCGGATGGCTCCTTTATGAACCGACTGAACAGAATCCAGCGAGGAATTATGGATTGTTTTGAATATCGCCGCGGCGTGTTGTATGCCGAGGAAGTGGATGTGCACAAAATCGCCGACGCGGTCGGAACACCGCTGTATGTCTATAGCCAAGCGACATTCGTCGATCATCTGAAAAAGCTCCAGCGGGCCTATACGGACCTGGATACGACGATCTGCTATTCGGTCAAGGCCTGCGGCAATATCAACATTCTCCGCGTCATGGCCGAGCACGGCAGCGGATTCGATATCGTCAGCGGGGGGGAATTGTTCCGCGCGATGAAGGCCGGTGCGGATCCGGCGAAGATCGTTTACGCCGGCGTCGGCAAGACCGACCGCGAGATCCTCGACGCTTTGAAGGCGGGCATTGGATATTTCAATATCGAATCGGAAGAGGAACTGGAGAACCTGATCAAGCTGGCCAGGCAAGAGGGTGTTCAAGCCAAGGCGGCGCTTCGCATCAATCCGGATATCGATCCCGGCACGCACAAACATATTACCACCGGCGTCAAGGAGACCAAGTTCGGCGTGGATATCGAGCGGGCGATGGCCGTGTTCGCCAAGTACGGCAAGGACCCGGCCGTACCGCTCTGCGCGGTGCATGTGCATCTCGGTTCCGGCGGCAAGACGATCGATCCCTATTGCGCCGCGGTCCAGAAGATCCTGCCGGTGATCGAGACACTCCGCAGCAAAGGTCACGCCATCGAAATGCTGGACCTGGGCGGGGGATTCGGAGCCGATTACGAAACCGACACGGTTCCTTCCGCGGCCGATTATGCCAAAGGGATCGTGCCACTGCTGAGGGATAAGAAACTACGGCTGATTCTGGAACCGGGAAAGAGCATCTGTGCCAATGCGGGAGTTCTCTTGACGCGAGTTCTTTATCGCAAGACCGGCGGAAGCAAGAGTTTCGCCATCGTTGATGCGGGGATGAACGACCTGATCCGTCCGGCGCTGTACGATGCGTTTCATTTCATCTGGCCGTGCCGCGTTGAGGGACGATTTGTACCGCACGGCAAACAGAGGAACATGATTCTCGAAGGCGGCGAGATTGTCGATGTTGTCGGGCCGATCTGCGAAGGCGCCGATTTTTTCGCCAGAGACCGCGCAATGCCTCCGGTACAGCGAGGAGACCTGTTGTGCATCTTTTCCGCCGGCGCCTATGGCCATACGATGGCCAGCAATTACAACGCCCGACCGATGCTACCGGAAGTGCTGGTCGATGGCTCACACTATCACATCATCCGCCGCCGACAGAGCTACGACGACCTGATTGCGCCGGAGGTTTGAACTCGGGCAGATTTCCTATTGAATTTGGAGGAGTGGTATGAACAGGAAACCGTGACCAGCCAAACCACCGAAATCCCCGTCGAACTGGATGTTGCCCTCAATTCTTATGCCAGGGAAGAAGGATGGCCGACTGGCGGAGTCGGTCTCTGAAATCCGGCAAGGTGGCTTTGCTGGCTCAATAATCCTTTACGGGGGTCTGCCCCTTTTCGTGTGGGAAATCAATCCGGGAATGAATCGATACGACGGAGGGGTGAAGGGGATCCTTCGTGTGGAGTTTTCTTTTGGAAGCGGATGCGGCGCGATGAAGGAATCGCATATTACCGAAAAATAATGGGGGAATTGTTACCATTTCTTGCGTGGGATCACAATGTACTATAGATTCGACAAGCGGCGTCGGTTCGTCAATCGAGGCGACGCCATCCGATCGGGTGAAATTGTTACGCGGAGTCACTATGGATCGAAGCGAAAAGGTGATCTGGATTGTTTTGGTTCTGCTGGCGACGGGATTGGTTGTTTTTGCGGTCGCGGGAGGGGGCCGGTTTTTGGGAGCGGGCGAGCTCCAGGATCCGTTCGACAAGAGCCGGGTTGCGACGGTTCGAATCGTCATAGCGGACAAGGACTGGCAGTGGATATCCTCCAATCCCAGAGCGGAGGAGTATGTGCGGGGGGATTTCTGGTTCGACGGCAAACGGTACCCCAATGTGGCGATCCGGCCCAAGGGGATGTCGTCGCTGATGAGCGTCCGAGGCAATTCCAAGCGACTGCCGCTGAAGGTGGATTTCAACTTTTTCAACTCGGCCAGGTCGTTTTGCGGGCTGAGGAAGGTCAGTCTCAACAATGGATTTTCGGATCCGACGTTTATCCGTGAGATGCTGGGGTACGAACTATTTGAGCAGATGGATATTCCGACGCCCCGATGTTGTTTTGTGGATCTATATGTCAACAAGGATCACCTCGGGCTTTATACGATGGTCGAGCCGATCGACAAGGCATTTTTGCGACGGCATTTTTCCAATCCCAACGGGAATCTGTACAAGCCGGAGATGGGGGCGTGTAATCTGAACTGGACGCGGGAAGATTACGAAAAGCAGAACGCCTCGCGGCAGCCGACTCAACAGCGACAGCAAACTGATGCACTGGCGATCAATATGGGGGGTAGCCGGCTGAGTGATCTGTTACGGCTGATACAACGCGAGAGCGGGCTTGCGGATACCAATGCGGGGAATGCCCAAGCGATGGGCGGTCCCGGTGGATTTGGCGGCGGGCTGGGCGGATTTGGCGGACCAATGGGAGGCGGTCCGGGAGGTTTCGGCGAATTCAGCCCGGCAATGTTCATTGTCCCGCAGATCCTCTCGAAGGCGGACAAAGATACCGACCAGAAACTTACGAAAGAGGAATTTGTTTCCCTTGGGGATGTCTGGTTCGGGCAGAATTCGCAGAAAACGGCAGCGGTAAATCAGGAACAGTTCACCGAGAAACTCAACGAAGTGATTCCCCCGCCTCAGGGATTCGGATTTGGCGGAGGTGGACCCGCATTGGGGCCGGCCATGTTATGGGGGCCTGTTCTCTTTGGAATTATGGATGCCGACAAAGACGGGGCAATGACCCGGATCGAGTTGATCGACACCTTTACAAAGTGGTATGAACAATGGGATACCGACAAGATCGGGGCGCTTTCGCAGGAGAAATTCCGCGATGGACTCAATTCCATTCTGCCTCCGCCTCAATTCGGGGCCGGCGGATTTGGCGGGCCGGGACCGATGGGCGGAGGTTTCGGAGGGGGATTTGCCGATGGCCCCATGGGACGAGGCGGTCCGGGTGCCATGGGCGGCGGGTCGATTTCGACGGCCAGCGCGGTAGATATTTTGCTGATGGATCCGGATGAATTTGAGGCGAGGATGAATCGACCGGGTACAGCCGCCGGACAAGGCACTCCCGCCGGCGGGAACCAAAATGCGGCGGGTTTCCGGGGCAATCAGCGCGCATCCGGTCCGGGCGGAGGTTTTCCTCCAGGATCGATGGGTCCGGGCGGCCCCGGTGGATTTGGTGGCGGGCCGATGGGCGGAGGGCGCGGCGGACCCGGCGGCGGAGGCCCTGGAGGATTGGGACCGATGGGAATGTTTGGCGGGGATATGCTGGAGATGATGGGCCTGAAGACCAACGAAAACTACGCAAACCATTCGGCGCTGTTTCGATTTCTGGAGGTATTGAACAAGTGTCCCGACGAGACGTTTGCCGAGGAGATCGAGAACGTATTGGATGTCGATCAGGTATTACGATTTTTTGCCGTGTCGGTCGTGTCGGTCCATCTGGATAATTACCTGGGTATGGGGCACAATTATTATTTATATGAACGAGAGGGAAAGTTCACAATCCTTCCGTGGGATTTGAATATGGCGTTCGGGACGTTCGGCGGGGGACCGGGCGGCGGCGGAATTGATTTCTTTATCGATGAACCCGTGACGGGCTCGATGGAGGATCGGCCGCTGGTGAAGCGGCTTCTGGCTCATACGCCGTATCGCGAAAGATATCATGCGTACCTTGCTCAGGTTCTGGAGGGAGGATTTGCCGAAGGCAAGATCGAATCACGAATCGATGAACTGGTCGCGCTGGTACGGCCGTATGTGGAAAAGGACGAAACAAAATTCGTCACCATGGAGCAGTTTGAGAAAGGAATCAACGATACGAGCGACGGCGGAGACTTGATGGGGTCGGGCGGAATGGGACCTTTTGGATTTGGGGCTCCCGGAGTCCAACTGGCGGTTCAGGATCTGCCCGGTGATCTGCCGGACGATCTGGCGATCGCTTTTGCCGCGGCGCGTTCCACCGGCGGCGGAAATCGACGGATGGAATTCGGGCGAGGAGGTCCTGGCGGCGGCGGACCTCCCGGAATGAGCGGACCGACATTGAAGCCATTCATTGCCAAACGACGAGTGTCGGTACGGGAACAGTTGGAAGGCAAGCGGGCATCGAAGTTGACCGCCGAGCAGAGACAACAGCAGAATCAGCGATGGCCGATGATGTTCGGTCCGGGGGGAATGCGATGATAAAATGGCCGGATCTTTTTTCGGTGAATCGGCCCGAGATCAAAGGAAATGGTCCGACGGAACGATTCGAACGGAAGTTTTATCTGGATCCATCAAAAATCGATTTCGCCGCGCATCTGTTATCCCATTGCTGTCGTCGGGATGTGCAGTATCCGAGGGGAACCATTACGTCGGTGTATTATGATACCCCCGATCTGGAATTGTATGACGAGTCCGAGCAGGGCGTTCACAGTCGTCGCAAGGTCCGGATTCGCTGGTATGACGATCCTGCGGTCGGGTCGGATTTTTGGGTGTATGTTGAGCTAAAATGTCGTAAGGGTTACGCGGGAACCAAGCATCGCACGAGGCACCTCGTCGAATCGAAACGGGTAAGCCCGAATGCGCTGCGCGAGGGCATTCTGCCGTACGACAGGGTGGCGACGTCGCTGGCGGAGTTTGGATATTTTCCGCGGAATCGGCTGGAGCCGGTGATGCGCCTGTCGTATCAGCGGTTGCGTTTTGTGGATATCGCCACAGGGGCCCGAGTCTCGCTGGACTGGGACATTCGGGCGACGGCGGTGTCGCCATTGTACGGTCGCGAGGGATCGGCGCGAATGGAGGGCGGCGTGATTGAGATCAAGGGACGATCGGCGGATATTCCGGAGACGCTGGGATCAATCCGGAGTCTGGGGACGGATTGGAGCCGGTATTCGAAATACGCGACGTGCGTGTCGGCGATTCTGGAAGGATGCGGCACGGCCGGACGAATGCGGCCGAGCGGACGAATGGAACGCCCCATGGTATTGAATGAAACCTTGTTCTAGGAGAAATCGTATGTTGCTGGCGCAGTTGAAAAGTCTGGATTTGAATGTAACCCAAGTCGGTATCGCCATCGGGATTTCGCTGGCGGCTTCAGTTATTGTGTATCTTATGTATCATATATTCTATGGCTCGCGGACGATCGGGGCCGGTGTGGATCGCGCGTTTCTGCTGGGCGGGCCCGCGATCACGGCGCTGTTTTTGGGGATTCAAAGTTCGATTCCCCTATCGCTGGGATTGCTGGGGGCGCTGTCGTTCGTGCGGTTTCGAACCCCGGTGAAGGACTCGGCGGAGATCGGATTTTTATTGCTGTTGATCGCCTCGTCGATCGGGATCGCGACCGGAACGTATCTGATTGTGGTCATGCTGTTCGCGGCGGCGCTGATCGCTTTGACGGCGCAGCACTTTCTGCGGAACCGGCTGTGCCTTCGGCGCTATGCGAACCTGATGATTTCGGTGGATCGGACGGACTATGATCAAGCCCATGAATCATTGACCCGTTTTCTCGGCGAGCGGCTGGATCACGTGAGTCTCAAGACGCTCTCGGTGATGGATGGAAGGGTATCGCTTCATTATCAGTTTAATCCGCGAAAGCATTTCCATTCGGCGGAATTTATCCAGGGGCTGCATGCGACGGCCGGGACCGGAAAGATGGAAATCTATTTGGGTTGATCGCCGCGGCAAGACGTTGTGGACGATCCTTCGATGATCGAATCATCCGATTCAGGACTTGAACGGCATTCGACTGAAGATATGCGGGAATCGAAGACGAAAAAAAGGCCGGTTTCAAAACCGGCCTTTTTCGTTGAATCCATCAATCTCTTAGAACTCTTAGAAGCTGAGCTTGTAGGAGATGGTCGTCCAGAACTCGTCATTCTCATTCACGGATTTATCCATGGAGGTCTGGTAGTACAGGCCCGGAACCACCTTGGCGCCCGTCATGGGGCACTTGAACGAGGTTGACAGACCCCACACGATCGCGCACCAATCGTGATCGACGTCTTCGCGGTAGGTGCCATCATTAAAGATCGCATTGGCACTTAAGGTATAGGGTTGATCGCAGACCTTGAAGTTGTAATCCAAACCGGGGATGTGAACAAATCCTTCCGAGCCGCTGTTCAGCCAGCCCGTGGTCGGGCCGGGGCGTCCGGACCAGCTATAGGCGATGGTGTAATGAGGGACAAAATCACCCCCGAATACTTTGGGCCATGCGAAGGACAGGGCAAGGTCCTGGTAATCAAAATCGGACGACGACGTGGTATAGTAATCGGCGTAGGTGTAGGTTAATGCGTAATCCGCCTGCATCGTATCGCCCTTGTTCACGCTATTGGCATACGTAATGCTGTATTCCAGTTTTTCGGTCGGATTTTCCGCTTCATCACCATTGGTCGGGCCGCCCAGCCAGGTTCCCCAGACCTTGGTGCTAAAGCCGCTGCCGTACAGATCAAAGTTGATACTCGGCTGGAAAGCGGCCTTGTTGTCGCCGGCATCAAAACCGCGCCAAATGTACTTACTGGCCCACGCGAGATCCACATCCACACCCAGCTTGTCTTCCGCAGCCATCGCCATTCCGGCCGCAAACAACACCATTGCTACCATTGTTACTTTCTTCATTTTGTTTTTCTCCTTGTTGAAAAAGTGTATTATCGGGGTCATATCAAGCTGACTGACTTCCCTTTCTTCATTAAACTTCCGTGTATGGTTAAATGGCGCACTCACAGACAAACCCTGAAAATGTGCCATCCGAGCTAATTGTAGACAACGACGCCAAGAGGGCAAGAAAAATTTCAGGTTTTTTTGTGCCATCAAAGCAATTCAATGATTCGAGAACATTTGGGAGAAAAAATGACCGAGAGCAATGAAATCAATAGACTCTAAGTTACGAAAATACAAAAAGATATAATTCCCATAAAGAAAATCTACGGGGTAACCCAAACGATGGGATTTGCGGAAAAAAAATTATTGTCCGCCAATCAGCGTCCGAATCTGTTCCTTGGCCTGTCCGACCAGATAGAAGCTTCCGGTTACACAGATCAGATCTTCGCGGGTGATCGCGCTTCGAGCGATCTGCATGGCCTCTCGAAGACTCATCGCGGTCTGGCACATCTTGCCGCAGATTTCCGTGTACATCTCGGCCAGATCGTGCGGAAATACGGCCTTGGGCGAATTGCTTCGGGTGAATATCACTTTGTCGGCGCCGAATTGAAGCTGTTCGAGCATTCCACGGACATCTTTATCACCATTGCATCCAAAAATGATAATCATGGAATCATACGGTACATGTTGTCCAATGGCCTGAATGAGGGCGCGGATGCTGGCGGCATTATGGGCGGCATCGACGAGGATATGGGGGTCATGGCTGATAATTTCCATGCGTCCGATCATTCGGACCATGGAGAGACCCTCAATGGCTTTGTTATCCTCAATTTTATATCCGAGCGATTTGAGCTGATCGAGCATGGTTAAAGCCAGACCACAGTTAATGGCCTGGTGTTCCCCGGGAAGGGGAACCCGCAAATGTTCAAAGCGGCTTGTCGGGGTGGTCACACAGATCCGCGTATGCGGTCCATGTTCGCGGGAGGACTCGAAACGATACGAAAAATCGACATCCCGGCCGGTGACGACCAGTGGGGAGTTCATTTCGACGGCGTGGCGTTTGAGGACCTTCATCGCACGTTGATCCTGCGGTACGGTAACGACGGGAACGCCTTCCTTAATGACTCCGGCCTTTTCTTTTGCAATGCTGGAGATATCGTCTCCGAGCAGGTTTTGATGGTCGATGCTAATGCTGGTGATGCCGACGAGGATCGGTTCGATCACGTTGGTGCTGTCCAGTCGCCCACCCAGGCCGGTTTCAATGACGGCCGCATCCACCTTGCGATCCGCGAAATACATAAAGGCCATAGCCGTCATGATTTCGAAGAAAGTCGGGGCAGCATTGCCGTGGCTCAGCTTTTCGATAATCGGATGGACTCGATTGATCAGACCGAGCATTTCCTTGTCGCTGATCATCTGAGAATCGACCACGATTCGTTCATGCAGGGTGGTCACATGCGGGGACGTGTAAAGTCCGACTTTGTACCCGTTGGCCTGAAGCATTCTGGCCAGCATCGTGGCCGTCGAACCCTTGCCTTTCGTTCCGGCAATATGGATCATCCGCGTTTTATTTTGTGGATTTCCCAGCGATTTTAAAAGCCGGTGCATTCGTTCGAGATCAAACGTGGTAACGTTATAACGGAGTTTTTGCTGCTTTTCGTAATCGGTTCTTTCGAACAGATATTTCATCGCCTGTGGATATGTACGAAAGACAGCGGTTCGCTTGACCGATTCGAAGGAGGAGTTTTTACTTCGAGTTTTTTCTTTGAGTTTCTTTATCGTTGCCATAGGCCGGTACTGTATCAAATTTATCTCCGGAAGTCAATGCCAAACCAATGAGATTATCGGTGCCATATGATGGCCAATTGGAATCAATATTTCGTAAACCATTTATTTTCAATCACTTATAAGTAGATTACGTTGTTTTATCTGTTAGGTTTAGTCGGGAAATTATAAGATTTTGTAATTATACAATAAGCTATTCAATCATGATTTTCCTATCAACTCGATTCGTTTCGTCTGAATACCGATCCATCCTGCCTCTCGATCCATTGGCTGATGAATTACATTATTAGACGTCTGAGTGGAGTTCGGAGTTGCATAAAATCAAAATCCCCCCTTGCATAATATTCTGTTTTTTCGTATTCTGCCCGGCTAATCGTAACGGTGGATTCCGTCATTCGGATGCGATTGTGGTAATCGCATAACTATTTATAAAAACAGGAATTATGGTATGACGATTTCTTTAAAGACCAGCGGCGTATCTCAGATCGACGATCTTTGCATTCAAACAATTCGTTTTTTGGCGCTTGATGGTGTTCAGGCAGCCAAAAGCGGCCATCCGGGAATGCCAATGGGTATGGCGGCGGCGGCATATACCCTATGGACGCGGCATTTGCGACATCATCCAGCCAATCCCAAGCTGATGAATCGTGATCGGTTCATCTTGTCCGGAGGGCATGGATCCATGCTGCTTTATTCTCTGCTGCATTTATGCGGATACGATCTTGCGCTGGATGAGATCAAACGATTCCGGCAGTTCGGGAGCAAAACCCCAGGCCATCCTGAATACGGATTGACGGCGGGTGTGGAATTAACCACGGGTCCGCTTGGTCAAGGTATCTCCAGCGCGGTGGGCATGGCCATCGCGGGGAAGTATCTGGCCCATCGATTCAATCGAGACGGATATGATTTATTCAACTACAACGTCTATGTTTTCGTCGGGGACGGCGACCTGCAGGAAGGCGTTTCATCGGAAGCGTCCAGTCTTGCGGGGCATCTTGCTCTGGATAATCTGATTGTGGTTTATGACGACAATCATATCACCATCGATGGTCATACGGAACTGTCCTTCACGGAAGATCGCGTCAAACGATACGAGGCATACGGGTGGTATGTTCAGAAGGTCGAAGGCGACGGCAATGACATGGTCGCTTTCGAAAAGGCCCTTGAAAACGCCAAGGCCGAGACGCGTCGTCCGAGTTTGATCGCCTTTCGATCGCACATCGGCTTCGGAAGCCCGAATTTTCAGGATACCCATACCGCTCATGGCGCGCCCCTGGGCGAGGAAGAGATCGCGCTGATCAAAAAGAATTTCGGATGGGATCCTGCGGCCAAGTTCCATGTGCCGCCGCAGGTCTATGACCATCTCAAGTCCATAGCCGAGAAAGGCCGCAAGCTGCAACAGGAGCAGGATCGTCTGTTTGCGGATTATGAAAAACGATTTCCCGCGGAGGCGGCGGAAATCGGAAATATGCTGGCGGGAAAGCTTGGCGTGGATGTGGATAACCTTCTTCCGAAGTTCGATCCGGCCAAGTCGGTCGCCACGCGCCAGGCCTCCGGCGAAACGCTGAATGCCCTGATGCCGCATCTTCCGCTGGTGATCGGCGGATCGGCGGACCTGACGCCATCCAACAACACCCATTTCAAGGGCGTACAGGATTTCCAGAAATCCAATCGTGGCGGGCGCTACCTCCGTTTCGGCATTCGAGAACATGCGATGGGCGCGATCATGAACGGAATTGCCCTGTCGGGTCTTCGGCCGTATGGCGGCACGTTTATGGTGTTCAGCGATTACATGCGGGGCGCCGTTCGCGTTGCGTCGATCTCGCATTATCCGACGATTTTCGTGTGGACCCACGACAGCATCGGCGTCGGCGAAGACGGTCCCACCCATCAGCCGGTCGAACATCTGGCTTCGTTGCGCTGCATCCCAAATCTGATCGTTTTACGTCCGGCCGACGCCTACGAAACGGCGTACGCATGGAAATGGACGCTGGAATATACCGGCGGGCCGGTAGCGCTGGCACTGACCCGGCAGAATCTTCCGGTGCTTGATCCGGCCAAGTATCCCTCAGCGGCAAATGTCGCCAAAGGCGCGTATGTATTGATCAAGAACGAAGAGCCCGATGTACTGCTTCTGGCAACGGGTTCGGAAGTGTCGCTGGCGATCAAAGCGCATGAGATTCTGGCTGGCGAAGGCATTCAATCGCAGGTGGTCAGCATGCCCAGTTGGGAACTGTTTGAAAAACAGCCGCAGGAATACAAAGACAGTGTTATCCCGCCATCGATCAAGGCCCGCGTCGGCGTCGAGGCCGGTGTTGAGCAGGGATGGCACAAGTATATCGGCGATCGGGGAATTTTCATTGGGATGAAGGGTTTTGGAATCTCGGCGCCGCAGAACAAATGTTTCCAGCATTTCGGGATCACGACGGAAGCCATCGTCGCGGCGGCAAAACAAACTCTCGGACGATAGATCCCCGCAAAATAATTCCCTTGCCGCTTGACTTTTTTCAAACGCCCTGGGCCGGCGGATTAACTCCAACGACGCGATTGCGGACGCGGGCCGGTATTTCCGCTATAATAGCAACTGACAGGTTACGCCCGGATATTTCCCGGACGTTTTGGTTTCGGGCGGTCCCTTTCGACCTGCGGCCTTGCGGCGGGCCAAAATTTCTCGTCCAAAACAGGTTTGAGGGCAACGAGGATATCTATGGTTACGTGGAGCATGGCGGAAAAGGAATGACCCTGGTATCGTCAAAACCCTATGAAATAACCGGGCTTGAAAAGTATGACGACGCGGGCGATTTCGCCTGGGGGAACATCTTCGGCAACTATATCGACGAGGCCCTCGCGTTTGTCATTCCGGCGCAGGCCGGAATCCAGACATATTATTTCCTCCACGACCACCTGTACAGCCCGGCCGTGCTGATCGGCTATGATGAGGAGAACGAAATATGGATACCGGTCGAACGGTATGAATACAACGCCTACGGTACGGTCAGCGTCATTAACCACGGTCCGGACGATCTGTGGTTCACGACCGATGATGTCGTCACGGGCTCGTCCGCGATCAACACGACCCTCTTTACCGGCCGCACCCTCGATTCCCTCGACTCGGCCAACCTCAAGATCATGTATTACCGACATCGCTACACCGATCCCTTCACCGGCCGATTCCTCCAAGAGGATCCGATGGGGGTGTACCCAGGTGAATCTTGTTATGCTTACTGTGGATTCCATCCAATAAATAAGAGAGATCCTTGGGGCCTATTTACAATCGAACCCATGAATAAGCCACTTTGGAAAAAAGGGAATACCGAGCATGAATATATGGATGGAGCCTACATGGGTATATTTCTTTTTCCAGATGTAAGAGAAAGGGCGATTCGGTCAGGAGTAATAATTCAACGAAGAAATGCATCATGGAATGTTAAATTATGCTCCTCAGGTATTCCGTGGAAATCTGGGAAGGATATTGTTTCATTTATAAATCCATTCGACCTTGATAATCCACATATTCACCATAAGGTTACCTCTGAGGTTGATCCTGATTCTGAGAATCCGGTGCTCATGGAAGATCGGATAGCCATGGATTATGCGGCATTGATGCATTTGGAATTTAATTCACCAGATTGTACTACAGGGGAAATCCAATTCGTTGAAGAATATCTGGTGTATCCTCCAATCTGGCGTTCATATTGGGATAGTGAACGTTGGGATAACAAAAAAACTCATGAGAACCCTATTGCACAAAAGGAATACGAACACAAATCGTCGATTCAAGATCATGTACATATCCCGGCAAGGCCAGCTACTTTGTCCCGAGGGACACTCCGTGTCAATATTTCATGGAAATGTAAACAAGAACCCAAAATCACTATAGGTGTATCCGGCGATGCCACGTATGTTCGACCAAACGGATATCTAAATACTCGCCATGGCCGATCAATAGCCCAGGAAACACCTCGGGGCTGGGTTCCCTTTTCCGATACGAATATGATTCGTAACTGAGATGATATGAATATTACCACGATGCAAGAAGGAAATATAATATGAGTCTAATGTCAATATTAATCCCTGCAATTTACACTCTGAGTATCGTATCGGGTAACCCATCTAACAATTTAGATGGATTGTTTTGTCATAGTATTCTTGAGTACCCGAAAGGTGGAAGGTTATCTGTAGGTCCTTGGAAGTGGAGAGATGTTGTATTGCCAAATGGAGGAGCATTCAAGCGTTGTGTCGGTGAAAAGGGAATTGATGGATCTTCTGCTATTCATCTTTTAGACCCGAAAGAAATTGAGTCCTTGAAACGATTGCATCAAAATCTACTTCAAATTGCCGGGCCGGTTCCCATTGCTTTTGACTGGCCTTTATGCATTCAGATTTCTAAAAGTGGCCAGCACATCGAAGGGATTTGCTTCATCATTCAAGAAGGATTCGATCCTCCGCTTATGGAGGCAGGTGGAGCCAAGGGAATCGTTGATCTATCTCCATTAAACGATTTGGCTTTTCTTCGTCATTTAGAATTATATGCATTGTCAATTTCTCAGATTGACTGGAAGGGTATTTCTTCAGTGTTCACTAATCTGGAATATTTCGGAACGCCCTATGATTTCTCGGAGAAGGATATGCCCACTATCCCATCCATGGATAATTTAGTATTCTTTAATATCTCAGGGACACGTTCCAAATGGTCCGGACATTATGGTTCAATTGGATTTCCTAAGGTTCGGATAATCGGTATGCGGCAAGTGAACTTTGATGCGGTAAACTTTCAGAAATTAATTAACTGTCCGAATTTGAATACCTTACTCCTTTCTGATTCATCTCTGAATGATAATGATTTTATTAAGGTTTCTGTCTTTTCACGAATTGAATGCTTAGCCATCGATGGAACATCCATAACAGATGCCAGTATTGGCATATTGGAACAAATGAAGAATCTCCATCGTGTATCCGTTTTCAATTCCAATATCAGCGAGTCCGGAATCCAGAAATTAAAATCGTCGTCACACGATTTATATGTCGACTCTGTTCCCCCGAAGAAGTTGCAGGATTTCATTGTGGAAAGGCGTATCATTGGAGCATTGATGGCCGACACGACAAGTGTCGAGTGGTTGATAGATGAATATTCATACAAGTTTAATAAAAATTACAACCCGATTGAGTCTTTTGCATGGTATTATGTATTCGATCAAATGAAACGATTGAATCCAACCACAGGCTCCCAAAATGTGACAAGAAAATTGAAGATGGATCAACTCATTAAGCAAATGTCCGATTCACAGGTTACAGAAGCCCGTATCAGGGCAAATGCATATCTATTTATCCAGTCGCATGGTTCGTTGGACTATGAAATCCCGAGAGATTCCAATTTTCCAATATACCAATATATTATTAATCCCCTGAAATGACCCTGTTGATAGCGAGGCGTTTGTGATGGACGATTTGGGTAACCGGGAATTTATTTCAGACGCGATTGACAGGATTAACAAGATGTAAAGGAAGGTTGAATGGAGGTTGACGAACTTACGGAGAGGATTATCGGGTGTGCGTTTCGCGTCCATAACGAATTGGGTTGGGGTTTCCTTGAAAAGGTCTATGAAAATGCCTTGACTTTGGAACTGACCGAATCCGACCTGATCGTTCGACAGCAGCATCCGGTTCCGGTGTTCTATCGCGGCCGGATGGTCGGGGATTATGTGGCCAATCTGATCGTCGAAGAGAAAGTTGTGGTGGAAGTCAAAGCGGTCAAAAGCGTGGCCGCCGAACATGAGATTCAATTGGTCAACTATTTGAATGCAACGGGGATTGAGGATGGTCTTCTGATCAATTTCGGTTCCTCGGTCCAGGTGAACCGCAAATTCCGTAAAAAGTGTCCTGGGAATTTCAAACCGCGTTCGCCAAAAACAAATGAATAATCTTGTTAATCTTGTTCATCGCGTCAAAAACATATTCTTCCTCGTCGATGACGACACCAACCGCTACACCTCCATCGCGGGCAATGCCATTACCCACGACGACGCGGGCAACCTGATCGCGGATAAGGATGGTAACTTGTATGACTATGACTACGAAAATCGGATCGTCCAGATCTCCCGCGACGACGGCGACAGCGCGCCGACCACCGTGGCCGAGTCTGTTGCAGTGTGGGGAGGCCGCTGATTATTTTCTTATCATTTCTGTTGTCTGTACCGTGGTATTCCCACTATGATAGGATTGGTTCCATAACCGGAATCAACCTTTCATGAAAGGATATCGAATGGGCACAACATGGCGGATGACAGACATTCTCCGGTTGGGGCTGTGTATTGTATTGGGGAATACAAGCGTTGCCACCGCCGCTTTATCTGTTGTCGTGCGGCCGGCTCCGCGATTGTCGCTGCCCGGCGTGGTCGCCGAAGGCGCCGATCCGACACTGCCCGGGGATATCGACTGCAACAGCGCCGCCCATTGGGATTGTAACCAGCTCTATATGTTCTTTTCCACGGGGCATCCCTTTCGTTCCAACGGATCCGATCTGTTCCATCTGTGCCGACCTTCGGTCCGCGTGACATTCGACAATGAATCCTCGTGGAAACAGGGCGCTCGCTGGATCGAGGCCACGCATAAAGCCGCCGACGGCAAGCTGTATATGTGGTATCACAATGAGCCGCCGTTGCCCGGAGGGAGGACGGCGCCGCGAATCGGGCAGATGGTTTCGACGGATAACGGTATGCACTGGCGAGACCAGGGATTGATTCTTGAGGCCCCCGCCGGATCCCACAATCCGGAGTCGGTTAATTTCTACTTTGTCGGCGGAATTGGCGATTTCTGCGTAAATCCCGATCCGGACCATCGCTACCTGTACTTTTTTATCAGCACCTACAACAAGGATGTCGCCCAGCAGGGGGTCGCCGTCGCGCGGATGAACTATGCCGATCGCGATAATCCCATCGGAAAGGTGTTCAAGTATCACAATGGAAACTGGACCGAGCCGGGACTGGGCGGGTTGGTGACGCCGATTATTCCTGTTACGACCGACTGGCATCGGGAAAACGTCGATGCCTTCTGGGGGCCGTCGATTCACTGGAACGCGCATCTCAAGACATTCGTGATGCTTCTGAATCGGGCCCAAGACAAGAACTGGGGGCAGGAAGGAATCTATATTAGTTACAATACTCATCTGGATCATCCTGAAGAATGGTCGCGGCCGGAAAAGATTCTGGGCGCCGATGAATTGGAGAAATCCAGGTGGTATCCGCAGGTGATGGGGCTTGATGCATCCGCGCGCGAAACCGACAAGCTGGCCGGCAAGAAAGCCCGGTTGTTTGTCGCGGGACTTTCGAAATGGGAGCTGGAATTTTCTTCGGATGACAATTCATTAGCAGCGAAACCCGAAGATCGGTCTGTGCAGGCAAGCGACCCGACCGAGAAGAAGATTCTCGATGTCCTGCAGCGCATGGAAAGCAATCCCGCGTTAAAGATGATGAACGTCGATCCTCCCGAAGGCCGTCTGCTGCGGATTCTGGCCGAAAGCACGAACGCCCGGACGATTGTCGAGATCGGCACCAGCTACGGCTACTCCGGCCTGTGGTTTTGTCTGGCCCTTCGCAAGACGGGTGGCAACCTCATCACCCATGATATCGATCCGGTTCGAGTTCGCCATTCCGCCGAAACCTTTCAACAGGCCGGCGTCGCAACGATGGTTGTTCAGGTTTTGGATGACGCACACGACGCGGTCGCGAATCTCAAAGGGCCGATCGATCTGGTTCTGCTGGATGCCGACAAAGAAGGCAATCTGGATTATTTCAATAAGTTATTGCCGAACATTCGCCCGGGCGGTTTGCTTGTCGCCCATAATACGGTCAGTCATCGTGACGCCATGCTCGATTATCTCGATGCCATAACCGCGCGGCGGGATCTCGATACCCAGTTCATCAACATGACCGGTCAGGGCATGGCCGTTACTCTTAAGAAGAGATAAACCATGAATCCGCAAACGACCTCGTCTTCGACTCCGACACGGCAATTATCGATGTTCGATTCCACCAGTATCATCGTCGGCATCATCATCGGAGTCGGCATCTACCAGATGGCCCCGGATATCGCATCCGGTGTCGGTTCTATCAGCGATTGGATCGCCGGACTGGTTCCAAATCTTTCTTCGGAAACCTGTCATCGCCTGGCCGTACTGGTTCTGTGGGTGGCAGGGGGACTGATTTCTCTGTTCGGCGCGCTGGGATATGCGGAACTGGCGACGGCCTTTCCACGTGCCGGAGGCGATTACGTGTATCTATCCAAGGCCTACGGCCGATGGGCGGGCTTTCTGTTCGGCTGGGTGCAGCTTTCGATTGTGCGGCCGGGGGATATTGCTGTTATGGCTTTTGCGTTTGCCACGTATGCCCTGCGGGCTTTCAATGCCGAAGCTGATGCGACAAAATCCACCGAGGGACTTCTTCTGGCTTGCGGGGCGGTCGTCTTTCTCACCGTGATCCATATTGTCGGAGTTCGACAAGGTAAATGGACCCAGAATCTTCTTACAGTGATTAAGGCAATCGGTCTATTGACGGTTGCTCTTGTGGCATTCTGTGCCCGTCAAGCGCCGGCAGCGCCGGCCCCGACTTTTTCGTTCCCCTTGGCCACGGCATTGGTGTTTGTGTTATTCACCTACGGCGGCTGGAATGAAATGGCGTATGTGGCCGCCGAAATTAAAAATCCCCGTCGTAATATCGTTCGTGCATTGGTTCTTGGGACATGTGCCGTGATCGGGTTATATCTTTTGCTGAATATCGCATTTCTCCACGTTCTCGGATATAACGGCCTTGTTGGTTCCAAGGCGGTCGCCGCCGATGTCGTGGCCAGCATTCTACCCGGCTGGTCGGCCGCGGCCATTTCGATCCTCATCTGTGTCTCCGCTCTGGGTGCAGTCAATGGATTAATCTTTACCGGTGCGAGAATCTCCTATGCTCTCGGCCAGGAACATCCCACGTTCCGTCCGTTCAGTCGATGGAATCCCATGACGGGGACACCGATCTGGGCGCTGCTGGCCCAGGGTCTGATCGCCATCGCCATGATCATTTTACTTCGCAATTATATCGATACATTGATTTATACGGCCATTGCGGTTTACGGTTTTTATCTGGCGACGAATTTGTCAGTTATCGTTTTGCGATACCGCGAGGCAACGACGGAGCGGCCCTATCGTGTAACGGGATATCCCATCACAACATTGATCTTCTGCGGAGTGTGCGGGTATCTTGTCTATAATTGCGTCAACTACGCCCGCGCCGTTAAGCCGAAATCGCTGATCGTCTTGCTGTGCACATTTCTGCTGGGAATCATTCTATTGATTATGGATACATTGATTCGCCGCAAAAAGGGTTCATCGGCTGAACCGATAACGAATCGTTCAAACGAGTAATCGTATGGGCTTCTTTGATTTTCTCTTCGGAAAACGGATCTCCGATCCGTTCAAGAAAGCCAAGCCGGTCTCGGCTCGTTCGGAGCCGGAAGATCTTCGTCAAGAGGATTCCGGTTTCATGTCGTTTCTCCGAAGTCTATCGCGATATTATATGGATTTTCTGGAAACCGATTTTCACAAACGCGGGCGACCTCGCCGAAGCGTGTCTTTGAACGACGACAAGAGTCCATTGTTAAAAATCGGCGTCAACCTTGAAAAGTATCCCGACTTTTTCTCCCTTGTTGGTAAGTCCATTCAAGAGGCCTTTTCGACCGACGTGATCAAGGTGCCCAAGGGAAAATATCGCCGAGAAATGCCTTCCGACCTGATCGACTCGTTGCGGAGGGGTATTGTTTCCGTGCTTACGCAGGAAAAGATTGACCGGATCTGTGCAGATGGAGCATCCTCCATAGCACGATTCTCGCAGGAATATACGAATGAATACGACATGGCCTTCCAGAAGAGTCTGGATGTTCTGTCCGGCTTGTTGAAATCCACTATCGTTGTTCCCCTGGTCCGGCAGGTTGAAAAACCGCTTCGAACCATGGGGCTTGGGGATGAAAACTCCGTGGATGTGATTCAGGAGGATTTGACGAAGATCCTGCTGGATCGGGTTGACGACTCCACCGGAGCCATGATTCGACAATTCATCGCGGATGAATCGATGGATGGCGTTGAACCATTATCGGGCGCCCTGAAACTGGACGAGGCGACATCGGAGGTCATGTCCTATTTCCAGGGAATTCGTCTGGCCGAATTGTACAGTGAAATCTTCGAAATCGAACGGTGCAAACATATCCTTGAGAACAAGGAGTATTATTTATACTTCTGCGACATTTCGTACGAGGGAGTCAAATATCCGATATTTTATATTCCAATTGATGTGGAGAGTGAAAAAGACCGCTATGAATTGTCATTTCATTCTCAGGTATTCATCAACAAAAAAGCTCTTGAGTATATCGCCCAGGAATACAACCGGAAATGCGGAACGAGCGGGATGCTTCAAAGCATCAAGGATCGTATCCTGTACCTGAGCGAAGGATCGGAGGCCTTCCATCGAAAATGTTCGGCCGTCCTCGACGAGTTATGCGATTATTTCGGAATAGGTCAAACGTTATCTTTTCGTCCGGGGGTTCCCGAATCGATTTCCAGCAAGCAAATCCATCTGTCCACTTCCTGTTATCTTGTTTTGTTCGACAAAGCCGATGAAGCCCTGGTCAATGATTATGAAGAGTTATTGAATATGGATCCATCCAATCCCCTGGTCCAATCCTTCGAACGAATCACCCAATCGTTTATCACCCAAGAACCCGAGAATGTGAACATCCAGGTGGATGATGAATGGAACAGGACGGAGATCAAAGATCAACTGGTATTCGAAAGTCCGATTCCCCTCAACGGGGAACAGCGATGCGTCCTGTCGGCCCTGGAAAAGTCCAACGTCCATGTCGTGACGGTGGAGGGCCCGCCCGGAACGGGAAAGAGCCATACCATTACGGCCGTGTTGTTTAACGCCGTACTTCAGAATCGCTCGGTGCTCGTGCTTTCCGATAAGAAAGAGGCCCTGGATGTCGTCGAGGACAAAATATCCTCCACCCTGAATTCCGTTCGCCTGGATCAGAATTTCCAAAATCCGATTCTTCGGCTTGGAAAAGCGATCAATACCTATTCCGACATTTTGTCCGCGTCTTCGATTACCCAAATCGAAAACCATTTCAAGGTTGTGCGAAGCGAATTCGAAATTCTCGACGAGAATATTCACAAGAGCGTCAATTCCCTGAAAGAGGATATCGAAACGGAAATCCTGGCGTATCAGGATATTTCTCTGGAGGATATCCTGGAAGCCATCCGGTTATGGCGTCAAATCAATACGACATCCTGTCCGGTTGATTTGGCGGAGGTAACCCTGGTTCCGGATTCCGCGGATACCCTCCGCGAAATCCGCGGTATTCTGATGAAACTCCGAAGCGGTGTGGATTACAGAACCGATTGTGGATTGTCTCTGATGACGCCGATCGACGCGGACTCCATCCGCAAGATCGGCCGAGTTTGTGATACCTTGAGTACTCTGATCCGCGTCAAGGAAGTGATGCGGGAATATCCCCGGTCGGAAGAACACTTGAAAACCTTCCGGGACATCCCCGAATCCCAACGAATCCCGGCCACAGAACTCCTGCATCAATTCTACGATCAATGCAAAGAGATTGATGGCAAACTGAAATCCCAGCGAATAGGGGCCATTATTCGTTGTGACGATGCGTTGGAGAACGAATTTGACGTTTTCCGAAATCATCTCCATCGAATGGCCTTGCTGAGGCCTCCGGTTATGAAAGTGCGATCGGTATTTGAAAACGCGGCTTCCATTCTCAGCCACGTCGAGATCACAGATGATTTCGATATCAATACGCTAAAAGATATTCTGGAAGACTATGATCGGATTCGGGGTTGGGGGTTGGGATTTCTCTTTCATCGTGGAAAAGTCGCTGCCTTGAATTTACGATTCAAGAAGGCCTTCTCCTCCTTTTCTTTCCTCAAGCCCCATCGACATCTTCCTCAACTGAAGACGCTGTTTGAACTGGCGAAATATGTTGTGGAGCTGAAGGGCGATCTGGAAATCCATTGTTTTTCTGACGAGGAGCTTCTTCGGAGTGTAACAGAGATCCTGAAAGGCAACAATCAGAATGAATTGGACGCGATTGCGATCTGGCTGGAGGAATTCGACACCCGGCGGATGGAAATTCATCAGAATCCGATCGCTTCCGATCTGGCGCAGGATCATTTTCAATCCCTGTCCCGCACGTTATTGCAGGCCGATTATATGCGATTGTGTTCAACGATCGCCGAGCAACAGATCCCCGGTATCGAACACATTCTTGATGGATCCGGCGATCTCCCCGATCGGCTGTATCATGCCGATTTGAGAGCGATCGCACGAGCACTCACACGATATAAACAGATGGCCGAGACGTTATTGCCTTTCGATGCCGAGGTGGAATTCCTCCGAGAACACCTGCCGCACTATCCTCACACGCAGGCAGTCGCCGGAATGGATGTAAACCGATTCCATACGGTGTGCGAGAACAAGCTGACCGAATATTCGGAAAATGATTTTGACATTCTCATTCGGTACATCTCGCTTTGCCGGCGAATACAAAAGGCGTTTCAATCGCTTCCGGATACCCACTATGGGATTGAGATGGCAAATATTCATCGCCTGGTAACCGCCTTGCTGGCCTACAAACTCGATGAACGGGTCGTCCGTTTCAAAAATGAATCCGGATCCACCGCCAAGACGTTGCGCCACATCATTCAAAAGAAACGGAAATTCCCCAAAGATGATTTTCTCAAACTCAAAGAGGCGTTTCCCTGCATTCTGGCCAGTGTTCGCGATTATGCCGAGTATATCCCGTTGATTCCGGAGATCTTCGATCTGGTGATCTTCGACGAGGCCTCTCAGGTGAGTATTGCCCAGGCCTTTCCCGCTCTTCTTCGTGCCAGACGGGTTCTCATCCTCGGCGACAATAAACAGTTTAGTAACCTGAAAGCCGCCCAGGCACGAACCGACATCAACACCGAATACATGAATCGTCTCGAAAAGACGTTTCGGCAATGCGTTACTCAAGACCCATCCCATCTCACGCGGTTGCAGAAATTCAATATCAAAACATCCGTGTTGGATTTTGCGGGCTATGTGACAAATTATTCGATCCAGCTTCGAAAGCATTTTCGAGGTTACAAAGAACTGATATCGTATTCCAATCACACCTTCTACAATGATTCCCTGCAGGTCATGAAAATCCGGGGCAAGCCGATCCGGGAGGTGATTCGATTTGATGTGATCCCTTCGGAGGGGAAACGAAGCCCGATTCCCAAAACCAATTCGATGGAAGTCGATTTCATCATCGCCCAATTGCGGGAAATCCGTTCTTTGGGGAAATCCGTTTCCCTCGGCATTATCACTCCCCATACGAATCAGCAGGAATTTTTGTATCAGCAAATCCGACGTTTGCCGGAATCCCAGGAGCTTTTTGATACGTACAAATTGAAAATCATGACGTTCGATACCTGTCAGGGGGAAGAGCGGGACATTGTATTTTATTCCATGGTCGCATCGGAGGAGGATGACCGGTTAGGTTTCGTGTTTCCAAAAAACCTGGATCAACCGGATCTGGAGGATGAGTCCAAGATCCGAATTCAGCGACTCAATGTGGGTTTCAGTCGAGCGCGCGAGCGGATGCATTTTGTGCTGAGTAAAGCCATCGATACATTTTCCGGAACCATTCGAGATGCCCTCGGTCATTATTTTACCGTGATGAACCAGGCAGGGACGGACTGCCTGCCGGATACAACGGATAGCCGATCCCCTATGGAGGCCCAGGTTCTGAACTGGTTTTACCAGACGGAATTCTGGGAAAAGCATCGTCCGGATTCCGAGTTATTTCCCCAATTCAATATCGGCGACTATTTATCCCAGTTGGATCCACGTTATTCCTACCCGAAGTATCGGGTGGATTTTCTTTTAGCCGTTACCCTCCGGAATGCAATACACAACATCATCATCGAATATGACGGATTCGAAGAGCATTTCAAGGATGCCGATGAAGTCGGAATATTCCATTATCAGGATTACTATCGCGACGAAGACGTCTATCGCCAGAAGATCCTTGAAGGATATGGATACCGATTTATCCGAATCAATCGATTCAATATCGGCGACGATCCGGTCGAGGCCCTGAATCAGCAGTTGTACCATGTGATTCGTGAACGCAGGGATGAAAGTCCCTTTCTGAAAAAAATCCGTGCGAAAGTCAGTCGTCTTGAAAACGGGGACATGAAGGAATGTCCGAAATGCAAACGGATTCGATCGATGGCCGAGTTTAAAGATCCGTCGTTGTTGTCGGGAATGGGCAGGATTTGCATTCATTGTAAAGGAATCCGAATTCATGAAGCGTGATCTTTCGTATCTTCAGGAACTGACATGGGGATATCGGGCCTCGCGGATTCTTCAGGTGGCCTGCGATCTGGAACTGTTCGCGCATTTGTCCGATCGTTCGATGACGGCCGGCGAATTGGCCGGAGTTTGCTTGGCCAAACCCGATTTATTGGAAAAGGTTCTGATCGCAGTAACCGCCATGGGTTTATTATGCAAATCCGGAGATCACTACCGCAACAGTCCTCTGGCGGAAACGTATCTGGTCAAGGGCAATACATTCTATCAGGGCGACATCATCGGGCATTCCGCCGGTGTCTGGAATTTCTGGAGCGACCTTCCCAACGCGATTCGAAGCGGTCCCAAACCTGCTGTGAAAGATCCCCATCGCAATTTCATCCTCGGTATGCACAACCTCACTCTCACCGGCCGAGGGCGGCTATTCCTGGATTCGGTCGATCTAACCGGCCGTAAGATGCTCTTCGATGTCGGCGGAGGCCCGGGGACCTATAGCATCCTGGCCTGCCGCCAATATCCCGGTTTACGCGCGATTGTTTTCGATCTGCCCGAAACCCTTGTGATTACCCGTGAAGTCCTTGCCCGCGAGAAGATGACCGATCGAATTTCGGTCCGGGAGGGAAGCTGGGAGACCCATGATTTCGGTTCCGGAAATGATGTAGTGCTGCTGTCCAACATCATGCACGGCCCATCCAGTCCGGCTGCGGCCATTCTTCAAAAGGCCTATGCTTCGATGGTTCCCGGAGGTCTGTTGGTTGTTCAGGAGTTTCTGATGAACGACGACAAAACCGGGCCTCTTCTGCCGGCGATTTTTAACGTGATGGTCGGGGCTTTTTCGGAATCTGAACTGCTGGAGCATATTGGCTTGGCGGGATTTTTGAATCCCCGCCATGTTGCCTCCTGTGACGAACTCGGCAGTGCCTGGCTTACGGCCGAAATACCCCGATCCTGACGACCAATCGCCTTGGCTCATGGGTATTTGATTTTGTTTGGGTGATCCGTACCGATTCGTCCTATTTCTATGAACCGGTTTCTTCTCCGGCAGTATAATCGGATAACGAATGGTCGATTCGGACAAGGGGTCCGAGTCCTTCGCGGTCGGGAAAGGATTATGAGGTTCTCTATGACAAAATGGAGTTTCGTATCGATGGGATTTCTGACATTCATCGGTGCCTGTTCTTCCGAGGCGGGAGTGGAACAGGTTTCCTATACGGTCATTGAAAAACAGGGGGCAATCGAACTGCGCGAGTATAAGCCCTATGTGGTGGCACAGACTCGGATCGAAGGCGATTTCAACGAAGTCGGCAACAAGGCCTTTAACCGTCTCTTCGGTTATATTTCAGGAAAAAACCGGTCCAAACAATCTATCGCCATGACAGCGCCGGTCCATCAGCAGGCGGCTTCACAGAAGATCGCCATGACCGCCCCGGTCGGCCAGCAGAAAACCCCCGATGCCTGGATCGTTACCTTTGCCATGCCGGCCGAGTTCACTCTGGAAACCTTACCCGAACCGCAGGACTCCAGCGTCGAGCTGAAACAAATTCCCGGGCATCTGGCCGCGGCGATCACCTATTCCGGTTCCTGGGACGAGAAAACGTATGAGTCCCACAAAACCAAACTGGAAAATTATATCGTTGAGAGTGGATGGAAAACCGACGGGGAGCCGATCTTTGCCAGGTACAACTCGCCTTTCACGCTGTCTTTTTTCCGCCGAAATGAAGTGATCATTCCCGTGACGGGATTTTACGGATTTTCCATAGACGATATCGACGGGAAACCGGTTCGCATGTCAGAATTCAAGGGCAAGATTGTCTTGCTGGTCAATGTGGCCAGTCGTTGCGGTTTTACTCCGCAATACGAAGGACTCCAGAAACTCTACGAAACATACAAAGATCGCGGTTTTTCGGTTTTGGCGTTTCCGGCTAACAACTTCGGCGGTCAGGAACCCGGAACCAGCGCCGAAATCAAGGCATTTTGTACATCGAATTATAATGTTTCATTTCCGATCTTTTCCAAGATATCAGTAACCGGCCAGGACATTCATCCGTTGTATGGATATTTGACCTCAGTGAAAACCAACCCTCGTTTCCCCGGGAAAATCACCTGGAACTTCAATAAGTTTCTGATCGGCAAACATGGCGAGATCCTGGGCCGGTTTGATTCGAAGGTCAAGCCGGATGATCCCGAACTGATCCGTACAATTGAGGATTCGCTGAAATAAATGTTTCCCTTCGACCGTCTGACGGACAGGATTCATCCGATGGATAATGGAACATGGAAGGGAATGGCGTATGCGCGCGGTGGTTCAGAGAGTCAAACATGCCCGAGTTGAGGTTGCCGGCGAAATGACCGGCCGAATCGAAACGGGGCTCGTGGTTTTTCTCGGCATAGGAAAAAGCGATACCTCCGCGGATGTCGAATGGATTGTCCACAAAATCGTCAATCTTCGAATATTTCCCGATGCGGACGGCAAAATGAATCTCAGTGTCCGCGACGCCGGCGGTGGAATATTGCTGATTAGCCAGTTCACCCTCTTCGGCAACTGCCGCAAAGGCCACCGTCCCAGTTTTGATGATGCCGCCGATCCCGAAACAGCCCGTATGTTTTACGATCTGGCCGTCGAAATGGCCCGCCGTCAACATGTCCCTGTAGCCACCGGAGTCTTCGCCGCCCACATGGACATCACCGCTATCCATGACGGGCCGGTTACAATTCTTCTGGACAGCAAACAGTCGGAGTAATCCTTCGTAATGTGAACACAAAAAAAAGCACAGAGTGTCTCGCGCTGTGTTTCGTTGGATTATATTTCGCGATGAATGAGTGCCTTGCGTGTTGCTTTGAAATTCTGTTCTCGGGGTGAAACCGGCGGGCCGCGTTCGTGTGCGTTCCAGCACGGGCGATAAAAGTTGCACATCGTGTTGTGATCCGGCCTCGGCGGCATAAAGCACACATTCCTTTTTAAAGGGTTCGTTAAGGAACTGCTGACAAACAAACTATACGAAACATTCCGGTATGAACAAAATCCAGGAAAAAAAACAAAACAGCATGTCCGATAATATCAATTCGGCGGATAATTCAAGGGTTGAAAGTCGTACGTTGAAAAAGAAGTGATTCCTTGCCGGTGGATCGAAAGGAAAAAGGTTCCGATTCAGAATCCGGCGGATCCAAACAATGGCCCTCAACCTTCGGTGGCCAATTCATCAGCATTTTTCTTGATTTCATCATTCGATTGAACCTCTCGTATATACCCCCTCATTCGAAAAAACGGTTCTCAGGGTCTTTCCGGCGGACCACGAGCGCCTTCCACAGCCAATACCATTTGATTTGTCATACTCATATTTTTACCCCCCGACAAAGGAGAAATTATTCAATCAACAATCTGGATTATACCAGAAGCGCAAGTTAATGTCAAGATAATATTAATAATATAATGCAATATCTTAACATATAATCCGAAAATTTACCCAAATTCGCCAGCATTATGAGACGAAGAAATAATATTGTTCAGGATTCCACTGGGTACATGAATTCCGGCATCCGTTGTGGTTTTCCCTGTTGATCCACGCAGGCCAGGATTGTTGAACCTTCTGCCAGAATCAATCCCGTAGAGGGCCGTTTCAATTGGTAACTGTGTTCCACTCTGGCTACCGTGATCTTCGTGCAACGCGTTGTCAGTTCCAGGGATTCATCGTAAAATGCCGGTCGTCGATACTTCACTGTCATTTCAGCCACCACAAACAGGACGCCCGACTTCTCCAGATCCCGATAAGCCAATCCATTAGCTCTCAACAACTCGGTTCGACCCATTTCGAACCAGACCGGATACACTGTATGGTGAATCACCCCTGCCTGGTCCGTCTCGCAATATCTCGGCTTCACCGTAATTGTGTAGCTTTGAATTGTCATTCCCTTTGGGTAGTCCATGCTCTGTCCGTTCATCCGGCATTCGTATTGTTTATTTGTGAAAGTCAAACAATACCAGAGCAATTATGTCTTGACAAGGCCGCTTTCGCATTGCCCGATAATAATAGACGTTGAAAACCTGTCATTGACAAACCGACGCCGGCCGATATAATGTTAGTTTCAAGGGCGATTGTCATTCGCCGGATGGTGGAAGTAGCTCAGTTGGTTAGAGCATGAGATTGTGGTTCTCAGGGTCGCGGGTTCAAATCCCGTCTTCCACCCATGATTGGGTTTGTCCGGATGTGGGAGTCTGGATCTCTCCTTGGCGTCCGTCCCTCCAACTTGCGGTTCTGCGCTCTTTACCATCCGATAACTTGATGAATTTTGTATGCAAATTTTTATTCAGCCGATTCCCATAAAAGCCGACATACCAAAGACATATATCGTATGTACGATTTTCCGACGGGTTACGAAATCGCCCTTCGGGTTCATGGATGAAATAACCTATGGGAGGTTCAGTCATGGCTAAGGCAAAGAAAGTGGTCAGGAAAAAGGTCGCAAAGAAGAAGGTCACGGCGAAGGCCAAAACCAGAAAGGTCAAAGTCGCAAGACCGAAAAAGAAGGTCGTCAGGGCGAAGGCCAGGAAGCGCGTCAAGAAGGTCGTGAAAAAGACCGTCGCCAAAAAGGTCGCGAAGAAGACCGCGGCGAAAAGGGCAGTCGTCAAGAAAACCGCCCCGAAAAGGCCCGTGATCAAAAAGGTCCCGGTCGTCAAACCCGCGCCCAAAGAGACCATTCCTGTCCTCGAACTGGAACAGTATCAGGTTAAACCTCTGGTCGATACCGGCGTCAAGGATTCCAGCTTTGGATCGACCCGTTATGCATGGATCGGTTCCGGTCAGGCCGGCGGGCGTCTCGTCAAATCGTTTTTCGATCTCGGCTATAAAAAGTCGATCGCCGTGAATACCACCCACCATGATCTGGATCTGCTCGATGTGCCTGGCGCCCACAAGTATTTGATGGATATCGGCGAAAAGGGCGCCGGTAAAGAAATGTCCCGCGGTCGCGAGGCCGTCATGCGAACCAAGCAGGATATTTTGCATTTGGCCATCAAAACCTTCGGTACCGAAGTCGATCATGTCATGGTCTGCTTCGGCGCCGGCGGCGGTACGGGCGGCGGCTCGGCCGTCGAGCTGATCGATGTCGCCAAGACCTACATCCGTTCCATCGGCGAGGCCGAACCGCAAAAGGCCGTAGGCGCAATCATGACCCTGCCCACCGTCGGCGAATCCGCTTCGCCCCAGGTTGCTCAGAACGCCTACAAGATCGCCATGGAGTTGGGCCGAATGGCCTCCGAAGGGCAAATTTCTCCATTGATCATCGTCGATAATGAGAAAATCGCCAAGATGTATCCCGGGCTAACAGTCAAGGCCTATTGGCCGACCATCAACAATACCGTTGCGGGACTCTTTGATGTCTTCAATCGTCTCAGCGCCCTCAATTCCCCGTACACGACGCTCGATCCGGTGGATTACCACAGCGTCCTTCGAGCCGGCGGTTGTGCGATTATGGGTCTGACCAAGGTCGATCGGTTCCAGGATCGTTTCGCTCTGTCCGAGGCCGTCCGGCAGAATCTTTCCAAGACGCTCCTGACCGACGGTTTCAATCTCGCCAGTGCCAAGATCGCCGGCTGTACCATCGTCGGCGGCAAGGCCATGATGGCCAACACGCCCAATCTCCAGGACAACATCAACTTCGCTTTCGATGTTCTCGCGGAGATCACCGGTAAGGCCACCATCCATCGCGGCATTTATGAAGACAACCGCGAATCGCTGCGGGTCTATACCATTCTCGGAGGGCTGGATTTCCCCACCGAACGGATTGAAGACCTGATCTCCTCGTAGGTATATCTCGTTGCTGATTCCACGGCCGGGTGTGCGCTCCACTCCCGGCCGTTTTATTCTTCCGATTTGAATACCACCGGTAAGACTGGTGGATGGAAATAACCGTTGTCTTCCAGTAGTATTGGAAGACAGCGGGCAAACTTTGCATGAATCCAATAATGCCACCGGTTTAACCGGTATTTCTTTTCTTGAACACTTCCGACTCGGGTCAATTGTTTTTTCAACGTCCCATAATCCATATCATCGACGATCTCAGATACGATTCAATCCGACGCCTGCTTTCCCCTTATCTATTGCTAAATTCATGACTGATAGTGTCCGACATACAAACGGCGGAGTCCGCCGAAAATTTCCGTTGTATGGATCCTGCCACGAGATCGATAACGATGAATCCATCTCAGATCAAAAAAATCAGACGGATGATTCCATCCTTCCGTCCGGCGGTGTATGAGCCCGAGTTTGAGGCCCCGGAGTCGATCGGCCTTATTCCGGCCAAGGCCCCCGTACGGACGCGCTGCAGGCGTTCCGCGATCGGTTCGGTTCGGTTCGCATGGCTTGGCGCCGGCCACTGCGGCGGCCGTGTCCTTGCGGCTTTTCGTTTGCTCGGGTATGGAAAAACATTGGCCCTCAACACCACGCATCGTGATCTCGATCGTCTGGATCTCCCCCCTTCGCACAAGATGATTCTCGATATCGGCCTTGAAGGAGCGGGTAAGGATATGTCCCTTGGGCGAAAGGCCATTCTGCTCCATCAGGAAAAGATTCTCGAACGCATGCATAAATCCTTCGGCGGCGATACGGACCATATCATGATTTGTTTTGGGGCGGGCGGAGGCACCGGCGGAGGCGCCGCGCCGGAACTGATCGCCCTGGCCCGCAATTACGCCCGTCAGATCGGCCTGCAACGATCCGGCAAGAGCGTCGGGGTGTTGATGACCCTGCCCGCTGCGGGAGAGGCGTCAGCGGGCGTGGTGGGACGCAACGCTTCCATGATCGCTCGCGACCTGGCCCTGATGGCCCATCGAGGCGAAATCTCGCCGCTGGTCATCATCGATAATGATCGGGTCTGCCCGAACTCATCCAATCTGACGGTCAAGTCGTATTGGCCGACGGTCAACCGCCGTATCGCCGAATTGTTCGACGTGTTCAACCGCCTCAGTTTCCAGCCCAGCGAATATACCGCTTTTGATCCGGCCGACTATTCGAGTGTTCTAACGGCCGGCGGATGTGCGGCAATCGGCTATACCGAAATCCACAACCTGCATGACCGCAACTGCATCACGCGGGCCATCCGCGACCGACTTGATTCCTCGCTGTTGGCCGGATCGTTCGATCCAACAACCGCCCGCGTCGTCGGTTGTATCGTCGTCGGCGGCAAAAACCAGTTTGCCGAAATTCCCGGTCTGCCCGAAACCATCCACTACGCGTTTGACACGCTGGCTCAGATCACCGGCAACGCCACCGTCCACCGCGGTATCTACGAAGACGATACCGAAGTCCTCCGCCTCTATACGCTCCTTGGCGGACTCGAGGCCCCCGATCCGCGTTTCCGCCGCCTTGTCCATGGATAGCAAAACGGGCGACCCGACTCGGGCGCCCGTTGTTTGAATGATGGTCACCGGCCTATATCGACAAGACATCGATCTTAATTCGCTCCAAGGGCCTCCACGGTCGGCGGCTCCGGCTGGAAGTTCCGGATGGAAGCGGCGCGCCGCAGCGCCTCGCGAAGTTTTTCCCTCGCCAAATCCAGACGCAGGTTCAGGATCTCATAATCCACCGATTGATTCAGCCACAGTCGTGATTGGGCGATTCGGTCGTTCAGATGCTTCAACTGAATTTCATTTTGCGCTTCTCGAAGAGACAGTTCGCTGATCCGCTTGAGCAGATCGTTGATCCGTTCGGTTCCCGCCGAAGCGCCAAGCAGCTCTCTCCGCTGAGCCAGTTCGATGTTGGCCCGCATTAATTTTTCCATCGCATCCTGAACCGCATTCTGGTTGGCTTGCCCGGCCGCGACCATTTTTTCGGCGACGGCGACACGCTCCTCCGCGATTTTCAACATCTTTTCAAGATCTCTCAAAACCGCATCTCCCGATATCTGATTCACGGTATTCTTTTTCGCCTCTTCGATCTGTTGGTACAACCTGTCCATCTGGATACCGTTCAACTCCTTTTCCATCTTAAACTTGCGAATCTGCTCTTCCGATCGAGAGATTTCTTCCATTAACGGATCACGATTCAATGCCTTCGAGGACGACAATTCCCGTAATTGCTCCTGTAGTTTTCGAACCTCCACTTCCGCTTCGGCGGCCTGTCGTTCGACCTGATCCATCCGCTTGGCTATCCGTTCCTTATGCTGCTCGAACTGTTGTTCCAGCGTATTTCGCAGCAGGACGATGATGGCCTCCATCGCCTCGGTCGCCGCGGGTTTGTGAGCATTCAGTTCGATCTCAAAACGGAACAGGAGGTTTCGCGTAGTGCCCGATTGGATTTGCGGCGTCAAATCGACTGATTCCAGACGCCCATATCGAGATCCCGTCGATCTGCCGAGTTCAGATGCCAGTACATCCGCCATTTTGCGGGCCTCCATGGCGCGAAGTTCGGCATCACGGGCTCGTTGCTGCGCTTCCCGAGCCATTTGCTGGGCCTGATTCCGAAAGGCCTCCGCAGAATTCCGATCCGGCACATTACTCGATGGCGGTATCCCCGGTTCTGATGGACCTGCGGGAGGGGCTGGAGCTTCAGGGGCTTCCGGCTGCGTGGCGGATATCGGTATGTCCTCGCGTTGAGCGCCGTATCCTCCGCCGAAACCTCCCATACCCATTCCTCCGCCCATCATCCCGGGTTCCATCCCACCCATTCCCCCGCCCATCCCCATTCCACCTCCCATGCCTCCCATCATCCCGTAGCCCCCTCCCATCATTCCTCCGACCATCCCCATACCGCTCATCCCGCCTTCCATTCCACCCATCGGCATCGTACGGTCAGGGGGGTTGAGTTCCTCGAGGGAAACAACCGGGAATTCATTCGCTTCGAGGATTTCTCTGGCAACCTTTCCGAGAATTCCGGAGCTATTAATCAGGTAATTCACCATCTCCCAGTTCAGCGGCAGCACGGATGGATCATACGAAATCCGGAGGATACATCGAGCGACGGTCGTATTGGAAATTTCCTTTGCATCGTAGGCCTTCACTCGTTCGGAGGATTTGGCCGTCTTGTCGGATTCCCCGCCCGCTCTCACGAATACCGTCGCAACCCCCATTGCGATCATCACCATTGCCATCGTAATAGGTCGAATCTTCATAACACATCTCCTTTCGGTTCAATTTGAAGTTGTTCTTCGATTTGTTTAATCCGTTCTCGGGCCGTTTCCGCCCAGCGATTGTCCGGGAACAATTCGATCACCCGCTGATAGGCCTGAACGGCGGATTCTTTCAGATTCAATTGTTTATAGAGCATATCCGCCTGATAGAGCATTGCGAATGCCGTTTCATCCACACGGTTCTGGATCTCCTTGATTGGATCGGAAATCGACGCGAGTTGCTGATTCAGTCGGACCAGCTTCTGTCGGTCGTCATGCTCTTCGAGAATCGTTTTCACGAACGCCACTGTGGCATCGGTTCTTTCCGTCAGTTCGGCGATCTGCCGCTGTATGTGCTCAATCCGTTGCTGCTCAATCCGGATCGTGACGGCCATTGTCGCGAGGATCGCGATCGTCGCCGCGGCGCCAATGCCAATAGCCATCCGCCGGATCTTCCGCGCATGGGCCCTGCGGCACGTGATTCCGGCCAGAATCGCCGCGTCGGCCACATGCGGCGTTCCGGCCGTTCGGTCGGCATCGCAAAGCATTTGGATCAATCGTTCATCCATCATGTATCCCCAATCCTGTCAAATCCCAATATTCAATCATTCCTCAAACCATTCGGCCAATTGGTCCCGAAGCAATTGGCGCCCGCGCGACAAACGTACATTCAATGCGTTCCGGCGGATTCCGAGTACTTCAAACATTTCGTCGGTTTCCATGCCGTACAGGTATCGCAGGACCACCGGTTCGCGATATCGCGGCGGCAATCCTCGCACCGCCTGTCGTACGGCCCGATCCCGTTCGTCGGTCTGCGATCGATTCTCCGCCTCGACATGGGGCTCATCCGCGATCGACGCGGCCGACACGAACCGTTTCAGCCGCAGCATCCGCCGCAGACGATGTGTGCGGCACTTGTTCACCGTAATGCGAAAAAGCCAGCTTCGAAGCGAACATCGATGATCGAACCGTCCCAGGGCCGTATAGACCGACAACAGCACATCCTGAACAACATCATCCACATCGGGATCCCATCCGAGCATTCGGCCGGCAAGTCTTGCGATCTCTTCTCGATACATCTCTACGATTTCTGCGAACGCACCTTCCTCACCCCGGCCGGCCCGTCGGATCAACGTTCTCTCGCGGACCTCGGCCGGTTCGGCGCTCATCACGCTGTCGTCTCTCCCGTCGGCCATAACTGATATATTAGACCCGTCCATCCTCGTTCCGCTTACAAAAAATTACGAAAATTCCTTATCGCCAATGCTCGAAGGCGGTGAGATCCTGTACTTCGAAATGATCGTACAAACCATCCCTTCTGTGATGACTACCTCCCCCATCCGGCGATTTGTCTTTGTTCCGGATATTATCGCGCGACCATTACAGCGTTGTGAAATCATCGGACCTATTAGCCGATATAAGAAGGATTGCGGCCTTGCTCTGCGCGGAGTGAACGTAAATACCGCAAATTGCGAATTGACGGAACCAATTGAACTGGAATGGATATACAATGGCAGAATCGGTTTCGATAGAGATCGTAAAGCGATTATCGGACGTCTTCAAACGGCAGGAATTGTACCGGCCGTGGCGAACGGTGCGATATGAGGCGGGCGATGAAATGACCTACGAGGCAACGGCCGTTGCAGGCAACGATACGGCCAAAGTAGGAATCAGGATCGATCGATTTATCGGAGGCGGCTTTGCCGGACAGGTATATCGGGTTGTCGTGACCACGATTGAAAAAGGGAATTCCGCCGTCGAATCCTTTGCGGGGTTGGAAGTCGGTAAAGTCTTTGCCATGAAGATCCTGATCCCGCCGAGCGGTTTTTCCTTGCTGTTTCGTAATGTTGTGTATGCGCTGGGATTCCAGGGTCCGTTTCAGTTACAAGTCAATCCTGCGGCGGCGCGGGCGGGTGCGCTGTGGCAGAAATTCATTCGACGGGCGGCACAAATCCGGTTCGGGCGTGAGGATGCGGTCAACGATATTCACGTGACATTTGTCGATTCGACGCTGGGCAGTTGCGGCGAGTTGAGCGATTGGGTCAGCGGGAGAACCTGGCGATTGGAAGTCGATGAACATCTCGATACGCTGAAGCGATGGAAGAAGACCAAGCCGGTCGATTCGTCGCGGCTGGGTTCGCCGGAGTATCGGGCCAAATACCAGTTCATGCGGCAGTTCGTCGAGATGCTTCACGAGATGGGAGCGCACGAGTTCGCGCGGCAGTACGAATGGAGTACCTGCAAAAGCCAGCCGAACGCCTTAAAGCGGCTGGATACCAAAGGCGATCCGGAGACGGGGCTTGTTGCTGTTGATTTTCGCGCGGGACTTGCATTGTTGCCTTTCTTGCCGATGAGCCCGGGCGATTTCAAGTTGATCGGACAGGGGCTCATCCGCGGCTCGTTGGTGCAGTTCGATCGGGGAAATCTCAACAAACTCGAACAATTCGTCGCAGCGCATAAAGACGATTTTAAAGATTTGCTGCCGTTACTGTCAGAATTGAAAGCATGCGAAGAAGTCTATCGCAACTCGCTACCGGATGTAACTCACAACCATGTACGATTGTTCTATGACGGCACGTTGTGGAAGACGATGTTGAGCAGCGCCGTGACTGGCTGGCGCATACGAAATCTTGTGGATGATGTGTCGGAGAAAAAACTCCGCGATTGTCCCGGCCGTACGATGTTGTTTTTCGTGCTGGGACTGATTCCGTTCCTTGGCCGCGTGCTGCGAAAAGCGTGGGGAAGGCCTGAGTGGCGAAAACATTATACGGCGATCTTCACCAGCGGCGGGTATCTCCTGCGGGCGATTCGCGGGCGGATGGCGGAAATCACGCTGGCTTGGTTCCGATGCGGCCGGATTTCCGAAGTACAGGCGACAACGCTGGCCGAATCAATCCCATTCTTTGTCGTCCATTGGCTCCTGAGTTGGATCGCGCCGGCCGGCCTGCACCGATTCATTATGGATGGGGCGTTTCGCAAGGACAAGCTGTGGTTTTTGTTCGTGCGGCCTTTCAAGCTGTACTTCAACGCCGAGATGCGAACGCAGTGGATGCGCGATATGGTCGAGCAGGGGAAAAAGAAACATATCCTGACCGATGACGACGCCACGGCGATCGAGGCCCAGATTCATGAACCGTATATCCAGAAATACCTTGTCAGTCTGGTTGTACACTTGATGACCCTGCCGGTGACCCAACTGGTTTCGGGAATCCTGGCATTATGGTTTTACTTCGCCCATCCCGATATGGATCCGACGGAACGAAACCTCAAGACCGGAGCGATTTTGGTACTATTTCAGATACTGCCCGTCTCCCCTGGATCGCTCTGTCGCGGTCTTTATACCGTTTGGCTGGCCATTAAGGAACGCGACTTCGCCAACTACAACATCGCCCTGTTTCTGAGTTTCTTCAAGTATGTGGGCTATCTGGCGTTTCCGATCCAGATGACCTATCGCTATCCCGCGCTGGCACGTTTCATGGCGGGGCACTGGGCTACCGACGCCGTGCATATCGTTCCGGTCTTCGGAGAACGGGGGGCGCTGCTGGAGCACGCTGTATTTTGCCTGTGCTACAACTGGCCGCTTACGATTCGCCGAAGGATGCGACGACGGGCAGAAATCCGACAGGAGTTGGCGCCGCGCTATTGGCATGTGGCGGTTTGTGCCTTGGTGGCGTCTTTGATATGGCTGAGCGCTGAACGATGGCGGTCAGAACAATCGGGAACGTTGCCGACGCTGAGGGAGGTGTGGTACCTGACGGCGGCGATTCCGGCTCTTCTGGGAATGACGATTACTCTGGCTGCCGGCGGGGCGGTTTTATGGCGAAGAATCGTCGCGGCAACAGTCGGAGGATTCGTGTTGGGAATCCTGGCGACGATCGCGACAAGGTTGATCACCGCCGAGCAGATTGAACTGACGACACAGGCGGTTCTTCATGCGGGGGTATGGCGGATGTTCAGTTTTACGATCCTGTCGACGATTGGAGCGATTGTGATGGAAATGTTGTTACCGGATCCGGATCTGGTCAAATTCAGCAAGGAACGGAATTTATCCGTCGGCTCATTTCCTCTCGCGTAGATTTCAGGATATTGCTGTTCGATCCTTTGTCCGCTATAATCACCCTCCGATCCGGGTGAGTCGGATTGCCCGGACAATTACGATATTTCAAATTCAATAACTCCATGGCTGTTCTTCTCGGTATTGATGAGGCGGGGTATGGCCCGCTACTCGGGCCTTTGGTGGTTTCCGGAGTCGCGATTGACCTGCCGGATGATCTTCTGCGAGCCGATTTGTGGGGGATATTGCACAAGGCGGTCAGCAAGGAGAAACGCCGTCTTTCCGGGCGTCTGTTGATCACCGACAGTAAAAAGGCCTATACCCCATCCGCCGGAATCAACGCCCTTCGTCGAACCGTATTGGCCTGCATCGCCTCGACAACCGAGGCCTTGTTGGCACCCGATAATCCTCGAACTCTTCTGCAAATCCTTTGTCCGGCGTGTTCGGCACGGCTCGGCGATTACCCCTGGTATGAACATCTTGACAACATATCACTCGGAGGCGATCCGCCCGATATCCACTTGGCGGCGACGATCCTGCGAAAAGCCCTGACGGAAAATCGATGCTCCTTACACGCAATACGATCTCGTTGCCTCGATGTCGGTTATTTTAATCGCATGGTCTCGATCGTAAAAAACAAGGCCTCTGTCCTATTCACCGAAATCTGCACTCTGATCCAGCAGGCCTTCGATGAACTCCCCGCCGGGCAGATCCTGCAGGTTGTCGTGGACCGTCAGGGCGGACGGAGTTTGTATCGACCGGCATTGCAGCGGATGTTCGGAGATATGGAATTGACCATTGTTCGCGAAGACGACAATCTCAGCAGTTATGAATTGATCGGAGGGGGAAAAACCATGCGGATCCATTTTCCGGTCGGCGCCGAAATGCGATGCCTTCCGGTGGCCCTGGCCTCGATGACCAGTAAGTATATCCGTGAAGTTCTCAACGCATCGATGAACCAGTACTTTTGCCGGGAATGTCGGCAGCTTCGACCCACGGCCGGTTATTGGCAGGATGGTCAACGATTCATCCGCGATCTGGAAACCCATCGGCCGGATTTCCCATGGAGCAGGGAATTACTGATCCGAAGCCGATGAGTTAATCCCTTCGGTAGGATTGTCGTGGTTCCGTCAGCAGGATATCGCCTGATGAGAGGTCGAGGAATCCAGCCGATGGTTTCCATGATGATTCAATGCCGCCGCGCATTCCGAAACGGTTTGCCGGGACTGAATGCAAATATCAAAAAAGCGATCCAGCTCAAAGATTTTAAAAATCTCATGCAGATAGGTATCGTTGGCGCAATCAACGATCTTTTCCCGGTCGATCGCGTACAGTTTCAACCGGCCGCCATGCTCATACAGGTGCTTTTGAAGCTTCAGCAACATCCCCAGCGCCGCGGTCGATATCGATTCCACCCGGGAGAAGTCCAGCAACAGGTTTCGCGCGGGAAAATTCTCCATCGCCTGCTGAATGCACTCTTTCAAATCGGCGACGTGCCGGGTATCGGACACCATCGAGTGTTCCACGCCGATCTGCGTGACCCAGCCCAGATGCTGGACCGAAGCAAGTAGTTGTTTCTTTCGCATATCCTATTCCTGTCTCAAACTGAAGTCCGGTTGCCGATAGGAATCCCCCCGCGGGATACGCTTATGCAACGGTTATTGTCGATCCGGCGGCCGATTCTCGTGAATGCCGCGTGAATCATGGAAGTCGGATTTTTCCCCTCAGCTTGACAGACGGATTATAGCATAAATTGGCTGAAAAATCAAGAAAAAGACGGGTTTCGCACAGATGAACTCGACGATGAAATCCTCAAAATCGAGCCGCAAAATGATCGATTATTGGCCTCGGTATTTTTCTCCCACCCTCAAGGAGTTCGGCATATAATATCCAATGATATTGACCAACTTTTTTTCAGGAGCATATTCATGCGAACCAAAATGGCTTTGTGGACATTCGGATTCATGGTTCTGATTGTCGGCCTGGGTCAAATATCGTCGGATGCCTCCACCGTACCGGTTTTGCGTCCGTCCAATGAGATCCGTCTGATTATTCGGGGCGATGACATCGGCAGCAGCCACGCCGCCAATCTCGCCTGTATCCGGGCCTTTCGGGAAGGAATCGTTCGCAGCGTCGAGGTGATGGTTCCCGCGCCGTGGTTTCCGGAAGCGGTGGAGATGCTTCGAGAAAATCCCGGACTGGATGTGGGGGTCCATTTGACGTTGACCAGTGAATGGGATAAATGCAAGTGGAGACCCTTGACCGGACCTTCGTCGATCACGGATGCCAACGGGTACTTTTACCCCATGACAACCCAGCGGAAGGATTTCCCGCCCAACACCGGTTTTCTCGACGCCAAGCCAAAGACCGAGGATGTCGAAAAGGAACTCCGCGCTCAGATCGAGCTGGCGCGTCGATTAATCCCGCAGGTGAGCCACCTGTCGGCGCACATGTACACCCCGCTCAGCCGGCCGGATCTGCGGGAGTTGACTCAGCGGTTGGCCGCGGAATACAAACTACCCCTTGAACTGCCGTCGGAGGTTCGCCCGATGGGCCACTGGGGCGCGGCTGCTCAAACAGGGCATCAAAAGGAAACCGCCTTTCTTTCCCTTATAGCCAAGCTAACTCCCGGAACCTGGTTTTTTATCGAGCATCCCGGCCTTGACACGCCCGAGATGCGGGCGCTCGGCCATACCGGATACGAGCAGGTTGCGGCCGACCGGGATGGCGTAACGTTTACCCTGACCAGCGAAAAGGTCAAACGCCTCATTTCAGAACGGAAGATCCGGTTGATTTCGTATGCGGATTTTTATCGGGGCGCAAAAACGGATTAAAAAAGCAAGAGAACGGTTGAAATGAACCCGACATTGGGATAGAATGTTACTGTGGATAGAAACGTAGTCTAAAGGAACCGAGATGTCATCGATAAACGAATTGATTGCGGTATTCTGCCGGATTCGACGCCCGGAACACATGAAGCGATTTCTTGAAGAAATCCTGACTCCCGCCGAACGCCATGATCTGGCGATGCGGTGGGAGTTGCTGCGGATGCTGCACAAAAAAATGCCTCAGCGGGATATCGCCGACCGACTCGGCCTGAGTCTGTGCAAGATTACCCGCGGAGCCAAAATATTGAAAAAAACCGATTCAATCGTAAACCGAATGCTCACAAAGAGGTAGGAGTAACCCATGGACAGAAAGATCCTGTTGCAGGAAAAAGACATCCCTCGTCAGTGGTACAACCTTGCGGCCGATCTGCCAACCCCGCCGCTGCCGCCGCTGGGACCGGGAGGCAAACCCGTGTCCCCGGACATGCTTGCACCCGTATTTCCGATGAATCTTATCGAACAGGAAGTCAGCGCACAACGGTGGATACCCATCCCCGACGAAATCCTCGACATCCTCTATCGCTGGCGTCCGGCGCCGCTTCGGCGAGCGGTCTATCTCGAACGCCACCTCAAGACGCCGGCGCGAATTTACTATAAAGACGAATCCACATCCCCGCCCGGCAGCCACAAACCCAACACCGCCGTGCCGCAGGCCTGGTACAATAAGCAGTTCGGCATCCAGCGGCTGACGACGGAGACCGGAGCCGGTCAGTGGGGTTCGGCCCTGGCTTTCGCATGTCGGCTGATCGGGCTTGAATGTAAGGTGTTTATGGTGCGGATCAGTTTCGACCAGAAACCCTTCCGCAAGTTGATGATGCAGGTTTGGGGAGCCAACTGCGTGGCCAGCCCCAGTTCGGAAACCAACGCCGGCCGCAAAATCCTCGCCGAAATGCCCGATACACCGGGTTCTCTCGGTATCGCCATCTCCGAGGCCATTGAACAGGCGGTAACCGATCCTTCGGGCAAGACCCGTTACTCGCTGGGCAGCGTGCTCAATCATGTGATGCTGCACCAGACGATTATCGGCCAGGAAGCCAAAGCCCAACTCAAGAGTATCAATGAAAAAACGCCCGATGTGGTCATCGGATGCGCCGGCGGCGGGAGTAATTTTGCCGGACTGGCGTTCCCCTTCACCGCCGACAAGATCAACGGCGCCAAGATCGACATTATCCCCGTGGAACCGACCGCCTGTCCGACGATGACCAAGGGGCCGTTTGTTTATGACTTCGGTGACACCGCCTGTACCACGCCGCTTCTGGCGATGTTCTCGCTGGGCCATGCTTTTGTCCCCCCGCCTATCCATGCCGGGGGACTTCGTTACCATGGAATGGCGCCGCTGGTCTGTCAGGCGATTGTCGAAGGATTGCACACGCCGCGCGCCATCGACCAGATTGAGTGCTACAAGGCCGCGATGACCTGGGCGCAGACCGAAGGAGCGATCCCCGCGCCGGAAACCAGTCATGCCATCGCCGCCGCTATCCAGGAAGCCAACAAGGCCAAAGAAGAAGGCAAAGAAAAGGTCATCCTGTTCAACTACAGCGGCCATGGTCTGATGGATCTGAGCGGCTACGATGCCTATCTGACGGGTAAGCTGCAACCGTATGCGCTGCCGGATGATGAGATCCGTAAATCCGAGGAAATCCTGAAACAATATCCGCCGGCTGCGCAACGAAAATCCGGCAAGTGGTAATCCGATAATCCGGATATTTTGACCTTTTCGGGGGCACAATGGAGTAATCCTTGTGCCCCTGTTTTGTTGTCTTTGAAGAGCTTAATCGGGGGTATCGGGACTGGTATCTGAAGGTGCCGTTTCGAATTGATCGTTCGATATCGTTGCCCCACAGGTTTTACAGGTCATCGTCCAGATATCCACAGGATGGCCATTCGGACAATGTCGATTACATCGCTGTTGTTGAATTCGTGAATAAGAAAACAACAGAGCCAAGGACATAGAATAGAAAACCACCCAAATACTTGACAAGAAAGCCAGTTCTTTCGAGGGTATGGAGGTACTAGATTGCGTCACTCCATCTGGATTTCGGATTATGAAAATGTAGAGCATGAAATTGAGAAGTGCATAATAGGATGAGACCTGAGCCATCCTTTTCATCCATTTGGGGGAACCCCGTAATGCAGTTGTCCAAATCTCGGATTTCTTTCCTCGAAAACTGATCAACCGGTAACCCCCCAAGAGAGCGGGCATCCAAACGATAAATATTCCTGCATGAAGTGCCCAGACCAACGATGTGGGGATCAACGATGATCCAAAAAGAGAAACCACATGCGTACCGATACTGGTCAATAAACCCAGATCTGCCAAGATTATAAATGGAGTTGGATGGCGCAACATGCCTTTAATTATGACTTTCTTGAGGCCCAAATCAAGGGAAAAAATGGATACCCTATACTAAGTCGCAGGCCTCCGGCGGCATCCAGTGAGCGTCTTTGCCTTCCCACTTGATGTTGCACCCGATCGGGTTGGTGAGGGGAACCCGAATGGCCCGGCCGGATAAGTGATCCGCAAGCGCATTTTCAAGATCATTCACTTTGATCTTGCTGGAATCGCGCGGATTGTCCACGCCCCGACCGGTGTAAATCAGATGCCGATCGCGATCAAAGACGAAAAAGTGCGGCGTCCGCAACGCTCCATACGCCTTTGCGATTTCCTGGCTTCGGTCAAACAGGTACACCCATGGAAACCGCTGTTCATTCATCCGGATGACCATGTTTTCGAATGAATCTTCAGGATACGTATTGGGGCTGTTGGAATTGATCCCCACAAAGGTGACATCCTGCTGGGCGAATTTCAGCGCCGTTTGTCGCGTAACTTCGTCTGAGCCAAGGACATAAGGACAATGATTGCAGGTAAAAAAGACCACCAGAACCCGCGCGTCGGCAAAATCCTTACGTTCATAGATATTGCCGTCTGTTGCCGGAAGACTGAAATCCGGCGCCTGATCACCAAGTTGCAGTGTAAAGGCCATTTGGGTCTCCAGACAAAACCCGTTCGAATTCGCTTCCGTAAGCCGAATCCTTACAGGGCATCGGTATTTCTACGGATCATATCGGTCCCTGGTTGACGATTTCATAAAAAAATGCCTATCGTCTTGTCGAATTCACGCCATTGGGGTACTCTGGATGACGATTTCCGAACAAAACGATACCCTGACAAGGAATGATGGACCATGAAGCTTGAGGAATATTTTGAATCGGCCGATGGTGTGGGCGTGTTATCGACCTCGGATTCGAGCGGACAGGTCAATGCCGCCGTCTATGCCCGCCCGCATGTGATCGACGAGAACACGGTCGCTTTCATCATGAGGGAGCGACTTTCCTATCGAAACCTTTTGTCCAATCCCCGCGCCTGTTATATTTTCATCGAGGATGGTCCGGGGTATCTCGGCAAGCGTTTGTATCTGACAAAGATTCGCGAGGAATCCGACACCGACATAATCGAGAAGTTTCGCCGTCGAAAAAAAGACGAAGAAACCGACGAGAACAAATCGCTGGTGGTTTTCTCGGTGGATCGCATCCGACCGCTGGTCGGCGACGAAGACAAGAAGGCCTGACCGGAGATTTGGGCAATGTCGGGGCGATCGATCCTGCGAATGATCTTGTGTGTCCTGATGTGTCTTTCGGCCGGGTGGATCGGTTCTATGGCCACGAGAAATGCGATTCCTCATTGGTATGCGGGGCTGAACCGGCCGGCGCTTAGCCCCCCGAACTGGGTGTTCGGCGTGGTCTGGCCGATCCTGTATGTGATGATGGGCATCGCCGGGGCGATGGTGTTGTCCTACGGGATCAATCGTAAGGATGTACGAATGGCCGCTGTGGCCTTCGGAATTCAACTGGCTCTCAATGCCGCCTGGTCGCTGATTTTTTTCGGCCTGCACCGCATCGATTTGGCCCTCATAGAACTTGTGTTGTTGTGGCTGGCGATCATCGCAACGATACGACTGTTTTTCCGTGTGTCCAAATCCGCCACCGTGATGATGGTTCCCTATCTCTTGTGGGTCACCTTTGCGATCGGGCTCAATGCGGGATTCTTAATTCTCAATCCATAAAGACAAGAATATGAAGATTGCCATTTCCGGTTCGACGGGATTTATCGGCTCGGCGCTGGTCAAAGGCCTCGAAAGTCAGGGACATACCGCCGTCCCGATGGTTCGTCCTTCCTCGCGATCGATAAATCCGGCTGAGGATCGCGAACGGATTCTGTACGATCCGGTCGCGGAAACCATCGACCTCGAATCGTTAAGTCGGGTGGATATCGTGATCCATCTGGCCGGAGAATCGATTGCCGGTCTGTGGACGAAGAATAAATGTCGTCGATTGGTGCACAGCCGAGTGGATTCCACGCGGCTCATCGCACAAAGTATGGCTTCTCTGCCTCATCCGCCGTCATTGCTGATCACCGCCTCGGCCATCGGCTTCTATGGTTCTGCGGATCAACCTGTCGCGGAAAACGCGCCTGCAGGAAATACGTTTTTGGCCCGACTCTGCGCGGACTGGGAATCGGCCGTACTGCCCGCGACACAGGCCGGAATTCGCACCGTTCCGATTCGCCTGGGTATGGTTTTATCTCCGACGGGCGGGTCGCTCAAAGCGATGCTGCCGGTGTTTCGCCTGGGCCTTGGCGCCGTTCTCGGGCACGGCCGACAAATCTGGTCATGGATCACGCTGGACGATGTACTTGGCGCTGTTCAATGGATCATCGAGACGTCCGATCTTTCCGGTCCGGTCAACTTCACCGGTCCAAACCCGGTATCGAATACCGAATTTACAACAGCCCTCGCGGCGGCCTGCGGTCGAAGAGCCCGCCTGCGAATCCCCGCATGGGCTCTCAACATGGCCCTGGATGGTTTTGCTTCAGAGACCTTATTGGCATCCGCGTCCGTCTTACCTGATAAACTTCTTCAATCCGGATTTACCTTTCGTTGCCCCGATCTTTGTGAATATTTCAAAACGATTCGTTTCGGATGAGGGTTCGGGATTTTCTCTTTGTTTGAATTCTTAGTTGACTCCGATTTCTCTTCGACGCCAGGAAGTTCGAAGCAGGATCAAGAGCCATAGCATCAGGATCGGGATCAACACGGAGAAGGACAATGTGGAGACCCTCTCAACGATGGCGGATTTTCCATACGCGTCTGCGCCCGCATATCGAACGGTCAGTGCGGAGATGAATAATCGGGCCACGATCAGAAGAATGATTCCGACGGCGGCGATCAATCCGAGAATTAAACCGTTTTCATCGGATCCAATGCGGCGTAAAACGCGGGGGCTTTTCATGGCGATCAAGCCGATCGCCAACCCTGCAAGTCCCGTCAGGCATTTGGCGATCTGCCCGATCCAACCTGTCACATATCCGTGAAATCCTGCGGCAGAGGATGCCAGCACTCCGACGAAGAAGGCCAGTTGCGACAGATGCAGAATCAGCAGATAGGCCAGAACGCCGGCCAGCATCCATTGAAGCCGCCGGCGAAAGATGGCCGAACCATTCACCTTGGCAAACTCCATGGGCAGGGTCAGCGCATCTCCGATCCGTTGCTGCGCGATATAAAAGGCCTCCTGTTGGGATAAACCCGCCGCGGCCAGATGATCGATTTGGTCCCGCAGATGCGATTCCAGTTCATCCAAATCCGAAGGAATGACGGATTCCGATTGACCGAGGGACTGTCTCCATTGGCCAATCTGTTGGTTTACGTCAAACATGGTTTGTTCTCCCACAATTGATTCAGTACGGAATGAACCAGCATCCATTGACCTCGCTGGGTGTTCAAGGCCTGTTTACCCCGTGATTGAATTCGATAATATCGACGTTTGCGTCCCGTTTCGGATTGGCGCATAGACGACTTGATCAGCCCCTGCCGTTCCAGTCGATGCAGAACCGGATACAGCATGCCGTCGGTCCACTCCATGCGGCCGCCGGATAATTCCCGTACCCGCCGGGTGATGGCGTAGCCGTAGGTTTCTCCCTCGGCCAGGATCGCCAGAATCATCGGAGTGGCCGACGCGGCGACCAGATCCTTGGATAAAGACATTTCCACTCTCCCTGATTTTGCATGTAATCCTTCAGGATTCCGCGAAAAATACCCTTGAATTGATTCACATACATCGAATCGCTATACATTGTACTTCTATGTATATCGGCCGTCAAAGAAAATTGTTCAAAGATTCTTGGAAATATTTTCTGAGGCGGTTCGGGTTACATCAGCCATTCGCTGACAAGCAGGGCCAGGTCCGCCAGATCGACAATGCCTTCTCGATCCAGATTGGCCGGGATCAGGCGATTGTCGAACATCCAGAATTCCGCCAGCCATCCCAGATCGATCAGGTTGACGGCGCCATCCTGATCCATGTCCGCGAGGTTTCCGATCGTGGCGTCGTCGCTCATGCTCGCTTCCGGCCTGTCGCCGTACGCTCCCATGTTGATCCTTCCGCCGTGCGGCCATAACTCGAAATCCAGCGGCGTTTCCGGATCTCCCGCGTCGATGCACGGGCTGGTCACATCATCTTTCATCCAGGTCTGCGTCGCGGGATTCCAACGTCCCGCCCGGGACTTTTCATGAAAATCCCGAAGGGACTTATTGGCATTTTGTGGATCGGCGAACAAAGGATCCACGTCGATGTTTCCTTCTTCCCACGTCAGCATCGAATAACTTCCGCTGATCGATACGTTGCTCCGGCCGCCCTGGATATCCGAATACCACACCGTGGCATACGAACCCCGATCCACGGCGTTTGTATTGGAGCTGTCTTCCAGCCGGATCGATCTGGGGCAATTCCAGACGATGCAGTTCAGCAGGGTTACATCCCCGCCGCCCGGCGTCAGGTAATAGGGCGGACCCGCACGGCCGAGATCGAAACAGCGGATCCCCGTTCCGCTGTTGACGATCGTGTTGTTGATGAGCAGGGCGGTGCAGGTATTTTCCACGGCGACGCCGGCGTTGGTGCAGTTGGCGATGATGTTGTTGATCAGGATCGGAGAACCCGCATCCCTCAATACGATGCCCTGATCCGACGAATCCAGAATGACATTATCCATAATAATGGCCGAACACCGGGTCGGATTGATTCGATCCTCGTGCACGGGCGCGTCGAACAGGTTTCGACGAATCATCGGCGGCGGAACGCTTTCACCCCACAAATCCACGTCGTCATTGTCGCCGCGTTTTCCTCGGAAGTAACAATCCTCCACCAGCACATACGCAAAGCGGGTATGGATGGCCTGGCCGATCTCGATGAACCGGCAATTGCGGATATTCGCCGACGCTTCGCCGGGATCGTCCGGATCGTCGGAGATAATCGCCAGGGCGTCTCCTTCCGCGCTCGATCCGCTGCTGGGCAGTTTCCGAAAGAGACATCCATCGAAATCAACGTGCCCGGCCACTACCGTGATCGCTTCGTGATAGTTTCGTGTTCCGGGTTCGTAGTAATCCTGATGTGCGCCCTCGCAATCGGCATACTCGAAGGTACACCAACGAAAAGAACTGTCCGAAGGGCGGACGAACTTGATTTGCTTCCATTTCAGACCGCTTGTGTTCGGATATCGCGTAAACAAAATCGGCGAAGCTTCTGTTCCCTCGGCCGTTAGCGCCCCGGAAACCAGAATCGATACCCCGCTTGCGATTCGAACATTGGATCCGGCATCAATGGTCAGCGCAATCCCCGCCGGCACCGTTAGCGTCGAGTCGATGATACACTCGCCGGTGAATACGGTATCCGCCTCCAGAATCCCGGAATAATGCGTCTGGCCCGCCACGATCGACGTGCATAGACCGAACCAAGCAACGAACATCACGCATTTCATCGTTCACCTCCGGGATCGCAAATATCGTAACTCACAATTCCCATCCTGGGATTCATCTATAAGGAGTCGTCCCAATGAGAATCATTACACAACGGCTTCCACATTCACCCTTCAGGCAGAAGGTTTTCCCGTATCGCGCGGTAACGGCAAAACCGCTCATTCCTTTCTGTTCGGCAAACAACTTATTTTATCGCAAAACCTCAAAAAAATCAAGTTCCGCAAAAAAACGTTGTTTTTCCCCCCGGGGAACGTATAATCATATAAACAATCGCATTGGACAAAACCCGTAATGTTTGCGGGGGCGTAGTATAATGGGAGTACACCGCGGTCGCATCGCGGGGATGCGGGTCCGATTCCCGCCGCCTCCATTTATCCAAAATATCGCCTTTGTCGAGAATATGGAGGATATCCCTTGAAATCAGGGATTTCGACACATTCTGAGAATGGATTACTTTCGCGGATTCGCGCGACGTTTTGAGATGTTTTGAGAGATATTGGTCAAGCGCATGGACAGCCGAATTTCGATGGTCATCCGTTCCTGTCTTTGTTCATCGTTTGGGATTCCGGAGATTGCCGCAGGATCGGCAAATCCGACAACTGCCCGCCCACATAGGTCAGCAAGCCACGCCGTGATTCCCGGCGGCAGAAAGAATCATCAAGCCCCGACAAATACTTGATCAGGTCGTTCTTCGTCGATCGTATCGTCGCCACATCCATATTCAAATTGTTATAAGGCGTTTCCTTATAAAGAGTTATCGTTTTGCCGTCTGCATTTTCTTGAGCGATACCCGCGCTGTATTAATTGACAATCTTAATTTGCAGCCAGGTGGCGTTATTCGTCTCGCAATACTCGGTAATGCTTCCGGTATAATCCACAATGACACCTAACCAATAGGTCTGTCCCACTGTCAGGTCACCGGGTATCGTAACCGAATACTTGGTGGTATAAACATCGTTGGGTCCCATCTGGATCGTACGGGTCTTGATCACCCGGTCCAGCGTAGTGATATTATCATTGGTGGAAATATAATAACCCACCTTGATATTTTCCAGGGTATAGTATCCGTTATTTTCCAGGGTAAACTGCGCCTGATAGGTTCCACCGGCGCTCACATGAAAACGCAACGCTCCAGCGTAGGAATCGTTAAATATCACCGAACCGCCGTCGCTGCTGTAGACTTTACAGGGGATATGCTCACTATACTCTCCATCGGCATTCCCATACTTCCAATGGGTTGCGCCCAGGTCGTTTTTCTTGCTGGTCGTGGTCTGTCCGTACAGGTGGACCTCGCCGCGTCCGGCGTCTTCGCCGGCATAAAATCGTACCTTGCCGTTGTTGGCGTGGATATGATCCCAGTCCTCGCCCATGATATTGTATTCATAATCGACATGGGCCAGCCCCAGCGCGTGGCCGAATTCGTGCATCGCCGTATTCCCCCACGGTCTCCATTCGCCGCCATAGGGAGTTTTGGTAGATTGCGCGTTGGATTTGGACCATTTCAAATCGCTGTCAAAAACAACATCAGCTTCGATGAACCGCGCCGAAATCGCATTGTAGGTATAGATTGTGCGTGCCGGGGCGCCATCCAGAACGCTCTGTTTGTCGGTAAACCAGATCTCGTTCTGAGCGTTGTATCGGCCGACGTACTTTTCATCCCAGTTCCGAATGCCAAAGGTAAAGTTCCCCGGCGCCTCGTTCCAGCGGGCATTGGATTCCAGAAGCGCTTCCCGCCAGCCGGTACCCGATTGAAAACTGTTTTTACCCGCCCGCCAATTCAGGTCTTTGTCACCCCAAATCAGATTTTTTCCGTTGGCATGGTAATGACTGTAGGCATAACTCGTCGATACCAGACCTCCCAGTCCGAAGGCGATCGTGATATATAAGTTAAGTGATTTTATATTGTTCATAATATAGGTCTCCTTTTCTTCATATTGACCTAAACCTGTTTCGGGATTAGAATTGAGGACATCCTTCCCCAATACACGACAGCCAGTCAAGCGACAATTGTGCCAGATCGTTAAGATCGACCTTACAGTCCGGCTTGCCTTCCGGGCCGGAAATATCCCCGGGAATACGGCCGCCGGCAAAGATTTCACGTTCGCAGGGAGTGCCAGGCAATACCGGATCGCCTCCTGTTGCACGGGTCAACTCCGCTTCCAGTAATTCGGCCTGCAGTATTTCCTGACGCTTGGCTTCGGGAAGTTCATTCAACCAAGGTCGCGCCACCGGTTCCGGGTCCGGTTCCAATCCCAGATTGGCCGGACCGCTTTCATCTAACGGCTCAATAACGAAAGGGATTGACGGATCGGCGCTCACGACCGGCGGTAACAAACGGAGCTGTTCAGGGGTATAGAGTTCCGCGACCACCTGATGTAAAAACACGCTGAATTGAGTCGCTGCAAAATGAGGCCCTTTCCGCAGAGACGGCTCCGGTTGTTCATTGTTGGTCGGGTCGCCGTATTCGTTTTCTTCCAGAACGACATCCCGTTCCAATCGATGATTTCCAATCGTGAATATCTGAATCTCCGGCAGATTGTGGAACTGTCCGGTATCGATCTCCCCGGCATTCTGCCCGCTTGCCAGATGGACGATCTCATATCCCCGGTCGGTGTATATCAACGGGGGTTCCGTCGGCTTATTCGGATTGCTCAAAATCCGATATCGGCCGTTTTCAGCTTTCACCAGCGGACAACCATACACCGTATTGTTCCTCACAAATAAGAAATCATGATCGCCGATATCCATATGCGGATAGGTTGGCACAAACAGGATTTCATCCGGATTTTCATGGGACGGGCCGCCCAGAAACCGTAATATCAACTTATCCGACGAACCGCCGCCGGGAATCTGCGGGGGATTGCCTTTGATTATCTCGTCGATCTGATAGGTGACAAACGTATGGGGGGTACCCGATCCATCCTGGAATACCGGGAGCCCCTCTTCAAAAGCGGGCGTGCTTCCTTCCAGTTGAATTACTTTTTCAGCGTCGCGATACTGAACTCCAATAACATGTCCGCGAAATATGAATTCCGCGCTGCGGACCTGTTCGCGAATGTCCAGCGTTGAGGGATCCAGATGAGCCGAGCCCCTTTGCCCTAACGCCAACAATGACAGGATCCCGAAAATCATCAGGGTTTTAATTTTTGATTTTATCTTCATAGGATTTCCTTTCAGCCAACAACCACATTAACCCACGGTCCCGCCACGATGGATTCTGATCTGTACATGTCAATCCCCCGACTTCTCTTTGTTATACTTCCTGTCTTTGATCGTTACCCATCCTGTGGGTTTTTGTTCAGATGTAATTCACGATTGGACGGTTTTGACATTTTTCTGAATCCATGGTTACAGAACTCATCTGTTCCGGAGCATTCCCACAAGTTCTGCTCCCATACACCCTTCACCTGTATGAATGCTCACAATGGATTTCTTTACTTGTTTCGCCATACTTTGTTCACCACCAGTTTGTTACCGGTTTCAGTTTAATTTGTCTTCGCGTCGGGCCCGATAGGCAAATTCCCTACAAGGGGCTGATAATTGCTTAGGGCTTTGAGAAATATTCTATTGACGACCTATAGCGATTGTTTACGAATCGAGATTGTCCCGCGAATTTATTCGATATTGAGTTGCCACATTCTCGTGAATATCATGACTTCATCGAACTCTATTCTTTTCCCGGGAAAAGACCCTATCAAATCCTGTAAATGAATTTGCTGTGAAAGGGTACACACAGGTTGCCCATAACGAAAACATGTAATAATACAGAGTGCCATCTTCCCAATCAGAATCACCATCTGTTTTCCCTGGTCAGGGATGTTGGTCCGCAGCGGATAACAGCCCTCGCTCATCCCGTGTCGGGGATCGGGCGCATCGATCGCAAAGGGTATAATCAGGAAGTTTGACCCGAAGATCGCCGACATGCTTCCGATGCATCCCACGCACGGCCCCGATAGAGTCATTACCCATTGAACAACCCCGCTTACCGAATCCCGCGACCAAACCCAATAGCAATTTTTGTGTTCGCCAGCCGCGCTATTGTACGATTATCCGGGGTTGTTGATTTCGGGGGCGTCAGATACGGGGGCGGAGTCCTTTATTTCGGCGGGAGTGGGAGTTTCAATCACAACGGTCTTTTCCATGGCCGGAATTTCGCGGATGGGAATGGCGGCGGGCGCCGGAGGTGGAACGCTTACGGTACTGCGGGGGATATCGGGTATTTCGCGCGAGGGCGGGGTTTGTTTGGGCAGGAAGGCGAATTCATCGAACGGCTCGGCGGATTCGGGTTTCTTTTTCGGTTGCTCATCCATGATCTTGTCCAGTTCGGCCAGTTCCAGGTCGATCAAATCCTGCTCGGATTCGGTCAGTCCCTCTGGAGAAAGCATGGGCACGGGCTGCGAAGGAGACTCTGTTCGGCCGTTAACGACCGGTTGTGCGGGCGTCGGTTCGGCGGCCGGCTCATCGGGACTGATCGGTCGATCAAGAACCTGGGCAAACGCCGATTGCAGATCTCGGCAGGCCTTGCGCTGAACCTGGTCGAGAGCGGACAATTTTTCGACCGAAGTTCGTTTCTCTTCTTCAAGCCGGGTGAATAACTGGATATTGCGGCGGTTGGCCTGTTCGAGTTGGATCGACTGCTGGAGAAGCTGCCAATCCTTCTCGCCGACCTTTCCGGCCAGATCGGAAAGACGCGGTTCGATCTCCTTCAGGCGGGTGGTCGCATCGTCAAGACGCCGCTGAAGGGAAGAGACCGAATCGTTCAATAGATTGTACTCGGAGGTTTTTTTGGCCAGAGACTGCTCCACCATGGGCAGACGAAAACATTTTTCTTCGGCCTGAGCGCGTTTTTGACGCTCGTCCGCAACGATCCGTTCCGCGTGATGGTTGCCAATCAGCCAGCCAACGACACCGCCGACGCAACACACAATCAATCCCAACAGGGCGAATACACCGTACAACATAATCACATCTCCATACCGGCACTACGTTTCGCAATCGAAAGGGTAGTATAACAGAAATACCGGGAAAAACCAAGAAGATACCCCATAAGGGAAGTCAATCACCCTGTCGTGCATGTAAATACGTTATTTATCAAATACTTATGTCATGCCGATTTCGAGTTCCTGTCCTGTCTGGAGGACAAGAGGCGGATCGAAGGTCATGGTCACGCGAGAATCCGCGGTCGATAATTTGGCATCGATGGATTTGTCCCCGATTCGTACGGACAGACGAGCGGGGGCAAAGCGATCTTTGGATTCCAGCGCCAACGTCTTGAGTTCCAGACGGCCGAACTTGAGGTCGATGCGAGCGGACAGGGAATCGGCGGCGCGTTTTTGAGAAAAAGTGCCCCACCCCTCGGCGGTGGTGAACGCCGCGCGGAAATCATCCGGGCTGATCCGCGGCGCAAAGGCGAGACGCCCCCTGGGTCCGTGATATTCATACCCGCAGGCGATCAGGAAGACGCCGTAGCTGGCCATGGAGCGGGCATAGTGGTCACCGCATTCGATCTCATTGAAAGGATTCCGACGACGGGGGTGATAACGGTCGTGCACCATCCGCGCCACGGCAAGCCCTTCGGTGAGCATCCCTTCGGCGATCATGTGGCCGGCCGCCTGGTACTCGAAGCCGTTCATGCATTCGTTGAAGTAGCCGGCGGCCCAATCGGCGCCTTTGCCCTTGGCATTTTCATAGGACCAGTCGGCGCGCGGGAACGTGCACATGATCAGCCCGCCTTCGCCGGCCATGGCATACCAGCGGCCGGGCTTGTTGGCCTGCCGCCACGGGCCGACATCGGGAGTAAAATTATACCGCCAGAGAGATTGCAGCGCGCTGCGCGTTTCCTTCTCCGGAAGGATGCGATCCAGGCCGACCTGATAGGCCCAGCTTTGGCCGAAGACCTGGTCGATGTGGCAGCCGGAGCCGGAGTTGATTGCATCAAGATGTTTCGGGTCCGGGATATTGATAAAATATTCGCCATTAAAGAGAGTATTGACGAGTTTTGGCCGGCCGACCTCAACGATTTGACGGCATCGATCCGCAAAGGATTTGTCATCGACTTCGAGAGCCATCTCTTCGGCGGCGCGAAGCGCGGCCAGATACATGCCGCTGAGCCACGCGACCGGGCCGTACCAATCGGTGTCGAGCGTGTTATGCTGGTTGGATACGATAAGGCCGTCGTCGTCGCTGTCTTTGGCGATGAGCCATTCGACGGCCCGGCGAATCTTGGGCCAATGTTGTTTGAGCCATGAATCGTCGGCGGACATCTGGTGTTCGCGAAGGGCGCGAAGGATCGTACCCGCCTGCGCATCAACGGCGGGGTCCGCGTTGAATTCGCCGCGAAAGTGAATAGCGCCGTTGGGCTGCAAGGCCAGACCGAAATCGACGCGCTGGCGGGTATCTCGTTCCAGAGACGGGAACAGCCGTGCGACGGCGTGGGCATATTGCCAGACATGACCACATGTTCCGGGACAACAGCCGACGCCTTCCCATCCATAGAAGCGGCCGTCGGAGAATCGATAGCACGTTGAAGTCGCCAGAATGGAGGTGTTGAGAAACATTCGATCGAGGAACCAGTATGGCAGCGTCGAGTCGTACCAGGTGTCATGCCAGAGTCGAGTCTGCCGGTAGAGCGATTTGAAATGGTCGGCAATGTATTCCGCGACGGCCCGCGCAGAGTCAAATCGACCGGCATAGAATCGGCCGGTGAGTTTCCTGGCTTTGTCGAGGACTAATCGTGGAAATTGCCAGGAAATCGCGAAAGTGACGGTGGCCGACTTGCCGGAATCCAAAACGAGTGTACGGGACAACCCTCCGAGAAGTCTCTCGCCGAAAGGTCGGACGGCCTGCTGCGATGCGTTTGAAGTTGCCGAAAAGAGGGAATCCGGAAGAGAAGACGCATCCAATTCAGTCATGGCCGAATCGGCGGGACCATCCAAAAGCGCCAGGGTCATCGTTCCGAAATCCGATTCCTCCGACAATGGCCCCGTTGGCGGTTGCGACGAATCGCTGAAAATAATCGAATCAACACCGATGTTGCCCCAGCCGCCGGTTTCTGCATCGACGATCTGCAATCGGGCCTGTTTGCCCGCCCATCGCCGAACGTCCCACGATTGCGGGTTCATGCGATTGTCGTTGGCGCCGGTGGCGGAAAGGACGGGCTTGTCTTCGACGAGCAGATTCATGCAGGTTCTGCCCGCGTGCGCTCCGCCGCCGATGAGGAAGTTGATGAAATTGCGTTCGACCGTAAACACGCGGCTCGTGAGAGTTCCGATGTGAGAATCTTTGGTTCCGACATCGCCGCCGGGGGCGGTCGCATGCGAATTGACGGTTCGCTGACCGATCGCTCCAACGTCGCCCTGATAGGAAGGAATCTTGTTCTTATCGATCGGACCGGATCCAAATGCGATTCCCGTCACGGTCCAGCCCGTGTAGGTTTCCTTTTCAAAATCTTCGAAGACGATGTCCGGCCGCTTGTCGGATTTCTGATCCTGCGGGAGTTCCGCAGCGCCGGCTTCGAGGAGAATACAATTCGTTGCGCGAAGGATCCGGTTGATGTGCTGCCCGGATCGCGATTGACCACTATACAGACAAACGGCGTTTTCCATCCACCCCGCCAAATCGACTTCGACGTTGTCGGCCGATGGATTCGTTACGGTAAACCGCATTACGGTTGCCGGCAGCGAAGAATCATCGACATTCAGGGGTATAAAAGGAGAAAATGCTTCCAGTTCGACCTCGACCGGTGAATCAGGATCTCGATAGGTGATAGAACCGATCGGATATTCTCCGATGAAGGAAATATCTTTGAATCCTTTGTCATCGAGCGTTCGGGTTATCCGTTGGTCGGATGTTCGGATACGAATGGCAAAACCCTGTTCGAAGGGAAACGTCGGATTCATCGGCCTGGCATAATGTTCAGCGCCGGTTCCGATGTAGCGGTTGAAAATATCCCAGTGCCACAGCTTGCCATCGCCGCCCAGATAAACCTGGCCGCAGGTAATGCCCCCGATGGGCATACCGATCTTTTCCAATTCCATCCCGCGATAGACGGCGCGCGATCCCCGATCGGTCAGGGAACGAACCCAGTCGGGGTGGAGTTTTTTGTCGGAGGGGATAAGCTTTTCGAAGTCAGCCATCGAGAAAGGTCCCGCAACGGCCGGAAGATGTCCGGCGGCGACAAGGCCGCCGACAGCGGCGCCGGACCAGGCGAGAAATTCGCGACGGTTCAGGTTGCATTTGCAGGACGGGCTCTTGCAGGTTTCGCTCATGATCGGGATCTCCTTCGAAAATCCTGTTTCGCCGGATTATTTCAATGTTACAGATGCCACGGGGCTCTCATGGGTCGTGCGCACAACTGGTTGGCCTCATCGTCACCGATGAATTCTTCCTTGGTCGGATCCCACGTGAGCGAACGGCCGAGTTTGTAGGCAATGATCGACAGATGTCCCAGCGAAGCGGAACGATGGCCGATTTCCTCATGGCAGCTGGGCTGTTGCCGCGTACGAATACACTCGAACCAGTTGGCGTGATGATTGTTGCCACCGGTAACCTCGCGGGTCTTGAGCTGGATTTCCTCAAAGATGCCGTCCGGTCCGCCTTCGATGGGGCCTCCGGTGGTCATCGACGTGATCCAGCCCTTTTCGCCCACAAAGACGCCGCCGAAATTGCCCGCCAGCCGGGCCGACGGCGGCACGGCCTTATAGACATCCTTGATCATGCCCCAGTGATCGACCAGATGCAGCAACGTACCATTGGCGTATTTGCAGGTCATCGTCGGAAATTGTCCGCTCGACGGATGAATGAATTCGACCGGGCCGCTGGTCTCCATGCCGAGAGCATATTGAATGACATCGGCGGCGTGCGAGTGGAACCACGTAACCGAGGCGGCGCCGAAATCATCGCAGAAGGACCACGGCACGACTCCCGGCGACGGATTGATGTGATACAGCGAATTGTACGGCCGAAACGGCGCCGGCCCAACCCACAGATTCCAGTCCAATCCATCCGGCGTTTTTTCTTCCGGCAAGGCGACATTGACGGGATAATACAACGGGCCGTGTTTTTCGACGCTGATCGCGGATGCATACGGCCGGAAACGTTCGCCGCCGATAAAGCTGGAAAGCGGCGCCCACAACGTAAAGGCGGATTGGATCTTGCCGAGACCGCCGGTTCGTACGAATTCACACACGCGGCGGATCGTTGGGTTCGATCGGTATTGCGTTCCGGTCTGAAAGACACGACCGTATCGGCGGATCACTTCGACAAGACGACGGCCTTCGCGGATGTTCAGCGTAACGGGCTTTTCGCAATACACATCTTTGCCGGCGCGGGCGGCATCGATGGATTGCGGCGTGTGCCAGTGATCGGGCGTGGCGATTACCACGCCGTCGATATCCGTTCGTGCGATGAGTTCTCGGTAGTCATTGTACGCTGTACAACCCTTGTAGGCGCCGGAGGCCCGGTCGGCGGCGTAGGTCTCATCGACAAATTGCCGAGCGTCATCGCAGCGGATGCGATCGACATCGCAGACGGCCAGCACGCGAAGATCTTTGTCGCCGGCAAGCCGATGCAGGTGGCCGCGACCCATTGCGCCGTGGCCGATCAGGCCCATCGTGAGCCGCTCGCTGGCGGGTTTGGCTCCGTCGGCTCCGATGGCGGCGCCGGGAATAAACCACGGCAGGCCCGCAGCGCCAAACCAGGCGGCGGATTGCCGGAGAAATTGACGGCGACTCATCGAATGGAAAATGGGTCGGTGGAGCGATGCGGGATGATTCATGGTTTCCCTTTCTGAGCAAGTTGGATGCTGCGCTTGTTATACCCCTCAACGACCGCGGCGATTTCGCCTCGATCCGCCTCGATCAGATAAATCGGCGATGGACCCAACGCCGCGGCCTTACCGTCCGAAACGATCGGGATATTGTATTCCTTTGATAATTTCGCTATAATACCTGAATTATCCGTTTCTGGTTTGGCGATGATCGTCTCCATACCCATCCGCCGGACGAACTCGAATGTCCCTCGCCGTTCCGTTTCATCGCCCCGTAACGAATCAAATCGGCACGTCAGCAGACGAACCCCCGCGGCATCGAGCTTGAGTCGAATCTGGCGACGCTGATCCTCGTTGAGACGCGTATCGAATGGCACGGGCAGCTCTCCGCCGACCTTCATACCGTAGTCCGCCTGAACATAGAGCAATCCGTTTTCGGCGGCTCGGTCGATCCTTTCGTAGAGTGTGGCTTCCTCCGGCGGCGGTGCGGACAGCGTCACCCGCCATCCGAGTTTTTCCTGTGCCCGGATCGCTTCGGTCCGTTTGGCGCTGGGCGTTGTCGGCGCCGGCAGATCTCCGAGGACAAACTGAGCGGCGCCGAGATAAAACTCCAGCATCTTCGGATCCATAAATACCGAAGGGTTGTGCGCAATCGTGCAGTAAAACACGCGTCCCCGCCCGTACTGTCGAACCCAGGCAAGGGCATAATCGCCGTCCTGGCGATAACAGTTGCCCAACTCCTTGCCTTGTTTCATATCCGATTTTTCGATATCGATACTCATCAGTACACGGCAGCGATTCCGCGAATAGGCCTCGTGGAAACGGAAAAACTCGTCGCGATACTCGAAATCCTTTCCTCCGAACGGTCGGTTGACCGGATGGTCCGGATCGTCGAGCCGGATCATAATTCGTTCATCGGCCGCCCGATGGTTGGCCCCGCGTGCGCCGAGCATAATCGCAAACTCCGGCCAGTCCTCCGCCGCTCCCTCATCCCAGCGGGTAAAAGCGACCGCGGTCCCGTGGACGCCCATCATCCCGCCGCCGCCATAAACAAAGTCGATCAGACTCTGCCGCAGCGCGGGATCCGTAAAGAGATTTCCGACATTGTTATTGAAAAATACCGCATCGAATTGCCGCAGGGATTCCGGCCGGAAAACCGCCGGATCCTTGCTGATGACGGTGCTGAAGGCCCCCGTTTTTTCGCCCATCAGCGTAAAAGCCGTATTGGCCGTCGGAATGGAACCATGCCCGCCATACGCGACATTGAGGTCGAAGATCAACAGTTTCCTCGGCCGTTTCGGTGCGGCAGGGGCCGCAGGGGGAATAGCCGCTTCAATCGCTTGTCGCCGGGTGTCCTGCGCGGCTTGAGATACGCCGACCATCATTCGTTCCAGGCCGGGAATCATCGTCAGCCCCGCCGCCGCAGCGCCGGTTACAAATCCTCTTCGTGTCAATCCATAATGATTTGTTGGTGAGGTTGCCAAGCACAACCCTCCTTCCGATGAATAGCTTCTCGATTCAATATCCGATTCTCTTTTTCACGGAATCAACCTATACCCTGAACGAATACCCTCGTTCACATTATTGCATATCATTGTAGATTGGACTCTGTTTTAGTCAAGCCGCCGGCTGTCATGCCTTCAGGATGACTAACGCAATCCAGATGAGCAAGGCGACGATCACCCAGGAGACCGCAAAACCGGCCAATCCCACCCCGGACGGCCGGGGGATTTCGAACCCCGGCAGATCGATCAGCACTTGTCTCGGCGCCGGTTGCATTCCCGCCGGCAGAGTAAACGCTTTTGTTTCCGGTTCGTCGGGAGCAATCGGTGTTCGCAGACATTCGAACATCCGATCGAGCCGCGCGGAATCGACCGGCCGTGTAAACAGACTGACCAGGATCGTCGTCACAAATCCTGCCAGCAGGTACATCACCATCTGCCACGACAAAAGAAGATTTCCCTCCAACAGCATGAAGTTCGGCAGATAGAGAGCAAGGCGTGCATTGAAATCCCAGCCGAGAAGGTCGATCCTGCTGGTAAACAGCAGTACCGCAAAACTGGCCAGTGTCCCCGCCCAGGCCCCGGCAACGGTCGCTCTTCTCCAGTACAGGCCCACCCAAAAGGCGATACCCATCATCGCGGCGACCTGCCAGAAAATTTCCAGTCCCGTGACCACGCTTTCAATCGTGAATGCAAAATAAACGCCCAGCCCGACCATGATCACGGCGGATAAACGGCCGACCACGACATAATGTTTATCAGTATGTCCGCGAGCGAGGAACCGTTTATATATGTTCTCCGTAAACAATCCCGAAGACACGACCATGAATGCACCGCAGGCCCCCATCAGCGAAGCCAGAATGCACGCAATGAACAACCCCACCAGTCCCGGCAAAACGCCGGGTAACAGGTCCCGTGCCATCCGACCGAACACCTCATCGGGTTTGATGTTCGATTGGCCGGTGTACATCGCCACGGCGCACAACCCCGTGATCATCCATGCGATGGTGCAGATCCGCTTGACGAACAGGCCCGAAACGACGCCCATACGGCCTTCCATTTCGGTCTTTCCGCCGGCGCACACGGCCATCGTGTGCGGTTGCGTCACCCACCCCACAAGTCCATTGAAGGAGATCATAAAGATATAAAATACCGTAATTTCCCGCGGGGCCACAATCTTCATCATCGCCGGGTCGGGCAGAGCGGCCCGCATGCCTGCGATGCCCCCGAGTTGCCTGAGGGCAAACGGCAGCAGGAGAAACGAAAACGTAAAAGTCATCAGCCCCTGAACAAAATCGGCCACAACCGCCGAGTTCATGCCGCCGGCGATGCTGTAAATCACAAAGATCACCGTCATCGCGGCGATCGCCAGGTTGGGGTTGACGCGCCCGCCGGTGGCCGCGGTGATCATCGCCTCGCAGCTTTTGAGCATCAGGCCGATGCTGACGATCAATTGCAGGATTCCGCTGACCGCATAGAGCGAACTGACGCTGGGCCCGTAGCGCATTTCGAAGTAGTCGCCGATGGTTACCGCCCGCATCCGGCGAAAGATCGGCGCGATCAGCCAGAACAGCGGCGTGACGAACAGCCACATCCACTGATACCAGATCCCCGATGCCCCGCTGCGAAAGACCTTGGAGGTCACGCTGACGGCCTGGTCGTAATGCGTCGCGGCCGTGAACATGAAGAACGACATCATCACTTTGCCGAACTTGCGGTCCCCGATGAAGAAGCTGGCCGCGCTCTTGACGCGCTTGGCCGCCCAGCTTCCGATGACCGTGATCCCCACCAGATAGACGACGATCACCGCCAGATCAATCGGTTCAAAGCCGAACATAATCGAAGCCCTTCATTTCCGTTGAACGATTTCGGTTACGGACATGCCAACAGGATGCACGATATGCCGGCCATTGCAACAAAAAAACGCCGATTTTGACAGAGTCTCAAGGTTTTAACCCGGTGAGGGTTTCGCTCTGTAGAGCCCGTCGCCGAAACACGACCGTCCCGATTCAGGATTTCCGAGCCCCAATCTTTGCGCATAAAAAAAGCCCCGTCGCGATCGACGGGGCCTTTCGATTCATGAAATCAATGTCCCTCAGGCGGCCGAAACGTTGGTCGCACACGGGCCCTTTTTGCCCTGCCCGACCTCGAACACCACCTTTTGGTTTTCACGGAGGGTCGCATAACCCTGGGTCTTGATCTCCGAATGGTGGACGAACAAATCCGCGCCGCCGCCGTCCGGAGCGATAAAACCAAATCCCTTGCTTTCATTAAACCACTTTACTGTACCTGTACTCACTGTTACTCCTTGGCCTGTTAAAGGCCATACAACAATATCTCTCGTCTTGGTTTTCGTGGAAGCATACTCTTGAGAGATGAAAGACTATACCCCATAGCAGTTTATTCTATCGGTTTATTCCGCCGAACACAATAGAAAAATAAAATAGATAGTTTATCCGTGTGCGAGAACAAATCCTGGCCGGATCAGGCGGCGGCACATTCGATCTTCCAAT
>CAYLSB010000017.1:0-69645 GCA_964386005.1 uncultured Pirellulales bacterium | reverse complement strand
AGGCCATTTTGTTCATCGAAAATATTCAGATTCGGTGAAATATCCGGGTTAATGAGCCGGTTCATGGCACGGGCAACCAGGGGCCTGTCCTGAGGAAATCGAATCCAGTTCAATCGTACTTGTTGAACTTCAAAATTACAGTTGCCATACCAATCACGACTTTTCGGATTATAATAGTAGAATTGATAGTAGCTATACGCCCGGAGATGGGTTGGATCACACCATGCACTACGGCCGCTGAAATGAGGAACCCGGATGATGGCGATACCGTCGGATCGGCCTATGCGGTAAATTTCTTCCATAAACCGGATATTGCCAGGCAAATGCTCAAGAACATGGGATGCGTATATTTTATCGAAGGAATTATCTTCGAAAGGATAAGGGAACTGCGACAGATCGTGAACCACGTCCGGACAAACGATGGATCTACAATCCACATGAGTCACATGCTCATTTTCGGCGGCTTTGTATGGAAACGTGCCGCATCCCAAATCCAAGACTTGAATTTCAGCCATGTTTAATCTCCCATCGCAATCGCAGACAACACCCCCTTTCCCGAAACCGCTCTGGTGAAGGGAGAAAGACACGTATTTCGTGGAAAGGTAAACAGGATCAACATGACTCAATCGAAGAAAAACGGCGATTTATCTATATTTTATCCCTGATATATAAGTATTTTTCTTTCCCTTGGTGATTTTGACTGGAATCGAAAAAGAACACAACGCTTCCTCAAACGTCAATCATTATATGGGAAACATAGAAAAGAAAGCAAACAGGGAAACTACCGATAGGCGTAATCATGCAAATATCGAGAAAGAAACTACGTCGATTGAAAAATTCGATATTGTCGTAAAAATTACGATTGGCCAAAAGCCGCTTAATAACCTGCCGGTACATGGCCATCGGTATTTTTACGGATACGATAGAAATGAAGGATATGGGGGCTTGTGATTCCCCGAAAGAGTCATGGAGGACCCGTCAATATCGTAGTCTCTCGGCAATCAAAACGTGAACCGGTCGCCTTGGGTCGGCGTACAGGAAATCCAAAGTCGCCCCTGAAGTTTTTCGACGATCCGCCGCACGACCGCAAGCCCAAGCCCCTGTCGCTTGCCGGCCAAATCGACTCTAAGTTATTTCGAAGGCATATTAAGCATCTCCCTTATATACGGATTCATCGGGGGGTTTTATCATCGTTTCCGGTTTCGAGAATCGGGCCTGAAACAATATCTCATACATGAGGTAACATAATGAAGAATCCGCGAGGGGAGAACAATGTGGGATTCCCATGAAAATTGCGGATTCGATTGCTAATCATGAATGCCGAATATGCGGATCGAATCGATGCCATACAAAATGCTTACGACATATCGAAAGACCGGATACAAATCCCGTAGGGATTACTATCAATGACTAATCTTTTGAGTTGCGGCACCGCCGCAGGAGGTGACTATGAAACGATTTCTGATGCTAAATCTTGTCGGATGGGGATTCCTGATCCTGGTAACCCCCACAGCTCATGCTGCCTTGCTTTTTGATACAACCCTGGATGGCACCCAGGAGGTACCGGCAAACCTTTCGCTGGCCACGGGATACAGTACCGTGTTGCTGAACGATGCCGAGGACCAGATTACCGTCAACTTTTCATGGTCCGATCTGACCGCCCCGGCCACGGTGGCGCATATCCACGGGCCCGCCGCGCCCGGTTTAAACGCAAGTCCGGTCTTCACCTTCAGTGGGGTCAGCGGGATAACCAGCGGGTCCATACCCGAGCAGGTCTTTGCCATCACGCCGGCTCAAGTGGCATATTTGAAAGAGGGGCTGTATTATGTCAACATCCACAACAGCCTGTATCCGGGAGGCGAGATTCGCGGGCAATTGGCCTTGGTTCCCGAACCGGCCATGTTGTCACTGTTGATCGTTGGTGGCCTAACGCTGCTGCGACATACACGGCGCTAACGGATAATCAAGGTGGATCCGCGACCTCGGCGAACCCATGCTTCCATAGGCCTGTGTAACAATACTATTGCCACCCCCATTATTTCCGGGGGTATAAATATTGGTATCATTTCGTGAAAAACAAGACGTTCACGGACACAATTATTATCTCGGCAATGAAAACGTGAACTGGCTGCCTTGACCCGGCGTGCTGGAGATCCAGAGTCGGCCGTGAAGCTTTTCGACGATTCGCCGTACGACGGCAAGTCCCAGTCCCTGTCGCTTGACGGCCGGATCGACGCGATAGAACAGCTCGAAGATTTTCTCCAGTTCGTCTTCGGCGATTCCGATGCCGTTATCCTCCACACAATACATCGAGCGAACGCCCTCGACCCATCCCCATATCCGGATTCGCCCTTTGCGCCATTCGCTGAGGTTCTGCAGGGCATTGGCGATCAGCTCATGCCAGAGTAATCCCACCAATTCCGGATCGCCCATCCCCTCCGGCAGGTCCATCATTTCGACGGCCGCTCCAGTCTGTTCGATCAGATCATTGAGTCCCCCCGCCGCCTTGACGACAATCGGTCCCATATCCAGCAATTCCGGCTCGGATTCGACCTTACGAATCTTGCCCAGCCGTACCAGTCCCGCCGCAACCCGATCCAGATCGGCCGCCTTGTCACACAAGCCCCTGACCAAACGAATACATTCGGCATCCGTTTCGGCCTGGCAGGCCCGCTCGTCCTGCTCTCCAGCCCCGACTGTAACGACTACCTTCCGCTTGGATTCAATCCGCCCCGCCAGCAAATCGGCCTTTTGCCTCAGATCCCGGATCGGCAAACGCAGATGGCGCAACAGCACAACAAACAGACGCTCGATTTCGCGTTCGGATCGTTCGATCCGCCGTTCGACTCGCAGCACCATGAAACACTGCCACTGCCATCGCCACGCTGCCAGCACCGCCGCCGCCGCGCTGCCGCCAGCCAATACACCACAGGAAATCATCCGGAGGATCCCCCCTCCCGCCAGCGTCGCACATGCCCCCCCGACCGAGCCAAAGGCGAGCCCCATACCCGACAGCCAGAACCATCGCCGCTGCCGGATCGCATCCAGCCACGGCCGGGGCTGGTGCCGCTGTTCCTGCAATGCCACTGGCTCGCCTTTTTCAGGATGCTTCATTTCCCTGTACCCTGGTATTCATCCGACTTTCGTTCCTGTTGTATCGGCCACGGATTGAATTCGTCTGCAAGGAAATTATTCCGTTATTTGGTTGTCGTATCCCCCGCGAAGGGTTCCACGTCGGGGGTAATATAGACGGGCGTGGTGAATTTGTATTCGCGTCCGAAATCGCTGTCGAAAGTCAACTCGACCATGAATGCGCGAAATCCTTCGTCGGGCCGATCGACTTTCGCTGTATACGCACCGCCTCCCTGATCGATCAGCTCCGTTGATTTCCATACCGGTCCGAGCACGTCGATGCGAAAGTCGCGGACCTTTGGATTGTGCCCCTGCCACAAGAGGGCCTTTTTCGGCCGATCGGTCGCGATAACGCGGACGGACTCGCCGCCGATTTTTTCCCATGAAAATCGCGGCAGTTTTGATTCATCTATGATCGCCTGATAGAACGCCGCCAAGCTCTCGACGGCATCGCTGTTCTTCAGGCCATGACCGGCATTGGGGACATATCGAAGATACTTCGGACCTTTGAGTTCATCGAAATAGAACCGCGACGAATCCGGAAGGAAAAACTCGTCTCCCGTTCCGTGGATGAGAAATTTCGGCAGGGTCAGTCGATCGCGATAGCTGAACGGATCGACGATTTGCATAAGTCGATCCGATTCCGGCGAATCGATCCAGTTGAAAATTCCCATCTCCTCGTAATCATGCACGGCCGGGGCATAAAAACCATAGACCGCGCGATGATGCCGAAATGACTTTTGCGTATTGAGCATATCGATAACAATGGGAATGATGGCTTTGACTCGTTTGTCGACGGCACCGGTCAGCCAGGTTGTCCATCCTCTCTTGGATGCGCCGGTCACGACAAAGGATGTAACCATCGGGCGGCCGGAAAGCTGCTCGGAAAATCGTTGGACCGTGTCCATCGCTTGAACGGCGGATTTGACCATCGCCAATTGAACCGGCCATGTGGTATCGCCGGTTTTTCGATATTGGTCCCACGAATAAGCGATAATGGCATCTTCAGAGCGTTCGCGGTCATCGCCGGGAAAAATCAGGGGCTGGTTCGGGATCATGCCGATCTCGGCGGTGATCGATCCCGTACGACGGGCGATTTCGGCGATCATGCCGTTGATTTTATCCGGGGCGGACTTGTTGGTGCTTCCGCCGGAGATGAGCAGCAAGGCGGTACTGCTCGTCACGTTTGAAGGGATAATAACCTGCACCCAGTGCTCCCACTGAGGACGGTTGACCTGATCGGGGGTGCGCCATCGCTGTGAAACCATACGAAGAATGTAAGCCGTTTGGTTGTTGGCCATAATCGTCGAGTCCAGCGAGAATCGGAATGAGGCATCGGGGTTGGCGACATAGTCATCTAAGGGACCGGATATGGCGGGGAAAACCGCGACAAGCAGCCCAAGAACAACAATCCAATGGAATGCCGAATTTTTCATGGGATTCTCCTGATAAGGTTTGATGTAGCTTACCGGTTCATGATCGGCGGTTCAAGGATATTTGAGGGAAAGTGAGAAAATCGAACCTATCGGAGAGATGGAAGAGGAGGACGCCTGAAGAATCCCTCGCAGAAACCGCTCAATGCCGGCGATATTTGACCATGTGTACCTGGTTGCCTTTTTGATTGAATTCCACGAGATCCATATAGGATCGCATGAGCAGGACCCCCCTGCCGCCGTATTTATACAGGTTTTCGTGCTTTCGCGGATCAGGCAGTCCTTCGGGATCAAATCCGTCCCCCTGATCGGTCACTGTTAGATCGATTTTTTCGGAATTGATTGTAAAATCGATCGTAATGTTCTTATCCGGGTCCAATTTATTTCCATGCCGTGCGGCATTGAAGAGCGATTCTTCCAGGGCCATATGAAGGGCAAACGACTCCTCCTGAGAGAGGTTGCAGGATTGAGATTCCCTAAGTAGTTGCTCAGTAATGCTTTGCAACTGGTTCGGGATACTCGGCACAACGATCGATTTATGCACAAGTCCTTGTTTTGCCATATCTTAGGTCAATTCACCGATTTGATTTCAATCACAATCATATCGGATTTCCTAAGTCCTTGATTCAGAAGAATTTACTCGAAAGCCAACAAGGCCTTTTCCCGGGTTGCATAGATATCAAAAACCTTATCCAGCCGGGTGATCCCAAAAATTTCGAGAATTTTGGAATTAATTCCGCACAGACGCAGGGTCCCGCCGGCTTCATTGACCTTTTTCAAGATGCGGATGAGAAGACCCAATACAGCACTTGTCAGGAATTTGACGTTGGAGAAGTCCAGCAACATCAAGGGTTTATGTTGCTGATGAATCAGGGGAAGCAGTGTCTTTTCGAGTAACTGAATATCGAGGTCTTCGAGGATTTTTTCCAGGGTAAATGTCGCTATCACCACTGAATTGGCGTATTCGACACTGATTTTCGGATTCGTTTGTTCCATGGGTAATACTCCTGATGGATTTTAACTCGACCGATATGGTACAATTGATTCCTTGCTCTGTCAATTTTTTTATACGGATTTGGCGGAAACCGTTTACGAAAGGACATTCGAACAATCTCTTGACGTCCAGCGTTGGTTTTTCTCAGGGGGTGACACTATTTGGTGGTACAGATGATTGAAACAACACAGATCAAAGAATGGATCGATCGGACCTTGCAGGGCGATCAGACCGGCAGAGACAAGCTGGCCGAATTCGCCGCCGACAAGTTGCGCAACTATGTGTTCCGCATGACGCTGCGAGACGATGTCACGGAGGACGTGGTTCAGGAAACGGTACTGGAAATGATGAAGATACTTGGAAAACTGAAAAATACCGAACGATTTATTCCATGGCTTTACGGCATTGCGATCAACAAGCTTCGAACTCATCGGCGGACCGAACAGAAACATCATAAACACAGGGAGGAGCTTGCCGGTCGCCTGTCGCGCGACAACGAAGAACCTACCGGCCTGGAGGATATGATCAGCCAGGAACTTCGACAGGTAATTCGCCATGCGATGACGGGGCTCCATGAGCGACACCGGGCTGTTTTGAGTATGCGATGCTACGACGACATGAGTTATTCGGAAATCGCACATGTTCTTGGCATCAGCGAATTTGCGGCGCAGATGCTGTTCCTTCGGGCCAAACGCTCGCTGGCCAAGGAACTCGGTCGATTCGGTCTGGGCAAGGGAGCCCTGATCACCGCGCTGGTATTATTCGGTAAAATGACGGCGACGACGGAAGCGGCGGCGGTTCGCGTGGCCGTTTCCTCGGCTTCTTTGAAGGTTGGCCTTCTGGCGACCCTCGCCGGAATGGTCGCCAGTAAAAGCGCCGTCGTGTTTCTAACCGCGGGGGGCGTGGTTGCCACCGGCGTCGTCGCGATCGAACCGATCTCCTCGTATTTTCAATCTTCGTCCCGGGATGGTACGCCGGATATACAGATGTCGGCTCCGTTGGAAGGGTTTCATGAGGCGCACGATGATGATGTATCTCGATGGTATTATTATCCGGAAGGGCTGAACGGTCCGATGATGCTTCGGGTCGTTCAGCTCGGCGCCACCAACGGGGATTGCCTGACACTGCAGAATGCCATGGCAAACTACCATTATTCCGGATCCAATGTGGTTACTGTTGACAATTATCGAAGCTATCGCCGAGGGCTGGGGGTGACGATTTTACCGGGGGATTCACCTTCGTTGTATCGGTTCGTCGTATCGCAATCGAATCCATCGGCCCCGCCACGTCCGGCGGGTATCCACTTTACAACGCAACAGCGCGGGCTTCTGGTGATCGAGGATTCGACCGGAGGGCGCCGACGCGCACAGGTTGAACAGCATCTCAATCTGCTGGAAGAAGAGTACTTCCAGTATCACTGGGGACCCAAAGTCACCGTTGTGGATCGACGGGATGAGATGCATCAACGCGGCTGGACGGTGATGGAGATCTCCGGTCAGATCGACGGCAAGCCCATTTCGGGAAAAGGTCGGATCCCCTTTGTGTATGCCACCTTCAAGGTACATCGGCCGTGGCTGGAAATCCGAATCGGTTCGGAACGGCTCATTGATACAATGAACGGAAGCGAGTGGATCACGTCCAACGGGACGGTTCACGGGTATCCTGCGGGCCGTTTCTTTGAAGGCCTGATTCGTCCCTGGATGGGACTTCATACCATCGATAGCGTCCGCCGTGATGCCGCGATCCGGGGAATCGCTTATGAAACCCAACGACTCGCCGAGGACAAAGCCACCGTCATCCTGCGACAGGGAGACATGCAAATCGAGTATCGGATTTCCCTCGATCGGGATCTGATCGAAACGATCTCCCTGCAACGTGGTACGCTGTCGGGACAGATTCGCTTTGATTATCATCAAATCCTACCGACGGATTCGGGACCGTGGTTTGAGCCGCGCTTGTTTGAAACCCACCATCGATACGGCAAGGCGGAGACACCATGGATTATGGATTTACTGGACAAGTGATCGTCCGCCCGTGTGAAGAATTGGATTTGTCCCCAGGGTGACTCATGCCGGAAGGAAAGGGATCGGAGAACGGAGATGAAAACGAACCGGAGTCAGTGGAGATTGTATTGCGGGCTGGCGGCAGCCATCGTATGTACCGTTCCGGCCTTCGGAGACTGGGTGTATTCTTATCAGGATGATTTTTCAACCGACAAACTCAAGAATGACAGTTACAGCCATTCCGTCGTGTGGCCGGAAATGGCGTTCCCGCCGGCAGAACCGTATCTGACCTTCACCCAGTTTACGAAAAATCCTCCCTCGTTGATTTTCCGTGGTTACCTGGGTGGTCCCGCCCATCTGAATTATTGTTTTCCTCTTGAGGCCGACTCTCACCCTCGCCGGATCAAAGGTACGCTGGAATTTGATATCCTCCCCCAGCCATATTGGTCCATGCCCGAACCTTTGGGGTATCTTAGTTACTCGTTGTCCGGGGACGGGCATATATGGACAATACCCACTGTGCTTGGAGAAGGCCATCACCGGATCGCAATCGGATCGGAGCAGGGAACCTGTTATGTGGCATTCCGGGGAACCTTCGGGGTGTTGGATAATCTGGAAATTCACCTGACCGCTGAAGCGGCCCTGATCCGGGTCCCGCAAGACTACCCCACCATCCAAGCGGGCATCGACGCGGCCAAACCGGGAGATGTCGTCGAGGTCTCTCCGGGAACCTATAGGGGCGACGGGAACTGGAACATTGAATTACGGGGCAAAGCCATCACGGTCCGTGGCGAAAAAGGGGCGGAACAAACCATCATCGATTGCCAGGGACTCGATCAGGGACCTGGCAAACTCGATAATCGGGGTTTTTATGTCCACCAGGGCGAGGGTTCGGAAACCGTAATTCAGGGATTTACGATTCAAAATGGAATCCTATCCGGCCAGGGAAATCTTTATGAAACCGTACCCCATTCCGATAGCAAATCCAATCCGGTAGGTGGAGGTATCTATTGCGAGAATGCGGGGCCGACGATTGCCCATTGCGTGATCCGCGACTGTGGAACGGAATTCGGGGGCGGGATCGGATGCGTCAACGGCACTCCGACCATTCTACATTGCCGGATCACCGAGTGCAAATCGGGTGGCTTTGGTGGTCCCAAGTCCGGCGGTTTCGGAAGCGGGATTGCCCTCTTACGGCGAAGTAATGCGACGATAGGCGATTGTACCATAATCAATAATCACGGATATAATAACGGTTTCGGAAGCGGAATTTATGTTCGGGCCAGCACGGCTCGAATCCTGGCTTGTGACATTCAGGGCAATGATGCGGATGGAGGCCTGAAAGGCGGGGGAATCGCCGTCGGAGGCCCTTACTCGAAGGTCGAAATGGCGAATTGCCGGATCGTGTCGAATATCGCCCAGATCGGATCCGGAATATGGATTGACGGACGCCACGACAATTATACGGGAGGATTGACCGGGCCGGTTTGCGAGGTGATGTGCACCAATTGTACGGTTTTTAATAATGGTCTCACCGAGACGACGCCTCCCTTTCCTGCCGGAGGAATCTATTCAACCACGGCCGATATCCGGATTCGAAATACTATTGTCTGGAAAAACGGAGGACAGGAAATCCAACTGATCGATCCGGCAAGTAACAGTCCGGTGACCTACAGCGACGTCGAGGGTGGGTACATCGGATCCGGGAATATGGCCCTGGATCCGTTGTTCGCGTCATCGACGGATACCCATCTTCAATCGGTCATCGGTCGATTCGATCCGGCGACGGGTTCGTGGATCGTTGATTCCAAACACAGCCCCTGTATCGACGCCGGAGATCCTCGCGACGCCTTCGATCTTGAACCGACGCCCAACGGCCGTCGCATCAACATGGGAGCATACGGCCAAACCATCGAGGCCAGTAAGGGAAAACGGCACTTGGTTTATCATGTTGACGGTTCGACCGGAAATGATTCCCATGATGGTCTCAGCCATGAAACCGCCTTCAAGACGATTATGAAGGGAATCTATGCCGGCCAGAATGGCGATACCGTTCTGGTCTGGCCGGGGGTCTATACAGGACCGATTCTGTTTTATGGCAAGGCGATCACGCTGGCCAGTGCCGCTGACGCCGCGATCCTGCAGGCCCCCAATGATTATGCCATATCCATGCACTCAGGGGAAGGTCCGCAGAGTATCGTGAAGAATTTCGTGATCCGCGGAAGCATGGGAGGCGTATTTATCGTGGGCGGAAACCCGACACTGATGAATCTGACGATCGTACAGAACACCCATGGCGTTTTGGCTTATGAGGGCGCCAATCCGGATATCAGCCATTGTATCTTTTGGTTCAACAGCGGTTCGGATCTTTTCGACTGCAAAGCGCGTTACAGTTGCATCGAGGATAATGTGGACTGGCCTTCCATGGAAGGCAATATCCACACCAATCCTCTATTTGCCGACCCAAAACAAAATGATTTTCATCTGCAATCACAACGAGGACGATATTGGCCCAAATCCGGAAACGCCGGTGGTGTATGGATTTTGGATGAGGCCACAAGCCCATGTATTGATGCCGGCGATCCGCGAATCCGGCCTACCCGGGAACGAATGCCGAACGGCGGACGAATCAACATCGGCGCTTACGGCGGAACCCCTTTCGCCGGCATGAGCGAATGGCCGTTGAGCCACGATACAAACCGCGACGGTGTTGTCAACCTTTCCGACTTCGCCGATCTGGCCGAACAGTGGCTCCGAAGTTTTCCGTGGTCCGGTCCCCTGCCGTCTGTCCATATTATCCAACCGGAATCGGGAACTTCGATCTCTCTGGGCCAGGGACGCTTCGATGTCCTGGCGGAGGTTGTCAATCCGATCGACGAAATCGCTCGCTTTGAGTTTTATGCCGATGGCATCCTGGTCTGCGTCGATTATAACGGTTCTTCAGGATGGACATGCAATACCCTTTTTCGAACGATCGGCGTTCATCAGATATGCGCACGCGCGATTGATGTAACCGGCCGTATTTTGGATGCGGATTGCGCGGAACTGCGGATCGTCGAGTAGGTCGGAGCTCTTTGAAAGAATTAGTGAAGATTTTCAAAATACCCCTTGAACAGGAGGAATCGCCAACGGTACAATAGAAAGCGGATGGGATCGTTCATAGAATTATTTCCATGGAGGGATCGACATTAGAAAGCTATGGGGTCAGTTTGTTCGAAATGACCGGGGGATAAGGGGATTTACTTTACTTGAAGTTCTTACTGTAGCCGCCGTGTTATCCATCCTTCTTGGCATTCTTTCTCCCTCCCTGCGGTTCGCCAGACGCCAGACGCGATCGATCATGAATATGTCCCGCCAAAAGGGAGTGTTGGAAGGCGTTCTCGCCTACAGCGTCGATAATTCCGACCGTCTTCCGGAATCCGTTGCGACGATTGGAATAGGAATGTATTGGAACTGGACCGAACCGATGATGCTCACCGGCTATCGGGCTCGATCTCCGGTTCTGCATCGTTCCATGAGCGCATATCTCGGCGAGTATATTCCAGACGCTTCGGCCATGTTTTGCCCGAACGCTCCATCGAGATATCCGTATTTGCAGGAGGCGTGGGATGCGGGAGATTTGTGGGATCATCCGATGACCGAACCTGTTCAGGACCCTCTCAGCGGAACGTATTGTTTTTGGTGGAACTACCGGGGCTATCTGGCCGATTCAGACCGGATGTATATCGGCCCGAGTACCACCAGTGAAAACGGAATGCTGACCAGCGATTATTTTGGATACGATCACTGGCGAAATCCATATCAATTCAGCAGTTGCGAACGGTTCGATCGCGCAGAGATCAACACCGGCACATTGCTATCCTCTTCCTGGTGGAAAGGCGATGGAATTACGGATGAGGAGGGATATCTGCTTACCCCGCGAATCGTTTTGCGCGCCAGCTTTCTGGATGGACACGTCGAAACCTATCCGGCAGATGAAACATCGACTCTTCGCGTTATCTGGAAAGTCGAAACCGGCGAACCCTATCCTTCGGGTATCGGCCCGGGAGAAATCTATATCCCCTTCTCCGCGGTGAAATAACAACTTCTGGATATCAAATCACGGAGAAGGTTGGAATCCAAAGTATTCTATGAACAGATATCCCCTATTCATGACGCCCGGACTCATTGTTCCTCTAACCGATTATCCACGGATCAACTCAATGCGATTGTGCTATCGGCTCTTGGATTGTATTGAATCGCTGGAACTCCGCAACGTTCGGCGGCGGGTGTTCGGTTGGATTTCCAATAATGAAATTGACTTTTATCCGGCGGCGAATAGGATAAATTTTTTTATCCCTTGAAGGAACGTCATGAAATACCTGATGGATAGTCTGTATTTGTTGATCGCTCTGGCGATCAGCCCCAAAATCCTTTACCGAATGATCGCCCATCGACGATATCGTGACGGGTGGCGGCAACGCCTGGGGCATGTTGCCCGTCGGTTTCCGGATAAAAAATGTATATGGATTCATGCGGTCAGCGTCGGGGAAGTCAACGCCACGAAAACGATCATCACGGAACTTCGTTCCGCACTACCCGAATACGAAATCATCCTCAGCGCCACAACCGACACCGGTATGGCACGAGCGAAATCCTTGTATGGCAATGAGTTATACGTTTTTTATTACCCGCTTGACCTTTCGTGGATCGTGCGCCGTACACTCCAATCCCTGCGACCGGATCTGTGCGTACTGATGGAGTTGGAGTTATGGCCGAATCTGGCCCAAGAGGCGTTCCGGCGAAATATACCGATCGTCATTGCCAACGGCCGAATCAGCGATCGAAGTTTCCCACGGTACAAGCTCCTCCGAGGCACAATCCGCCGGATGTTTTCGCGGATCCGGCTGGTTCTGGCACAATCGCAAGAGTATGCGGATCGATTCATCCATCTTGGATGCAGGCCGAATCAAGTCCTCGTCACCAATTCCCTCAAATACGACACGGCCGTCGTCGCCGATTCCGTTCCAGGGTCCGAGGCCATGAAGACGGAGCTTCAAATTGAATCGGAACCGATCTGGGTCGCCGGAGGAACGGGCGATGGGGAAGAGGAGATTGTGCTTGGCGTGTTTTCGCGTTTGAAATCCGATCAACGATTTGTCTCCCTTCGACTGATGCTGATCCCACGAAAACCGGAACGATTCAACGAGGTCGCGGCGGCGATTGAGCAAGCCGGAATCGGGTATGAACGGTACAGTCGGATCAAGTCCGGTCAGGTTCGACTGACCGACAAACCGCCGGTGATTCTTGGCGATACGATGGGCGACCTGCGAAAATTCTACTGTATGTCTTCCGGGCCGGTTTTCGTGGGAAGAACTCTGGTTCCAATGGGGGGTTCGGATATGATGGAACCGGCGGCCCTGGGCAAATGCGTTCTGTTCGGCCGGCATACCTTCAATTTTAAACAGACCGTTGACGCGTTACTGGCAAGTCAGGGAGCGATCGAGGTTCGCACCGAAGAAGAATTATACTCGGCGATGAAACAGTGCTTATCGGATCCAGATTATGCACGACAAATCGCCATCCGCGGCCGCGGGGTGATCACGCACAATCAAGGAGCCACGCAAAAAACCGTGGAGGCCATTCGTCAAGTTCTCAACGCCTGATCCGCCGGGAATTACCCCCGAATGGCGCGGATCATCGCTTCGATATGATTCGGCGTCGTTCCGCAACATCCGCCAAGAGTGGTCCCGCAACATCCGCCAAGAATCGTTACACCGGCACGATACATTTCGCGAACCGCATCGGCATAGTCCTGCGGGGTCAGACGATAGCAGGCACGGCCACCGATCAATTCCGGACGGCCGGCATTCGGCTCGGCAAGCAGAATGATGCCGGTGCCTTCGAGGAGGCGAGCATATTCCTTGGCCAGAGCAATGTATCCTTCCATGGTTAACGTTCCGCAATTAAAACCGATGGCCGTAACGTCCATCGACCTGAGCTGCGAGACCACCCGGGTCGGATTGACCCCCATCATCGTTCGGAATCCTTCCGAGGTCTGATCATAAGCGAAAGAACACAACACCGGGAGGGAACAGACCAATTGTACCGCCTCAACGGCGACAATCATTTCATCCAAAGCGGTCATGGTCTCGATGATGATTCCATCGGCGCCGCCTTCGGAAAGACCGCGGGCTTGTTCGGCAAACATCCTGCGGAGATCCTGCGGTTTGATCGTTCCGACCGGTTCGAGGAAATCGCCGCAGGGTCCGATATCACCCAGGACATAACGATCGGGACCGGCCGATTCGCGCGCAATCCGAGCTCCGGCCCGGTTGATTTCCAATGCCTTGTCCGCCAGTGAATGACGTCCCAACAAGAGGGCATTAGCGCCAAAGGTATTGGTCAACACCGCGTCACAGCCGGCGGTGAAATAGCGATCATGAATCCGTCGCACAATCGGAGGCGATGACAGGTTGACCGCATCATTACACGATCCCGGCTGAATACCTTCGGCCATCAACTCGGTTCCCATGGCCCCGTCGATAAAGAAAACTCCCTGTCGGAGTCGGTCGATCAGATTGATCCTGCTCATGAGAAACCTTTCATGGGGACAGTTCGACAAATACGCACTGATCCTTCAACTGATACACGTGTTCGAATCCCTGCGATGCCGGACGGGCAAACAACTTTCCCTGCAATTGTGACTCCGTCGGTTCAAACACGGCGACATTCTGCAGGGTGATGATTACCGACGCCTGCGTTTCAGGAGCAATTCCATCGAGGGTGATTTTGTTCGGGATCAGGGGGCCGTCATCCTGGGGGTATTCTTCCAGTCGAATGGACACGAGGACAAGGCCCTTGTCGTAATATTCAATTTTTCCAACGCGTCGGCTGCATCGATCAAGATAAATCCTCTTCGCAGGCAATCCATCCGACTCCATCCGCGTCAGGACATCCCACCGTTCCTCTTTGGTCAATTCCCATGGACCGGACAGATCGTACAAGCCCAGAACCTCCAGCAGATTGTCCGGGTTGATCCAAAGACTTCCGGGGCATTTCTGAATATCGGATCTTTTTCCCCACCAATAAGCGCTGATTTCCTTCGGCGGAGCCGTCAGCCAGAACTCATCGGCATTGGATCCCAGTCGGATCGTCTCGCTGCCGAGAATATTGCCGCGTAAAAACAGACGATCGGGCGGAACGAAACGAACATCGATGGAGGGATTCTCTTCGTGAAGTTTTTGATCCGATCCGATCCACCGAATCCGGCAATGGCCGCCGGATCGAATCGGCCGAACCTGACGTCGAATCATTTCGAGGCCGGCAATCGCCTCTTCCGCCATGACGATTCCCGGGCAATCCTTCGGTCGCGGAACTTGTATCGGAGGGGTGCAACCCGACAAAAGTATTCCCCCCGCCAGCCAAACCCAACAGAATCTCCATGGTATGGGAATCGGTCTCATAGATCCACGTGGAGTATCTGACCCATCTGGGAGGAAAGCTGTTCAATCTGGTCTTCCGAAAGGTGGGGATTGACCACCTGAACCAGACGATCTTCGCCCGTGACCTTCAGGATCCACATTTCCTGTCCTTTCTCGATGCGACTGCCGTCGTATTTTACCTTTCGTTTGCGCATCAGGATCAACATAAGGACGAATCGGAATCGGATTTTCTCCATTTCGGATTCATCGGCCAGGCGGTCAAAAAAAGACATCAGCATCTCATCGCTGACCAACAGGCGTTTTTTCTCGGATCCTTCGGGAATCCGACTTTTCCAAAAACAAAACACCGCCGGTTTCTGTTGTTCCCAGAATTCGATACTGAAATCCCTTCGCTCAAGCCCTTGGTCCGTTTCCACCAGCGCCGCATAGAATTCCCGGCCGGGAGCCAGCTTTTCGCCGGTCCCCGAGCATTGCCCCAGCGGTTTTTTGATCTCCCAGTCAATGGACATCGATCGGAATTCCATTCACGAATTGATCGTCTGTTTCAAAGGTGATCCACGACCGCAGTCCTTCCGAGATCTTCGGTCCGATCCCCTTGACATTGTGAAGGTCTTCGATCCTTCGGAAAATCCGTTCCTCACCATGATTCCCGCGGCGGTACTCCACCACGGCCCTCGCTCTTGCCGGTCCGATATTCGGAAGAGTTTGCAGCAGGGCTTCGTCGGCGGTATTCGGATTAATCTTGCCGGACAGAACCATCGGACGAACGGGACTTGCCTGGATCCAGGCACTGGCCGCCATTCCGGCGATCCACATCGCGGCCAGTACCACCGCCACATTCATACCCACAAGGGGAATTTTTAGATGATCAATGGTGTGATTTCTGGACATCCTTTGACCTTCATGAATGTTGCGTCGCCGTTGTTATGATTTTCGACTAAGAATCGTCTTTTGCATTCGTGCCAGTACCAACAGCCCTTTTTTGGGCTCGAGCTGATTATTTAACAATCCCGCCCGGCCGATTTCCATCGAATCCGTATCCGCCAGATAGGAATACGTGATGGACTGGATAAAGGGCTTGCCCAGTGCGATTCGGTACACCTGGTCGATCCAATCGGCCTGAACATCCTGATCCCAGGGCTGATGCCAGATTCCGCCGGGCGATTCCGTTTGATCGTCCTGCCATTCCGGAACGGCCAGTCCCGAAATATGAACCGGTTTGGCCACCTGCGCGAAACAATCCAGGCGCGAGGACAGTTGCATCATATCGCGTATTTGCATCCCCGCAATGTCCCGGCCGTAATGCATCATCACCGAGAAGGCGTCAAAACTGATTCCGCTTTGGATCACCATATCCATGTAAACCAGAGGGGGTATGGTGTTTCGATCAAACGCGTAGTATTCGCCCCATGGATACAATAATTCAATCATTTTTTTGGAACTGACATCCGCGGCCCTGGCCGCCAAACAAGAGGTACGGGTCATTTCGATGATCTGCTCGAAACTGAAACCAAAAACATTTTCCGCATGAAGTCCGCTGACCAATCGCCAACTATGAATGAATTTCGCATATCGTGAAACAACCCGGGATATAAAACCATAGGCGATTTCCCGAATTCGTTCAAATTCCAGATCGCCTTGTTTCAACCAATCGGGAAGATACTCGTCCGAAAATCGCAACAACGGTCCGGCACAGATCGCCAGGCGTCGGCCCGACAGTTGCTCAATGCACCGATCGATCGCCGTGAAATCATATTCTCCCTGACGAGGTTCAACCTGAGCCCAATTGACGGGAATGGTCACATGGCCGAACAATTCAAACAACATTCGCCGATATCGTTCATCTTCAAGCCACGTCGGATCAACGGTAATCCCCAGACTGTGACGTCCGAGCCCTTTGCTTTTGAGCCGAGCGGTCAGCGAGGCATCGGCATTTCGCAAAGCGAGTTTCTCCGAGTATTCCAGGGCTTTACACAGAGAGGCATCCGCCAGAGTCGCCGCTTGCGATGGCTCTGAAATGCTCTGAAGCGCCTGAATAAATAATTCCTGCGCTTCGCGACCGAGAGTCGCCGAATGATTTCCCTCGTCAAATAATGCCCAATCTTCCTTCTTGAGAGTAATGTGCATTAATCGAGCGCGGGCCAATTCCAGATTCAGGATGTAGGATTCCTTTCTTTCCGGAAGGCGAGTCGTCGCAAGCATAATTCGGCCAAAACCATCGACCGGCCAGAGCAATGCCAACCCCGCGGAATCCGTGCCTTTTCGACGGCATTCGATTTCGGAATCTTTCAGGCGGATCGACTGAGAAGACTGAAGAGGGATCGTATCGGCTCCAAACAGATACGCACCGTTCATGTCCAATGATTCGAAAGACCGCCCATTTTTATAAACGACAAAACGCACAATAACACCTGAAATCCGTTCTATTCATCTATGACGCATACAGCACGAAGGAATTATAGGAAAAAACGATCCCTTCGCAAATAAATTTCACCTCACGGTTATACCGTGATTTCGAAAGCCGGAGGAAGGAGGGCTCCCGGAGATGCCCCAAATCCATTCAACGGTAGGTCAGAGTAAGATAGAATACAAACGCAAGATATTGCGCGACAAAAAATCCCACAGTACAAACAGCGGCCAGCGACGCCAATTTGATTAAGCGTCCAACGGGAAGCAAATGCAGACCACCCTGCAGGCGAAGAACGCCTCCCTGTTCCAGATAGAGCTCGGTCTCCGGAACTCTATGGCATTGAACCAGAACTTCCATCGCATCCCCAAGAATGCGGTCTCTCGTATCGGTGTCGGTGGTGACACGATACCGTTTAACTAATCGTTCGACATTCACGGCAAACCTCATTTCCCACCTCGGGACTCAAATGATGTTTCAAATGTGCGATCCCATACCGATAACGCCCCTGAACGGTATTAATCGAGACACCCTGGATGGCGGCGATTTCCCGGAATCGCACGCCGCCCAGCAAATGCAACAGGATCGCTTCCTTTTGTTCCATCGGCAATTGATTCAAGGCATCGCTTACCTGGAGCGACATCTCGTCTTCCATGGCGATCCGATCCGGCGTCCTCTCCGGAGAACGAAGCCCATCAAAATCAAACGATCGAAATGCATGACGTTCGGAGGATCGCAGCCAATCCTTCGCGCGATTTGCCACACAACATGCCAAATACGATTTCAGGCTCCCGGTTAACCGAAACTGCATGATCCCTTCGACAAAATCCAAAAAGATATCGTGCAACAAATCTTCAGCAACCGCAAAGTTATGCACCATTTTTACGGCAATACCCAACAACGCTCCGGCATATTTATCATAAATCCGCATCAGAGCTTTCGTGTCGCCGTGTTGTAACCGCAAAACGAGTAATCGATCCTCGATCATCGGAACCTCACCATCCACTTGTGTCTGGTAATAGTATAACGTCCGGAGGCATTCACTTGGTATAGAAATTCCCAAATTTTTTCATGGCCGCCGAAATCTCCTGTTCTGTAAATCCTTTCGGTACAACCCGTTATAAATCACACGGCCCTTCCAATCCCTGTACGACCTTTCCGGCTATCTATATTTCGCCTTGTGTGAATCCTTGTTCGGAAATATCCTCCAATATCATCTTCAAGTTGCCAAAATAGCGGGGCCGGTTTATCCTTGACAGATCAACGACCCCCAGTATGATAGGATGCAGGATGAAAACAAGGTTCCTTAGAGCCACCGGATGATTATTGATTGCCATACGCATATTGGGTTTCCGGCCAATGACGAGTCCGCAACGGGTTTGTTGGCGGCCTGTCAGGGAGTGGATTCATCCATTGTGTTGTCGGTAAACCACGAAAATGCGAAAAACGCCAATAAATTCCTTGGTTCTTTCGTCGAGAAACATCCCAACCTGATTGGATTTGGAACCGTGAATCCTCTCCAGGATCCGATTGGATCAAAAGCCATCGCGGCATTTCGCGAAATGGGTCTCAAAGGACTGGTTGTCTATTGCAGTTCCGCCCAATTTCATCCCGCCCATACTCGGGCCATGCGGCTCTACGAGGCCGCGTCCGAGTTGAAGCTGCCGATTTTTTTCCACAACTGCGGACCGTATCAATCCGGCGATATTCTTGAATACGCACAACCGATCCTTCTTGACGAAGTGGCACGAACCTTCCCTTCTCTCAAAATGATCATTGGGAATATGGGGTTGCCGTTCCTGGCTCAAACCTTATGTCTAATAACCAAGCATCCGAATGTTTACGCGGACTTGTCCATTTGTCCAACCAAGGTATGGGAGGTCTATCATCTTGTCATCCATTCCTTTGAAGCCGGGGTCATGGACAAACTGCTGTTTGGCAGCGGATTTCCATCCGCTTTGCCGGGCAATTGCATTGAAACGCTCCTGGGTTTCAATCGAATGCTTGCCGATACCAATTTACCGGTCGTTCCCCGCGAAAAACTTCGCAATGTCATCGAACGGGACACTATCGGCCTGTTGGGAATTCATGAATCGTATCGGCTGACCACGATATAAAAAAGGCGGACATCGATATTGTCCGCCTTCCTTTGCACAATTTCACGATCATTTGAATCCGTCGGGGCCCTGACCAACGTACTTGGCGCAGGCCTCCTCAAGATCGATTTGATTGATATTTGCCAGCGTACACAACCACGCAAAGACATCCGCAAATTCCTCGCGCTGATTGGCGACATCTTCTCCAGCCAGGGCTGTGGCCAATTCCCCTACTTCTTCAATAAACCAAAGAAATGTGGCCGGCGTACCCCGCTGTCGATCTCGGCGCCCATAACGCGATTCAATGACCCGCTGAAAATCCCGGATTTCCATCCTGCATTCCCGCGTTACACAGTACCGGGATCAGTCGCCGAGGATCTTGCCAAGTCTGGCCTTGTCGTAAATCGCCCGTACTTCCTTGGTGGCCTTGAGGCAAACGTCTTCCATCTTGTTCGCAAACGATTGATTCCCCGTCTGTTCCGCCAGATGCAGATGTCCCATCAAAGGTCCATCGACGGCCTCGATAACCTCAAGCATGGTAATATTCTCGGCCGGACGGGCCAGAAAGAAACCACCCCGCGGACCCCGTTTACTTCGGAGAACATTCGCCCGAACAAGCTGCTGGAGAATCTTCAACAGATATTCGAGAGGAATGTTATACTCCTTGGATATCCGCGCCGCCAGAACAGCCCCTTCTTTATAATTTTGGGCAACATAACCCACCGCAATGAGCGCATAACCGGTTGATCTGCTAATCTTCATGATATTACCTCCCAAAAAAACATTTCCATTTGGCTCTTCACTACAACTTCATTGATTCCCGTTATTGAACACCTACTGTCATGAACAACCAGATTTTATTCCATACTCTAAATCTACAGACGCGAATTATCAACTACAAATATACGACTTGCAAGAGAAATTTTTGAGAAAATCAGTATTTTCCCGGATAGCCATCAGGATATTCCTCTTCCACCAAATCACAATAGATCACAGTTTATAGAAATCTTATTCCAGAACAACATCATTTTGCAAGAGGAATCCCATCGAAAAACAAAAAATTAAACCAACTCCTCTATTTCGATGAATACCGTTCGATTTACCTGATCAATCTCACCCTGGACAGATTGGCCCATGTATCGGCGATCCAGACACCGTTTGGGTTCACTCAAGAGAAACTCTTGTTGCGAAACGATTTTGCCGCGATATAATCTGCTGGCTGTACCCAGTCGGGTGGATGGAACACCAACGATCCTATATACATGGCCGTGAAACGAATGGAAATGGTAATACAATGGACAAAACCGGATATCCGTATAATGCCATTGAACCGAAATGGCAGCGTTATTGGGAAATCCATAAGACATTTCGGGCAATCGACGGAATAGGTCCCGACGGCCGGAATCTCTGCGACAAACCCAAGTATTACATCCTGGATATGTTTCCGTATCCATCGGGCCAGGGCCTTCATGTCGGCCATCCGGAAGGATACACGGCCAGCGATATCGTCGCTCGGTATAAGCGGATGAAGGGATTCAACGTGCTGCATCCCATGGGATGGGATGCGTTTGGATTGCCCGCCGAACAGTATGCCATTCAGACCGGCACGCATCCCGCCGTTACCACCCAAAAAAATATTGACAATATGCGGCGTCAGATCAAATCGCTCGGTTTCAGCTATGACTGGGATCGCCAGGTTGACACGACGGATATTCGATACTACAAGTGGACCCAGTGGATTTTTCTGAAGCTATATAATTCCTGGTTTGACGAGAACCTTCAGAAAGCCCGGCCGATCGAGGAATTGCCGATTCCTTCCGACCTGCCGGAAGAACAACGAGACGCATACATTAACGACCATCGATTGGCCTATGAAGCGTATGCTCCGGTCAACTGGTGCCCCGAATTGGGGACGGTTCTGGCCAATGAAGAAGTGGTCGGAGGAGTCAGTGAGCGGGGCGGATTTCCGGTGATTCGAAAACCCATGCGCCAATGGATGCTGCGAATCACACAGTATGCCCAGCGGCTCTTGAAAGGTCTGGACCATGTGGACTGGCCGGAATCCATCAAGAAACTGCAAACGGATTGGATTGGCCAAAGCGTCGGAGCCGAAGTGGATTTTCAGGTCGAAAGCCACGATGCCATCCTCCGGATTTTTACAACCCGTCCGGATACGTTGTTCGGCGCAACATACATGGTATTGGCCCCCGAACATCCGCTGGTTGATCGAATCGCGACCGAGGGATATAAAACGGATGTTCACCGCTATCGGGAACAGGCGGCTCGCAAGAGCGATCTGGATCGTACGGATCTCTCCAAAGACAAAACCGGTCAATTTACCGGCGCCTACGCAATCAATCCTGTCAATGGTGCACGAATTCCGATCTGGATCAGCGACTATGTCTTGATCAGTTATGGAACCGGGGCGATCATGGCGGTTCCGGCTCACGATAACCGCGACTGGGAGTTCGCGACCAAATTCGAGTTGCCGATCATCCCGGTTGTGCAGCCGACGAAGGACACCGGCGATGAATCGTTCATCTCGGCCGTGATTCGATGCGAAACCTGCTACACCGGTGACGGAATCGCCATGAATAGCGGACCCTTTAACGGATTACCCACGCCGCAATTCAAGCAGGAAATTACCGAATGGCTGACCCGGCAGAATCTGGGCAAACGGGCAGTTTGTTACAAACTTCGCGACTGGTTGTTCAGTCGTCAGCGATACTGGGGTGAACCCTTTCCGATCCTCCATACCGACGACGGAAAAACCATCGCGCTATCGGAAAAAGACCTCCCGTTGGGATTGCCGGAAGTGGCTGATTATCAACCGTCGGGAAACGGTGAACCACCGTTATCCAAGGTTGTCGATTGGGTCAATGTGGTTTTACCCGATGGTCGAAGAGCCAAGCGAGAAACCAATACCATGCCGCAGTGGGCCGGGAGCTGTTGGTATTATCTGCGGTATCTCGATCCGACGAATGAAACCCGGGCGTTTGCGCCGGAGAAGGAAAAATACTGGATGCCGGTGGACCTGTACATCGGCGGGGCCGAGCATGCCGTCCTTCATTTATTGTATTCCCGATTCTGGCATCATCTGCTCTATGACGTAGGCCATGTCAGTTCCCCGGAACCCTTCCGGAAGCTCATCAACCAGGGGATGATCCTCGGAGAGGACAACCAGAAGATGAGTAAGTCGCGGGGCAATGTGATCAATCCCGATCAAGTGATTGCGGACTATGGGGCCGATTCGATGCGGTTGTATGAGATGTTCATGGGGCCGCTGGAAGCGACCAAGCCCTGGAGTATGCAGGGGTTGGAAGGGGTTCACCGTTTCCTGAACCGTTTGTGGCGAATCATCGTGGATGAAAACAGCGACGGGCTTTTGACGAACGTTCAATCCGTTCCGGCCGACGAACAGACCTTGCAATTACTCCACCAAACGATCCAGAAAGTCGGTGAGGATATTGAGACGTTTGGATTCAATACCGCCATCAGCCAGATGATGATCTTCGTGAACCACCTCTCCAAGCTGGAAGTCCGACCGCGAGAGGCCGTTGAATCGCTGATCCTGCTGTTGGCCCCCTTTGCTCCGCATATTGCCGAGGAACTGTGGCAGCGACTCGGCCACAAAGAAACGCTGGCATTTGAACCGTGGCCCGTGTATGATCCATCTTTGACGAAGGCCAAAACCGTAGAAATCGCCATTCAGGTACTGGGCAAGGTCCGAGACCGGATTGTCATCACCGCGGATGCGCCGGAGGCGGACATTGAAAAAGCGGCTCTGGCCAGCGAAAAAGTGCGGCAGTCCATCGGCGGAAAATCAGTGAAAAAATGCATCGTCATCAAGGGCAGATTGGTCAATATCGTGGTATAATCGCAGGGTTATCCGGATCATGCTCGGATCATCGATGATTCGAAATCCGGTCAATCCATAAACCAAGGGATCCAAAGAATTGCATGCAGGGGAATCGATAAAAATGGAAATTGAGGCCAAGGTCATCGTGGATGATCTGGAGAGTGTCGCCCAAGCCTTACTACGTATCGGCGCGGAGGGACGGGGCGCTATCTCCCAGCGGGATATCTATTTCACCGACGAATATGGGCGATTGCTGATGCTGGGTTGCGGGTTGCGAATCCGCCAGCAGAGCGGCGACGTGAATCAAACGGTCATCACCTTCAAAGGTCCGATTGTCAAAGGCCCATTCAAGATCCGACCTGAAATCGAAGTGGAGGTCGGCGACGCCGATGCCATGCGGAAACTGCTCGAGGGGCTCGGGTATCGAATGATGATCGAGATCCGCAAGCATCGACAAAGCTGGCGATTGGGCGACTGCGAAATTTGCCTGGACGAAGTCGAAGGATTGGGAAAATTCGTCGAAGTGGAGGGTCCCTCCAACGAAACCGTCTCGCAGACCATGCAAACCATCGGGCTGGATGCTCAGCACCACATTAACCGAGGGTATGCCAGCATGATGATGGAAAAGATGGGATTGAAAAAAAGCTCCTTTGCCAAAACCCCGGAACCTTCAAAACCCAAGCCGCGATTTTTCCCGAAACATAAAAAACACAAAGGACATGACCATCAATCCAAACAGGAACGTTCCCGCGACAAGCGGAATCCTCGCGACAATCGACATTACCATTGATGGAAGGCGGTCCCAACGTGATCCACCCGGGCGACGGATACATTCAATACATCATCAATCCCAAGAGCGGCTCCAGTAGCAACAAGCTGATGGTGGCCCAGTTTAAGGATTATCTTCTTCGCCACGGCTTCGAGGTTCGTACCCACTTCACCGAATCGCTCTCGCACGCCTGCGAATTGGCCGCGTCCGGATCGAGGGATCGGGATTGTGCTCTGGTCGCCGCTGCGGGAGGCGACGGGACTATCCGGGAAACGACTCATGGCCTGATCGGAAGCGATAAACCCCTCTTGATCATCCCCAGCGGAACGGAAAATCTTCTGGCCAATGAACTGGGGTTTGACATCAATACCTCCAGTTTGATCCGGGCATTCGAGGGCGATTGTGTCAGGCCGCTCGACGTGGGAAAAGCCAATGGGCGACATTTTACATCGATCGCCGGATTCGGTTTCGATGGTACGGTTGTGCGGATTGTCACGGAAAAACGCAAGGGCCACATCAGCCACCTGGATTATTTCTGGCCGATCTGGCAAACCTTCTGGGGGCACCGCTTTCCGCACTTTCGCATCGCCATCGACGGGAAGGATGAATTTGACGGTTACGGGATGGTCTTCGTGGGAAATATTTCCCGGTACGCCATCGGACTGCAAATTTTGCATGATGCCAGGTATGGAGATGGATTGCTGGATGTGTGTATCTATAAGTGCAAGGGAAAGACCCATTTGATGAAACATACGGCGATGACCCTTATGAAACGACACTCCAAACAGTCGGATGTCATCTACCGCCAATGCCGACAGGTGACCATCCAATCCATTTCGCCGATTGTTAACACGGAGATCGACGGAGATCCCGGCCCTCGTCTTCCGATTCATATCGAAGTTCTTCCGATGGCCGTTCAAGTTCTTGTTCCGCCGGGAGCCAAACCCGCGGGGATCCGAACGCGATTGATGCGAATACTGGAATAATCTTATTTTGAGGAAATGATGTCTCTGTCGTTTACCCTTGGAACTGTTCCCATTGGACTGGATGCCGATTTGTTTGTTATGGCCGGTCCCTGCGTAATCGAAAGCGAACTTCTGTGCCACGAGATCGCCGATCGGCTCGTCGAGATTCGTCAGCGTACCGGGATCGGGATCATCTTCAAGGCCAGTTTTGACAAGGCCAATCGTACCAGTATCCACAGCTTTCGCGGACCCGGTCTGAAAGAAGGATTACGGATTCTGTCAGATATCCGTTCCCGAACGGGATTGCCCGTCATGACCGATGTCCATGAACCGAACCAGGCCGACGCGATCGGCGAAGTGGTGGATTGTCTGCAGGTTCCGGCCTTTCTGTGCCGCCAGACGGATCTCCTGGCGGCCTGTGCCAGGACCGGCAAAGCGGTCAACGTCAAAAAGGGCCAGTTTGTTTCGCCGGCCGAAATGAAAAATGCCGTCCAGAAAATCATGGAATCCGGCAATACGAAAATCCTTTTGACCGAACGGGGCACTTTTTTCGGATACAATCGCCTCGTAAACGATATGACCTCGATTTCCGCCATGCAGTCACTGGGATGTCCCGTGGTTATGGATGCCACCCACAGCACTCAGCAACCCGGAGGGCTCGGACAGGCCAGCGCAGGAAATCGCCAGTTGGCTCCCATCCTGGCCAGGGCCGCCGTTGCCGCGGGGGCCAACGGCATTTTTATGGAGATACACCCCGATCCGCAAACGGCCCTTTGCGACGCGGCATGCATGATCCCCTTATCGTGGATCGAGGATGTCATTCGCGTCTGTAAGCAGATTCATGCTCTGGTATCCTCAGACAGAAAGTATTGAAGGTATCGTATGACCGTTCCATGGAAATACCTTTTCGGCCCCGTCCCGTCACGGCGACTGGGGATGAGTCTTGGGATCGATATCGTCCCGCTGAAAACCTGCACTCAGAATTGTGTGTATTGCCAATTGGGCATCCACGGTCGTCAAATCCTGCAACGACAGTGTTATGTTCCGGTAACGCAGGTTGTAGAGGAATTGCGTCAATGGATCGCGCAGGGAGGGAAAGCCGACTTCATCACGATCAGCGGATCCGGAGAGCCGACCCTTCACAGTGAATTCGGCATTCTGATCGATCAAATCCGAACCATCACCTCGATTCCCGTGGCCGTCATCACGAATGGAACGCTCCTGTCCGATCCCGATGTTCGTGCGGCCTGCTGCAAGGCCGATGTTGTCTTGCCCTCTCTGGATGCCGGGGACGCCGCCACATTCGAACGTATTAATCGTCCCCATCCCGATCTCGATTTCAATCGATTTGTGGATGGGCTGGTTCAATTCCGAAACCAATATAAGGGTCAACTCTGGCTGGAGGTGTTTCTCGTGGAAGGGGTCAACACGGACAATTCCCGGCTCGATCAACTCCGGCAAATAATCCAGAGCATTCGACCCGATAAGATCCAAGTGAATACGGCCGTTCGCCCCACTGCCGAACCGAATATCGTTCGTGTCGAACCGAATCGCCTCCAGGATTTGGCCCGCCGTCTGGGTGAGGCCGCCGAAGTCATTGCCGATTTTGATCGTCAGTCCGCCGCCGGACAACTCATAACGGATATGGAATCCATTCTGGAAACATTGCGGAGAAGGCCCTGCACGCTCGATGATCTGTCAAACACTTTGCTTCGAGATCGCGATCTTCTGGCCGATCTTCTGGACGGCTTGCTCAAACACGGCAAAATTCGATCGGAAGTTCGGGGGACCGTTATGTACTACAAAATATGACCTCCGGCTATTCCTCGCATTCCCATGGAAACCAACCGGGAGGGTCTTTCCCCGTGAATCAATCTCGCCGAACCGCCTGAAACCTTCCCATCCGTTTTTGGCTTTGAATTTTGCACTGCGTGGCCTATGATGAGCGTCAATAATTCGGCACACATTGTTTTCATGGGAGATCACGATGAAGAACATAGTCAGGGCATGTGTCATAACGGCGATGGCCGGCATGGTATCCGCTCAGTCGTGGACGAAAGAACAGATTCTGGATGGCGCCAACACAAGGATTGAACAGATCCGCAAAGGCAACGCCACGTTGAACTTGACGGATACGGAAGGGAAACCGCTCGCCGCAGGGATGGAGATATCCATCGAACAGGTTCGACATCAGTTTTTGTTTGGATGTAATATTTTCAAGTTGTTCGCGTGCCGTACGGCCGAGGACAACGCGGCCTACGAGAACTTTTTTTCCGAACTGCTGAATTTCGCAACGCTGCCCTTTTACTGGTGGAATTATGAACCGACGGCGGACACAAATCTCGATGCTTCCAGCGATCGGATCATTCAATGGTGCCGCGAACGCGGGATCACGACGAAAGGTCATCCGTTGGCATGGAACTACGTTGATCCGCGCTGGCTTCCGGAGGATCCGAAACGCGCGATGGATCTGCAGATGGAACGGATCCGACGATGCGTGAAACGGTTCGAAGACGATATCCTGTACTGGGATGTTGTCAACGAGGCGACGCATTACGATCGGCCCGAATGCAAACAGAAATCGCCCAAGCTGACCGAGGGGATCCGTCAAATGGGTGTGCCGGCCTATATTCGACAGGCCTTCGCAGCGGCTCGAAAGGCCAATCCGAAGGCACAGTTGATTATCAACGATTATCGCACGGATCCGGCGTATGAGGAGGAGGTCATTTCCAGGCTGGTTGACGAAGCCGGAAAACCGATGTACGACATCATCGGGATTCAATCCCACATGCACGGCGGATACTGGGGGGCGGAGACGACATGGAGGACCTGCGAGTATTTTTCGAAGTTCAAAAAACCATTGCACTTCACCGAGGTGACGCTCGTGTCCGGACCCAAGACGGACCAGGGATGGAACACTACGCCGGAAGGAGAGGCAACGCAGGCACGTGATACGGCCCAGTTCTACACCGTCTTGTTTTCGCATCCGGCCGTGGAGGCGATTACATGGTGGGATTTCACCGATCAGGGAGCGTGGCAGGCGGCGCCGGCGGGATTTCTCCGAAAAGACATGACGCCCAAACCGGTGTACGAAGAGCTGAAAAAGTTGATCAAGGCAACGTGGTGGACGACAACGTCGGCACAAACTCACGCGGATGGACAGACGACTTTTCGGGGCTTTTATGGACAATATTGTGCCAAGGCGACGCTGGACGGCAAAACCGTTGAAGGAACGTTCGAATTCTCCAAAGGATCGGCGAAACCCATTGAGGTTCAACTGAAATAATTCGCAGGGTCCGGATGGAAAAAGGATGGTCGAAATGATTCGCCTTGGATGGATCTTCGTGGCGTTTTTCGCCGGGACCGTTCGCAGTGAGACGGTAACCGTCGATGCGGATTCGGTCATACGCTACGTGTTGTCATGCCGAAAAACCGATGGAGCATTCGGGCCGGCCGGACAGCGATACAGCGGGCTGGCGTGGACGTTCCCGGCCGTGATGACGCTGAATATACTGGGACAGGACTTGGCGGATCCCAATCGATGCCTCGAAACCACAGAAGACCATACCGGAACAATGCCGTACACGGCGATGATGGAACGAGCCCTGCTGGAACGATTGATTCTACCCCGGATAGAACATCCGCTGGACTGGACGGCGCCGGTGATGTCTTTCATGTTCTTGCCTCGGGGATCGGTACGCGATCGAATGGGTTTCCGGAATACTTCGACGGAGGTTTCCTACGGCGACATTGTGACGTTATGGCAATCGTTGACAGCGACCCAGGCGCGGGGCTATCGGGTGGGCAACAAGAACGAATTGGTCGCCTATGTCCGATCGTGTCAGAATCCCGCGGGGCATTATTACTCGCATATCCTGCCGACGGCATACGGCGTATTGATTCATGTATCGCTGGATGCGGAAGTGCCCCAGCAGAGATCCTGTGTGCAATGGATTCGTTCCTGCCAAACGGCGGAGGGGGGATTTCGATTCTCGCCGGATGATCCTTCCACGGCCAATCGCGCCAATGTATGGTACACCTGCGAGGCGGTAGCGGCCTTAACGGCCCTGAAGGAGCGAGTGGTCAACCTTCAGGGTTGTATCGAATGGATCAACAACCTTCAGAACAGCGACGGGGGATTTGGGGATCGGCCGGGAACGAGGTCTCGACTGGCCAGCACCTATCTGGCGGTCTATGCACTTGAAATGCTGACGGGAAACGCTCGACGAGCCATACGTACAAAAACGATTCAAACCCCGCCGAACAACGCCACATTGGATACGATGAACATCTTTCAGGCCTATCCGGCTATGCCGATGATCGAGCCGCAGAATCTCGACGCGGTCTCGCGGACAAAACTGAATCTGATCGGAATTAAAACACGCAATACCCGGGAAACGATCGGGGCAATCCGGCGTTTGAATCAACAGGTACGGACCCGGGGACTGCCCGTGCGATTTGCGGTACGTCTGGAAATGCAAAGTCGCGAGTTGTCGCTGCCGGATTCGACCGTGTCGGATCATCCGTGGTATTGCCTGATCGAACCGGGAGCGGAAGAACCGCTGATCCATCGGTTGATTGAAATCGAAAAGGCGGCGACAACACCCATCCCATGGAATGATTTTCGCGCAACCGTTCTGGAACCTCTGGAGAACCTGGGAGCGATGACCTATTCGGATATCGATTTTGACCGGAGTCAGGCGTATCGGATATTGGATGAATCGGCGGGATATGCGGGAATCGTCGGAGGGGGCGCCGGGGGATCGGACAATCTGCGAAGATACCCGTTCCTGGAGGCATGGATGGACACCCTGGGGATTCTTCCCAACAATGATTCCCACGGCAACTGGACGGAATGGATGCGGGACGCGGACCAATCGCGGATTTTATTTCTGGCGAAGGGATACGATCTGGCGGATTTTCTGGACGCCGCGCGGCGGGGGCGAACCGTCTGCATCATTCGTGAACCCGGCCGGGGAAATGGATGGATGTATTACGGATCGGAAGAGGCGGTCGAAACAATCCAGCGGCGGCTGGGGGAGTGGAAGTGGTGGAAATAATTATAGATACTACAGAGATGAAAAATTACTATTTTTTACGGGGTAAGCGATGATTGTCCTATGGAGCGCGGTTCTGGTCCTGGCCGGCGGGATCAGCGGCATGGATTGGGCCCCGCAGGATCCGGGAGATCCGACGCGGGGAAAACCGAACCGTTCTTCCTCCGCGTGCGTGGATCGTTTGACGGCCATGCGTCAGGAGGTCGGGCGGGGAAATTCCGAAACGATCGAGTCTCGAGCCCTCCAGGCGCTTGCTCGTCTTGAAAAGGAACATCCTCTCGAATGGGACTGGCTATGCCGGGATTCATCCGGACGGATCATCGAGTGGCTGTCGGGAGCGGCCGACAGCGGCATCGAACGGGGGATGATCGAACGGGTACTGGAGAAAATCGGAACCAATGAATCCGTATTTCATGAACGGTTTGCGTCGCTTTGCCATCCGGTTACGCCCGGCGGCGATCCGGCATGGATGCAGCTATACCTGGATTGCTGCCGCCGGCTTCGCACATCGCGTCTCGAACGGATCGCAACGATCTGTCCGCAGGTGATCTTTACACGGCATTACAATCTCGGTGGATCCCATTACGCCTATACGGAAGGTCTCTCGGACGCCCAGCATGAGCGGCATTTCGTCGGCGGCGCGTCGCTGTGCCTGATGGATCTGCGGGCGACCGAACCGACGATCCGTACGCTGGTCCGTGACGAAGACGGCGTGATTCGTGACCCGGATGTATCCTGGGAAGGCGACCGAATCCTGTTCTCGTGGAAAAAATCGGACCGTCAAGATGATTACCACCTGTATGAATTTCAGATGAATTCGGGTACGATCAAATCCCTCACATCGGGACTTGGATTTGCCGATTACGAACCGGCCTATCTGCCGAACGGGGACATTGTATTCAACTCGACTCGCTGCGTTCAAACCGTGGACTGCTGGTGGACCGAAGTCAGTAACCTTTATACCTGCGATGCGGATGGTCGGTTTATGCGGCGTTTGACGTTCGATCAGGTCCATGACAACTACCCGACCGTCCTCGAAGACGGCCGGGTCATCTATACTCGATGGGAATACAACGACCGGGGACAGATTTTCATTCAATCGCTTTTTCAAATGTTCCCCGATGGAACCGGACAAACGGAATTCTACGGAAACAATTCTTGGTTTCCGACCTCGATCCTTCACGCACGGGGGATTTCGGGAACCCAAAAGATCCTCGCGATCGCATCGGGACATCACACAACCCAGGCCGGAAAACTCATTCTCCTCGATGCGGCGCGGGGCCGACAGGAGGCAACGGGAGTTCAATTGATCGCACCGATCCGGGAAACCGAGGCCGTTCGTGTGGACGCCTACGGCCAGGATGGGAACCTGTTTCAGTATCCGTATCCCCTGAGCGAGACGGAATACCTTGCGGCATTTTATCCGGCCGGGGACTACCCCCCCGATGGAAAGTATCCGGACCAGCGCAATTTTAAGATCTACTGGTTTGACATCGATGGAAATCGGGAGATGCTGGCTTCCGATCCACAGACTTCCAGCAATCAACCGATTCCATTGCTGCCTCGTACACGACCCCATCGGCGACCGTCTTCGGTCGATTACGGCCAGACGACAGGGACCTATTATATGCAAGACATTTATGCCGGTCCGGGTTTGAAAGATGTTGCCCGAGGAACCATCAAATCTCTACGTGTGGTTGCCATGGAATTCCGCTGCGCGGGGATCGGCCATACCACCAATTCCGGCCCGGGAGGAGACGCACTCGCCAGTTCACCCGTGGCCGTAGGCAACGGAAGCTGGGACGTCAAGCGCGTATTGGGCACGACCAAAGTCTATGAGGATGGATCGGCCTATTTCCGTGTGCCGGCGCAGACCCCGGTCTATTTCCAGGCCCTTGATCATCGGCAGCATGTGGTTCAGACAATGCGAAGCTGGTCCACACTCCAGCCGGGTGAATCCTTCTCCTGCATCGGATGCCATGAACACAAAAACTCCGCAGGAGCAATGGGGGGAAAACCTACGTTGGCCATGCGGGCTGGACCTGCGGAGCTTGAACCCTCCTTCAGCTCCGAACAAACATTCAGTTTCCGCCGCCAGATACAGCCCATCCTGGATCGCCACTGTACGCGTTGTCACGATGGCAAGACAACTACGATATATAATTTGATGGGAACGGATGTCGAAGATCCGACCGGCCGCCGAAAATGGACGCAGGCATACCTTACAATGACGGAAGCAACGACCATGCCGGGAGAGGGAGCGATAATCTATCGAGGAAATGATCGCGGACGGCTCGTCAATTGGGTCAACACGATGTCTGAGCCGGAGATGTTGCCTCCCTATTCAGCGGGCGCCGCGAAAAGTGAATTGATCGCACTCTTGGACAAGGGGCATTACGACGTTCGCCTTTCCGACCGGGAAAACGCCCTGCTGGCCTGCTGGATCGATCTGGCGGTTCCGTTTTGCGGGGATTATACAGAAGCCAATATCTGGAATGAAGAGGAACAGCAACGCTACGATTCCTTCCTTCAAAAACGAAAACGGATGGAGCAGCTTGAACAGCAGAATATCGCCCAACTGGTTCGCCCGGCGGCCGGAATGGATTGGAAACCCCTCCAGGGAGGTCTTCCGGCGGCATCGGAACGCATTGACGGTCGAACAGCCGTGAAAATGGTATGTAATTTCAAAGGCACGACAATCGATCGCGCCTATTGGGATCGAAAGATTTCTTTGGACCTGACAATGTGTTCGGGCGTGGAGTTTTACTACCGTTGTACGGATCCGCGACCGATCTCCTATCACACGGCGTATCTGCGAAGCGGGCAAGGATGGTACCGAATCGGTTTTGAAGCGGACGGGACCGAGGGCTGGCAGAAGATCCGATTGCTGAAAAGCACGGCCGACATTGAGGGGGCTCCGTCGGGTTGGGGCAAGGTCGATCAAATCCGTATCGCCGCATGGAGGGGACAGGACGCCGATACGACCATGTATATCACCGAGCCGGAACCCTTTGGCGGATCGGCGCGAATCGCAATCATACGCGGCGATTCGGGCGCGGCCAGGGATTCGGGCGAGATGCGGTCGGTCGGGCAATTCAGCGAGATTATCGCCAAATTCCTTGATGACCTCGGGCTGGCGTATGTGGTGGTCAGCGACATGGATGTAACGGCCGATCGACTGCGGCCGATTCCCGTAGTCATCCTGCCGTATAATCCGAATCCGTCGGAAAAGATTGTAACGGAATTAGTCCGATACCTCGACAACGGCGGTAAAATGGTTGCTTGTTTCAGCCTGGCCAAACCGTTGGCTGATCGGCTGGGGTTGGTTCTCGGCCAATTCGTCCGGCAAACCGCACCCGGAGATTTCGCGTCGATCCGGCCGGCCGAGGCATCCATTCTCGGAATGCCGAAGGAAACACGTCAGGCATCATGGAACCTCTATACGGCGGTGCCCCTGGCCGGAAAGTGCCGTGTGGCGGCATGGTGGTACAACCGCGAGGGGACGAATACGCAAAAGCCGGCGATTGTAGGGTCGGAAAAGGGATTCTATATTTCGCATGTTGTGCTCGCCGATGACGCGGACAACAAGCGTATTTTGCTGCTGTCGTTGCTGGGGGATATGAGGCCGGATTTGTGGAGATTGTCGGCTGAAAATGCTATTTCTCAGGCCGGTGTCATCGGATCGTTCAGTTCATTCGATCAGGCGGCCTCATCGATTCTTTCGGCCAATCCTCAGCGAAAGGAATGTGCCGATGCGGTCGGCCTGGCACGGAGTCAGTATGACAAAGCCAAATCTTCTCTGGATGGAAGTTTGTATGTAGCTGCAATAACCAGCGCGGAACAGGCCCGCAAATCGCTGATTCAGGCCTATTGCCTGTCCCAGAAACCGCAAGCGGATGAGTTTCGGGCGTTCTGGTGCCACAGCGCCTATGGCGTCGAAGGAATGGACTGGGACGCCGCTGTCGGAAAACTGGCGGAGAACGGATTCACCGCCGTCATTCCGAACATGCTGTGGGGCGGCGTTGCCTTTTATCCCAGCGACGTTCTGCCGGTATCGAAGATGGTACAGAGCCGCGGCGATGCCATGGAACAATGCGTGGCGGCCTGTCGAAAGTACAGAATTCAATGCCATGTGTGGAAAGTGAATTTTAATATGGGATGGCCGACGGAACGGTCGTTCATGGAACAGATGAAAGCGGCGGGACGCACGCAGGTCGGCTACGATGGCAAAGACAATATCGAATGGCTGTGCCCGTCCAATCCGGCCAACCGGAAACTGGAACTGGATTCGATGGTGGAAGTGGCGCGCAAGTACCCCGTCGATGGGATTCATTTTGACTACATTCGATATCCGGGACAGGAACATTGTTTCTGCGAGGGTTGTCGAAAGCGGTTCGAAAAAATTGTCGGGCAGGCGATGACGGTTTGGCCCAGGGTCGTCCGCGACGATCCGGATATGGCAGCGAGATGGAACCGGTTTCGGCAGGATCAGATCACGGAGGTGGTGCGAGCCGTCAGCGAACAGGCCCGAACGATACGACCGGGTTTGAAAATCTCGGCCGCGGTATTCCGCAACTGGCCGACCGACAGCATCGCCATGGGACAGGATTGGCGGCTCTGGTGCCGGAAAGGATATCTGGATTTCGTCTGCCCCATGGATTATACGGCATCCAATAGCCAGTTTGAACGGTTCGTCCGTTCGCAAATCGAATGGGCTGAAAAGGTCCCCTGCTATCCGGGGATCGGCCTGAGCACATGGAACAATCCAACCGATATCGTCCGGCTGATCGAACAGATCAACATCACCCGCAAGCTGAAAACAGGCGGATTTACGATCTTCAATTACGCCGCCAATGAAGCCGGACAAATTCTTCCGCAGCTCGGGATCGGGATTAGTTCCAGCCGATAACCGGAGTCTGCATAATCGCCGCGGAACCGGTTTCCGCGACCGGAAGTCGATTCTCCGGATGAAGTACGCTATTTCTCCTGATCGACCGATCGGGTGGCGACGCGATAGAGCCAGACGGCCAAAAGAGCAAGCATGACGATACCCAGGATTTTATCCCCGCGCCAACCGTCCTGGATCAGCGGGATATTCCACCCATATTGTTTACCCAATACAATCGGAATTGCGATGATGATACCCATCAGGGATTCGCCGGTAATCAGACCGGAGGCCATCATCACTCCCGACCGCATCGATCGCTCTCGGGCGGCCTCATCGAGGCCTTTGGATTTCAGGTAACGGGTCACCGCGTAGTGGATCAAACCGCCGATAAAGATCGAGGTCGATAATTCCAGCTTAAGATAGATACCGATCGCCACAGCCAACACGGGCATACGGAAGGCGATCTTGTGGCGTTCCAGCCACAGATCCGTAATAATAATGACAACCGCGACAGCGACGCCGATCCCGACAAAGAGCCACGGAAGACCGCCCTGAAAGACGCCTTTGGAAACCGAAGCCATCAGGTTGGCCTGTAACGCCGGAAGGGCTTTGGGACCCGCGCCCGCCATGCCTGTAAATCCATACGCTTTCTGCAGAAGCGTCATGATCGGAGCCACGACGACGGCGCCTGCGATCACGCCGACCATCAGGAGGACTTGTTGTTTCCAGGGCGTCGCGCCAAGAATATATCCGCACTTGAGATCCTGCAGATTGTCTCCGGAAATCGCGGCGGCACAGCAGATAACCGAGCCGATGAGGATCGCCGCGGCCGGACCTTTGTCCGACTTAGCACCCAACAGCAAAAGCAGGATCAGCGCCGAGATCATAACCGTCGTGATGGTTACGCCGGAAATGGGGTTGTTGCTGGAACCGACCAGGCCGGCCAGATATCCCGCCACGGCCGAAAACAGAAAGCCGGTGATAACCATGACAATCGCCATGGTCAGCGAGACATGCAGACTTCCGACAAAACTCTGGAACAACAGAAACAACGGAACCACCGAAGCCACGATCAGGGCAATGATCCACGGCATGGGCATATCGCGCTCGGTACGGGGGGCCTCGGCGCCTCCATTGGCTTTGAGACGATACGCATCCAGTCCGCTCACAACGCCGCGATAGAGGGACTTGCGAAGCTTAAAGAGGGTCCAGATGCCTCCGATCAACATGGCGCCTACGCCGATATAGCGGGTTTGATCTTTCCAGATAATCGATGCCCACTCCAGGTTTGTTACGGAATCCGGTCGATCCATGAAGAATCCGCAAATCGGAATCGCGACCAGCCAGTTGGCCACGCCTCCGACAAAGACCAGGATCGCTACATTGAGCCCGATGATATATCCCACCGACACAAGGCAGGGACTCATTTCAGCCCCGAATCCAAAAACGGAACGTCCCAATTTGCCGCCGATCATGATGGCGGATCGCCACAATCCGATGAATTCGGAGGCGATCTTGAACAGGCCGCCGACGAGCGCTGAGACAATGATAATTCCCAGATTCCGGCCGCCCTCGCTTCCGCTGCGGAGGACTTCGGCCGTGGCGATTCCCTCCGGAAACTGCAGCTTGCCTTCGACGATCAGGGCACGGCGAAGAGGAATGGAAAATAACACGCCGAGAATTCCCCCCAGCGCAACGATCAACGTAACCGTCCAGTAATCGAAACCGCTCCATACGCCAAGGATGACCAGGCCCGGTATGGTAAAGATGGCACCGGCGGCAACGGCTTCGCCGGCCGAGGCGGCCGTCATGACCATATTGTTTTCCAGAATCGTCCCGCCCCGCAGCAATTTCAATACGCCCATGGATACGACCGCCGCGGGTATGCAGGCCGATACGGTCATCGAAGCGTACAAACCCAGATAGGCATTGGCCGCGCCAAGAACCACCGACAGAACGACTCCCAACAGGATGGCCTTGACGCTGATTTCGACCATCGGAACATTCGAGGGCTTGGTTTCATTCGACATGGAAAGACTCCATTCTCAGGGCTAACGTTGGTTAATTGACGAATTGCTCGGCAAAATATTTCGCAGTCAACTCTTCGCCTGTGGCCCGACGAATCATTTCGTTCCAGGGATAGATCATGCCGGGCTCGAAGATATTCGCGCGAAGGAACTGACCCGCCTTCGGTTGGCCGACGAGATCGCCGGGAATCCGGTCGGTTGCCAGTTTATGGTAGAGCTGCGAGGCCAAAAGTTCACCCAGAAGGTAATTATGATAATAACACGGCACGGTTACGATGTGGATTTTTGCAGCCCAATCGGGCTGGTTTCGATTGTCGGGTTTGTTTTGGAACTGGTACTTCCGCTTGATCTGCCACCACAGGGCATTGAGATCCTGATCGGGATCGGCATAGAGCTGTTTTTCAAATTCGTACATCACCATGGCCCAGCGGGCAAAGACCAGTTGTTTGAAGCGGAGCATCTTGCTCGAATCGCGGGCAACCTGCTTTGCCTGTTCATCGGTCAATGAAAGCATGGCCTTCATCCAGTCAGGATGAACGCTAAGGCGGCCAAAGAGCATAGCGATCGCCTCAGTCGTAAAACTGTGGGCCTGGTTTCGAAGAAGAAAGGGGACTTGACGCGAGTTATACAGGGAGTACACACCGTGGCCCAGTTCGTGCAGCGTGGTATCCATCCATCGCTCATTGTCCGTCAGATTCAGAACAACGCGAACATCCCCGAGCCGATCAATATCGGTACAGAAGGCGTGAGGATTCTTGCCGGGTCTTTCATAAAGATCGCTGCGTTCGAGAATTTTCTCCACGGGAAGACCGATACCCGCATAAAATTTGGCGCCGAGCAAAGCAAGGTCCTTGCCCTTATAGTAGGAATCGAAATCTACCTTCAAAATCGTCGGTACTTCCTGAAAGAACGGATCGTGATAATGCCAGGGACGTATCTGATCCGGTGAAATCTTGTAACGCAAAGCCAACTCCTTGTCGATCTCGGCTTTCACCTCCGCAAAGGATTTATCCGTCAGAGTTTTCAACTCGGCGAATATCGCGTCGATCTGGCCGACGGTTTGTTCGGTCGCTTCCAGCGACATCGTGTGAAAGTTATCAAAGCCAAGTTGCCTGGCGGACTCGTTACGGAGTTTAACGAGGGTTAGAACATCCCGAGAAACGGCGGCGCCCACCTGCTGCGAGGCCTCCCATGCCTGGCGGCGAAGATCGCTGTCGGTCAACTCCTTGAGCAGATCCTTGATCTCATTGCCGGTTACCTGTTTCCCTTGATAGGTTCCCCGGAAGGTGTTGAATGTTTCCTCGACCTTGGCGCCCTGCTGGACAATCTTCTTGAGAACGTCAGGATCGATCTGGTTAGGCAGATAACTTAAATACAGGACGTCCAACTGACGAACCAGGAGGGGATCCTTGATCATCCCGCTCTGTTTCCAGGCCTTGACGGCGGCGAATTCCTTGCGGTTGCTGTAGATCGTGCGAATCTTGAGATCCAAATCGGCGGTCTTCTGGAAATCTTCGGTCTTGCCGGACAGCGCGGCCTCCCAGGACGCCAGATAGTACTCCTTGGACAGCGGTTCGATGATACCAACGTGATCGGCCAGAAACAACTTGAAGGCCTTCTCCGGATCAGCGGTTTGACCCAATGCCATCGAAATACTCCACAATACTAAGATACATATCCACCATCGTCGCATAGGTGTCCTTTCGATTTTCCAATCGATGCCCGATCGATTCGGTCCGCCGTACCTGAACCGGATTCGGGAATAGTATAGCGTATGAACCCGAATGATCCAGCCAATTTTCCGCCGAGGAAAAGGAAATACATCGCGAATGCAACGATCCCGTTCCCCCGACGACCCCGCGGAACGAATCCGGCCGATCATGCCCCGCAACGAAATGCGCTTGTTACCGCGGAGTCGGCAGTTTATAATCCGATCCCGATGGAATATGGAAAGGATTTCCCATGCGAACTCTACGATTGGCCGGTTGGTTTTCAACGATCTTGATTTTGAGCGCGGGTTGCACGGACGAGAAAACCGGGTGGGCGGACAAAACGATTTCCCTGTCCGCGAAGGGCGCGTCGAGGATCGAGATAGCCAACCTTCAATGCGAATCCCTGTTCAACCCGGAAGGAATCGATACCCCCGTACCTCGGCTGACATGGATCCTTTCCTCCAATCTCCGGGCACAACGGCAAACGGCATTTCAAATTCTGGTGGCAACCAATCCCGATCTTCTCGATAGGGAAAATGTAGATCTATGGGATAGCGGAAAGACCGTGTCCAATCTGACGGCCCATATCCCCTATTCCGGAAAACCGCTGGCGTCCTGCCAGGATTGTTTTTGGAAGGTTCGGATATGGGATAGTTTTGATCGGCCCAGCGGATGGAGTACTACGGCCAAATGGTCCATGGGCATTCTCGAACCGACGCAATGGAAGGGAAAGTGGCTCAGTTACACCAAACCGCGTACGCCCGGCTCGGACGATCAGGCCTTGGGAACCTGGCAACAGGCGGCCCCTTCGCCGGTGTTTCGTAAGACCTTTATCGCGGCCAAACCGGTACAATCCGCGAAAATCTACATTTGCGGGCTGGGATATCATGATCTGCATCTCAATGGCATAAAGGTCGGAGACCGACTGCTCGACCCGGCCTTCACTCGATACGACAAGGTTTTTTTCTATGTGACCCATGATGTCACCGGGCAAGTCCTGCAAGGCAAGAATGCCGTGGGAGTCATGCTCGGCAACGGCTGGTACAATTCGCATACGCCGTGCGAGTGGAATTTCGAGAAGTCACCCTGGAGGGATAAACCCTGTCTGCGGATGCTGCTTCGATTGGTGTACACGGACGGCATCGAGGAAATCGTCGCAACCGATGAGACTTGGCGGGCCAACACCGGCCCTGTCCTGCTGGATGGAATCCGTCAGGGCGAGATCTATGACGCACGCCTGGAGACGCCCGGCTGGGATCGAGCCGAATTTGATGATACCCAATGGGCGAATCCGGAAATCGTCGCCGGCCCCAAAGGAATCCCCCGGGCGATGATGATGCCGCCGATCCGAATCACGCAGACGATCAAGCCGATCGCCGTCGCCGAACCGTCCCCGGGCGTGTTCGTGTACGATCTCGGTCAAAATATCGCGGGCTTTGCGCGCCTGAACGTATCCGGCGCCAAAGGGACGCGTGTCAGTCTGCGCTATAGCGAACGGCTCGATGAAAAGGGCAACATCCAGCGCAAGGAAATCGACATGTTCCGCAAGGGAGCGCCTTTCCAGACGGATGTGTATATTCTCAAGGGCGAGGGCACCGAAGTCTGGCAGCCGCGATTTGTCTATCATGGATTCCGATACGTTGAAATATCCGGATTCCCCGGTAAACCGCAGGTAAACAACCTGACCGGGTGCGTCGTCCATACGGCCTTCGAGCCGGCGGGCGAATTCACTTGTTCCAAGGACTTGTTCAACAAGATTCAAATCCTGACAAACTGGTCATATCGGGGAAACTTTCACGGCTATCCGACGGATTGCCCCCAGCGGGAAAAGAACGGCTGGACCGGCGATGCCCACCTGGCCGCCGAGCAGGCGATGTTCAACTGGCAGAATGCGGCATCCTATACAAAGTGGATGATGGACTTCAAGGATGAACAGCGCGACACGGGCGAACTGCCGGGAATTGTGCCGACCAGCGGCTGGGGTTATGCGTGGGGCAACGGCCCGGCCTGGGATAGCGCCTATCTGCTGATCCCGTGGTATCTGTATCAGTATCAGGGCGACACGCGAATTCTCGAAACCCATTATGAAAACCACAAGCGGTATGTAGATTATCTGACGAGCAAAGCCAGGGATTCCATCGTATCGATCGGATTGGGCGACTGGGTTCCCGCCAAGACGACCACGCCGGAAGCGGTGACCTCGACGGGTTATTATTATATCGATACCCTGATCGTCGCCAACACCGCACAGATGCTCGGCAAGAAAGACGATGCCGCAAAGTATTTTAACCAGGCCCAGGCGATTAAGGATGCCTTTAACAAAACGTTCTACAAAGGCGAAGGGATCTACGCAAACGGCAGCCAGACGGCATTAAGCTGCGCCTTATTCCAGGGATTGGCGGAACCGGCCGAGATGGATAAGGTCGTCGATGCATTGGTCAGAAATATCGAATCGCAGGATTATCACATCGATACCGGCATCCTCGGGGCCAAGTATATTTTCAACGCCCTTGCCGATAATGGCCGGATCGACGTGGCCTATCGCATGGCAACTCAAACGACCGCGCCCGGCTACGGCTACTGGATCGAAAAAGGCGCGACCACCCTGTGGGAAGACTGGCCGGGCGGTTCCTCGCTCAATCACATCATGTTCGGAGATATCTCCGCATGGTTCTACAAATACCTTGCCGGAATCCAGGTCGATCCGGACTACCCCGGCTTCGCCCGCTTCATGATTCAACCCCGACCGGTCGGAGACCTCAAATGGGTCAAAGCCAGGACGGATACTATCCGAGGTCGAATCGTATCAGACTGGAAGATCGAGAAGGATCGTTTCATCCTGAATCTTTCCATCCCGACCAATACATCGGCAACTGTATATATCCCAACCGCTGAGCCAAAGACCATCGCTGAATCCGGGAAAATCATTGGCTCGGCGATCGGTGTTCGGGTGTTGGGAATGTCTCAGCGACAGGCCGTTCTCGATGTGGCATCGGGACAGTATGAATTTACCGCCAAGGTGCTCAAGTGAAAAATTATCTCGATTCCAGTGAATCCAATCATATACAATCGACCGATATAGAGTATGCTTTAGTATCGGAAACAATGTCCCGGCGTCGGGGCATAAGGAAAAGATAACAAGATTTCGAAAGGAACGCAAAGATGTGCAGGACGTGTGGATGCAGGCCGGCCGTCAAGAAAGTCAAAAAGAAAGCGACCGCAAAAAAGAAAGTCGCCAAAAAGAAACCGGCAAAGAGGAAATAATCAAGACCACCGCAAAACGCAAATCTACAGTCGGTCCCGAATCCTGTAAGCCACGACGATTCGGGACCGATTGTGTTTATCCCCTCACTACTTTTCTTCCACGTTCGATTGTGTTTATTTGTCGTTCATCCGGCGCCAAACCTGATCTCAATGATTGCATACGCCAGGCGGAACGAGTATGATTTGTGGCTGCTTGAATGGGATCAACCATTGTGGAGCCGTTTAAATGCCGGATCAAGACACAATACAACTGGATGACTTCAATAAAACAAAACGACGCGACGCCCTGACACGGCTTGCCGACAGTATCCGCGCGGGCAACATCGCCCTGCCCCCCGTGGGCAATCGGATCAACCTGCACGCGCACACCTTCTTTTCGTACAACAGCTACGGCTACTCGCCGAGCCATTTCGCCTGGAAGGCCAAACAAGAAGGCCTGGCCCTTGCCGGCATCGTGGACTTCGATGTCTTCGATGGAATCGACGAGTTCATCGAAGCGGCGGGGATGCTCGACCTCAAAGGATGTGGCGGAATGGAGACCCGCGTCTTTGTGCCCGAGTTCGCCGACAAGGTCATCAATAGTCCCGGCGAACCGGGAATTTCCTATCACATGGGCGTTGGATTTTTTTCAGGCAAGCTGACGGGGAAAAATCTGGCTTTCCAAAAACGATTGCAGGACACAGCTCAGCAGAGAAACCGTGAACTGACCTCTCGCGTAAATGGATATCTGAAACCCATCGAATTGAATTACGATAAGAACGTCTTGCCCCTGACACCGGCCGGTAATGCCACCGAACGGCACATCTGCCTCGCTTATGCCCGCAAGGCCGCAGCACATTTCCACAACGATCAACAACTCGCCGCCTTCTGGTCCGACAAACTCGGCGCCGACGCCGTCAAGCTCGGCCTTCCCGAAGGCAGGGATCTGCTCAACACCATCCGCAATAAGACGATGAAACGCGGCGGCGTCGGTTATGTCCAGCCGGATGCGGGCGCGTTTCCAAAAATGGACGAAACCAATCAGTTCGTTCTGGCCGCCGGCGGAATCCCGACGATGACCTGGCTGAACGGCCAAAGCGACGGCGAAAAAGAAATCCGCCGCCTGGTCCGGATCGGCATGAGCACCGGAGTCGCGGCGATCAATATCATCCCCGATCGAAACTTTACGCCGGGTAAGATTGACGACCTGCTCAGGAATCTGCAGGAAGTCATCGCCATCGCCTGCGAACTGGAACTCCCCATCGTAGTCGGTACCGAGATGAACAGCCCCGGCCAGCGGTTCGTCGATCAGTTCGAAACCGCGGAACTCTCGCCTTATGTTCCGGTTTTCCTCAAGGGCGCACATATCGTTTATGCCCACAGCGTATTACAGCGGTTGGGTAAGAAGGGGTATTGCAGCACCTGGGCGGGAAAACAATTCGGCAGCATTACCGAGAAGAACCGATTCTTTGAAGAAGCCGGAAAACTTCTTTCCCCTTCCGTAGAGATTCGACTCGGCGACGGCCTTATGCAATCCAAACCGGAGAAAATCCTCCAACAGATCGAACAGGCAGGGAAGCTATGACATTGTATTCGATCCCAACCACGCAATGGGCGGTCCAACTGACCGGCCCGGATGAACTACGGCTCAACACAACCAAGCCCGTCCATCGACCGGGGCCGTATCAGATCCTTGGACAGGTGGAGGCGGTGGGTTTGTGCTTTTCGGATCTCAAGCTTCTCAAACAATTCTCCAAGCACGCCCGCAAGGAACGCATCGGCAGCGGAATCGATCCGGCGATTTTGAAAGAAATCCCCAGTTACGTTCCCGATGACATGCCGACGGTACCCGGCCATGAGACCACTGTGCGGATCGTCGCCATCGGAGAGAAAGTTCGCGGTGTCCGACTCGGCGCCCGGTATCTGGTCGAGACCGACTACCGCTGGCTGCCGACCACCAACTCCAACGCATCCTTCGGCTACAACTTCGAGGGCGGCCTGCAACAGTATGTCCTGATGGATCAGCGGATTATCACCTCGCCCGAAAAGGAGATCTTTCTGCTTCCGGCTTCCGAACACCTCAGCGCATCGGCGGTGGCCCTCGTCGAGCCGTGGGCCTGCGTCGAAGAGGCATACGCAGTCCATGAAAGGCATTCGCTCAAGACCGGCGGCAAACTGCTTGTTGTCGCCGACAATCCAATCGACGAGAAAATCTTCACGGCGTTTCTCGGCCGGTTCGGCAAGCCCCAACAGATCACATGGATATCCAAAACCGATTTGCAGCCCATCGATCATATTCGCATGACTCGCGCAGGAGCCGTAGCCGATTTACCCGATGCAAGTTTTGACGACATCATCTACTATGGCGCCGATAGGGCCACGGCCGAGACCCTGTTCCACAAACTCGCCGCCAACGGCCTGATCGTCTTTGTGCAGAATGGCAAGACCTTCGGAAAACCCGTCACCGCGACGGTCGGCCGGTTCCACTACGGCAATATCCGTATGGTCGGCACCGTCGGCGACGATCCCTCGGATGCCGTCGCGCACATCCCTCCCACCGCCGAGATCCGCCGGGCCGACAAGATCCACGTCATCGGCGCCGCGGGCCCCATGGGTGCAATGCACGTCATCCGCGACATCTGTCAGGGCGTACCGGATGTAGAAGTCTTTGCCGCTGACCTGGACGACCACCGGATCGGATTGCTGAATCGCATCGCCGAGCCGATGGCGCGCCAGCGAAAGGTCGGCTATCACCATTATAATCCCAGCCGGGGAAAACCGAATGTCGCCTTCAACTACACCGCCTTGATGGCGCCGGTACCGAAGCTGGTCGATCTGGCCATCGCCGATTCGGCCCAACACGCCATCATCAATATCTTCGCGGGTATCCCCGCATCGGTATCGGGAGCGATCGATCTGGATACCTACATCGCCAAGCAACTGTATTTTGTCGGGACCAGCGGCTCTGTTCTCGAGGACATGAAGGTCGTTTTGAAAAAGGTTGAATCCGGACAATTGGATACCGATCTATCCGTAGCGGCAATTACCGGAATGGCCGGGGCCGTCGATGGCATCCGCGCGGTGGAAAAAGCGCTGATCCCCGGCAAGATCCTCGTCTATCCGCCCTGCGAAACCCTCCCGCTGACGCCGTTGGAAAAATTATCCGAGGTTTTGCCCGACGTGGCCGCCTGCCTCGATAATGGACTCTGGAACAAAAAGGCCGAACAAGCTCTCCTGGCCAATTTCAAAAAGATTCAACGTGATTGACATTTGAATATGCAAAGGATAACGATGGCAAAGAATACCAATATCGATACAGCGTACAATCTTGCGAAAGAATACTACGCCGGGATCGGCGTCGATACGGACAAAGCCCTTGCGGCATTGAAAAGCATTCCGATTTCTCTGCACTGCTGGCAAGGCGACGACGTCGGCGGCTTCGAACATGCCGGCCAGCTCGATGGCGGACTTGCCGTCACAGGCAATTATCCCGGCAAGGCGCGAACCGCCGATGAATTGCGTGCCGATGCCGACACGGCCCTCAAGCTGATTCCCGGAAAACACCGCTTCAATCTTCACGCGATCTACGCCGAGTTCAACGGAAAAAAAGTCGATCGAAACGAAATCGCCCCCGAACATTTCGCTCGATGGATCGACTGGGCAAAAGAACGCGGGCTGGGTTTGGATTTTAATCCCACGTTATTCTCGCACCCGAAGGCCTCTTCCGGTTTCACCTTGTCCAGCCGGGATGAAGGCATCCGGAAGTTCTGGGTCGAACACGGCATCGCCTGCCGCAAAATCGGCGCCGCGATGGGCAAGGCCCTCGGTACGCCGACCGTGACCAACGTCTGGATTCCGGACGGATACAAGGATATCCCCGTCGATCGCAGGACACCGCGCGAAAATCTCAAGCGGTCGCTGGATGAAATCCTTTCATCGAAGATCGACAAAAAATACAATCTGGACGCCGTCGAAGGCAAGCTCTTCGGCATCGGCCAGGAAAGTTTTACCGTCGGCTCGCACGAATTCTACCTCGGCTACGCCGTATCGAAAGGCATTCTGCTGTGTCTTGACGCCGGACACTATCACCCCACCGAGGAGATGAGCGACAAGATATCCTCCGTACTGAACTTCGTCCCGGAGATCCTCCTGCATGTCTCCCGCCCCGTCCGCTGGGATAGCGACCATGTCGTGATCCTCTCCGATGAACTCAAGTCCATCGCGCAGGAAATCGTTCGCGGCGGCTATATGAGTCGCGTGCATATCGGCCTGGACTTCTTCGACGCCAGCATCAACCGCATCGCCGCATGGGTAATCGGTACCCGCTGTATGATCAAGGCCCTGCTGCTGGCCCTGCTGGAACCCATCAGGGAAATGAAGCAGGCCGAGGCCGAAGGGAATCTGACCCGACGGCTGGCGATTCTGGAAGAGCTCAAAACCATGCCCTTCGGCGCGGTGTGGGATTATTACTGCACGACCAATGACGTTCCGTTTGGGATGGCCTGGCTGGATGAAGTCACCAAATATGAAAAGAATGTCTTGTGTAAACGATAACGATTCCAATGGCTTAACAGGAAAGGATTGACCTGATGAGCGACGAACAGAAATCGCAACAGGAGGCGATCGGCAGCGAATTCGAGCGGGAACCGGTCCCGGCCAGATCGCTGCTGGGATTCAAGGATTTCGTCGGCATGTATGCCGGCGAACACACGGCCGGAACCGAACTGATGATCGGCCCGCTCTTTGTGGCCGCCGGAGTCAGTGCTTTCGATGTTGTCGTCGGCCTGCTTGCCGGTAATGCTCTGGCGGTCTTGAGCTGGATGTTTATGTGTGCGCCGATCGCCACGCGGGCGCGCCTGACCCTGTACTGCCAGCTCGAAAAAATCTGCGGCCGTAATCTGGTAACCCTCTACAATCTCGCCAACGGCGTAATGTTCTGCTTTCTGGCCGGGGCCATGGTCACCGTCTCGGCAACAGCGCTGGGCGTGTGGTTCAATTTTCAAATGCCCGGGCTCAACGAACTCTATCCGAAAAGTATTGGCTGGGTTATCGCCGTTTTGATCGTGGGGGGAATGATCGCCATCGTCGCCGCTTATGGATACAAAACCGTGGCCAAAATCGGTAGTATCGCAAGCCCTTGGATGGTCTTAGTCTTTATTATTTTCGGTTTGATTTCGCTAAAACAATTTGTGACGGCTTCCAATACAAAGATCGAATCGGTTACGGATGTTTGGACCTTGGCCAAAACCGTCATCTGGAAAGGCGGAGAGGCATTTCCCGGTCGCGTAAAATTCACTTTTTGGCATGTCATGTTCTTCGCCTGGTTCTGTAATATGGCGATGCACATTGGAATGAGTGACTTGTCCGTCCTTCGATTCGCCAGAAAATCATGGTATGGAGTCGCATCCGGAACCGGAATGTTTCTGGGCCACTTCCTTGCCTGGCTGGCGGCGGCTTTGATGTATTCGCTGCAATTGTATCAGGTAAATCTGACACAGGATGAATTGGCGGCCCTTGCCCAGGCGGGGTTGTTGGCAAAATACCAGTCACATGAACTGATCCTGAATGCCGAGACAATTCGACAGCTAATTGAACAGGGGATATGGACTCAACCTCCGGCAGTTCTCCCCGGTCCGATGTCATATGCCGTAGCCGGATGGACGGGACTCCTCTGCGTAATCATCGCCGGATGGACAACGGCCAATCCGACAATCTATCGAGCGGGTCTGGCCTTTCAGGCTATTATGCCCAAAGTATCACGATATACTGTTACGCTGGTCACAGGTCTGATCGCCGCGGTCGCCGGCGCCTTTCCCGCCATCGCGATGAAGCTGTTGGATTTCGTGGCGCTGTATGGTCTGATCCTCATGCCGATGGGAGCCGTGATCTTCATTGATTTCTGGCTGATCAGAAAATTCGGCCTCAAGAGCTACTACGCCGAGGCCAGTGGAACCCGTTTCAACATAGCCGCCGGTATCGCATGGATTGCGACTCTGGCAATATGCTGGTTACTGGTGAAATACGCCGGTGTTCAAATATTCTTCGCTTCCCTGCCCGGCTGGTTTATTGCGGCGATTCTGTATATCGTCGTCAGCTCGTTCTACCAGAAAAAAGTACGACCCAATCTTGGATAAGGAATACACAATGAAAACGATGGCAAAAATCATCTCATTGGCGTCTCTGATTGTCCTATGTATTCCGGTGATCCTGTATCTGATGGGAAATATGAAACTTGACACGGTGAAAACTGTTATGAGTGTTGCCACAGTGGCCTGGTTCATCACGGCCTCGATGTGGATGTGGAAAAGCGACGCATCTCAGACAGGATCATAAACGGAATTCAATTCGATTACGAATCCAAGCGATAAACCATGAATATTCACATCATTCCATCGCTAAGCGGAATCCGAAAATCCCTACGGAATGCTGTAGGGGCGGATGGCATCCGCCCCCCTTTGTCATTCCGGCGAAGACCGGAATCCGGAACCTATGTCATAAAGACGGCTTCTGTATAGGACAACAGCCGAGATACCGTTAAACCAATAGTGTGAGAGGAACAATGGATAAGGCGTTAGCGGAACTGATTCGCATTTCGAATGCGGCAGGCAAGGATACCACGCTCGTTCAGGGCGGCGGCGGCAACACCTCCGTCAAGACCGAAGATGGAAAATATATGTTCATCAAGGCCAGCGGCACGGCCCTTAAGGATATGGACGCCAACCGCGGCTGGCGAAGGATGCGGCTCGATAGCGTTCGATCGATCATCGGCCAGAAGGATCTGGCCCGGCTCGATGCGACCAAACGCGAACCGGAAATTACCAATCGTCTGCTCCTGGCCTGCGACGATGACGTCAAGGACGGCTCCCGGCCATCGGTTGAAGCGCACCTGCACGCGTCGCTGGATCGCTGCGTGATTCACTTGCATCCCAATGTCGTCGGCGCTTTCGTCAATGCCAAAGACGGCCGTGCGAAACTGGATCGTCTCTTCGCCAATCCCAAACGGCCGCCTCTGTGGGTTCCCTACATCGATCCGGGGTTTATGCTGGCACGCAGTATCGCACGGCTGGTCGCCGAATATGAACAGCAATACCGCCGCAAGCCCGAAATTTTATTCCTCGAAAAGCACGGACTGTTTGTCACCGCTCCAACGCCCGATGGCGCCCTGCGGCTTGTCCACACTGTCATCGACCGCTGCACAAAGGACCTCGGCAAAAGCAAGCTTCCAAAAATCAAATCCTCCGATCAGCAACAGATTAATTCAGCACGGCTGTGCATACGCCGCGCGTTTTTCGAAGCAACGGGCAAGTACAGCCCCGTTCAGTATTTCAACAGCCCTGAGATCGCCGCTTTTTCCGCGCAGCGCAATGCCGGCGCAATGCTCTCCGCAGGAGTCTTGACGCCCGATGAACTGGTCTATGCCAACGGCCCGGCCCAGTGGGTAGAGACGTGCGACTCGATGAAAATCGCCGATCGTTTTCGAAAGCAAATGGCCCGCGGCGATAAACCCGCACTGGCATTCTTTGTCAAAGGTTTGGGGTTATTCGTCGTCGCTCGCCCGAAGATCGCCGCGACAATCCGCGATGTCGCAACCGGCTCATTCTTCATCCGCACCCACGCCGCGCGGATGGGCGGCATCTTCGCCCTCACGCGCCGCGAACAGAACTTCATCAACAACTGGGAGATGGAAACCTATCGTCGCACTCTGGCCGAGGGTAAATCCGGCGGTGATCTGACCGATCGCATCGCCGTCGTCACCGGCGCCGGCAGCGGACTCGGCCGTAGTCTGGCCATCGGCCTTGCCCGGGCGGGTGCTCATGTGGCTCTCGTGGATATCGATATCGCCGCCGCTGCCGATACCGCCGAGATGATCCAGGCCGAACGTCCCGGCGCCGTCGTTGTCGCCTGCCATTGTAATGTCACTGACGAAATCAGCGTCCAGCAGACCTACGCGGGTATCCTCGACCAATTCGGCGGCCTGGATATCCTCGTCAACGCCGCCGGTATCGCACCGGCCTTTGCCCTCGTCGATCTGCCCGTGGAAAAATGGCGCGCGGCGCTGGAAGTCAATCTGACGGGATATTTCCTGATGGCCAAACACGCCGCCAAAATCATGATCGAACAGGGCATCGGCGGCAGCATCGTCAACCTCAGCAGCAAAAGCGGCCTGGAACCCAGCAAGAATAACACCCCCTACAACGCCACCAAGGCCGGCGAGATCCACATCGCCCGCGGATGGGCCCTCGAACTGGGCGAGTACGGTATTCGTGTCAATTCCGTCTGCCCAGGCAATGTCTTTGAGGGCTCCAAAATCTGGAACCCGCAGTATATCCGCGTCTGTGCGAAAAAATACGGCATCAAGCCCGAAGAGGTCATCCCCTACTACGTCAACAAGACCGCCCTGCGAAAAGAAATCAAAGGACAGGATATCGCCGACTCCGTGGTCTTCCTGTGTTCCGATCGCGCTCAGCGAATCACCGGCCAGACGATCGTCGCCGACGGAGGTCAGGTTATGGTTCGTTGACCGTTGAAAATCAAACGACCTCGCCTTGATATGATACCGGAGAAGTCGATGTATTTTTATATCTACAGAATCATGGAAAATTAGGGACAGTTGGAAATGGCGATTTCTATTTTCCCGTTTCTATTTTCCCTTGTGGGAAAAACAGCCGCATAAGCCAGGAAACCAACTCGTCAACCTGGGGTACGCTAGGATCCAGGTAGCGGGCTGTGATGGCCGTTCCCAGTGGTTTGCCCGGTTCTTCCTGCCATGCCAGCCACGAATGAATTAACGCCTTCGGTTCGGCCAGTTGACTGAAACGCCGTTCGCCCGCGGGAATGGTCGCCACACTCGTGGTAACGTGATCGAACAAGGGTGATCTGGCTGGTACCAAGAAACGCAAGAAGTCCTCCAGAATACCTTTGGTCTGATTATCCGGCATGATCCAGATACCGACACGGGGCAGCAAGATGTCGCCCGGTGGGTCAAGAATAGTGCCATTAGTCGCGGGGCTGTCCGGTACACCAGTATATCCCACACGGATGAGCCGATTACGCAACGATTGCCAACGAGCGGCCACATCGGTATCAGCATCAATAACAACGCCAACAATATCGCCATCCTCGCTTGCTTTTAGTCGTACAGGTACGCTGTCCAGCAGTCTTTCGACGCTTCCGTGCGTCTTGACATCGTCGAGGTGCGGGATTCCTCGATTGCCGCAGATGTGCTTGAGGACATGTTCGTCATCGGTGCCCTCGACCAGAAGGATCTTCTTGGCGGCCATGTTACCTCACCTCGATTCGGTCACGGGTGGCGACTGCCAGTTCGTCCTCCGCGAAGATGGTCGCCAGGATGTCTTCGCCTTTGCGAGACAGGCGAACCAATACGCCTTCTTCCGGTGTCTCGGATGCAGCTTTCTGGAACGCTTCAATCGAGTCCCAACTGTGGGAGGTGGCAAACACTTGAATGCCTAAACGCCGAGATAGTTTGAAGACAGCCCGCCACGCATCCAACTGGACCGTATAATGCATCCCGTTCTCGAACTCGTCGATTAGCAACAAACCATCTTTCGCGTTGACCAACGAGAGGACGATTCCGAAAAGGCGGTTCAAGCCGTCACCGAATGAGCGAAGAGGAACAGGACGTGGGATATCTGCTGCCCGGACTATCGCTCTGCGTTTGTCCCTTGCTCCTTCTCCACCGACCATGGAGACGGCCGATATCTCGGGATCAATGATACGTAGCGCCTCAACGACATCTTTTTCACGATCCGAGAGCGCGATCTTGTCCCACAAAGTCCCTAGCGTGGCAGTCCGTTCGCCTCCGTAGGGGCTCACAAACACACATGGCAGACGGGGTTCATCTATGAACTCCGAGCGGACCAAGTGTCCGCGATATGGATAACGACATAAAGAGTCCAACGGCACAAGGCGCCGTACACCGCCAGCTTCGATCACCAGCGCGGGCAACGCTTCACCTTCGCCGAAAAGTTCCTGCTGGCGAGGGACTAGTCTCCTGGAACCGTCTGGATCTCGTTCCTCAGAGATCCAGCATGCTTCCATAGATAGTTTCATGGGACGTTGCCCACCATTCGAAGCGATCACTATGGACTCTATCTTCGCAGAGAATTGGGGAAATCCGTGGAACAGAGTCGATAACTGAAACAAACCCTCAGCGTCTAATGACCGCGCCGATTCCTCCACCTCACCAATATCCTCCTCTCGGAAACGTAAGATGTTGGAGATAATGGATGGCGATGCGTCGGTGGCCAGAATACGGAGGGCCTCAAGTACCGACGATTTCCCGGTGTTGTTCCGTCCCGTGATCAGATTGACACGTCCGAGACCTTCAATCTTGAGTTGCCGGAGCGCCCGAAATCGCTCAATAGTCAAGGTGCCGATTCTCGGTTTCATAGTTCTGCTCCTTCTGCGGCATTATACGATGACGCCAATTCTTCTTTCCATGCTTCATCTAACTACTTGAGATTTTTGAAGTATATACTCCGGAATTATCTACCACGCATTTCAGTAGAGCAAGATCGTTTGCAACCATGTCACGAAACGAAAACAGTTCATGAATCTGTTGTTGCTGAAACTCACCGGTAAGCTTGCCGATTACCGCGTTCAGGAAACCGACGATTACAGTCTCAACATGATCAAACGAGCAAACAACCTTCTGGCCTTATGTCAACAAAGACGAAACGCTTTACATCCTCTACAGGGAATTCGAGCAACCTAAGCAATATTCCTCATATTTCCTGAAACATTTGATACGACAGAGATTTATTGTATAAGTTACTGTCGGATTGTAAAGACATTGTTTTGAGAGTTTAGAGAGCTGGTCATAGTTCTGGTGGCTGAACGGAGTGGTTTCCGAAGAAAAGTTGAACAAAATATGAAACTCCAATCTTTGAGAAACTATGAGAAACTTTGGAAATTCACCGATTTCTTCGTTGTTAATCGGTGCTTATCCCAAGTAAATTTCTACGGGTTTACACCCGTAGCATTTACCGCAACAGGCTTTGCCTTCCCGCCTTCGGCGGGTAACTTCATCTACGGGTTTGCACCCGTAGTATTGCGGTGGAAGAATAAATGCTAATCCCGCCGATTGGGATAAATCAATCGAATCCCCTTCTCCCGGCAGACACGATGCCAGTCCTGCGACGGCGCGGTGTCGGTAACCATAAAATCCAGCTCGCCGATATCGGCGATCTTGTACAAGGCCGGGTTGTCGAACTTGCTGCGATCGCCCACGAAAACCACCTTGGCCGCCTGCCGAAGAACCATCCGCGTAAACGTCACCGTCGCCACATCGGCGCCGCTGATGCCGCTTTCGATGCTGATGTCGTCGGCGCTGGTGAAGGCCTTGAATCCGCCGAGTTGCGAGATCGTCGCCTCCGCCGCCGGGCCCAGCATATCCATCCGCTCATGTCGATACATTCCACCCGTAATGATGATTTTGTGCTTCACCTGCTCATGAAGTCGACTCATCAGATGCAGTGAATTGACAATAACCGTCAGGTCGTTGAATTTGGCCAGGTGCGGTACGATTTCATAACAGGTCGATCCCGCCTCCAGATAAATCACATCGCCGTCATTAATTAACCGGCTGGCCAGCTCGCCGATGATCCGTTTGGCCTGCAGATTCTGCGTGTGTCGGAATCGTACCGAAATATTGATCTCCGGCAAATTCGGCATTACCGCGCCCCCGTAGGTTTTTTTCACGAGGTTCTGCTTTTGCAGCCAGCAGAGATCCCTGCGGACAGTGACCTCCGTTACTTCAAATGTCTCAGCGACCTCGGAAACCGTCACGCGTCCCGAACTTTTCAATTTATCAAGAATGTAATTATGTCGTTTTTCCGCCAGGAGTCCCATACGATCCATTTCCTGTTGATTATTCAGTTTCCATATTTATCCCAAAACATACATGATAATAGCCCGATCATACACAAGTAGCAAGAGAAATTTGTTCGTTTATTTTCGTTTTCGTTCTTTTTGATTCACTGGGGGTTATTTTGATGGGAATTTTGTTTGCTTTTTCATCAATGCGACATTACGATAATCTCCGTAGCTTTGAAAAATCGAATGGAACTGAACGTAATAGGAGATGTACCCGTGTCCTTCAAGATCGAAGATACACGCAAGAAAGCCGTACCGAAAATCGCATCGTTGATCAACAAAGGCGTTCTCGCCGCCGATCAGGCCAAAGACTGGCTTCGTACGATGTACGAGATCCGCTTCTTCGAAGATCGTGTCTATGACCTTCTCGGCCAGAATATCATCAAGGGCGCATCGCACCTGTATGCGGGCCAGGAAGCCGTCGCGGTCGGCGCCATCGCCGCCATTGAAATCGGCGACGTAATCGGTTCAACCCATCGCGGTCACGGCCATTGCGGTGCGATCGGCAATAAATACGCCCAGGGCGAACAGGCCCGGCAGACTCACTGGAACCGGATGATGGCCGAGTTGATGGGTAAGCAAACCGGCTATTGCGGAGGCCGCGGCGGCTCGATGCACATCGCCGATGTTAAAAACGGCTGCCTCGGTTCCACGGGTATCGTCGGTGGAAATATTCCCACCGCTGTCGGAGCGGCGCTGGCTGAAAAACACAAAAAGAGCGGCAAAGTCGTCCTGTCGTTCTTCGGAGACGGCTCCACAAACACCGGATCATTCCATGAATCGATGAACATGGCCTCCGTAATGAAAGTCCCCATGGTCGCCATTGTCGAAAACAACCTCTACGGCATGAGCGTGCCTTTCTTTGGCCGATCGATCGAGTCGGCGGGTTGTGCGGCCAATATTGAAAACATTGCCGAACGCGCCGCCGCTTATGGAATTCCAGCCCATGTCGTCGATGGCATGGATGTCGTCGCTGTCTATCTGGCCGTCAAGGAGGCCGTCGAGCATGCCCGCGAAAAGAACCTGATGTCCATGATCGAAACCAAATGTTACCGTTGGTACGGCCACAGCCGCAGCGATCCGCGCGAATACCGATCCAAAGAGGAAGAAAAGCAGTGGAAGCGGCAGGACCCAATCACAGTCCTGTCCAACAAGTTGCTCGAGGAAAACCTCGCGACCGCAGAAGAGATGGACGCCATTCGAGATCAGGCCCAAAAGACCATCGACGCCGCCACGCAGTTCGCCACCGACAGCCCCTGGCCCGATCCGAAAGATCTGGCCAAAGATGTGTATGTCGAAGAATCTTACTCCGCCGAAATAATCGCCAAAGACAAGGAATATTCTCCAAGATCTCTCAAGGCCACCGAGGCCTATGAAAAACTGATGAAAACCCTCGAGGGCAAAACCAAAAAGGAAATCGCCGAGAAAGCCCGCGAAAAAATCAAAGCCGACTTCGGCATGGATGTCGTGGCGATCAAAGATGCGCTCATCGCCGCTCAGGCCGAAGAAATGCGGCGAGATCCCAACGTGATCATCGAAGGCGAAGACGTCGGCGTTTACGGCGGCGCTTACAGTGCCACCAAAGGTCTTCTGGCCGAATTCGGCAAGGATCGCGTGATCGACACGGCCATCTCCGAAGCCGCCATTACCGGCTGCGCCGTCGGAGCCGCCATCCGCGGCATCCGTCCCATCGCGGAAATCATGTATGTGGATTTTATCACCATCTCGATGGATCAGCTCATGCACAACGGCGCCTTTAACCGTTACATGTTCGGCGGCCACGCCAAGGTTCCGATGGTCCTGCGAACCGAAGGCGGCGTCGGTCGTTGCATCGCCGCGCACCACTCCAAGAGTCTTGAGCCCTGGCTGGTCAATGTACCCGGCCTGTATGTCGTCATGCCCTCGACGCCCTATGACGCCAAGGGATTGCTCAAGGCCGCTATTCGCAGCGACAATCCCGTGGTCTATATCGAACACAAAGCCACGTATGGCCAAATGGGCGCTTTGCCTCTTGATGAATACATCATCCCGCTGGGTGTCGCCGATATCAAGCGACCCGGCAAAGATGTCACCATCGTCAGTTACAGCCGTCAGGTTATGTTCTGCCTGGCCGCTGCAAAGGAACTGGCCGAGAAGCACGGTATCGATTGCGAGGTCATCGACCTGCGAACCCTCAAGCCCATGGATGTCAGGACGGTTGCTGAATCCATCCGCAAGACCGGGCGCCTGATGACCGTCTGCGAAAGCTTCTGCATGGCCGGCATGGGGCCGGAAATCGTCCGTCGCGTGATCGAATACCCCTTCGAAAACGGCCGTACCGGCTTCGATTATTTCGACGCCGCCCCGGTGAATCTGGCCGCGGCCGACGTCCCCCCGCCCATGAGCGAGCCCCTGGAAAACGCCAGTATTCCTACGCCGGACAAGATCGTCGCGGCCGTACAGAAGCTGGTTCGTAAGTAATCCGACCTTCGACAAACGGAGAATCCGCCGATGGCCAAAGATATACGAATGCCCAAGCTCGGGCAAACTATGGAAGAAGGAACCATCGTCACCTGTCTGGTGAAGGTCGGCGATGCCGTGAAAAAAGGCGACGTGATCTTCGAGGTCGAAACCGATAAGGCCACCCTCGAAGTCGAGTCACCAGCCGAGGGGTTCATCAGGGCGATCCTCGCCGGACCCGGCCAGACCCTGCCGATCAATGCGCCCATGCTTGTCCTCGGTGATCAAAATGAAACCGTCCCGCAAAGTTTCATCGATTCTCTTCTTGGCGGCCAGGCTGCGCCGGCGCCGGTTGCGGCGACTCCCGCGGCACCCGCAACCTCTCAACCGATTGCTCCGTCTGTGGTTGCTTCCGCCACCGTCTCAAGCGGCCCAGCCGATATCCCCGCCGGTGTCAAGGTCCTCCGTCTTCAAAAGCTCGGCCAGACCATGGAAGAGGGAACCATCGTAACGGCTCTGATCAAACCCGGCGACACGATCAAGAAAGGCGATGTGATCTTTGAGATCGAAACCGACAAAGCGACTTTGGAAATGGAATCGCCCAACGACGGCGTCGTCCGCGCATTATTGGCCGAGGCCGGTCAAACGCTGGCCGTCAATGCCCCCATGGTCATCCTGACCGAAAAAGCGGATACTCCTCTTTCGCCGGCCGCAATCGAGGCCATCCGTTCCGCCGGCGCCGTTGCCGAAGCTCCAAAACCCGCGTCCTCCGCTCCGGCGATTTCGCCGTCTGCCCCGACAGTTCCGCAACCCAAAGCCCCGGAACCGGCGCCGATAACGACCGGGCGAATCTTCGCCACCCCTCGCGCCAAGATGGTCGCTCAGGAACTCGGCGTCGATCTCCGAAGAGTCAACCTCCCCGCCGGATCTCCGCGGCTCACCGAGGCGGATATCCGCAAAGCCGCCGCGCAACCTTCCGCGATGCCGTCCGCTCCGCAACCGGCTTTCTCATTGGGCCAGCGCGTCACCGTCAATCGTCTCCAGCGGATCGTCGCCGAAAAAATGCTCCACAGCAAACGCGAGATCCCCTGCTTCTATCTGAACATCCGCGTCGATATGACCGAACTGGTCAAGCTCCGCGAAAAACTAAACAAGTCATCTCCAGTCAAGATTACCTTTAATGACTTTATTATCAAGGCCGTCGCTTTGGGACTGAAGCACTACCCGATCATGACCGGACAGCTTGCCGGCGATTACATTCAACTGGCCGATTCGATCGATATCGGTCTGGCGATTTCCACGCCGCAGGGACTGGTAGCGCCCATCGTCCGCGACGCCTTCAACAAAACGCTCGCCGAAATCGCAACCGATAGCCAGGGCCTCGTCGAACGCGCACGCTCGGAAAAATTGACTCTCGACGACCTGACCGGCGGCTGTATTACCGTCAGCAACCTTGGCGGATTCGGGATCGACTCGTTCATTCCGATTGTCGTTCCGGGCCAGTGCAGCATCCTCGGCGTCGGCCGGATCAGCGACACCTGCATCCCGATGGACGGCAACATCATGATCCGCAGGATCATGAACCTGAACCTGTCGGTCGATCACAAGGTAGCCAACGGCGCCGATGCCGCCCAATTTCTCGATTTCGTCAAGAAGACCCTCGAACACGCCGGCAACTTCGCGTAAGATACATCCTTGATTCGGCGGCGGAACGATTCCGAACCGGCCGGATCTCGATGGAGTCAGGCGTGGCGGGATTGTTTTATCATCTGGGTAAAAAATTCGGCCCCAAAGTTCGACACGGCCTTTGGGTTTGGAAGGGACTGTTCGGCAGCGAAGAGGAATTGATCGCCGCGGAGAATGTCGCCGGCGCCGATATCGCCGAGGAAGTCCGCAATCAGACACCGCTGGACGATGACCCCAAAGCCCGTCAATTCGTCGATTCCATCGGCTCGACGCTTGCCGGATACGTCGCCAATCCTCTCCGCCGCTTCGCCTTCGCCATCCTTTCCAACGGCCAGCCCAACGCCTTCGCCCTGCCCGGCGGCTTTGTCTTTGTCACCCGCGCTATTCTCGAATTGTGCCTCTGGAATCGCGACGAAATCGCCTTTATCCTCGCCCATGAAATGGCCCACGTCATTCGAAAGCACCCCATGCAGCGGCTCATGGAAAGCTCGGCTATGTCGGCGGCGACGCGCGTACTGCCCGTCCGAGGTGCGATGGGATCCTGGATCCGCAAGACCGGCCTGTCGATCGTGGAGAAGGCCTACTCGCAGGACCGCGAACTCGACGCCGATCAACTCGGCATCGAACTGGCCCTCGCCGCCGGTTTTGACGGCCGGGCCGCCGAACGACTCTTGTTCCGCCTCGCCGCCATTCAACAGGAACACAACCTGCCGTTGGGCGAATACTTCTCCACCCACCCGCCGTTCGAAACCCGAATCGTCGAACTGCGCCACATCATCCGAAAAAAAACGTGATCGCTCGGATCGTCGCTCGCCTCGGGCATGATTTTGTTTATTGTGCCTCCATTATTATTATATCTTCTCGTCGCCGGGCGGGATCAACCATGAGATTCCGAACCTTCCCCCCGCGAACCGATCCCTGCACGGTCGTCTGGTACGGCGCGTGAAGTTTGAAGTCGGCGTCCCATTGTTTCGGCCAGGCGGGCAATAGATAAATCGACTTGCCGTCGGTCTGCATCAACATCGACTGCGCCGCTTTCATCAAAATCCCGCCGTGATCCTGATCGGGAACCCAGTCGTAGTTGGGTCCCCAGAAAGCCGGAAACCGCGAATTGGCGTCTTTGCTCCGCGCCCGCTGAGTCAGATACTCTCGGGCCTCTTTGGCCATACCCATGACCGCATAGAAAATATCGTCCTGCCGCCAGCCGGAATTGCCGCGATCGGCCCGCTGACGGATCGCCTCGACGGCCCATTCGGGATTCGGCCGGTTAAATGCAAACAGGCGGAACGGAAACACCGCATAGAGCTCCGGATTTTCAATGTTGGCCTTGTGCGCAAATTTTTCCGCCGGCGCCAGCAATCGCTTGTTGCCTGTCTCGTGGGTTGGCAATGGCGGCATCTTGTCGCGCAACCGCTTCCAAAGCTGTCGTTGTTCGGCCGTCCCGATCAATTCCGGCAGGGCCAGCAACCGGTCCGTCACCGCCGTCAGGCCGGCGATATCCGGCATCGGATTGGTGCAATCCCACCAGGTCTCTAAGGCCTGAGCGGGATGAATGATAATCTTGCCATTAGTGTCGGTCTTGTAGTACTGATCGTAGAAGGTCAGAATTTCCTGTGCAAACGGCAGTACCGCCTTTTGGAGGAAATCATATTCCGGCTGGTGTTCGAAATAATCGAGCATCATATAGACCAACTCGTAGCCGCTGGTGAATTCCCAGCGATGATAGCCCGATTCGTTGATCCCCGCAGGCAGATCGGCGGGACGCTTGAAACCGTAACAATCGTTGAATGCATGGCCCCAAAAATAGGCGCACTCGTTGAGAAAAGCCCCGCCGGTTTTGAGATGATGCTGGTTGCGATATTTTCCCACCGCGAGATGATCTCCCGAATACATCGCAAACAGCGGCGCGAACATGTCCAAGTCGCCCGTCGCACACAAACTGATATACGGCAACCGCGTGTTCTGCCACCAGTATCCCGAACCCCACCGCCGCCAGTCCGGATTGCCCTTCCATCCCCCGGGAAACGGCACTGTGAAAAGCGAACCGTTGAACTTGATCGGCATCGTTCCCCGACCGGCACATGCCGTGATCCATCGCTGAAGAATATAACCCCTCGTGATCGCCCGTGTGGCCTCCTCGGCGATTCGGTTTTCCTCTGCAATCGGCTTGCCATGGATGTACAGCCGAAAACCGTCCGCTCCCGCCGTCGCCGCCACATGAACCCACGTGCCCGCAGGAAGGCAATCCTTCTGAGTCAACGTAAAATTCCGCGTGATCCATCGTAAACTGTTTCCCGGATACGTATCCAGCAGAAAACCATTGGCCGATCCCGGCGTGGTCTTGTCGATAATCCTCCCGCCGCCTGCCGATTGCTTTTCCGGCAGAATCCACGCCTCCACGGTCAATCCTGTCGAAGGATGAAAATCGGCCGTCTGTTCGAATATCGCTGGAGGATTGGTACGCGACACGATCGGCTTCCAATCATCGCCCAGCGGTTTTTCGCGCGGAATATTCATCATCCTCACGATGTCCTCGGCGCCAACCGCATGTTCGATCACGCTGGCCCTTCCGACGGTTCCAATAAACCTGTTTTGTCCATCCTGATCTACGCCAATTCGGATCGGGTGTTTGTTTCGCTCGAACAAATCGACGCCTTCATCCTTGCCGGAAAGAAATATCCAGCTTCGATTCCAGAATAACGACCACCATTGGTGATGACTTTGAAGCAGCGACTCGCATCGTAAATCTTCAAACCGCCGAATCTCCTGATTCATTCTCGCCAGCCATTGGTCCGATGTGGACGGTTGCAGCGTTTGCACATGGATATCGAAATGATGCGCCCTGGCCGGTTGACTTTGCAGGGTGGTTTCATTGATCCGCCTGGCTTTTGGATTGACTACAATAGCTCCGAAGAGGCGATGGGAGAGCGGATCGTTGCCCTGGAATCCTTCCAGCCCCTGGTGCCCGGCCGTCAACACATACCATTCACTGTCGCCATTGTCATGATACCATCCGACCCGCGTGTCTGGGCCGATCGTCTTGTCGTCGATCAATACATCGGGGCCGCAGAAGGCCGTCTTGGGAAACTGAAATCCCGGATCGCCGAAATATCCCGGCTCGGTATAATCGATCTGCTTTCGCTCCGTTCGCCATCGCTCGATCATCGCCGTGGTTGCGATTTCCTTCTCCCCGGCGATATCCACATGAATCACCGACTGGTTGGCGTCCACCCACAATACCACACGAACCTGTTCATCCCTTTCTCCGAGCTCAAACTGGATCGTTCCCGTTTTCAGATCCAGTATCTGGCGAAATGCCTTTCCATCCTTGACCGGGTTTGGATCCAGAACGATTCGTACCTTTCCGACCTTGACCAGCCGTCCCGCCTCATCCCAGGCATCGGTTCCCGCAAGGAAGAACTGCAGGTCCCCCCCCTTCTCCCACCAGACATTCAGCCCGATCTGTCCGTTGCCGATGGGCATCGTGCCGTTGACATCCTGGCTGGGGCTGTCCCAGACCACATTGTATGCGTCCAGCTTTTCCAACACCGATTCCGCCGCCGTTGCGATCCCCGCCAGCGACAGCCCGATCGTCAAAATCCACCCGCTTTTCATAACCTCTCCCTTCAATGAACAGAATCCTTGATTGTGAATGAAACCTTCCCATGATACAATCAACCCCTACATATTCCAACAGAGGAATCAACAATGAAAATGAAAGTATTCGTTCTGATCATCATCCTGGCCGTCATCCCTTCTGTATTTTCCATGTCCGAGTCATCCGTAATCAAGCTGGGATCACGGCGGGAATTGTTCGTCGATCATTTTCTGATCGACCGACTTGAAAATGCCAACCTGATCCTCCATCATCCCGTCCGGACCCCGATTTCCTCCACACAACCCAAGGGAGGATATGTCACCCTTCTCCTGGACGAAGGGAAATATCGTATGTATTACCGCTCGGAAATTCCCGGATATGACGGTTCCCATTTCGACGGCAACCCCGGCGAGATCACCTGCTACGCCGAGAGCGCCGATGGCATCGATTGGACGCTCCCGAATCTCGGACTGCATGAAATCCACGGATCCAAATCCAACAATGCCATCCTCGCCAACGCCTCGCCCTTCAGCCATAATTTTTCGCCGTGGATCGATACCCGCCCCGGCTGTCCCGCCGAACAGAAATACAAGGCCCTGGCCGGAGTACACAAAGGCGGCGGCCTGTTCGCCTTCGTCTCCCCGGACGGCATCCATTGGACGAAGCTTTCCGACAAACCGCTGATTACCTCCGAGTCATTCGCGTTCGATTCGCAAAACGTCGCCTTCTGGTCCGAGACGGAAAACCAGTATGTCTGCTACTATCGTTCATGGCAGACTCCGCATGGCGAACTGCGAACGATCAGCCGAACGACCTCGCCGGATTTCATCCATTGGTCGAAAGCGACGCCGATGAATCCCAACCTGCCCGGTGAACATCTTTATACCAGCGGAACCCATCCCTATTTTCGCGCTCCGCATATCCTGATCGCTCCCGCCACCCGATTTGTTCCCGACCGCGGCAGTTCCACCGAGATCGTCCTGATGACCAGCCGCGGCGGAGATCGTTTCGACCGGACCTTTCCCGAAACCTTCATCCGTCCCGGCCTGGATCCCGAACGCTGGCAAAATCGAGCCAACTATGTCGCATGGCACATCGTTCCGACATCATCGCAGGAAATGTCGATGTATGTCGGAAACATTCGATATACGTTGAGAACCGATGGTTTTGTTTCCGTTCATGCTGGATACAATGGAGGTATATTGGTTACAAATCTCCTGACCTTTTCCGGTTCGCAACTGGGGCTCAATGTTTCCACCAGCGCCTCCGGGGCCGTCCGCGCCGAAATTCAGACGCCCGACGGAAAAGCGATCGAAGGATTTGCGATGAACGATTGCCCTCCGATTGTCGGGGATGCGATCGAGCGATCCATCCATTGGAAAAACAATGCGAATCTTTCCGCACTGGCCGGCAAACCCCTTCGCCTCGTCTTCGAACTCAAAGACGCCGACCTGTACAGTATGCAGTTTCGCTGAATACCCGGATTTCGTCCACGAATCATTCGTGCCGCAGCGCGATGATCGGATCGACCTGCGCCGCCCGAGCCGCCGGATACAGTCCGAACACGATCCCCACGGTGATACTGATTCCCACACTCAGCAACACGCTGTTCAGCGTGACCACCGTCGGCATTTTGGCAAACAGCGTGATCATCCACGGAATAAACAGCCCCAGCCCGATTCCGACCAGACCCCCCGTCGTCGAGAGCACCACCGTCTCGATGAGAAACTGCCGGATGATCTGGCGACGCTTGGCGCCGATCGCCCGTCGGATACCGATCTCCCGCGTGCGTTCGGTCACGGAAGCCAGCATGATGTTCATGATGCCGATCCCGCCGACGAGAAGACTGATCGCCGCGATGGATCCCAGCACGATATTGAAGGTTCGCTTGGTTGCCCTGGCCTGGTTCAGAAGCGCCAGTGGCACGCTGATCTTGTAGTCTTCCTTCTTGTGGAACTGCTTGAGCATCGACTCGATCCCTTTCGCGGTCGCCTCGACATTCTCGTCCGAATCGACCTCGACGATCATCTGGTGCAGCTCGACCATTTCCCGGATCTGGTTGCTGCCGCTCATCTTGACATTCATGTTGCCGTAGCGTTCGCTGGCCGTCTCAATCGGAATGTAAGCATCCACCTCCTCGTCGGGCATCTGAATCATCCCGGCCGAGCCGCCCATACTTTTGACGATCCCGACGATTTCATAGGCATCGCCGCCGATCCGCAGTTTCTGGCCGATGGTGTTTTCCGTCGCCAGCAGTTTGCGGGCGCCGAATTCCGTCAGGACCGCCACGCCCGCTCGTTTCCGGGCATCCTCCGGCGATAAAACCCGCCCGGCGATCAGGTCGCGGCTGAGAAGATTAAACCAGGCCGGCGTTGTCCCGACTACGCGAAGTTCCAACGCCCGAGTCCCCAGACGACCGTCCTTTCGGATGAGCTTGATCGGCACCACCTGCCTGACGGTCTTGAAGGTCTCCTCGATCCGCTTCTGATCGTCAAACAAAAGGCCATAGACGCTCATGCGCGTTTGCGTTCGAGTGGCGTTGGCCTCCTGCACCGGTTCGATGGATCGAATGATGATGTTGGAGCTTCCCACTTTGCGAATCTGTTCGAGAGCTTCCTTGCTGGCCCCTTCGCCTACGGACAACATCGCCACCACCGAACCGACGCCGAAGACTACGCCCAGCATCGTCAGCATGGAGCGCAACTTGTGCATCAGAAGGTTCTCCACCCCCTGCCGAATTTCGCGAGTCAGTTGAATTCGCCTCATCGATTATCCCTCGATCGATTCCACTCGGCCGTCACGCATGTGAAGGCGCTTTTTAGCCCGATTGGCGATATCCGCCTCATGCGTGACCATGATAATGGTCTTGCCGGCGGCGTTGAGTTCGCACAACAGATCCAGAATCTGCTCGCCCGTATGCGTATCCAGATTGCCCGTCGGCTCGTCGGCCAGAAGGATCGCCGGATCGTTGGCCAGAGCCCGCGCGATCGCCACGCGCTGCATCTGCCCGCCGGAAAGCTCCGTGGGCTTATGGTCCAGTCGTTCTTCCAGTCCGACCTTCCCGGCCAGTTCCACCGCGCGCTGGGCGCTTTGATGCGGTTCCCAGCCGAGATAATACAGAGGCAACTCGATATTCCGCTGAACGGACAATTGGGGAATCAGGTTAAAACTCTGAAAAACAAATCCAAGATATCGTAATCGAATCTCGCTGAGATCGTCGTCATCATACTGGCTGATTTCCTTGCCTTCGATGTAGTACCGCCCCCTCGACACACGGTCCAGGCAGCCGAGAATATTGAGCATCGTGCTCTTGCCCGAACCGCTGGGCCCCATGATCGCCCAGAACTCGCCCCGCTTGAAATCCATATCCACTCCGGCCAGGGCATGGACTTCCTGATGGCCCATCGGATAGACTTTCCAGACTTCTTCGAGCCGAATTACCGAGTTATTGCCATCCGCCTGAGTCATGGCTGGCCGCCCTCGGGCCGAGGGTTCGTCGTGGATCCGTCGCCGGCCGGTGGTTGACCTTCGCGCGGCATACGCCCGCCGGTTCTGCCGGGCATTCCGCCGGAATCCATTCCTTCGGGCCTCTGGCCTCCCATACCGCCCGAATCCATTCCTTCCGGTCGTTGACCACCCGGGCGGCCGGTACCCGTGCCGGGTCGTCCCTGTCCGGATCGCTGCATGCCCTGCGGCCGCTGACCTTGGCCGGGAAAACCGCCGGCTCCGGTTCCATCGGGCCGCTGCATTCCCTCGCGCATGTTTCCGCCCGGCATGCCCTGCGAATCCCCTTCCTGAGAGCCACGGCGTCCGCCCGGCATTCCGCCTTCGCCGCCCATTCGACCGGAATCTTGCATGCCTGGAGTCATTTCCGAAGGACCGCGGATATTGTTGGGTACTGAGTTTCCTTCCATCGGCACTTCCACGGGCAAACGCCGACCCTGTTCGGCTTCCGCGGCAGCCAACGGCGGCGCCAACAGAATCCGCTCTCCCACGTTCAATCCGCTTTTAATGTGGACCATTCGATTGTTATCCAGTCCGATCTGAACCGGCCGCGGTTTGGCCTCCGATCCCTCCATCACATAGACCGTCGGTTGATTGCCGATTCGAACGACCGATTGGACCGGGGCATAGATCACATCGTCGTATTCTTCCAGCACGACGCTAGCACGACAGCTCATCCCGGTGCGAAGATCGCTGCCGTCGCCGTCCAGAAAAACCTCGGTGGCATAGACTTTCAGATCCGGATTCATCCACATCATCTGGGCATCGGGAAGCAAACCGATCTTTTGAACCTTTCCATTGAATACCCGTCCGGGAAGCGCATCGACGGTGACCGTGGCGGGCATCCCCAATCGAACCTTGTCGAGGACCGACTCATGCAGTTTCAGTTCGGCCTTGACCCGGTTGCTCGTGGGCAGGTAAATCAACTCTTCCCGTTCGAACACGGTACGACCTTCGCGCATCGGTTCTTCGCTCCCGCGGAATCCGCCGGATCGGGCGCTGGTGGCATAGACGACGATGCCGTCGGAAGGAGCCAGAATCTTGGCCTCGGCCACGTTCTTTTCGATCTTATCCATCAAGCGTTTCTGTTGTTCGAGCTTGCTCTGAGCGGCATCGAGTTCCGCCTTCAACTGTACCAAAGTCGCCGCCGTCTTTCGCTTGGCGCGTTCCAGAGCCAGTTCGGCCTGTTTGACATCGCTTTCGAATTTGGCCAACTGACGGTGATAGGTGTAATCCTTCAACAAGGTCAACTTGTTCTTGGCCAGTTTTACATCCAGTTCCGCTCGACGCCACGACAACTCATCGGACTTGAGTTCCATCTCCGAGATGTATTTATCCCGGGCGAGTTTCTGCGACCATTGGTATTTCTGCTCGGCCTGCGTGACCGCCTCCTGGGCGACGGCGATTTTGGACTCGGCATCATTCAACTCATTGGGGAAATCGCCCTCGGTATATTTTTTCAGATCCTGTTTTGCGAAATCCAGAGTCAGATTCGCCAGTTCGAGATCGGCCTGGGCCTGGTTCTCGCCGATCGCCAAGGCCTCGCGGGCCGAGACAAACGCGGTCTCCGCGGTCTGTACGGCGATCTTCTGGGTGACCTGCTGGTCGATCAGCGTGCTGGCGTCCAGCTCGATCAGGAGATCGCCCTTCTTGACGTGCGTTCCTTCCGGCACCAACGTCAGAATCGTCGTGCGGCCTTCAACCTTGCATTTGATGACTTCCTGATCCTGCGCCTTGATCGTTCCGGTCTCGTCAATCCCGATCACCAATTGCCCCTTTTGGACGGTGTAAAGACTCGCATCGTCCATGATGCCCTTATTTCCGCCAAGCGTCATACCCGCAATAACGACAATCACAACGCCAACCAGAAGTAATCCGCCAATAATCCATCTGCTTTTGTTATTTTTTTGCATGGTTCACCTCCGGGTTGTATTCAGTCCACAACCCTTTTTCATCTACCTGCAACAAGTCCATATCCTGCTGCAATCTCAGTTCATTGACTCGATAGTTGACCACGGCGGTGGTCAAATTATTTTGCGCATTGACCAGGTCGGTTTGGGCATCCAGAAAATCGCGAATCTGGGCACGACCGGCCTCCAGAGAGATATTGACGCTTTCCACCCGTTTTTGGGCGACATCCAGCGCTTTGGCCTGAATCTGAAGACTTTCGCGGGATAATAACAGGGTCCGCAACCGATTTCGAACGGCAATCTTGATCTCGTCTTCGCGGATCGCGACGTTTCGCGTCGCCGATTCGAAAGCGATCAGCTTCTCGCGATAATCATTCCGTTCCCGAGTCCGGTCAATCGGGAGATTGAGCGTCAACAGGCCCGAAGAGGTCACTTGATCGAACCGGAGTTTTGTATCTTCTCCGGTGGGTCCCGTCGTCCCGCCGGATCGAACGCTGCCTCCGAGAGTCAGTTCGGCGCCGAGTTGATCGGCCGCGACCACCACGGCCCGCTGGGCATCCTCGACCAAACCCTGAAGCCGTTTCAGATCCAGGCGATTTTCCAACGCCAGCATGACGGCTTTTTCGGTGTCGATTTCATACCGTCCGGCCCCTTCCATGCTGGGTTCGATCAATTCAATCGGCGCATCGGCGGGCGGAATCGTCTCATTCGGATCGATCCCGGCGCCCGACGTGCCGAGGGTTTGGATCAGAGTCCCTCGCATCTCATCCACCAGACGGGTCAATTCATCCCGATCCAGTTCAATCCTCGCGTCGGCCGGAAGACCCAGACGCACCTTAAACGAATCCAGCGAGGATTCATACGATTGCTTGGCCGATACCCATTGGTTCCGGGCGTTCAGTTCGCTTTGTACGGCCTGGCCGACCTGGATCACGTCGATCTGACCGGCATCGGACAGACGACGGGCACGACGAACATTCATCGCCTGGCGACGGTAGTTTCCCGCCGCATTTTCAATTCGGTCCAATGCCTGCAATACGGATAAATATTCGTTGGCGATATCCACGGCAAAAGTAGTCTTGTTTCTCTCAAATGTCCATATTTCATATATCACGTTTCGTTCGGCCTGGATCAACTGCTGGTTCAGGAAATAATTATCGCCGGACCCGCGCAACAACGGGATCGAGATCGAGGCATCGGCCTGAATGCCGTACGACGATTCACGGTTGCCGGTCAGAAGATTGGCCAGGTTCACGATCAGCCCGGCGCCCACCGATACGCCGTTCCGGAATGTCCGATCCCACGTCGTCCTGCCCGTGAAGTTGGTCTGGCTCGTCGCCCGAGCGCCGGTTGTATTGGAGGAAATGCTTTGCTCCAACGTTTGATCAAAAAGATCGCGGAAACGATATCGGCTAAAATCCAGATCCAGCGCCGCCCGGAAAACGGTTTCTTTATACCCTTGATACGCAAAGCTATTCCTGGCTCCGATTTGCAGGGCATCCAACAAAGTGATTTTGATCGGTTGATCCCCGACCAATTCGACAATAGGATCGAGTTCCTTTTCCAATCGGGGGTAGTTGGGATCGGGCCAGTGGGCGATTTTATCCAAACGATCCGTCCCGTAGGACCATGGACCGGATGTCGGAAGGTTCTGCCCTTCCAGAAGCCGGCGTCGAAGAATATCGCCGGGTCGTTCGATCACAAACGGTTCATTTCTGCCCAGAGCTTCGATCTGCTTTTGGCTGACAATGTCATAAGCAACCGTATCGGCTTCCTTTTGATACTCCGATGGCGTCTTGCACCCAACCAGACTGATTATAACGACGAGAATCGTCAGAAAGCACTTGTTGTTCATCAACTTATGTTCCCTCATAAAACAACCTGACTCTTCATTTCCTTGTCCTGCTTTGAAGGCCATTTGAATCTCTATCCGCTTTGGTTATAGTAACTTATGACAATACTCGTTTTACCAAACCGGGATCATAACCAATCCGTTGGAACCGTCATTGGCCAACACCCCCCTTTCCTTTATGTGTCATACAGACGGATATAGTAACAAAATTCTTTCTATCAGCGAGAAAAATCGGAGAATTATCCGACGACCTTATACCCATTATCCAATGTTCGTATTCGATTGTCAGCCATCTTCTTGTACCTCTCTTGCAAGGGGACGGCCATCCATTCTGAGGGATGGACGGCGTGCCCTTTATGATCCCTTCGTATGTTCCATTGGGGCACACGCCGTGTGTCCCAACACAAAGCGGGACGTTTGTGTGTCCTCTGTCATAAACGGGGTCAGACCCTCAACCCCATCAAAGGGTCAACCCCCTTTTATGGTTACCTGATATCCACTATCCAGTGGTCCGTATTCAATTGTCCGGCAATTCATCCACCTCACTTCGTTCGGTGGCTGCCACCCAACTTCCGATCGAAACAAAGGTGTCAAACCCTCGAACCGATTGAGAGGGTTCGACACCTGGTTTTTCACCTAAGGGCACACGCCGTGTGCCCCTACACAAAAACATGTGGCCCTACACAAAAACATGTGGCCCAACGCAAAAACATGTGTCCCTCCTTTAGTTAGAACGCTGTTGCGTAAAGTGT
>CAYLSB010000016.1:0-70664 GCA_964386005.1 uncultured Pirellulales bacterium | reverse complement strand
AAAAACATCGGCTATGTCGTGTCCCAACAATCAGTTAAGGTGCGTTTGCCCTGGACCCGAATGGGAACGGACTTGACAATGCGGCATAGCGTCAGGACAATGCCGTTGGCCGGTGAAACGGACGCGGGCTCTGCTGGAGAGCAACCTGCCAGGGATACCCGGCCGGGACGACGAAATACCGTCGGGGTGGAGAAGCCATCCACCCTCCTTTTTCCGATGGTATTTTTGAATCCCTTATGCCTTCAAAAACTCCCTGCCGAAGGCAGGTTTTATCACGTAATCGTGAAAGGGGTTTGTCCATTTCACGCTGAACCAGTACACGCAACACGTTTGTGAAATACTTCATAATGAAAAGGGATCTTGTATGGGTGAGAGTAACCAATTATCCAATAGCCCTATTCCCCGCATGCCGCTGATCGGGGATGTGGCGCCGGGTTTTACGGCCGAGACGACGCAGGGACAGGTTCGATTTCCCGATGACTTCAAGGGCAAGTGGGTGATTCTGTTCAGCCACCCGGCGGATTTCACGCCGGTGTGCACAACGGAGTTCATGGTGTTCGCCGCGATGAACAAGCAGTTCAAGTCGCTCAACTGCGAATTGATGGGATTATCCATCGACAGTATCTATAGTCACATCGCCTGGCTGCGAACGATCAAGGAAAAAATCCGTTTCAAGAACCTGCATGATATCGAGGTGACCTTTCCGGTGATTGCCGACCTCAAGATGGACGTGGCCAGGCAATTCGGGATGTTGCACCCGGCTGCGAGCGATACCAAGGCCGTGCGTGCGGTGTTCTTCATCGATCCCAAGGCCGTCGTCCGGGCGATGTTGTATTATCCGTTGTCGTGCGGGCGGAATTTCGCGGAGATACAGCGGATGCTGATCGCGATGCAGACGGCCGACGCGCATCAGTGCGCCACTCCGGCCGACTGGCAGCCGGGCGAGGATGTGATCGAGCCGGCGCCGGGGTCGTGCGGGGCGGCCAATGAAAGGATGAAGCAGTCCGGCAAGGAACGGTATTGTCTGGATTGGTTCCTGTGTATGAAGAAACTGCCAAAAGATCAGTTGAAGCTGGATTAGGCGATCATATCGTCACGATATTTTGTGGCTTACCGGCAAGGAAGGCGCGGATGTTTTCGACGACGACGTGAAACAGTCGCTGTCGGGATTGGACGGTGGCCCAGGCGATATGGGGCGTGATGTGGCAGTTTTCGGCCTTGAGCAGGGGAGTATCGGCTTTGGGTGGTTCGGTTGACAGGACATCGAGACCTGCACCCGCTATTCGGCCGGAGTTGAGGGCGTCGGCGAGGGCCTGCTCGTCGATCAGAGGGCCGCGGCCGGTGTTGATGATGTAGGCCGTAGATTTCATCATGTCCAGCCGCTCGCGATTGACGAGATGACGGGTCTGCTCGGTGAGCGGGCAGTGAAGACTGATGATATCGCTTTTTACGAAGAGTTCATCCAGCGAAACCAGACGGATGGAAGGATCGATGGATTCTGGATTCGAGCGGGTGTGAACAATCACGCTCATACCGAAGGGTAAGGCGGCCTGCGCAACGGCTCGGCCGATACGGCCGTAACCCACGATACCCATCGTGCTGCCGGCCAGTTCGAACAACGGCCGATCCCAGTAACAGAAATCCGGCGAGTTCTGCCAGCGTCCGTCGCGGACACCGCGCATGTGTTCGGCCAGGCCGAATGTCAGATTGAACAGATGGGCAAAGACCATTTGCACGGCCGATGGGGTACTGTAGGCCGGGACATTGGTAACGAGAATGCCGTGCCGATATGCGGCGGCCAGATCGACCACATTGTAGCCGGTTGCCAATACGCCGATGTATCGCAGACACGGCAGGGCGGCGATCTCGGCGGCGCCGAGGACGACCTTGTTGGTCAGGATAATCTCGGCATTGGCCGCTCGCGGGATGGTCATTTCCGCCGGGGTACGATCATAGACGGTGAGGTCGCCCAGCGAACGCAATGGATCCCACCTCAGATCGCCCGGATTCATCGTGTGGCCGTCGAGGATGACGATGTTCATGATCGTCTCCGATGGGTATTCAGCGAGGATTGTCCCACGGAATGTTGCAGTTCCAACGCCATCGCCTTCAATCGCGGAGCGGACCGATCGAAGAACATTTTGTATCCGTCGCACAGCCGGCTTTCGGTCTTGTACTCCTTGCCGTGGAGGAAACGTTCCTTGGGACAGCCCCCGCGGCACAGATCGAGATGGCGACAGATCAGGCATTTGTTGGCTATTTTCCGCTTGTCTTCGGCGAACTGCCGTTTCCGCGGCGAATCGGCCAGTTGGCCGATCGGCGTATCGTGAATGTTGCCGAGGAGACAATCCGGTTCGACGAAAAAATCGCAGCAATAGGCCTGGCCGTTGTGTTCGATAACGATGTAATCGTTGCATTGCGGGTTGAAGGTGCATTCGGTGTGACCGCGGCCAAGATAATACGACAGAAGACTGTCGAATAAGCGGATACTCAATTTTCGGGGACCATAGTCGAGCCATCGTTCGAAGAGGCGGCACAGAAAACGGCCGTATCGTGGCCCGTCGATGCTGTACTCGGCCGGCTGCTGAGTTGCGGGGTCAAGATCAACACAGGGTATGAATTGTAGAAAACGGAAATCCTGCGCGATAAAGAAGTCGAATAGATCGTCGGCTTTTCCGACATTCTGGTCGTGAACAAGGATAAGAATGTTAAATTCGACTCGATGACGTCGGCAACAATCGATCGAATTCATAACGCGATCGAAGGAACCGCCTCCGGCATGATCTTTGCGATAATGATTGTGAATGTCAGCGGGGCCATCAAGACTGATACCGGCCAGAAACCGGTACGTAGCCAGGAATTCGCACCAGCGATCGTCGAGCAGGGTGGCATTGGTTTGCAGAGCGTTGGAGACGGATTGACCTTTGCGTCCGTTTTTCTGCTGCAGGGCGACGACCTTTTTGAAGAATTCCAGCCCCATCAACGTCGGTTCACCTCCCTGCCATGCGAAGCTGGATATTTCGAAGCCGAGTTGCAGGTAATCGCGAACCATCACTTCGAGGATCGAATCGCTCATACGATGGTGCCCCTCGTCGAACAGGTCGGCTTTACAGGCATAAAAGCAATACCGGCATGCCAGATTACAGTCGGGCCCGGCCGGTTTGATCAGTAATGAAAACGGACGCATCCGCGCTCCCGAATCTTGAAATCTTCATCCAACGCCCCAGGAATAGCGGCAGGCCGTATTTTATCGTATACGGATCACACATTCAACCCCACCGGGTCGATTTTGGGTTCGAGTTTCCACAGACGACCGTTTGACTGGGTCGGATTATTTCGTAGATTTTAACAGGTTCATTATTTCAAACGAGACGTAATTTCACTTCAAACGGGATTGAACTATGAAAAAGCTCACTTGTATCGTTGTGCTGATGGTCCTTGGTTTTTGCGTGTTGGGCTGCCAGGAGGAAGAAAAGAAAACGGTCCAGGCCGCCATGTGGTGTAAGGCCGATGCCGTCATCATCCCCACGACTCCCAAACAACAGGTCCTTCGCGAAGAATTTCGGTTTTTGGAAAACGAACAGCTTTATTATGGGATGGAAGCCGAGCGGTCCCGGATGGCACAATCCCGGTCTCAGGGTAAACTCTATACCATGCGATATCCCGTCGGAGGAACGGTACAAAATTCCTATTGAGCCGAAGGGGATAACCTGCCGAAAAGACCTAAGGTTCTCTGAGCTTTCAGGTTTTTTTGGCAGGAACACCATGGATTTTGAACAACAGGTCAATCAGGCGTTGCGCCAAGACACAACGGCACGACGCAAACAGAAGATCGGCTTATCGGTCGCGGGGGTAGTTGCCGTCGCGGCCGTGTTGTCTTTACTCAACGCCAATCAGCATATCCGGACGGAAAGTCGCCGACTGCAAATAGAGAATAAATCCGTCCTCGAATCACTGACACAGGCGCAAAGCCGCATCGCTGATTTGGCCGGTCAGCTTGAACAAGCGCGAAAAGAAATCACAGAGTTGAACCAACAGAACAATATCCTTTCGATCCAGGCCGGCGAGTTGAAAAAGCAATCCGAGAAAACGAGATTGCTGGCTGAACAACTCTCCGATGTCTATGCCGAGCTCGATCAATCCAATGCCCGGATCAAGGCCCTCCTGTCGGAACTGAATCTGCTGCGTCAGGTTGGCCAACCTCCGTCGAAACCTATGGCGATGGAACATCGGTAAGCGGTTTCGACCTTCCCGTGAGGGCTTTATCACCGACTTTCCTTTTGTTGGATCCTCGCCCAGGTATCCTTGAGGGTTACGGTACGGTTGAATATCAGCCGATCCGATGTCGAATCGGCGTCTACACAGAAGTAACCCATGCGTTCAAATTGATACCGACTGAGCGGAGCGGAATTTTTCAGCGACGGCTCAACCTTGCAGTTCTTCAGTATTTCCAGTGATTGCGGATTGATACTTGCGGTGAAGTCCCGGCCTTCGGGTACGTCATCGGGATTTTCCTGAGTGAACAGGGCGTCATAGAGGCGTACTTCGGCATCGACGGCCTGAGCGGCGGCCACCCAGTGCAGGGTCGCCTTGACTTTACGGCCGTCCGGAGCGTCGCCGCCGCGCGTCGCCGGATCGTAGGTACATCGCAGTTCGACGACATTGCCGGTTGCGTCTTTGACGGCCTCGCGGCAGGTGATGAAATACGCATATCGAAGACGCACTTCCTTGCCCGGCGATAGACGGAAGAATTTTTTCGGCGGATTTTCCATAAAATCTTCCTGCTCAATATATAGAATGCGACCAAAGGGAACCTTGCGGCTTCCCGCAGCCGGATCTTCCGGATTGTTCACCGCCTCCATCCACTCGATTTGGTCTTCCGGGTAATTTTCGATGACAACCTTTACCGGTCGCAATACCGCCATGACTCTCGGCGAGGTCTTATTGAGGATCTCTCGAATGCAGTGTTCCAACAAGGCCATATCCACGGTGCTGTTGAACTTGTTGACCCCGATGACCTGGCAGAAATAGCGGATGGCTTCCGGTGAATAACCGCGTCGCCGCATCCCGGAGATAGTCGGCAGTCGCGGATCATTCCAGCCGTTGACGAAACCATCCTGCACGAGGCGCAACAACTTGCGTTTGCTCATGACGGTGTACGTCAGATTCAAGCGTGCAAATTCGATCTGCTGGGGATGGTGGATGCCCAATGCATCGAGGAACCAGTCATAGAGAGGCCGATGGTTCTCGAATTCCAGTGTGCAGATGGAATGGGTAATCTGTTCGATGGAATCTTCCAGTCCATGCGCCCAGTCATACATGGGATAGATGCACCACGCACCGCCCGTGCGATGGTGATCCGCATGAAGGATACGGTACATCACCGGATCGCGCATGTTCAGATTCGGGTGAGCCATATCGATTTTAGCCCGCAGAGTTCGGCTTCCGTCGGGAAATTCGCCCTTCTGCATTCTCCGAAACAAGTCGAGATTTTCCTCGATACTTCGATTCCGATAAGGACTTTCACGGCCTGGCTGGGTCAACGTTCCGCGGAATTCGCGCACTTGTTCGGCGGTCTGGTCGCATACATAGGCCTTGCCGGCCTTGATGAGTTGAAGAGCCCAGTCGTACATCGGCTGGAAATAATCGCTGGCGAAATACAAGTGCTTGCCCCAATCCCATCCGAGCCAGCGAACATCGTTGTTGATGGAATCAACGTATTCCTGCTCTTCTTTCGTTGGATTAGTGTCGTCATAGCGCAAATGACAACGTCCGCCGTATTGCGCGGCGATACCGAAATTCAGGCAGATGCTCTTGGCATGGCCGATATGGAGATACCCGTTCGGTTCCGGAGGGAAACGGGTAACCACACGGCCTCCCCATTTGCCCGTCCGGTTGTCTTCGTCGATGATATCCCGGATAAAATCTCTTCGCACCTCCGGAGACGATTGGGCCTCGGAAGAATTCTGATTGTCATCCATTGTCACGATCGTATCCCTTCAGAAAACGTATTCGTAATCCATAGAGGACATTATAAACATTTTCACAAGATCGTCAACGTGACAAGTCGCGAACATGACGCGAACAACTTCCGATGTCATTCGTATCGTCAAGGATGATCGCATGAAGAATCCGCCTTGCCGAGTGTATCTCGAATGGGTATAATATTACCGATCAATAGAAATCCTTATGACACAGGAGAAAATATGAAACGCCGTGAATTTTTATCGCGATCTCTTGTCGGCCTTGGAGCCGTAACCCTAAGTCCATCGGTGATTCACGCCGCCGAAGAAGTTGCACAGATCCAATCCGCTTTTTACGATCCTCTGCAACAGGACGTTCCGCTGGGGAAGACCGGAATCAAAATGTCCCGCATGTGCCAAGGTACCGGGATGCGGGGCGGCAACCGCCAATCCAATCATACCCGTATGGGCAAAGAAAAATTCGAGTCTCTTCTCCGCTATGCGTATGAGCACGGAGTACGTACCTTCGACCTGGCGGATCTGTACGGGACGCATCCCTATGTGATATCCGCGCTAAAGGATGTGCCGAGAAAAAAAATCCATATCATCTCCAAAATTTGGTTCCGTAACGGTGGTATCCCCGAACAGGAACGTCCCGACGCGGATATTGTCATCCGGCGTTTTCTCAAAGAGATTGGGACCGACTATCTCGACCTGGTTCTGCTGCACTGCGTGACGGACAAGGATTGGAATACCAAGCTGGCCGGGCAAATGGAAATCATGGCTTCCCTCAAGAAAAAAGGTCTCATCCGCGCCCATGGCGTGTCGTGCCATTCTCTGGAGGCCCTGACGACCGCCGCCGCCGAGACGTGGGTGGATTCCGTCCACGCTCGGATCAACCCCTACGGGGCCAGCATGGACGCCGAGCCCGAAAAGGTCTTGCCTGTTCTCAAGAAGATGCACGACGCGGGCAAGGGCGTTATCGGCATGAAGCTCATCGGCGAAGGTCGATTCCGCGATGACGAGGAAAAGAAAAATAAATCCATCCGGTATGTCCTTCAGTCCGGCTGCGTGGATATTCTCAACGTCGGCTTTGAAAAGACCGAGGAAATCGACGACTTCGCCAAACGGATTGCGGCCGTTCCGATGGCGGCAACGGCGTAAATCCATCCCTGCGGAATCAACAACTCCGTGGATTGGGAATCGTTCGATTCCGACGCTCTTTTTTATGTTTCAACGGGCAACCGTTCGAGCGAACGGATCATCTTTCGGAAGTGGTGGCCATAAATGATCAAAGAGACGGCCAGGTAAAGGCGTTGGCGTTTTCGCAGGGACCAGAAAATAAGTTTCCAGTAGTATCGTCGTCCCCGGCGCAGAATCCCGAATTGCCAGATGGTCTTGATAAATGCCCGGATCTCGCGAAATTGATATGTGGAGATCCGGTCGGCGGGCATTCTGTAATTCTTCAGAAACGTCAGTATCCGTTCGCAATAATTCGGCTGTGAATAGATGGTTTTCATCACCTTCTGATATCCCTCCATGAGGGTCCGCATACCCATTTTGGGCAGAAAGTTCATGGAGCAATCGGTATTGTCCCCCGTCGCCGGATGAGTGAGCCGCTGTTCCACCGCCATGCGCTGATACAATGCGGTTCCCCGCGGGGCGTTGAGCAGTCCGACCATTGCGACGACGACGCCGCTTTCCTGGATAAATCGGATCATGGAATCGAATATACCCGGCTCATCGCTGTCAAATCCGAGAATGAAACCCGCCTGGACCTGCATCCCCGCCTGCTGGATCCGTGCGACACATTGTACCAGGTCGCGGCCCTTGTTCTGTACTTTATTGCATTCGCTCAGGCAGGATTCACTCGGTGTTTCGATCCCGACGAAAACGCAATCGAAACCGGCCCGAACCATTGCGTGCATCAGGTCTTCGTCGTCGGACAGATTGATCGACGCCTGGGTATTGAAACTGAAGGGAAAGCCCTTGTCCCGCATCCACGTTTCAATGGCCGGCAGGACCTCCGTTTTCAGGCGCGCCTTGTTACCGATGAAATTGTCATCGACGAAAAAGACATTTCCGCGCCATCCTGTATCATATATACCCTGAAGCTCCGCGATCACCTGGGCGGAGGTTTTGGTCCGGATCTCGTGTCCGAAGAGGGTGGTCACATCGCAGAAATCGCAATTAAAAGGACACCCGCGTGAATACTGCGTCGGCATCAGGGCATACTTTTTCGTGTTGACCAGACTCCAGAGCGGAACCGGTGTCTGTCGCAGATCGGCCTTGTCATGCGTGGTATAGATCTTACGTGTCGTGCCGTTTTGCACATCCGCCACAAACATCGGCAGCGTAATCTCGGCCTCTTTCAGCACCAAATGATCGATTTGAGAGTATTCTTCCGGCAGACTGGTGAATAACGGTCCCCCGGCCACGGTCTTAACCCCCAGCGTTTGACACCGCGCAAGCACCTCATCGGCGGATTTCCGCTGAATCAGCATGGCCGTGATGAATACATAGTCCGCCCACAGGAGATCGTTATCCCGCAGTCGCGTGGTGTTCAGGTCAATCAGCCGCTTGTCCCATGCTTCGGGCAGCAACGCCGCCACTGTCATCAATCCCAACGGCGGCATGAGCGATTTGCGGGAGACAAACCGGACCGCACTTTTCAGGCTCCAAAACGTCTCCGGAAACTCCGGATTAATAAAAAGAATTCGCATTGTGCGCCCCCAACAAAAATTCATCCTGTGAATATTTCAGGTTCCGTTCTATGTCCCCATGATCCGTGGTTCACGTAGGATTCCAATCCCAAGGCCCCGATGGTGATCATCAGAAACTCATGAAGAAAAACCCGGATACGATTCACACGCGGCGTTTTCCACAATCAGGCGGTCTCTTCGCTGGTATATCATTGGCTGGGCATGTGAACGTTCCGGGGTCCTCTCTTCGGATCATTTTCTGGTCTTCTCATTTTCGTCGAATACCGTCATGTTCTGCTTCTGTCCTTCCGTGCAGCGGTAATAATCTACTTGGCTTTCGGCTGGTACGACCTTGTCCGAACCCTACGTCTAAGACCCTGGTGCGAATCCAAAGAAATGTCCCTATCCATTATAGCAAGGTAGATATCAGCGCCAAAAAAAAACGGGACAATTTTCACAACAGCTCCAACAAATCCAATTGCGGATTCGATTGTCAATAAACCGGGAATAATCCATCCGGATATCGGGAAGGATTGTTCGACAGACATATCGCCGGATTGTCTTGTCCCAAAACGGACAAAACATTAATAATGGATATTGACACGAATCCCACAATATAGTAAAATACAAGGGTACGTTCAAGAATCGCCCGGAGGTGGTATTTTGAATCTATCCGAAATAACAAAATCCTGTGGGGGGATATTTGGGCATCTGATAATGCGCATTTTAATGGTGTGCACGCATAAACCACTCAGAATTGGAGGTTTACGATGAGGAACAAAGCTTTTGCATTCACGATTGCATGTCTTGCTCTATGGGTATTGGGGCCAATGACTGAGGCGGCCTTTATGGTCGAGGCCCATTCCTCCGGCCGGGCCAATGCGACCAATTTTACAGGAACAGGGGTAGCCAGTATTCCAAGTACTGCACCAGGGGTAAAAGCCACGAAGAGTATTTTCGGAGGCAGCCACGATTACCTTTTCGCGTATACTCCCGCCCTGGATATGGACAATTATTCACCGGCAGCGGGTACCGACCTTACCAATGGTCACGCATCTTCGGGGCTGATGGGCGGTCTCAGCGGCAAGTATAATGTCTATATTACCTGGCCGGCTTCCGAGAATGTGGATGCGGCCGGTTGTACGATTACGGTAACCAATGACGCCGATGATGTAGCTCTGGGGCCGGTCAATATGAACACCGGTAAAACAGGCAGCCCTGGGGGAAATAATGGCTGGTACCGTATCGCAGAAAAAGTTCATCTTACAGCGGGTATTAAATATACAGTCCGGCAAAAAGCCAATTCAGGCACCTATGTTTCCCAGCGATCGCATGGCGTGATGTGGGAACTTGTAGAGCCGGATCCGCTTCCGATTTCCTTAACGGAGACCAACGGGACCACCGCTGTGTCCGAGGGTGGAAATTCGGATGAGTATATTGTAACGATGCTCGAACAGCCGCAGGATTCGGTTCAGGTTATCGTAATCGCCAATGATCCCAATCAGGTTTTGCTGAATGGGACGATGAATCAGACAACGCTTACCTTCACCGCAGCCAACTGGGAGACGCCGCAAACCATCCAGGTGGTTGCAAACGACGATCTGGATGTTGAAAATGATCATTTTACGTGGTTAAAACATTATGTCATGTTTACGGACGATCCCAATAGTCTGTTTGCCGGTTTCCTCAAGGTTACGATCGCCGACAATGAGGCGCCGGGCGTGTTGATTGTCGAATCCGACGGAGCGACTTCCGTCGATGAACAAGGACCTACCAGCGATACGTACACCGTTCGTCTCATGATGGCGCCGACCGCTCCGGTCACGATCACCATTACCCCGGATGCCGATACGGAGGTCTCTCCAACTCAGTTGGTATTCACAGCGGCGGATTGGGACATCAATCAGACGGTGACGGTGACCGCGGTCGATGATCAGGACAGCGAGTTGATTCACACCTCGACCATTACGCATAAGGTAACCAGCGCCGATCCGGGATATAACAACCTGACGGTCGGCAATGTCGTAGTGACCGTAGCGGATAATGATTGCGGTGTCTGGGGTTATTCGCCGATGGACTTCACCAAAGATTGCGTAGTGGATATCGAAGACTTTGCGGCCTTTGCCGCCGAGTGGATCATCTGTACGACTCCGTATGTCGAGGGATGCGTCAATCAATTGGCGCCATAAACGATGTTTTGGATCGACGGTAAATCGATTCGTTCCGAATTGATTTGAAATAAAAGACGTGTTCAAACAATTTTGTTCGGAGGCAGGTTATGAAAAAAGCGACAATGATTTTGGCGGTAATGTTGGTTCTGGCAACAGGTGTGCAGGCGGCGTTTATCGTCGAGGCGTATTCTCCGGGTTTGGCGAATGCGAACTTTTCCGGCGTGGGAAAGGCCAGCACGAAAAGTACGGCAATTGGCTGTACAGCCGCCAGCAGTCTCTTCAGCGGAACTGGCGCAGCGGGTAGCACAGCGGATTATGTGTATTCGTATACGCCGGGTGTCGATCTGGATAACACGACGCTGATCGCAGGAACCGATCTGGGGAACGGTGACTTAGCATCCGGACTCACGGGCGGCTTGACGGGTCGGTATAATGTTTACATTACCTGGCCGGTCTCGGCGAATGTCAATGCGGCCGGATGCAAGATTACGGTCACAAATGATGGCGCTGATGTGGTTCTTGATCCGGTGGATATGAATACGGGCGGAACCGGCACTCCCGGCGGAAACAACGCCTGGTACAAAATCGCTGAGAACATTCAATTAACTGCGGGTGTGACCTACACAATTACCCAACATGCCAATGCATGGACATGGACATCCATGCGAAGCCATGGCGTCATGTGGGAACAGGTTCCCGAACCGACGACCCTGCTGCTTCTGGGCGCCGGGGCTCTGGCGATTCGCAAATTTCGTAAAGCTTGACCGATTGACTTGAAATGATAGGATGGCGGCGCCGTGAAAGGTTCCGCCATCCTCTATGGACTTCCAGGAGATGGGGGGCAGACTCCGGGCCTATCGATTGTCCGGACGAATCAGGGAAAGTCTAATTATTCGAGCGAGCTGAAGGAATGAAGGTCCCGACTGATTATCGTATCTTCGGATTGCTGTCCTTGATGATCCTGTGCGGTTGGATCGCTTCGGCGGCCGATTTGTGTCCGGTTGGCGATCTCAACGGCGACTGCCATGTGGATCTTCAAGACCTGGTCATCCTGACAGACGATTGGCTCTGGCGGCCGGACTATCCGGCACAAAAGCTGGTGGGTTTCTGGAAGCTCGACGAATCATTGGGCCTGACCGCATACGATAGTTCTCCCGGTAGTCACCCTGGTATGCTCATCAACGGCCCCGCGTGGCTACCCGCCGGCGGAAGGGTGAATGGATGTCTGCATTTCGACGGCATCAATGATTATGTCAATCTTGGAGCGGTACTCAGTCCCGCCGATGGTCCCTTTACGCTGTCGTTATGGTTCAAAGGGGGCGCGACCAAAGAAACTCTTCTTGGCCAGGCGGACGGATCAGGATTCGGCCGGGAATGGCTCCAGATCGATCCCAGCACGGGCTATTTGATGACCAAGCTGACGGATGGGATCGCTTTTCCGCTTACAGGAACGGTTCTGGTCAACGATGGCGTCTGGCATCATGCGGCTCTGGTTTGGAATGGCTCGAAACGAAAGCTGTTTGTCGATGGGAATTCGGCCGGCCAGGATGCTTCAGCTCTGTATGGTAATCTTCTCGGTTGTCGGGGTTCGCTGTATCTTGGAGCATCCAAGGGGCTGGAAAGCTTGAATTTCTGGTCCGGCCTGATCGACGAGGTTCGGATCTATTCCCGTGCCTTATCGGTCGAGGAGATCGGCGGTTTGGCTCGGCCCTGTCAGGCCCCTCAGATCGTCAGCGATTTCAATTGCAGCGATGGTGTGGATTTTGGCGATCTGGCGATCTTGGCCTCCCATTGGATGATGGGACCACGGCCGGAGTATCGGTGCATCTGGGCCGATTCATGGAATCCCAGCTTCCTGAACCAGTCTCAGGCGCAGGAACTTGTCAATACCTGTCGCGAAAACAACATTAACACGATTATCATCGAGGTCCGCAAAGTCGGCGACGCCTACTACGACTCCGCTTTGGAGCCCCGCGCCACGAATATCACCGGCGGCTCTACATTCGATCCCCTCGGATATCTAATCCAACTGGCTCACGACACTACCGGTGGAAAGAAATATGTCGAGGTCCATGCCTGGTTCGTCATGCAGCGGATCGCCAAGACCGGAACCTTGCCGGCCGGGCATGTTCTGTTGACGCATCCCGAATACAAGATGCTTAGCAGCACGGGCGGTGACACCTGGGATAGCTCGAAATTCCTGGATCCCGGCCATCCCGGTGCGGTCGATCACAATCTCGCCGTGATTCTGGACTGTATGTCGAAATACAACATTGACGGTGTCAATCTCGATTATATCCGCTATCCCGGATATGACTCCGGGTATAACCCCGTCAGTGTATCCCGGTTCCACGCTTTTACAGGCCGGACCGATCTGCCTTCCACGACGGATTCGCAGTGGAGCGACTGGCGCAGGGATTGTGTGACGCGGCATGTCAAAAAGATCTACGTGAAGATGTGGATGCGCAAGCCCGGCGTGATCCTGACCGCGGATACAATTACCTGGGGCTGGGGATACGATAATTACTACAATTCATCTCCGTATAATCAGGTCTATCAGGATTGGGTGGGCTGGTTGCAGGCGGGAATCATCGATTACAATACGAAGATGGGATATGTGTACAATGATCCGGCCCGATACCAGGGCTGGAGTATGCTGTCCCTGAACAACGACGACCGTCGCGGCACGATCCTTTCGACAGGCGCCTATCTGCAGCACACGGTTCAGGAGGCGATCGACCAGCTTCTCTGTGCCCGAAGCTGGGGAGCCGATGGACTGAACATCTACGACTGGGGCAGCGAGGTCAATGCCAATACGCTGGGTGAAACCCGGGCCGATTTCTATCGGGAGTTGAAAGAACAGGTCTATCCCCACTGGGCCGATACGCCGATACCTCAGTGGAAGTCTCGGCCGACCACCGGAATCGTCGAAGGCGAAATTACCCGTTCCGGTCTGCCGATGGACCATGCGTGGATCGGTGTCGAGGGGGATCCAAGCAAGGCCGATTACAGCGATGGTTCCGGCTGGTTTGGTCTGTTGGACTTGGCGCCCGGTGCGCATGTCCTGCGCGTTTCCGCCGCCGGTTGTCAGGACAAGCTGGTGCCGATTACGATTCCCTCCGCGGGGGATATCGTATCGATTGATGTCGTCCTGACACCTATACCCTGAACCTATTTCTTATAGGCCAGCTTGGGATCATAGACTTTCTCGGCGATCCGTTCCAGTTGATTTGTCGTTCCCGGTTTCACCGCCCGGTAAAAGCACGACTGATACCCGACGTGGCATTGCCCCCGATCCACGCGAACCTTCAAGACAAGACAATCCTGATCGCAATCGACGAGAACACGCTCGACCTTCTGCGTATGTCCGGATTCTTCTCCCTTGCGCCACAACTTTTTGCGGCTGCGGCTGAAATACACCGCCTGTCCGGTGCGCAGGGTCAGATCCAGCGCCTCGGCGTTCATGTAGGCCACCATCAACACATCGCCCGTAAGAACATCCTGCGCCACGGCCGTGACAAGGCCGTCTTTGTCGAACTTCGGGACCAGTTCCAGTCCCTTTTCCATCTTTTCGTTGGCTGCCACAATCGGCTCCCGTTGTGCATGACTCCAGCCGTTCGATCCGGATCGATGGCGGAAACCCATGCGAATGTTTTGGCCGATCATTATACTTCGAAAATTGGAATCCGCCAGCGGTCGATTCATGAAAAATTTTCTTGATTGTGGGTGGATGAAAAGGAATCCATAAAATCAGAAATGGTCTTTGAGTCCGCGGAGATGGGCAAATTGTTCGACCGAGTCGGCGCGGAGAAAGATATTGGTTTGTTTTTCGCGGGCGATGGTGGACGGCACGGCGGAGCAATGAGAACGAACGAGAGATTCGACTTCTTTGAGTCGATCTCGATACACAATCTGATCGGGGCAAAGGGCCGAGGCGAATCGGAAATTTTCGATGGAGTATTCATGGCCGCAATAGACTTCCGTTTCGTCCGGAAGGGCGGCAAGAGAGTGAAGGGATCGGTACATGGTTGTCGGATCGCATTCGAAGATGCGGCCGCAGCCGCCGACAAACAGCGTATCGCCGGTCCAGACGCGTGGGATGGGATTGCACGGCTGGATGGGCATGAAATAACACACGGAGCTTTGCGTGTGGCCGGGCGTGGCGATGACGGCGATTGACAGCTTATCCAGAGCGATCTGTTGACCGCCGGAAACAGAAATGTCGATGAGGGGAATTTGAATGGGATCGGAACCAATCACTTTACATCCGGTTTGTCTTTTTAAATCCGGAACTCCATAGATATGATCCCCGTGATGATGAGTCAGCAGGATGTGCGTCAGGCGAAGTCGATGCTGTCGGAGGCACGCTGAAACCGTATCGGCCCTTCCCGGATCCACGACAAACGCTTTAGATTGGCCATAGCGGCACACGTAAATATAGTTGTCGCCCGGGGGAGTAAGAATATGAATTTCAAGATCCATCGGCCTGGCGGACCTCCCGGGCAAGGATTTCAATCCCGCGGTGAACGGCCGTTTGATCCTGTGAATAGGTCAGACGAATGCATTGATGCCGATGCGGCCATACCTCGGCGAATCCCGGGAAAAAATAATGCCCGGGAACGATGAGAACCCCGCGTTGTTTGAGTCGCTGATATAACTGTTCATCGGTGATACGCAGATGAGGAAACCAGATCCAGACAAAGAAGGCGCCTTCCGGTTTGTGAACGAAAAATTCGATCCCCTTCAATTCCTTCCGCAATGTATCCAGTGTGTCCTGCGCTTTATTCTGGTAGAATGGTCGGATCACCTCTCGGCTCAGATGCAGGATACGGCGGCTTTGGACCATCGAAAGCAACATGGCGGGGCCGATACTGCCGGGAGCCAGATGGAGGACCGCGTTCATCTCGGCGATCAATCGGATTATTTCCGGCCGGGCAATCACCAGCCCTGTACGAATCCCCGGCAAACCCAGCTTGGAAACACTGAGGCACAGGACCACGTGTTCATTCCAGATAGGGTTTCCGTCCGAGAACTGGATCAGAGGAAAAGGACCTCCGTAGGCGCTATCGATGATCAGCGGAATTTCCTGTTGGGCGGCGATTTGCCGTAACCGCCGGATTTCCTCATCCGTCAGAACATTTCCCGTTGGATTCGTCGGACGAGAAACACAGATGGCTCCGATCTCCTTTGAGGGACGGATCGCATCAAAGTCCACTTGATACTTGAATAGATTGTCCTCGAGATGATGGATCTGCGGCCGGGCGGACACGAACAGGTCCTGCGATAATCCCAGGTCGGAATATCCGATATATTCCGGTGTAAGGGGAAGCAGAATCTTCCGATTCAGTCCCTCTTCACAACGGCCGGCAAACAGGTTGAACAACATGAAAAAGGCCGACTGGCTGCCGTTGGTAACCGCGACATGATCGGCCGTGACGCTCCATCCGTATTGCTCCCGAAGCAATTCGCCGACGGCCTTGCGGAATTCAGGATTACCCTGCGGCGCATCATACTGTCCGACGGTCTGTTCAAAGAGGCGGTTGTCGGCGAGAAATTGTTCCATCTGCAATCGGAATTGGCATTCCACTTCCGGGATCCGAGCGGGGTTTCCTCCTCCCAGCATGATCGTATCCGCTCGGTTGGTCGTCGCTTCGCCGAGATCATCCATCAATACGCCGATGCCGGATTTCGAAGCGATCTTCTGTCCGAGTTGTGAGAGCTTCATTTTCAATCGATCATCCGAATGGAGTGGATTTTCATTTCCGATTAAAGAAACGATTGTATGGAAATCGTCTCGGATTTACAATCATCCGGTCATTTCTTTTGTTCGGACGGTTTGGCCGGAAAGAAATATTCCTGTGATACAGGACATGGTAAAATAGATCCCCGATTGGAAATAGGATCGCAAGTCGTAAAGCAGAGTCGGGCAGGAGACAATATCCATGAAAAAAACAGTACTGATGCCGATCGCTCCGGGGATAGAAGAACTGGAGGCGGTAACGTTGATCGATGTTCTCCGACGGGCGGGAGCGGAGGTGGTGGTCGCATCGGTCGCCGAGATGCAGGTGGTTGCCTCACGAGGTGTCAAGCTGGCGGCGGACAAGAAAATCGGGGAGTGTGTAAATACAATCTTCGACCTGATCGTTCTTCCGGGCGGGATGCCCGGAGCCGAGCATCTGCGGGATAGCGCCGATCTGACGCGAATGTTGAAGCAGCAATGTCAGGCGGGGCGACTGTATGGGGCCATTTGTGCGTCGCCGGCGATGGTTCTGCAGCATCATGGCCTGTTGGCGGGAAAACAGGCAACCTGTTATCCGGCTTTTGCCGAGAAACTGACCGATAGCAGTAAAGCATCCATTGAATGCCGGGTGGTGGTCGATCATAACTGCATTACCAGCCAGGGACCTGGCACGGCCATGGAGTTCGCCCTCAAACTGGTTGGATTGCTTTTTGGACCGGCCAAGATAAAGGAAGTAGCCGGGCCGATGCTGATACGGGGATAGGCGGATATGAAAACCAAAGTCGAAGTGGTTTATGTACCGCGGATTTCGAATCCGTGTCCGATGCCCCTGGTGACGGCCCGGGTGTCGGCCGGGTATCCTTCGCCGGCGGCCGACTATGAGGAAGACAAACTGGATTTGAATCGGCATTTAATCCACAATCCCGCCGCGACCTTCTTTGTACGGGTGACCGGCGATTCGATGATCGGCGCCGGAATTCACCATGGTGACCTGCTGGTGGTGGATCGTTCGCTTCAGCCGCGGGACAAGAACGTGGTCATCGCCGATCTCGACGGCGAACTGACGGTCAAGCGGATTCGAATCCGTCGCGGCAAGCTGTCGCTGGAACCGGAGAACAAAAATTATCCCTCGCAGGAGATTTGCGGGGACAGGCCGTTTGAAGTGTGGGGAGTGGTCACACACGTGATCCATTCACTATGAACGAATTGTTTGCCCTCGTCGATTGCAACAATTTTTACGCTTCCTGCGAGCGGGTGTTTAACCCCCGGCTCAAAGGCAAGCCGATCGTTGTGCTGAGCAACAACGACGGCTGTATCGTCGCCCGTTCCAACGAGGCCAAGGCCCTCGACATCCCTATGGGCCGGCCGGCGTTTGAACTGGAGGCGGTCTTTCGGCGGCACGGCGTGGAGGTATTTTCTTCCAACTATGCGCTGTATGCGGACATGTCGGTTCGGGTGATGGAAACGGTAGGGCAGTTTGCGCCACGGATGGAGGTTTATTCGATCGACGAGGCCTTTCTGGATCTGTCTGGAATCCCGCAGGATGCGACATCGTATTGCGGGATGATCCGAGATACCGTCCGGCAGTGGACGGGGATACCGGTTTCACTGGGAATCGGTCCGACCAAGACGCTGGCCAAGGCGGCCAACCGGGCGGCCAAGCGATCCGACAAGGCAATGGGGGTACTGAATATAGCGGATCCATCCGACCAGGAAATGGTTCTGCGGAAGATCGACATTGAGGATGTGTGGGGGATTGGTCCCCGTGGGGGCAAGAAACTGCGTGCCGTCGGGATCGTCGATGCACTGGCATTGCGACGGATCGACAGCGAACTCGTTCGACGACTTCTCGGGGTCAATGGCGTTCGGACCCAATATGAGTTGCGGGGAATGCGATGCTTTGGATTGGAAGAGAATCCGCCGGCGAAAAAGAGCATTATCGTTTCACGTTCCTTCGGCAGAAAGGTCGAGGATGTCGAGGAGTTGAAGGAGGCGGCGGCGACATACGCCGCCCGTGCCGGTGAGAAACTCCGCGAGGGAAAGCAGGCGGTAGGCGTCCTATCGGTGTATGTGATGACCAGTCGGTTTGAACGCCAGCGACCGTATTTCAACGCGCAGACGGTGACGTATGCTCAACCGACCAGCGACAGCCGTGAACTGATCGAGACCGCCCTGGCCTGCGTCGAGAATTTGTACCGGCCGGGATGCCGTTTCCACAAAGCCGGCGTGATCCTGCAGGAACTGATTGATTGTGATCATATCCAATTGGGCTTGTTTGATCGTCGGGATCGGACCCGATCGCGCCGCCTGATGGAGACGGTCGATCGGATCAATCTTCGCGGCGGTTCATCGGTTTTCTGGGCGGCGCAGGGAATACGAAAAGCATGGGGACTTCGTTCCTGCCGCCGTTCGCCGCGCTATACCACCCACTGGAAGGAAATTCCCGAAGTCAGTGCGAGGGGATCTTTGGAAGAAGTCCCAGCTTGCCGACTTCCTCCAGAAGATCTTCACGGTGGAACGGCTTGATGATATAGGCCTCACAGCCGGAATTGAAAGCGCCGAAAATATCCTTGGATTGACCCTTGGCGGTGGTCATGATAATTTTGACGGCGGCTAAACCGAGAATATTTCGCTTCGCCTCGATCTGCCGGATTCGCTCCATCGCTTCCATACCGTCCATTTCCGGCATCATGATGTCCATGCAAATCAAATCATAGGGTTGTCGTTCATCCAGAGCGAGCAAAAAAGCGTCCACGGCCTCTTTGCCGTTTTTGGCGATGTGGCAAGGGCCGAATTCCATGAGATACAATTGCATCAGTTTTCGAATGGTAAATTCGTCTTCAACGATCAGACTTTTCATGAGTTGGGTCCTTGAGATGATTGGGCGGCGCTTGTTTGGGAAACGGATTTTCGTTGTTCCGTGATTTGTTCGCTCAGTTGACGTAGTTGGTTGATGAGGGGCTCGACGGAATCGATTTGGCGGGCCCGGGCGAATCGCTCGATTTGAAGGGCGAGTTGGGTTATGAATTCAAATCCGGCGCTTCCGGATGCCCCCTTGATTTTGTGGGAGGACACGCTGAGTTCTTTGGCATTGCGATGCTGGAAAGCGAGGAGTAGCTGTTGGATCATGTGGGGAAATTCCTGGAGGAACGTTTCGATCACACAAGCGAAGCGGGGGTCATGATCCATGGATGAAACCAATGACGAAGTTTTGGAGAGGGTCATACGGCTTCGCCTCCCGTGGAAAGACACTTCGAGCGAGGTTGGAGGTATTTGGCGATCTCATCATACAGGGCTTTGTGGCGGATCGGTTTGATTAAAAAACTGTTGCATCCCGCTGCAATGCATTTTTCCTTCATACCCTTGAGAGCATTGGCCGTCAAGGCGATGATCGGTGTGCGAATGCCCTGTTCACGTAACCGTTGTGTCGTCTCAAATCCGTTCATGGTCGGCATCTGAATATCCATCAGGATCAGATCGAACGGCTCCTCACGGACATGGTCCAGTATTTTACGTCCGTCTTCAGCAACGACCGGGACCAATCCCATTTTTTCCAGCAATAGCCGAATCAACAGTTGATTGGATGGATTATCCTCGGCGACGAGAACTCGACCGTCAAACTTGATTTCCGGCGTTGAATCCAGCATATACTCCTGCATGGCCCCGGATTGAAAGCCCTCGAAAGGAGCGATGCGGTCTACATTCCGGGGAGCGGCCAGATAGAGACTGAACGTGGAACCGTTTCCAAGCGAGCTGCAAAAGGTGATCTTTCCCCCCATCAGCGTGATCAGTTTTTTGGTGATGGCAAGTCCGAGACCGGTACCCCCGTATTTCCTGGTCGTGCTGCTGTCGGCCTGGGAAAATGCGTCGAATAACCGATGGTGATGTTCCCGAGAAATTCCGATTCCTGTATCCTCCACATGAAATACAATCCAGGGCTGGTTCGGATCTTGATCCCGTTCCATGCCGATGAGGAGTCGGACCCATCCCTTTTCGGTAAATTTGACGGCGTTGCTCAGCAGGTTGAGCAGGCATTGTCTCAATCGAACCGGATCGGCTTGAATGATGGAAGGGAGCGGACCCGATGCGGTGATTTCGAATTGAAGATTTTTTTGGGTCGCCATGGGTCGAATCATCAAATCAATTTGACCGACCAGAGTTCCCAGGGAACAATCGATGATTTCGGTATTCATCTTGCCCGCTTCGATCTTGGAAAAATCCAGAATATCGTTGATCAGATCGAGCAGATTTTGCCCGGCCTGTATAATGGTCGCAACATAGGATTTTTGTTTTTCGGAAAGAGTCTCCTGAGATAACAAATCGCCGAATCCGATGATCGCGTTCATCGGGGTTCGGATTTCATGGCTCATATTGGCCAAAAAATCGCTTTTGGCTCGATTGGCCACGCGAGCTTCCTCGGCCATAATCTGTGCGTTTTCAATGGATGCCTGCAATTGGTGATTGGCCAGTTCCGATTCCGCCCTGGCTTTCTTGGATTCCTCCATCAGATGGATGGCGGCGCTGCGGGAATCCGCCAGGGCACGATTCTGGATTTCCAGTACCTCATTGAGACTCCGTAATTCCAACTCACTTTCTTTCAAGGCGTTTTCCGCCCGTTTCCATTCCGTGATATCATCGATGACCAGCAGAACATGGGGTTCCGCTTCGATCCGGATCGGTTGAATGGTCGCACGAATATGACGTTGGGAAATCCCTTTTGGATTCGAAATCTGCAAAAGCGAATCGATTCGACAAGCGGGCTGATTCGAAGTCAGGGCTTTATATACCAGTTCATGAAGGATACAGCGATCCTGAATATCCGGGGGGCATAAACCCGTAGCCGGGGAGCAATTCGAACAACCTAAAGCCAGACACCACGATATCCCGGTCAATTGCGAATCGTTTTTGCCCGTCAATTGACGTACGGCATGATTATAACGTTTGACGACCCTTTGGTTATCGATCAGAAGGACAGACAAAGGGATTCCATCCATAATGGCGTCGATGTTCTTACGCCATTGAATCCGCTTCGTTTCATCGAGATCAGCGGTACATTGGTTGTTGCTGTTGTCCATGATGTCGGTATCCCTGTTGGTCGTTGTACGCGGATACGTTGCCTGCTCCGCCTGCTTCCGGTAAGGTAGGGGACCTCCGCCGGATGGCAATTGTATCGGCGAAACCTCCTTCGACCATGACAGGTCTTTTCCAAGTTGTTGGCCGTATGAAACTGATGGATGATCCACCCATATCGTCCGATAAGATCCGGCTTTTCAATCAATCGGTTCGAATGGCTTCCTCCGAAAGGAGCGGGGATTGACGACGAACGGTTTGTCTTATACAATCCTCTTTACAGAAATTGTGAAGTTTGAATAATCGATATGACCCAAGGAATGGATGGCCATGATCCGCGTCAACGAGCATTATATGAAATTGCAGGCCGGGTATTTGTTCCCGGAGATTTCCCGCCGAGTGGCGGCCTTCTCGGCACAGAATCCCAGGGCCAATATCATCCGTATGGGAATCGGCGACGTTACCGAGCCGCTGGTTCCGGCGGTCGTGGAAGCCATGCACACGGCCGTGGATGAGATGGGCGGTTGTGACACCTTGAAGGGTTATGGTCCCGAACAGGGTTATGAAATCTTACGAAAAGCGATTCAGGAAAATGATTATCGATCGCGCGGTGTGGAGCTGGCCCTCGACGAGATTTTTGTCAGCGACGGAAGCAAATGCGATTCCGGAAATATCCAGGAAATCTTCGGGCTGGACAATACGATCGCCGTGACCGACCCGGTGTACCCCGTTTATGTGGATACGAATGTGATGGCGGGACGAACCGGCACGATCAACGCCAGGGGACAGTATTCCGGCATTGTGTATATGCCCTGTACCCCGGCCAATCAATTTGTGCCGGTGTTTCCGAACAAACCGGTCGATTTGATTTACTTGTGTTACCCAAACAATCCAACCGGCGCGGTGGCCACCGGCAATCAGCTTGCCGCCTGGGTGGAATATGCCCGGGATCATCGGGCCGTGATCTTATTTGATGCGGCGTATGAGGCCTATATCTCCGATTCGTCGATACCCCATTCCATCTATGAAATCCCCGGCGCCAAACAAGTGGCGATCGAGTTTCGCAGTTTTTCCAAGACGGCCGGATTTACGGGGCTTCGATGCGCCTTTACGGTCGTGCCGAAAGACGTAATGGCCTTTACGCCCCAAGGCCACCCCATTGCCCTGAATCCGTTATGGAACCGGAGGCACTGTACCAAATTCAATGGGGCCAGTTACGTCTCGCAGGCGGCCGCGGTCGCGGTCTATTCCGATAAAGGAAGACGGCAATCTCGCGAAATCATCGATCTCTACATGCGCAATGCCGCTATGATCCGCGAGGCCTTGTCCCGATTGGGGTATCATGTTTATGGCGGTATCAATGCTCCGTATGTGTGGATCGAAACAAAGAATCGTATGGGTTCGTGGGACTTTTTCGAGTTGCTGCTGCACAAGGCCCATGTGGTCGGAACCCCGGGCGCCGGTTTCGGACCGTCGGGTGAAGGATATATGCGGCTTAGCGCCTTCAACAAACCGGATAGGGTTAAGGAAGCGATGGAACGGATCGCCAACCTTTGATGCAGGGATCGGCTGTTGGTTGGCTGCCATGACGGAACCGGCCGGAAATGGAACTCTTGAAGAAACCGAAATTATCGACGGTCTATATAGGACTGGGCAGCAATCTGGGCGACCGGGAAGCAAACCTCCATCGGGCTATCGAATTTTTATCCATCGTTCATGGAGTTCGGATGGAGGAAATGGCTGCAATCAGCGAAACCCTTCCCGTCGGACCTGTGCCGCAAGGCCCGTATTTGAATTGCGCGGTCCGGATCAGCACGTCCTTATCGCCGAGCGAACTCTTGGGCGCCTTGCGAGAGATCGAACGACAATTGGGCCGGGTCCGCACCGATCGCTGGGGTCCGCGAGTGATCGATTTGGATCTTTTGCTCTTTGGAGATCGTGTGATTCGAACCGATGAATTAACCATTCCTCATCCTCAAATGCATCTTCGTTCTTTTGTTATGGACCCTCTTTGTTCCCTTTCGCCGGATCGGGTTCACCCGGTTTTGAAACGGACAATGGCCGAACTGGCCGAGCGGCTGGGTGGAGGGGATTACATCCGAGATCACCATCGACCGCAGTTGATCTCCATTGCCGGTTTGATTGGAGTGGGCAAAACGACCCTGGCGGAAGGCCTGAGTCGATCATGGAATTGTCCTTTGATCCGCGAAGCGTATGACACCAATCCCTATCTTCCGGCCGTATGCGGCGGGCAAAAGGAGTTGGCCTTGAAAAGCCAGTTGTATTTCCTTCATTCGCGGGCGGCACAACTATCGCGATCCCAACTGGAAGCCGGAAGGATCGCCATATCGGATTACGTATTCGATCAGGATCCGATTTTTGCCCGGAGAACCCTCGACCCGGATTCACGAGGGCGGTATGATACAGAACATCATCGAGCCGCGGGCGAAGTCTGTACGCCGACGGTCGTGATCTATCTGAAAGATACATCCCGGCGATGCCTGGAACGGATCGGCCGGCGAAATCGTCCGTTTGAAACCTCCATTACGATAGAGGTACTGGAATGGTTTTCCAACGCGTATGAACAGTTATTCTCGGCATGGACAAAATCGCCCGTGATCCGGTTGGATGCAAGTGATTTCGATTGTCGCGATCGAGGCCGCGTGGAATCGCTGGCTTCGGAGGTCCGCCATTATCTGTCCGTGGAATCCGTATGAAACGTATCAAAACGATAGAACAGGTACGATTCGAAGTTCAACGTGCCCGGCATCAGGACAAAACCATTGGTTTCGTTCCGACGATGGGCGCGCTTCATGCCGGACATCTCTCGTTGATTCATGCAGCGAGGGCACAGTGCGGATATGTTGTGGTCAGTATTTATGTCAATCCCACGCAGTTTGGACCGAGGGAAGATCTTGCCAAGTATCCTCGTATGCTCGATGCGGATTCCTCCGCATGTGAAACGGCCGGAGTCGATGCCCTCTTTGTGCCCGATGATTCCACCATGTATCCTTCGGAGGCCTGTACGTGGGTCCATGTTGAAAAGCTGACGGAAACCCTTTGCGGAAAATTTCGCCCCGGTCATTTCCGCGGTGTGGCGACCGTCTGCATGAAGCTCTTTCATATTGTCGGAGCCGATCAGGCCTTCTTTGGGCAGAAAGATGCCCAGCAGGTCGCCGTCGTCCGGAGAATGGTCACCGATCTGAACCTGCCGCTTCAGATTGTCGTATGTCCGACGGTCCGGGAACCGGATGGCCTTGCCATGAGTAGCCGTAATCGATATCTGTCCGTTACCGAACGCCAGGATGCCGTTCTACTATCCTCTGCGTTGAAAGAATGTCACAAGCTTTTTTCCGAGGGTTCTCGTCAAGCGGACGTATTACTGCATGCGATGAAAAAGGTGTTGAATCAGGGTTCTCATATTGTTCCGGAATATATTCAGATCGTAGACGCCGAAAGTCTAACCGATGTGTCGGAAATTCATCGGCCTGCCTTGGCGGCGATTGCCGCACACGTGGGGACAACCCGGTTGATAGATAATTGTATCCTTGACTTGCGGGCCTCTTCGGAAAGGGTATAATACCGGTTTTCCGTTACGTCTGATTTTTAAGGTATATTTCGAATGTTCGTTAAAGCATTAAAAGGCAAGATTCATCGTGCCACGGTAACCGCTACCCGCGTGGAATATCCGGGCAGTCTCGGTGTCGATTCGCGGCTTCTTGAAGCGGCGGGCATTGTGCCGTATGAAGAGGTCCTTGTAGCCAATGTCAGTACCGGTTCGCGCGCCGAAACCTACGTGATACCGGCCGAGGCGGGTAGCGGAAAGATCGAAGTCCTCGGCGCGGCCGCCAGATTGTTTTCCGAAGGTGATGTCGTCATCATTATGAATTTTGGATATTACAGTCCCCAGGAGATGAAGGAGATCAAGCCCCGTGTTGTTCTGGTGGATGAAAAAAATCAATTCCAGCGCACCTTATGACGAGATACTATGCATCCTGAATTATTTGAAATCCCCTTCCTCCATGTAACCATTAAAACCTACGGGGTGTTGATGGTGATCGGCTTCCTGCTGGCCGTTGCCCTCATGCGGCGGATGATGCGGCGGATCGGGGAGGACCCGGAACTGATCACCAATACGGCTCTGTATGCACTCATCGCCGGCGTGGTCGGTTCCCGTGTCTTCTATATATTTCATCATCTCAATCAGTTCCGGGGTAACTGGAAAGATGTCTTCGCCGTGTGGGAAGGGGGGTTGGAGTTTCTTGGCGGAGTACTCGGTGCAATCCTGGTCATGGTTGTTTATCTGCACATACAGAAATTATCCCTTCGGCGATATTTCGATGTCCTTGCGGTTGGCCTGATGCTGGGTCTGGGATTCGGGCGAATCGGGTGTATCATGTTTGGGTGTTGTTTCGGAAAACCCTGTGAACTTCCCTGGGCGATTCGATTTCCCTATGCATCTCCTTCGTTCTACAGCCAGGTCTATCCCAATCCGGATCGAAATCGGCCGGAACCCTATTGGGATTTGCCGGTGGAATATTTCGGTTTTATGAGCGAGGATGGGAAACGATGGGAGCCGGAACAGGATGAAAAGATGAAGTTTCAACGGGCTCTGAAACCCATGCGTTTTCTGACCGACTCGCAGAAGATCGAGGTCACCCAGGGCGTGTATCGGGCTCATCGTGTCCATCCCACTCAGATATACGGCTCAATAAAGGCATTTACGATATGCATTGTGTTATACGGATTCTGGCGCAGATTTGGGATTCGAAAGCCCGGCGCCACCGTCAGTTTACTGATGATACTTTATGGCACCGCCCGGTTTTTCCTCGAGTTCCTGCGAGATGATAATCGATTTGAAACGGCGGCGTGGGCGTTGTATAAAGGCGGTACGGTATCCCAAAACATGGGATTGTATCTGGTCATTATCGGATCGATCCTGCTGGTGTATCATTGGATTCGAAGGCCGTCGCCGGTGCCGGTCCGACGGAAATCAAAATCCTGATCGAGTATCCTGAACTATTGGATCAATCCTGAAGCTCGTATCTCAATCAGTGCATTACACAATCCATCGAGTTGTTGTTGTGTGTGTTGAGACTGAAGACTGATCCGTAACCGCGACGAATTCGGCGGGACCGTCGGCGGACGTATTGCCGAAACGAAATATCCCCGCTGGAACAACTCCTGCGAAATCCGGAGGGCCGTTTCGGCCTTACCGATCATCAGTGGGACGATGTGTGTCGTGGAATTGCCAATGTCAAATCCACCTTTTCGAAGGCGGTCTCTCAAATACTCCGCATTGGCCGCAAGGTGTTGACGCCGTTGCGGTTCGGATTTCACGATGTCCAAGACAGCCAAAGCCGCCGATGCGATCAGGGGCGATGGTGCCGTCGTAAAAATAAACGGTCGGGCGCGATTGACCAAATAATCGATTACCACTTTTGGACCGGCGACGATTGCCCCTCCACAACCGAAGGCCTTACCCAGTGGAGCTACGAAGATATCGACTTGATCGAGCAATCCCATCCGTTCGGCCAGACCGGCTCCGGTCGGCCCCATACAACCAATCGAATGGGCCTCATCAACGATCAGGATCGCCCCGTACCTGTTTTTAAGTTCCACAAGCTTTACCAGATCGGCCGTGTCGCCATCCATGGAAAAGACCGACTCGGTCACGATGAATTTGTGATGATATCCCGTCTCCGACAACAAGCCGTCCAACCGACCGGGATCAGTACGACGAAAGGTTCTAAAACGTGCCGGTCCAGCCTGAACTGAATCGATAATCGAGGCATGGTCCATCCGGTCCACGAGAACCAGATCGCCCTTTTGCGGAAGGGTTTCCAGAACCGATTGATTGGCCATCCAACCGCAGGAAAAGAACAAGGCCGCCTCTTGACACAAAAAAACGGCGAACCGTTTTTCCAGTTCCGCAAGCGGAGCCATCGTTCCGCTGATCAAACGCGACGCCGCCGATCCGACTCCATATCGGTCAATGGCCTCATGGATGGCCGTGCGAATTCGCGGATCTTCCGCCATGTTCAGGTAGTTATTACTGCAAAACAAGACCTTCTCGCTGCCGTCACTCATACGAACAATGGATCCCTGAGCCGATTCAATACACTGCATCCGGCGAAGGAGGTGGTTACTGTGCAACTCATCAAGCTGTTTTTGGATATCGTCGAAAACCATAATGGATTCCCGGCTTGAAATTGCTCAATCATTCGGTTATACTGATCCCGTGTAACGGCATTTCTACCGCAGAAATGATAAGATATTTATTGGTTTGTGAACAGAAGAAAGCGATTGAATGGGATTTTACGATCGTCATTACAATCGGGAACAACAATCGTCTCCCTTTGGGTATTCGATGCGACATCTTTTTCCATCGGTAACGCCGGTGGTCCGCTGGCTTCTCATCGCCAATATCGTGATTTTTATCCCCGGTTTTTTGATTCAGACGTTGAGTCGATTCCTTTATGAATGGTTTTCTGTGTTGCCGATATCCTCCTTTCACATGATTCAACTCTGGCGACCGATTACCTATCAGTTTCTCCATGGTGGTATCTTTCACGTCTTTTTTAATATGCTCGTTTTGTTTTTTTTTGGCCCAATGCTCGAGCAGATGTGGGGCAGTCGGCGATTTGCATTTTTTTATCTGGCCTGTGGAGCCGCGGGGGGAATCCTCTATATAATATTGGTTCTCTTTCGGATTCTTGAACCCGGGGTAATGGTCGGTGCATCGGGTGCGATCTATGGAATGTTAGCCGCGGGCGCGATCCTATTTCCCAATCTACGAGTTTTCGTTATGGGAATATTTCCGATTCCCCTTTCGGTGTTAGCGATCCTTCTGGTTGTCTTTAGCGTTCTCAACTTTCTCGGCGGCCAAAACGCCGGGGGCGAGGCGGCTCATCTGGCGGGGATGGCCGTGGGGGCGGCGTATGTGGTCTGGCGGCCGTGGATGGACAAGATTCGTTTCAAGTCGGCCAAGACGCAATGGGAAAAAAATCTGGAAAAGGAACGGCAATTCCGAGTCGATGTGGATCGGATTCTTGACAAGGTCCATGCCAACGGAATCCAGAGTCTGACATGGCGGGAAAAGCGGATTCTCAAAAAAGCCACCCAGCGGGAACAAGAAAGCCGTAAATCTTGATTATGTGGTTTTCCCGTCATTGGTTTAGCGGCCGGTGGCCTCATTCCTTCGGTTCATCCGGCTCAAACTTGTAACCGATCTCGCGGATTGTCAGGATATATCGCGGATTATGCCGATCGCGTTCGATCTTGATTCGCAGGGTATTGACGAACCGGTCGATGCTCCGGGATGTGACAAAACAATCGTATCCCCATACGGCGTTGAGAATATCATCCCGCGTCAAAGCCCGACCGGGATGCTTCAGGAAATACTCCAGCAATTTGAATTCCTTGGGGGACAGTTCCACCGGTTTTCCCTTACGGGTCAGGGTTCTGGCTTCGATATCCAGTCGGCAATCCCCGAACGGATACACCCTGGCTTCTTCTTGCCTTCGCCGGCGCAAAAAGGCGTTGGCTCGCGCCAACAGTTCCTTGATGCTGAAAGGTTTTGTGATGTAATCGTCGGCGCCGAGGTTGAGTCCCAACAGGATATCCGACTCCTGTCCCTTGGCCGTGAGCATCAGGATTGGCATATCGAGTTTCTGTTCGCGGATCATCCGGCAGACCTCATAGCCGTTGATTCGCGGAAGCATGATGTCGAGGACAATCAGGTCCGGCTTGTCGTTTATGGCCTTGTTCAGGCCCGCCTCGCCGTCGGTGGCCGTCATGACCTTGTACCCCTTGAATTCGAAGTTATCCTTCAGGCCTCGAAGCATCGTCGGATCATCTTCGATAATCAAAACCGTTTCCATGGCTTAGACCTGCTTGGCTGTTTGTTTGTTGGGAATCCGGACCGTGAACGTACTGCCTTTACCCGGCGTGCTGTCAACATCCACTCGACCGTCGTGTGCTTTGACGATATACTCTACGATACTGAGTCCGAGTCCGCACCCTTCCGCCGTACGGTTCAAATGCGGATCGGCCTGATAAAACCGGTCGAAGATTCGCCGCATCACTTTCCGGGTCATACCGCGGCCGTTATCCTTGACTTCAAAAAATATCCATGTCGGCTCGCTGAAAACCCGCAGAGAAATCTCTTTGATGTCGCCGGAGTATTTGAACGCGTTATCCAACAGGTTGACCAGAACCGTAACCATCGCATCGCTATCGATATGAATGGATCCGGGTGCATCTTCAATCGACTGAGAAAATCGGACTCCTGCATGTTCAAACCGATTATCAACCACTTCGACGGCCGCCGAGACGATGGTTCTTGCATCGCACGGTTTCGCAGAAAAAGCGTATTTGTTTCTCTCCATTCTCGAAAACGTCAGAAAATTCTCAATCATTCGACTGAGCCGCTGATTCTCCCGCGAGATCAGCTCCAGGTATTCGCGGACCTGCTGCTGGTCTCGGTATCGTCCTTCCAATAATGTATCCACCAACATCCGCATCGATGAAAGGGGGGTCTTCAGTTCGTGTGTTACGGTCGCGACGAAATCATTTTTCAGTCGATTCAGCCGAATTTGGCGTCCGACTCCCTGGATTGCCATCGCTCCGGCCAACAGAATGACGACAATGACCAGGATGCCGCCCCATAGATAAACCGTGACTTGCCGTTGTGCCGCCTTGTCGAACAATCCTCCATCCATCAGATAGACCTCGACCACCCAATCCGGAAAAAAATCACCGAGGGGAATACTCAGCAGACGATTACCTTCCGATGTTCGGTTCCCGATTTGTGTCGATGGGTCAACAAACATTCGATTCAGATCGGAGGAATCGCTCCACGGAATTTCCCGGTCAAGTATTCCTTCCAGGCGCGATCGACTGGAGAGGATCAGGATCGTCCGGATATTATTACTATGGCAGAATCCATACAGGTTGTCGCCGTCAGGAATCGCAAACCATCGGCCGGCTTGACTCGTCCAATCTCTCGCCGATGAAAGGGCCTGAACAGCCCTCTGAGCCAGGGATTCAATACGAATCAGATTTTCCGCCCGAATGATCCATTCCGCAATTTCCGGTGAGCTGGGACTGACGGATTGAGCCAGTTCAGTCGCCTTTGTGAGAAGGAAAATCCGAGTTGACGAATCCATCGCAAGATAGATCGGATTTAGCGGATCGGTTTGTATCGCCGCCGCATGAAGATCCCGAAGGGCAGCCGTCTTGTCTTGGGCCAGTTCGATCAGGAGGACTCTGGCTTCGGCCGTCAAACGAACCGATTCGGGAGTTGTCGGGGGATTCTTCTCATCATAGGCCAGATTCCGGCAGAGCGATTCGGCTCGGCCGAGGTTGCCCAATGTCCGATAGCAGCGAATCTGTCCAATCGTTGCCAGTCGCAGGGTGTAATCATCACGGCTTTTGGCTATGATCTCGGTATAAATTTTTATCGCTTCCAGGGGCTGATCGTGCATGAATTCAGACTCGCCGGCCCTTTCAAACAGCTCGGAGAAATTCTCCATCGGCTCATTGCGATCCGGTATTATGGGGTAAACCGGAGTTCCCGATGAATCATAGAGTACGACGCTTTCGGCAATGGACGAAACCGGTGCGGGCCATGAATTCAGAGATCCGGGAATCCTGAGTGAATTCGTATCCGAAGCTATTACGGAAACCGTATCGGAAAAGGGTTTCCATATTGTCTGGTTCATTGTATTGATGGGTTGACGAAGCTGGTCATCATAGACATCGATTAACTTCTGCCGGACGGCCAGACGTTCGTTCCGCATCGTCTGGATCATGAACCATAGCAGACAGACGGTGGGCAGGATTACGACTATGGATAGCAGTAATACCACCCACCGCAATTGGCCCGAACCGGATTGACCTGTTATCTGTCTGGGCACGGAATATCCATACAATTTACTTTTTGTTCCCGCTATTGGCCTTTTCAAGCCCGGCCTTGGCGTCACCGTTGTTCGGTTCTACTTTCAACCACATCTGATAATACTGGGCGGCCTTGACATAGTCCATTTTCTCCAAATAGGTCGTCGCAAGGCCGTTCATCGCCGCGGTCCCTTCCGGTAATACCCGGACGGCCTGTTCCCAGCTCTGAATCGCTTCGTCAACGTGTTCCTGTCCCTTGGCGATCCAGCCCAGTCCATTCCATGCGGCACCTTGCTTGGGATCGATCTCAACACATGCAGTGAAGGCCTCTTTTGCGGCCAACGGCTTGCCAAGGTTGAACTGAGACCAACCCAATCCATTCCATGCGTTTGCGTTGGTAGGATCTTTTTCGATGGATTGTTGAAACAGCGGCTCGGCCTCGGCGAATTTCTGTTGCTGCCAGAATGACCAGGCCTGTGAACGTAACCTTTCCCCTTCCTTCTTGTCTTCAAGGGATATTGTCGATACGGGGGAGGGCACGGTTCCCTGACGGGATGATTCGCCGAAGGGTTCGTTTTCCGACGCTCTGTTTTGCCATCGTTTCCACAAACGAACATGAATCTCCGGATTTATTAATCCATGCCGGCCTGTCTTGGATGAGCCATCCATGAGGGAATAATCACCTGTCCCGGTTGAAGAGAATCGGGGGTCTTCCATAATCGAATCGGCGGGCAGCGAAAAATTATCCGAATCTTTCTTGTTCTTCCAGAAGGTATTCTTCCCGCACGTATTCCCTCCGGCTTCGCCTCGGGCAAACATGGCGATGCCCAGTTCGTTGCCTTGAAGAATATTATTCTGAATCCTCAGGTGGCACGATTCATCCATGGCGATTCCTGCATAGGAACTGTCAACGATCACGTTGTTTTCGATCAGGTATTTTGAACTGGCGAATCCATTGATTCCCGTGGCATTTTGGACAATCAAGTTATTCCGAATGACGCCGCTGCTGCTCTTATTGCCCAGGTACACCCCGCGATTTTTATTATGGATGATCAGATTATCCTGCAGGGTAAGCGTGCCCCCGGTATTACGTACCGCATGATACCCTGAACCCGTGAACACATTCCCTTGAATCGTTGCTTTCGTTCCAGTGTAAAGGATAACCCCCTGATGACCGCAGTCCATGACAAGACTGTCTTCCAGGGTACCGGTTGTGCCGTCGCCAAAACAGATTACGTATTCGAATCCCTGAAACCGGCACGTTGTGATTTCCAAATCGGAGAAACCCATCGATTGTACCGCCACCGGTGATTGCTGAGGATTTCCCAGGGGAATAAAGCTGCAATTTGCGATTCTGCCTTTGGAGTCTTTGAAACCCACAGCGAAAGGATGCTCGGTGTTCTTGTCGCTTGTGGCCAACTGCCATTTGACTGTGAGGTTTTCGATATTGACTCTTCCCTTGTTTTGGGTATCCACCAGAATCGCCGGCTTGTTTGCCGTCGTTTGAATGATGCATCCGGCCCGATTTACTCCGCGGATTGTAACCGATTTTGTAACGTGTATCGGTTCCGTATATATGCCCTCCGATACTATTATGGTATCATCGGGTTTGGCCGAATCGATTAACGTTTGCAGGTCCGCGCTGGAAATCGTGTCGGATTTTGAAATGGATTTACTTCCGGATTTCTGACCTGCCACCATGGCGCGGATCATCCAGTCACCCGTTCCGAAATCCTCTGTCGGGGAGGTCGGTAGTCCCTTCAAAGATTTTCCGGAAGATTGACTATCATAATGGACATAAACGCCTTTCGATTGTTCGGGATTGAATCCGACAAAGATCACAAACTGTTTTGGGACCGCAAAATCCCCCATTGGAAGGAGTACCCACTTTTCGCGCCCCCGGACGAATTTGCTATAGGGGAAAGAATAATCCTTGAGGATCTTATTTTGTTCGTCACATACCCAGACATGGAAGTTTTCCTTGGGGGCTTCGGCCGTACCATATCGCGAGCCGTAAATCTTGACCGCCCGCAGGATTCCGCGATCCTCAGGACAGGCGAATTTCACGGCGTGACCGCCGCCGCTGATGCTCAGCTTTCCTGCGGATTTGCCGTCATCAATAGCCAGTTCCTGTACCGATGTTTTAGTTTCGGTTGCTGCTTCTTTTCGGGATTCTTCGATGTAGGATGCCACCGCGTCATTGACCTGCTTGGCGCGATTGAGCAAATCCTGCGGGATCGGAGTCGGTTTTCCATCTGTACCCTTCGTGGCGAAGACCAGGGCATAGGGTCTTGCGGTGACACCATCGTGGCTCTGGAAACTATTAAATCTACCGATATTAATCCCGACGATGTAGGCCTTTCCCGGTTCCAGTTTCACGGGCAAAGTGCATGTTCTTTTCGTTGAATCAAAGAAGGGTTTTCCAGTTGTTTCCGGAAACGGACCATCCCAGGTCACCCACGAAAAATTAACTTCGATCATGACCTGATTAAATGTTACGCTAAGCTGGTTGAGGTTTGCCGATACATCGTCCGCATACGTCGTTGGCGTTGTTTTGATTACGACGGGTTCATCGGTAACGATTTGCCCTGAAGGATTTGGCACAGTGGCCACGGCCGTGGGTTGACCGAGCATTTCCAATGCCGCCTTTGCGTTGCCGCTGACCATGCTGTCGGAATCCTGGGCGGCCTTTTCAAGAATCGATTTGGCTTCCGGTTTTCCCAGAAGTCCCAGAGCATACGCTCCACACCGCCGTGCATAGGGACTCATATCCGATAAAGTCATGGCGCACAACGTATCATACGCGGAACCGATTTTGTTCTGGCCCAACGCCAGCGCCGCCATACCCCGAGTATACTCTTCCGGGTACTTACATAGTTCGATGAGTTTGGCCCCCGCGGGCTGGATATCTACAATTTGACCCCGCCAAAGGATATAGATCGCCGCTCGACGGATTGTATCGATTTTTGAATCCAGATGTTTTATCAACTCAGGGACCACGTCGGTGGCCTCGTGCCCTTGAAGCGACTCCATCGCGGTCTTTACACGAGGATCGCCCTCGGCACAGGTGGAAATCATTTGGACGGCTTGTGCCACGACCGTATCCATGCGGCCTTCAATTTTCGCCAATTCATTTTGCGACTTGGCGACAAATTCGGCCTCATCGGCATAGCGGGATATTACCTGCCGAAATTGTGCCTGGGCCTTGTCGATCTGGCCCTTCTTGGCATAGCAGGTCCCCAATCGATAGATGGCCTCGGCAATATACCGGCGATCCGCTTCGGCGTTGAATGCGATCTTTTCATACAGCTTGATCGCCTGATCGAGATCACCCTTCATCTCCTCGGTGTAGCGGGCTTCGCGAAGTTCCACGCTCACCGGCTTGGTCGCGGCCGCATCCAGCGGTATCACGATGCCAATCGCTGTAAGAATGATGATCCATTTTGTTTTCATGACTGTGTCTCCTTAAAAGATTTACTGTACGACTCATTCCGACACAGTACATTGTCCATCGCCGTGTTACGGTTTTGTTACCGTTGGTTCCTTTTTCTGTCCCAATCAATTGATCATGACGAGTAACGTTTTCGGTTGGATCAATCCAGATTATTTCCCCGATGGCCAGACCAATCCCAATCGCTCTCCGAACGGTTCTTGTCCCTTGGGGAGTTTGGGTGGAAGAGGGGCTTTACCCGGCTTGCCGGCCGGTCGCGGTTTGGGGGTCTTGTTTGTGGGCCTATCCGGATGGGGGGGGATTCCGATTGGAGACTTGCCATCTTGTTTGGGTCTGGAATCGGTTTTCGGTTTTGGGGGTTTTGGTGTCGATGGAGTCTCAGCGGGTTTTCCAAGCTCCTTCATCGTCAGGCCGATCCGTTTACGGTCCGCATCGACATCCAGGACGGTGACCATCACTTTTTGATGAACTTTCACGACAGCGGCCGGATCTTTGACAAAATGGTTCGACAACTGACTGATATGGACCAGGCCATCCTGATGCACCCCAATATCCACAAACACGCCGAACGCCGTAATATTGGTCACCACCCCCGGCAGCTTCATCCCCCGTTGGAGGTCTTCAACCGTATGGACGCTTTCCGAAAATGCAACCGGATCAAACTGATCTCGCGGATCGCGACCCGGCTTGGCCAACTCCGCTTGAATATCCAACAAGGTGGGCAATCCGATCTTCTCGTTGACATATTTTTCCAGTGTGATTCCCTCGCGAATCGACGGATTGCTCATTAGATCCGTTATCGAACAGTTCAGATCACGACACATGGCCTCGACCACAAGATAACTTTCCGGATGAACGGCGCTGGCGTCGAGGGGATTGACCCCATTACGGACTCGAAGAAAACCCGCGCACTGTTCGAACGTCTTGGAACCCATGCCACGAACGCTTAACAAATCCGTTCGGCTCTGGAAGGGGCCCTTGTCGTTGCGATATCCGACAATATTCTCCGCCAGAATGGGTCCCAATCCTGATACATACGTCAACAATTGTATGCTGGCGGTATTAATCTCCACGCCCACATTGTTAACACAACTGACGACCACATCATCCAGAGACTTCCTCAGACTCGGTTGATCGACTTCATGCTGGTATTGCCCGACTCCGATCGATTTTGGATCGATCTTCACCAGTTCAGCCAACGGATCCATCAACCGCCGCCCGATCGAAACCGCCCCGCGCACGGTAACGTCGCGATCCGGGAATTCTTCTCGGGCCACCGGCGACGCCGAATAGATTGATGCGCCGCTCTCATTAACCATCACGACGGGAATCGCCCGTCCGAAATCGGCCTTGCGAATCAATTCTTCGGTCTCCCGGCCGCCGGTGCCGTTGCCCACGGCGATGGCTTCGATCTGGTATTGTTCACATAGTGATTTGATCTTTTCGATCTCGGTCTGATTGCGTTCCGGAGACTGATGCAGGTACGCTATGTCATCCCGTACAAGCTTTCCTTGTCGGTCCAGGCAAACCAGTTTACAGCCCGTTCGGTATCCCGGATCCAGTGCAAGCACATTTTTCTGACCGAGGGGAGGCGCCAGAAGTAATTGGCGAAGGTTTTCGGAAAAAATGTGGATGGCCACGAAATCGGCCTTCTGCTTGGTTTCAACCCGGACTTCCGTCTCCATCGAAGGCCCCAACAACCGCTTGAAACCATCCTCGATCGCCGCCTTGACCTGGCGGGTCGAGGGGCACAAGGCCTTCAGATGCAATCCCTCCAGGATCCGAATCGCCTCCGACTCATCCACCTCCACGCGCACAGCCAGAATTTTTTCTCTGGCTCCTCTGCGCACGGCCAACACGCGATGCGATGGCGCTTTGGCCACGAGTTCGGTCCAGTCGAAGTAATCCTTGTACTTGTATCCTTCCTGTTCCTTGCCTTCGATTATTTTAGAAACAAATCGTCCTGTTTCAAAATACAGCTTTCGCATCGACTCGCGAGCGGATAGATCCTCGTTGATCCATTCGGCGATGATATCTCGGGCCCCGGCCAGTGCGTCTTCGACGGTCTCGACGCCTTGTTCCTTGTTGAAATATCTTTCCGCTTCCACGGTGGGATCGCACCCGGCCTGATCGAAAATCATCCGTGCAAGCGGTTCCAGCCCCTTTTCACGGGCGACCGCCGCTCGGGTTCGACGTTTGGGCTTAAACGGCAGGTACAGATCCTCCAGGGCAGTCATTGTTGGCGCCGCCAGGATCTTGGCGCGAAGATCGTCGGTTAGTTTTCCCTGTTTGTCGATGGATTCCAGCACGGTGTTTCGACGCCGATCCAGTTCGCGCAACGTTTCAATTCGATCACGAATGTACGTAATCGCCACTTCATTGAGACTTTCCGTCGCCTCTTTTCGATATCGTGAAATGAATGGAACGGTGGCTCCTCCATCCAGCAACACAATCGTCGCCGACACCCGTTGCGGCGATATGCCCAGTTCCGCGCTGATCGTTCCGACGTGCTTTTCATCCATAGGAATTTCCGAACCTTTCCCCTCTCGAGAACAAGATGCTGGCAGTGGCGTTTTTGGGTTTCTTCCCGTGAATTATATGTAGAGTCGGTAGAGGGATAAAACCGATCGCATGATAGGATAAACCCTCATCATGAATTATTTTCCCTGTCCGAGCACATCGGTGATTCCCGCCACTATGGCCTTGGCGATTTTGGTCCGGTACCCGGGAGTATTCAGAAGTTTTGCATCCGAGGCATTCGTCAAATACCCCGTTTCAACCAGCACGGCCGGGCGAGAATGCTTCGCGATTACGCGGAAATCCGCTTGACGCACACCTCGTGAAAATATTCCGGCGCTATGCAGACTCTTATGAATACTGTTGGCGATTCGGCGGCTCATGGATAATGCACTCCGTGAAATGTATATCGAAGCTCCGCTGATTGTTCGATCGCGATTCGAGTCGGCATGAATCGAGATCAGCAGGTCAACTTTGTTCCGGTCTGCCATTGCGGCGCGTTCGTCCAGTTCGATGAACGTATCGCCCGTTCGAGTCATTACGACTTTTGCGCCCTGGGCCTTTAAGAGCGTGTTGACATCCTTGGCAATCGCCAGAACCAGGGTCTTTTCAGGTACATTGGAATACCCCGTTTCTCCGGCCCCCGGATCTTTTCCTCCATGACCCGGATCGACAATAAAAACCCGCCCGGCAAGACTGGTTCCCGTGGAGGGAATCGGCAGCGGCGACGTCCAGACGGGTGTTGGAGCGGGTTTGGGCGATGGCAGGGGAGTGAGGATCGGCGGCTGGGTCCGTCCAATAATCGATGGAGTTTCCCGGGTTTCAGTTCCACAACCTATGCACCAGAATACGACCCCTGGCAGGATGATTCCATAAACGCACGCTTTTGTTTTCAAATGCAATACTCCTGGGATTCTTTCTCACAATTTTACTTCTATTGTATTCGGCTGTATTCGGTTATATCCTCAAGCATTTCTCGTGGCGCTGCGATTGGATAAAGACGAATTATACACGATCTTTTTTCCCTCGCAAGGCAGTAGATCTGTGGTACTCCCTCGGATCGCGTTCCCTCGGCTGAAATGATAATGTCGGCGGGCTTGACCTCGACGGATTGTGCATAACCGCAATTCGATCCGTATATCGGACTCCCCGATGGATATAAATCAACAGGATTCCCATCGTGATGGATTCACGGAAAGCCGGAAGATTTCGATATGCCGGACACGATCCATTTGTGAAAGGATTCAACGTTGCTCCGCAATCAGCCGCGGCTCGGTCTTTCGACGGAAAACCATAGCATACGCATCGGAAGGGGACGGTAGGACGCAATGATGTTCAGGGCGTTTGCTCTTTTTGAAATCGGTCCTTGACCCACGCTTGTACATGTTTTTTGACGGTGCGGCGTTCGAGGCCGGAACGACGGGCCGCTTCTTCGTAGGTTCCGAATTTTTCGAAGAGCATCCCGCAATACTCATGCAATAAATCTTCGGCGGTGAGGGTCCCTTCGGCAATCCGGTCGGCCAGGTCCCGACCGGGCTGGATCCGATCGATTCCCTCTGGACGGTAATCGTGTTTGACGATCACGCTTCGCACGCACTGTGCCAGTTCTCGAACGTTGCCCGGCCACGGGTATTCCGGTCCCAGCCGTTTGTCGATCACGTCCCGTATGTGGCGACACAGCCCCTTCAATTCATCTCCGGCAATCCATCGTACCGTGTGGGCGATCAGTTCGTTCAGCTCCTCCGGGTTTTCGGCGATCCGTTGCTTGAGCGAAGGCACCTGGATCGTGTCGCTGCACAGCCGATAGTAAAAATCGTCGCGGAAACGGCCCGTACCCCTCAACCGCATTAGGCTGTGATGCGTAGCCGCGATGATCCGACCGTGAAAGCGAAGGATTTCGTTGCCTCCGACGGGATTAAACTGCCGCTCTTCGAGCACTTTTAACAGCTTGATTTGGATCTGAGGACCGACGTCGCCGATCTCATCCAGGAAGATCGATCCGTGCCTGCCGCACTGTGTCAACAGGCCCTGATGTGCGCTTACCGCGCCCGTGAACGCCCCCTTGGTGTGGCCAAAAAGTTCCGATTCCAGAAGGGCCTGAGGATACTGCGACAAATTGACCGCCACAAACGACCGGCAGAAATTGGCCGCAAATCGCCCCTTCGTTTCATCGAAGGGAATGAAACCGCTTTGCCCGATCGACGCGGCGGCCGCGCCCTTGCCGGAACCGGTCGGACCCAGCAGCAGGGTGGAAAAATCCTCCATCCGATCGCACAGGTGGCTTTGGTAAAAACGGATATCGTGGGTAAAGATATTGTTCCATAAATCTACTCGTAATTTCCGCATACAGGGGCTTTGTCCGACCAGGGCGCGGTCGATGAAGTGAAAAGCACGGCGAATCTGGAAAAATAATCCCATCACCCGAGCGGCGTCCGTCTCCAAAAATCCCCGGGATCGGAGATCCCCCACCACGTGTTTGGCGAAGGAAACCGGGATCGGTTCGATGCCGGTTGCGGCCTGTTGGGCGAGGATATGATCGTCAAATTGGCTCATATACTGGTGATAATAGCGGAACAATAGGACCAACTCCACCGCGCGACGATCTCGACCGAACTCCGTGATCACGACGGGACGGTCGGAATCCAACTCGGCGATTTTCTGGTTCACCCTCGTAAGGACATCCGGAAGAAGCTCCTTCCAGGATCCGGTGGCGGATTGGCCCACGATCCGTCGATCGATGGATTCTCTCTGCTCGCTGAAGGGGTTGGCGAATGCCGCTTCAGAAACCATTTCGAAAAAGCTCTTGTCAGTCTCATTTAGAGTTCGTTTTCCCATACATAAAATGTATATCGATATGCATTATATGTCAATTTCTATTCTCAAAATGAATTCTGTTACATTGTAAATTATTGTTATTAAAGAACTTAAGAATTAGTAGTCATTGGTACGTTTCTTGTTAATTCTGTACGTTGCGATAATGCAAAGGAATCGGTTTCTTGAAGCGTGCAAAGGGAATACAAATGCGAATGGCAGAAAAGATCATAACAGCGGGCGGAATCATGGCAGTGATACTGGCTATCGGTATGGAGTTGTATGTGTTTGTGCAATGGTTTCTTCAATTACCCAATGTGTATTCATATTCAGTTCTCTATTAACCACGGAATTGAAAGGAAACTTCAATGAAGCGGAACGGAATGATTTTGGCTGGATGTGTGGCGGTTTTGGGAGGGATGGTCGCAGTGGGGCAGGTCCGAAATGCCTCGGAAGGAATACAGCAAACCAAGAAGATGCGAATCGGCGTTTACGACAATCGGGCCATCGCCATTGCCTGGGCGCCTTCCAAATATAACACAGGCATCCAAAAAATGGAGGAAATGAAAAAAGCCAGGGCCGATGGCGACGCCAAGAAGGTTGAGGAACTCGAAGCGTGGGGTAAAAAACATCAACGCCAGCTCCACCGACAGGGATTCGGAAGAGTTCCGGTGGATGATTTACTGGTTCCGATCAAGGATCAATTGCCGGAAGTCGCTAAGAAGAACGACGTTGTGGCGATCGTCTGGCAGTGCGACTTTACAGCCGACAATATCGAGATTGTAGATGTCACCCGGGATATCGTAATGCTTTACGCGCCCAATGAACGAACTCTGAAGTGGATTGACGATCTCAAGAAGAACCCGCCGATGGATTTGGATGACATTGAAAAACATCAGGATGAAATGTAATCGAATTCGATCCCCAGAAAATCGAATGCAAGGAGCAACCCATGAAGATCGGATTGATTTGTCCATCGTCGGGTCCGTGGAATGGAATCGGCAGCAGCAGGTGGTTCAACGGGAGGTCGTTTCGATTCTCAATGCTGTCCCTGCTAACCGTAGCGCGGCTGAGTCCGTCGGATGCCCAGATCACTCTGGTTGATGAACAGATTGACGCGGTAGATTTCGACGGAGAATACGATGTCGTGGGCTTGACCGTGATGACGGCAACGGCGCCGCGGGCATTTGAAATTTCAAATCGATTTCGCCAACGGGGCATTCCGGTGGTGATGGGCGGATTTTATCCGTCGTTGAATCCACAATCGGCGCTGGAACATTGTGATGCGGTTGTCGTGGGTCCGGCCATGGAGGCGTGGCCGCGATTGCTGGACGATCTCACGACCGGACGACTCCAACCGGTTTATCACGGCAATCCGGCGGCCCCGGTCCCGAGTGAACTGCCCCGGCATCTGGTCGCACGGCATCAGTATGTCACGACCAATGCGACCTACGCCACGATGGGCTGCCGAAATCGCTGCCGGTTCTGTTCCGTGAGCCGATTCTATGATGCTCATCATTATTGCCGACCGGTAGATGAAGTGGTTGGAGAAGTGGCCGGCTTTCAAGAAAAGTTCTTCATCTTTGTTGATGATAATCTGACGCAGAACCGCGATTACTCCGTGGCATTGTTTCGCGGACTTGCGGGATTGAACAAACACTGGTTGACGCAGCTATCCATCGAAGTCGCTTGGGATGACGAATTACTGACGTTAATGGCCGATGCGGGCTGTGTGGGCGTATTTGTGGGGTTAGAGAGTTTCAATGACAAGTCCCTCGGCACACAGGAAAAGGCGTTTAATATTCCTCGGCGATATCGCGACGCGATCGCGCGGTTTCATTCGCACGGAATTTTTGTCGAAGCGGGACTGATGTTCGGTTTCGACGATGATGATCCCGGGGTATTTTCGAGGACGTTGAAGCTTCTGGACCGGATTGCGATCGACACGATCCTGGTTTCGATCGTGACGCCGCTTCCCGGTACACCCCTGCATGATCAGATGAACGATCGCATTCGGGATCGGGACCTGTCACATTATGATTATCGCCATGTGGTCTTTGAACCGGTACGGATGCGCGCCGAGCAATTGAAGGGCGGGGCCGACTGGGTGATCCATCGGTTTTATCGACCCTCGGCTATCCTGAAACGATTGTTTCGGTGGGCGATTACGCCGAAGGGATTGTCGCATCTGATTTATCCGTTGGTTTTAAATCTGGCATTTTACGGTCGGACACGGCAATTCAAGATTCACGGATATGATCCCGCGACCGAGGATATCCCGGCTGTATCGAAAACGATTCCTGTACCTTTCTGTGCATAGTAACGGGATGGGACCGGGTGAAGGATATCATCCGGTCTCATTTTTTGACTTTCCGAATCTCTTGCCGAATCCGGAAAAACTTGTATGATTACGAAAAGTGGAAACGGAGCCACGGATAAGGAAAGCGACGATGATGCGGGATATTCCATCCATTCAATATGAACCGCCGGTTTCGGTGACGGCCGAAAAGACTGAACGATTCTATCTGGGCATGGATGTCGGATCGGTCAGCAGTGATGTGGTCGTGATGAACCCGGCCCTTGAAGTTGTGTACAGCGATTACCATCGTACGTGTGGTAAACCGCTGGAGACGCTTCGGGAACAACTTGAAACCGTATTGGCCCGATTTCCGAAACCCAATCTTACCGCTGTCGCCACGGGTACCGCAGGAAGAAGAGCCGCGGAAATCCTCGATATTACTTTCATCAACGAGGTAATTGCGCAGGCCTCGGCGATCGCATGGCTCTATCCGGATCTGGAACAGGCCACGGTGATCGACATGGGCGGCCAGGACAGCAAGTTGATCTTTCTGGCCCGTGAAAACGGACATTTGGGTCTTCGGGATTTCGCGTTGAATTCCGCCTGTGCCGCGGGGACAGGGGCATTTCTGGATCAGCAGGCCGAGCGACTCGGTATCGAGATCGAACAATTCGGTCCCTTGTCGATGCATAGCCATACCGTGCCGCGAATGGCCGGACGATGCTCGGTTTTTGCCAAGAGCGATATGATTCATTTGCAGCAACAGGCCACGCCCATGGGCGATATTCTTGCGGGCTTGTGTATGGCGCTGGCGAGAGGTTTAAAAAGCAATCTTGGCGCCGGCCGGACATTTTTCAAGCCAATCCTGTTTACCGGCGGCGTTGCGGCAAATCGCGGCGTTGTGCGGGCTTTTGAAGAAGTTTTCGAGTTGCCGGCCGGAGGCGTGATCGTTCCCGGCCAACATTTCTTTACGGGTGCGATGGGTGCGGTCCTGGCGGCCAGAAGCAAGGATTCGTTATCGATTGGAATGCTGCGAATTGACAAACTTGAACATCAACTTGCCGGCCAAGAGGTGATGAATAATGCGCCGTGCCGTCCTCCGTTGGCTCAACCAAGGCTTCCCGTCCCGGCGAGTGTTGTTCATGAAGAACTCGTTTCCGAAAGGAACGAACCGATTGACGCCTATCTGGGCGTGGATGTCGGTTCGATCAGCACCAATGTGGCCGTGATGGATTCGCAACAGCGGGTTCTGTCGAAGGAGTACCTCATGACGGCCGGCAACCCCCTCCGTGCCGTCCGCGAGGGGCTGGTCAACACGATCCGAAAGGTTGGAAACAAGGTTCGAATTCTCGCCGCGGCAACCACCGGATCCGGGCGTTATTTAACCGGCGATTTCATCGGTGCCGATATCGTCATCAACGAAATCACTGCCCAGGCGAGGGGTGCGAGAATCGTATGCCCGGAAGTGGATACCATCTTTGAAATCGGGGGGCAGGATAGCAAATTCATATCGCTGGAAAACGGCGTGGTAGTAGATTTCGAGATGAACCATGCCTGTGCGGCGGGGACGGGATCCTTTTTGGAAGAACAAGCGCAGCGACTGGGAATCTCCATTCGGGATGAGTTTTCCCAACTGGCATTCAGCAGCAAACATCCGCTGAAGCTTGGGGAACGATGCACGGTTTTTATTGAATCGGACCTTCTGGCATGGCAGCAGCAGGGCGCTGCCAAAGAGGATCTCGTCGCTGCGCTGAGTTATTCCATTGTGAACAATTATCTCAATCGGGTTGTCGGCCGCCGGAGAATTGGAAAGACGATCTGTTTCCAGGGGGGTACGGCATTCAATCGCGCGGTGGTTGCCGCTTTTGAACAGGTTACTGGAAAGGCCATTCGTGTCCCCGATCATCACGAGGTAACCGGCGCGTTGGGCGCCGCGGCCGTGGCCATGGAACACCATCGTTTCCAGGTTGAACAGGGAATCTCATTTGCGAGCCGATTCCGCGGTTTCGAAAACCTCACTGAAACCGATTACGAGGTTGACACGTTTACCTGTCGATCATGTAGCAATGAATGCCAGATCAAGCGGATTCGAATGGCCGGCGTTCAGCCATTGTTCTACGGGTCAAGATGCGATCGATACAATGTGGTTCGGCGTCAACAAGAAGCAGTATCGTTTGACGCCTTTGCATGGCGGAACGAACGAATGTTGGCCCACGCCGGTCTGATCGGTTCAAATCCGCAGGGGGGTAAAGCGACCGTCGGTATTCCGCGAGCCCTGGCGACCTGGTACCTGCTGCCGATGTTCGCAACATTTCTACGGGAACTGGGATTGGATGTGGTTCTTTCGGAGCCGACGTCAAACGCGACCATCCAGCGGGGAATCGAGCAAGTCCCGGCCCAGCCGTGTTATCCGGTCAAGGTCGCTTATGGCCATTGTGCCGAGTTGCTCGAGCGAAAGGTTGATTATCTCCTTGTTCCCTCCATTGCCTCCATGAATCGGTTGTTTGAAGACAATGATTTTAACCAGTTGTGCCCCTTCGTTCAGTCGTTTGGTTTTCAGATCCAGTCGGCTATGGGGGATCAATTGGGTGGCGTCAAGCTGCTTACAACACCCATGTACCTGGGCGATGGCGAACGGCCGATGATGCAAAGTTTTGTACGTCTGGCCGCGGAATTGAATCGACCGGCCCGATTAGCCCGGAAAGCCATGCGCAAGGCCCTTGCGGCACAGGCGGACTTTGAAAAGGAACTTCGTGACAAAGGCCGGGAAATGTTGGCTTCCTTGTCTCCGAATCAAAAGTTGTTTGTCCTGGTCAGCCGTCCCTACAATGGCTGTGATCCCGGCATGAATCTGCAATTGCCGCGCAAGCTTGCCGATCTGGGGGCGATGCTGGTGCCGCTGGAATTTCTCGACCTGCAATCCGCCAGATTGTCGAATCGGTCGCTTCATCAGCAGGTTTATTGGGGTTCCGCCCAGAAGATTCTTCGGTCCGCAGAGATCCTGAAATCCGATCCGCGACTGTTCGGTATATATCTGTCGAATTTCAGTTGTGGGCCGGATTCGTTCATGCAGTCCTTCTTTAAAGATTGTTTGCAGGGAAAACCTTCGCTGTTCCTGGAGTTGGACGAACATTCCGCCGATGCGGGTTTGGTGACCCGTTTGGAAGCTTTCCTCGACAGTCTTCGACATTATCAATCGACAGAGCCGAAGTCGCAGCGGATCGATCCTTCCAGCGAAACGTTATCCATTCGGGACCGAAGGATCTATGTTCCCTATATGGGCGATTGCGCGCACGGTCTGTCGGCGGGATTCCGGGCCTTCGGTTGTGCTTCCGAGGTGATGTCCCTTGCCGATGAGAAAACTCTGTCGTACGGTCGTCAATGCACGACGGGGAAAGAATGCCTGCCTTGTGCGATCACGATCGGCGACATGATGTCCCTTGCGCGACGACCCGATTTTAAACCCGTACGAAGCATGTTCTTTATGCCCGGTGCATCGGGACCATGCCGGTTTGGCATGTATCACTGTCTGCAGCGGTTGGTTCTGGATCAGGCCGGATTGCAGGATGTGGCGATTCTTGCGCCCAATCAAGACAGCCGTTTTTATCAGGAGTTCTCACGTCACGTTGACGGTGCCGGCGGCCTGAAGTTCATCAGTTATGTGTGGACAGGCGCGGTCGGTGCCGATTTGTTGCATAAGGTCCTTTTGCACCTTCGACCTTCGGCCAAGAATCCGGAATATGTGAATGAACGATATCGTCATTACCTCGATGGCTGGGTTTGGCGGATCGAACGACGCCAGGGTCTTGGTGATCTGAAAAAGTATATGGCTGATGTGGCGGAAGGTCTGGCGGCTATTGACCGTAACGGACATGTGTTGATACCCCGCGTAGCCGTTGTTGGCGAAATCTATGTTCGCAATCATCCTTTTGCCAATAATCACATTATCCGCCGTTTGGAATCGCTGGGATTGCAATGTTCTCTTTCACCGGCTTCCGAGTGGATCTATTATACCAATGCGACTCGTAAGTACTTCTCTCTTCGCCGCCACCAGTTCCGACGAATGTTCGGAAATTGGATTCAGGACAAGGTCATGCGCCGGATCGAACATGCTCTGGCAGAACCGTTGGAGAAACGGTTTGGGCCGTTAGCGGAGGAACCGTCCGAGCATCTGTTACGACTGGCAAAGCCCTACTTGGATCCCTGCTTTGAAGGCGAGGCGATTCTCAGCGTCGGCAAAATGATCGAGGCCTATCACAAGGGCTTCGACGGTGTGGTGAATGTTATGCCCTTTGGTTGTATGCCTTCGACGATTGTCGCGTCGATGACCACGCGAATCAGCCGTGACTGCGGCGGGATGCCGATCCTCAACTTGTCATTTGATGGGCAGGAAGACCCGGCCTTGACAACCCGGCTGGAAGCGTTTTCTGAACAGCTTCGAAGACGCGGGAAGGTGAACCGGGAGAGGGATGGCGTTGGGAAACATGTCGCAGAGGCAACGGAGCAGGGACGATGATTTTCAACAGGCGGAATTTGTTTTTTTCATTCCCTTGTGGACAACGGCCTGAGATTGAAAGTTAACATTCATGATCGAGGAGAGGATCTTTCGCATGGAAGCCCGACAAGATCATTCATTTGGATTTTTTAATGCGACGCAGTTTTTGGGCGCCATGAACGACAATGTGTTTCGCGCTCTGGTGATCTTTGCCCTGATCGGAATTCAAACGACGGATTCAGCCGGCAGGGTTACCTCTCTGTCGGCGGCGGTGTTTATCCTGCCCTTTCTGCTTTTCAGCGCCTACGCGGGCAAGCTGGCCGATCAATTCAGCAAGCGGGATATTCTGGTTCTGGCCAAGGGAGCCGAGATCGCCGTAATGGTCGGGGGTGTGGTATCGCTGGCTCTTGGCTGGTCGTGGGCGATTTATATGTGCCTGTTCGCAATGGCGGTGCAGAGCGCTTTCTTTGGGCCGAGCAAATATGGGATCGTCCCCGAACTGGTCGGCCATGATAACCTGTGTCAGGCGAATGCCTCTCTGGAAGCGCTGACGTATGGAGCCATCGTGATCGGCACGGCCGTGGGACCGGGGCTGTCACAGATTTCCGGAGAGCGATTCGGATGGGCGTGTGGGGGGTGCGTGGTCTTTGCCGTAGCGGGATTTTGGACTTCGCTGCGCATCCGAAGGACGGAGCCGGTTCGGTCCTGTGAATCCGCATCCCTGTTATTTTATCGAGATATTTACCGCACACTTCACGCCGTTCGCCAGGATCGCGGGCTGATCTGGGCGGTCTGGGCGGCGGCGACCTTTCTGGCACTGGGGGCCTTTCTTCAGATCAACCTGATCCCCTACGGAATCGAGCGGCTGGGAATGGACCGTGTGGCCAGCGGATATCTGTTTTTGCTGGCGGCGGTGGGAATCGGAATCGGATCGTACTTTGCCGGCAGCATGAGCGGACGAAACGTGGAATTCGGCATCGTTCCAGCCGGTGCCTTGGGTTTGGGAATTACCGTTACCGCATTGGCGATCGTTCCCCCCGTACCTTGGCTGGTTTTTTTGCTCATTACCTTGACGGGGATTTCGGCAGGTATGTTTATCGTCCCTGTTCAAACGCATATTCAGATGGCCAGTCCCAACCACATGCGCGGTAAAGTGATCGCCGCGTCGAACTTTCTCGGCTGGGTGGGGGCTTTTCTTGCTTCGTTGATCTGTTTTGTCCTGGCCGATCCGCGGCTTGTGAACTTGAGTCCTCGGCAGATGTTCGGTTTGCTTGGCGTGGCCACATCCGCGATAGCAGTAGTGAGCGTATGGAAGTTGAAAGATTTCTTTATTCGTTTTCTGGTCCTGATTCCACTCCGTTTGGGGTATCGGATTCGAGCCATCCATCCCGAAAACATCCCCATTCGCGGCGGGGCCCTGTTGATCTCCAACCATGTTTCTCTAATTGATGCTCTGATTCTCGGTTCGACGCAACAACGACGGATCCGCTTTGTAATGGAACGGGGATATTTCAATCGTCCGGTGGTTCGATGGTTTTGCCGGCTGATGGGAGCGATACCAATTGATGGAACGGAATCGCCGAAAAAGATTATCGCTTCGCTTCAGGCGGCGCGGAAGGCCATCGAGGAGGGATACCTGGTTTGTATCTTTGCCGAAGGGGCGATGACGAGAACGGGATTTCTCCGTCGTTTCAAGGCCGGTTTCGAGCGGATCGTACGGCATTCCGAATATCCAATTATCCCGATGTATATTGGAGGCATCTGGGGAAGTATCTGGAGCTATTACCACGGGCGGTTATTTCACCAAGTTCCCTTGCGGCCGCGGGTACCGGTGGATGTGATCGTCGGGTCGCCCATGCCGGCGACCAGCACTCCAGGGGACGTCTATCAGACCGTTCTGGAACTGGGGTGTGAATACCATGAGCGGCGCAAGGAGGGTGCCGGTTCTCTGGTTGAAGAGAGTATTCGCATCGCCCGCCGAAAACCGTTGTCTCCTTGCATAAGCGATACCTCCGGACGGAAGTTCAACTTCCTGCAGGTGATGACCGGCGCTCGTATCCTGGCCGGCCGTATTCGCCGCTTGGCCTCCGATCAGTCCAATATCGGGATTCTGTTACCCCCGTCCTGCCCGGCCGCTTTGGCCAATATTGCTGTGGCCATGCTCGGGAAGATCAGTGTCAATCTAAGCTATGTAACCAGCGATCAGATCCGCAACGATGCGATTGATCGTTCGGGGCTCAAAATCATCCTGACTTCGAAACAATTTCTCCGGAAAGCATCGATCCCCGTTCGACCTGACTTTGTCTATCTCGAAGACCTTTCGGCGGGGATCGGCACGGTCGAAAAAATTCTGTCTATGCTGTTGTTTCTGATGGTTCCGGCGAGCCTGCAATGCCGTTGTCTGGCCGGGCGAAAAATCCATCCCGACGATCTGGCCACGATTATCTTTTCCTCCGGAAGTTCCGGTATTCCCAAGGGTGTGATGCTTAGCCAATACAATATCGTATCGAATATTCAATCGATGCTTTCGATTTTTCGCATCGAGCGAGGGGATAACCTGTGCGGTATCCTGCCGTTGTTCCATTCGTTCGGATTTACAGCGACTCTCTGGCTGCCGATCCTCGCCAAGGCCAGTGTGGTCTTTGTTCCCAATCCGCTCGATGCTCGCCTCGTCGCCGAAACCATCAAAGCGCATCGATCAACGTTGTTGTTCGCAACCTCCACGTTTCTGACCCACTACATTCGGCGGGCCGAACCGGACGAACTCCGGACCCTTCGATTTATCATCACCGGCGCCGAAAAACTCCGTTCCACCGTTGCCGACGACTTCGAGAAAAAATTCGGTATTCGGCCATTGGAAGGTTACGGTACGACAGAATTGTCACCGATCGTTTCGTTCAACCTTCCGGATGTCACCTGTGGAGGCGTCAGCCAGATCGCCGGCAAGCGGGGAACGATCGGCCATCCGGCCCCGGGTATCGCCGCCCGGATCATCGATGTGGAAACATCCCAGCCATTACCCTTTGGGCAGACGGGCCTTCTGCTGATCAAAGGTCCAAATGTCATGCAGGGATATTTACATCAGCCGGAAAAAACTGCGCAAGTTCTGCAAAATGGTTGGTATAATACGGGCGATATTGCGACTATCGATGAAGATGGATTTATCACGATCACCGATCGGCTGTCGCGTTTCAGCAAGATCGGCGGTGAAATGGTGCCTCATCTGGCCGTGGAAGAGGCCTGTATGAGGGATCTGGGTACAAGCGAACAGATTGTAGCCGTAACGAGTATTCCGAATGCCAGCAAAGGCGAGGAACTTGTCGTTTTGTATGTGAGCGGAAAGGTCGATGGCGATCGATTATTTACGAAAGTGAGCGAATCAGGCCTGCCCAATCTATGCAAGCCGAAACGAGATCGCTTTCTTGCGGTCGATGAGATTCCAACGTTGGGATCAGGAAAACTGAATGTGTTAAAGCTCAAAGAATTGGCGATCACTGCTTTGGAGAATACTCGGCCTTCACAAACAATACCCGCCGATTGACGCGAATGATACCGATCAAAGAAATCATGGTTGTTGCCCTAAGTTATGTACTGGGTTGCCTTTGCATAGGGTATTATCTGACCCGATATGTGAAAGGAATGGATGTCCGCACTACGGGAAGCGGAAATGTGGGAGCTCGCAATGTGGGCCGTATTCTGGGGAAATGGGGCTTTTATATTACGATGATAGGCGATATTGCCAAAGGCGCCGCGGCAATGGTTCTGTCCCGATCGTTGAATATGGGGCCGTGGTGGATGGTCGCGTGTTTGATCGCGGTTCTGGCGGGACATATTTGGCCGATCCAATTGGGTTTCCATGGTGGAAAAGGAATATCCGTGATGATTGGATCGTTGCTGGTTCTTGACATGTGGCTGATTCTGGTGTTATTCTGTATCGCTCTTGTTCTGTATCGTTTCACGAGAAAATATATGCTCAGCGGAATGTGTGCGATGGGATTTCTTCCGATATTGGCGTGGTTAATGAGCTGTCCGGGATGGGAGGTCGCCGGGATGGCGATACTCAGTGCGCTGATTGTGATCAGCCATCGCGACAACATCCTGTCATTGATCCATCATGCGGGCCATGAAAAATCCGAGTTGGCCGTTCCCGCAATGACTCAACGAGGTTCCGAACATGTCTGATACGTATACCTTCAAGGTGGCCAATGAACCGTGGGAGTTTGAGCAGGTTCATCGACTCAATTATGAAACATTTGTCGAAGAAATTCCCCAACATCAGAGAAATCCTGAAGGGATACTCGTTGACAAGTTCCATCTCGAAAACACGTATATTATCTGCCGTAACGGAATACAGGTTTTGGGAATGCTCGCTGTCCGCGGCGCTCGTCCGTTCTCGCTGGACCAGAAACTACCCGATCTGGACCGGTATCTGCCGACGGGCAAGTCGGTTTGCGAAATTCGCCTTTTGTCGGTTCGCAAAGACTATCGGCGCAGCCGGATCGTTCACGGACTCTTGGAGGCTACGGCCCGATATTGTATCGAACATGGTTTCGATCTGGCGGTCATTTCCGGGATTCTCCAGCAACAGAAGCTGTATGAGCACATGGGGTTTGTCCCCTTCGGCCCGGTTGTCGGTTCCGATAACGCCAAATTTCAGCCGATGTACCTGACGACACAGGCCCATGCGGAGACGTCGATTTCCGGGTACGATTCGGAAGAGCAGATCCCTTCGGTGCTGGCGAATAATGTGAACCTCCTTCCGGGGCCGGTGGAGGTGACGCCCAAAGTCAAACGCGCCTTGGCGGAGTGCACCATTTCGCATCGATCGGATGATTTTCTCCGTGTTCATCGGCAGACAAAACGAATGCTCTGCAGTCTGGCCAACGCCAGGAACGTCGAGATTTTTATGGGTTCCGGAACGTTGGCCAATGATGTCGTCGCGGCGCAACTGTCCCGTGAATCCGGAGAAGGATTGATTCTCAGCAACGGCGAATTCGGCGAACGACTCATTCGACAGGCCGGCCGTTTTGGAATTCGGCATGAAATCCTGTCGCTGGAGTGGGGCAAATCCTTCCAACGAGAAGCGGTGGAAACGATATTGGGCAATCCGGCGATTTCCTGGATGTGGATGGTACATTGCGAAACATCTACCGGGATGCTCAACGATCTCGCGATGTTCCGGGAAATCGCCCGATCCAAAGCCGTCAAGCTTTGTGTGGATTGTATCAGCAGTATCGGGACGGTTCCTGTTGACCTTCATGGAGTATATCTGGCGTCCGCCGTCAGTGGAAAATGCCTTCGATCCTTCGCAGGCGTGTCCATGGTCTTTTACGATCACGATCTCGAACCTTCCGGCGATACATTACCCGCCTACATGGACCTTCAGACGTATGCCGCCAATGACGGGGTACCCTATACGCTGTGTTCGAATCTGGTGTATGCCCTGCATGCGTCTCTGGAGGAAATGGATCCGGCTCAGCGTCTGGACCAGACGCGAAAAGTCTCCGGCTGGCTTCGCCGCGAACTTCGCCGCATGGGCCTGGATCTGTTGATCCCCGACGAGTGGGCTTCCCCGCATGTGGTTACGATCTGCCTGGATCGAAAGTACAATTCAGTTCGAATCGGTAATGCGCTGAAGGTTCGCGGATTTATGCTCAGCTACAAGAGCGAATATCTGGTCAGTCGTAACTGGATGCAGATCTGCCTGATGAGTAATCCTGCGCTGGATCGCGTCGAATCGTTGCCGGCCGTTCTCAAACAGGAACTGTTACGGCAATCCCCGGCGACTGCATGAGCATCCTTCGAATGATCCCGTTGATATACGTCTGCGCGGTTGTATTGTCATTGGGCTGTACATTCGCTTCCTCATCCGATACACGCGATTCGGTGAAACAGTTTCTTTATTCCGTTGGTATGGGCGACAAGTTCGATTGTGCCGTGCGCATTTCCAAAACTTCCGACGGATTGTTATCCATCATGGATGATGGCAGTTATTTTTTTCATTATCTTATCCTGACCCCCAAGGTTGCGGCGGACGCCAAAGTTGTTCGAAAAGGGCCGATCGAATTGCCGCTATCCTGTACCCGCATGGTTATCGTTACACATGGATGGATCGACAAAGGCCGCAAGGATTGGCCCATGGATGTCGCTCGCGAGATCGCTCGCCGCGTCGATCCCAACGAATGGATCTGCGGCTACTTCGATTGGGAAGAGGGTTCAACCGTCATCAATCCGGAGGATGCGGCCAAATATGCCCGCGATATCGGCGGACCTCGATTGGCCCGCGCGATTCTGTCCGTGGTGGGAAAGTTAGAGCATGTCCACTTGATCGGCCATTCGGCTGGTTCATGGTTGGTGGATTCCGCGGCGAAAATCATTTCCGAGAAAACCACTGCCGAGATCCATTTGACATTTCTGGACGCGTTTGTGCCGGCATTCTGGGATGAAAAACAATTGGGTTTACTAACGACTCCCTTTTGGGCGGATCATTACTACACGCGTGATCTGACTTTTGAAGTGACCCAGACGAATCTGACGCATGCGCACAATATCGATATTACCTCGGCCGATCCCTGGTTTAAGGAGCATGAATTTCCGTATCGCTGGTACTATGCGACCATAGCAGGCCGATATGAGCACCGCAGCATCGAGAAAAACACCCCGGTCCGGAAATATTCCGGCGATCGGGAATATGGATACGCCCGTTCGCTTGAAGCGGGACTGGACAACTGGAACCAATCCGTCCTGCTGCCCAAGGCCAACAAACCAGCCAAACACCTTTCCGAACACCGGAAATCAAAGGAGTAGCATAGTTCCTGGCTCCTGTCATGCCAGACTTGACCCGGCATTCGAAAAAGGTCTGAATGATAGGATTGCGCTGGGTCAGATTGTATTTGTCTCTTTATACCATCTGATATAATCCCGCCACTTTGCATCAGATATCCGTATTTTTCCGGATATCCTTTTGTCTCAGAAAAATTCTAAACATTTTCCAAAATTCACATTTTTCCCATATTGACATTCCAGAGGGGGGGGGGGTACACTTTATCTGCTTTTAAGGAATCACGATGTTGCGGAAGAGGAACCAATTCGATTATAAACCCCTATGCCCCGATCCGTTCTGCGCATTTTGATCAGGATACAAGAACTGAAAAAGACTTGGCGGTGTGGCTGAGCCGACGCATAACTCTAACATTTATACGAAACGGAGGTGAACCATGAAACGAGTTCTAATATTTATCTTGACAGGGATTGCCACGATTCTTTGTTTTCAAGCACAAGGAGGAACTTACAGTGGTGTAATAGTTGAAAACAATATAGAGATATACCAAATCTCAACTCCAGAGGATCTGATTGATCTAGGTAATACTCCTGAAGATTATGGGAAGCATTTCTGCTTGGTGGAGGATATTGATCTGGCGGGTTACAGTTTTTTACGGGCAATCATAGCTCCGGATAAAGATGATATCAATTCTGGCCCTCAGGCCCCATTCTTTTCTGGCTGTTTTGATGGAAAGAATCATGTGATCCGAAATTTGACAATTAATACTCAGGGAAATGGGAATGATTATTTGGGTCTATTCGGTTGTATAGATCAGGGTACGGTTGTCAACTTGGGTGTCGAGAATGCGACAATCATTGGCGGTTTCAATTCAAATTCATTAGGGGGTCTGTGTGGGTATCCGACCACAGGGAGCAAAATCTTCCAATGCTATGCAATGGGTACGATATGTTCTGAAGCAGGTTCATTTTATCTTGGCGGGCTATGTGGTGAAAGTAATGCTACGATTGAAGAATGCTTTGCTAATGTGAATGTGACTGGTGGTGGAAGTCCAGTATATTATGGTTATCTCGGAGGACTTTGTGGAATCAATCGGGGAATAATAGAGAATTCTTATGCACAGGGAAATGTTACAGGAGGAGGAACACAACAGGGTGAAGGTGAAAGCTTCCTTGGGGGATTATGTGGAGCAAATGGTGGGACAATAATGAATTGTTACGCCACGGGCTGTATTCTCTCCCAATATGATCCACCCCAGGAAAACTACAAAGGTTATATTGGTGTTTTACTTGGAGAAAATGTTGCTACAATTTCCACATCTTTTTATGATTCAAGTATTAATATTGGACTACTTGGTGTAGGCAGACAGATTGAAGACCCAAGCGGTGTAATCGGCCTTTCAACGGATGAAATGAAAAAGGTGAACAATTTTACCTTGGCCAACTGGGACTTTTCTTCCATTTGGTGGATGGTTTCAAATGATTACCCCCGCCTCCAATGGCAAATCATCGTAGTACCCTCTACAGTGGATGTTGAACCCGACACCCTCAATAAAAAAAGCAATGGCCAATGGATAACTGCCTATATTACCCTGCCAGACGGTTATAATGTGACCGACATCGTTCCTGCCAGCATCAACATTGTGAAGATTGAAGGCGAGAGTTGTCCATCGGAATACGGTCAGTCCGCTGACTTGTCTTTTACTCCACAGGTTGGCGATCGGGACGAGGATGGCATTCCTGACCTGACGGTCAAATTTGATCGCCAGACACTTGTCAATGTTCTTTGTATCGATGATTTTTCGATCACCATTGAGGGCAATCTGTCGTCCGGCCTGAAATTCAGCGGAACCGACAAAATCCGCGTCATTGATCGCGGGAAGTGATCAATCTGAATCCGGGTCTTCGTTGAATATGTGTTTCTTTCGGGCGGGGGAATTGTCCTCCGCCCATTTTTTCAACCTTGTCAATCGGTTTTCCGATTCCCCTTTGTTTCCTGAGTTTCTCTGTGGCCCGATCCAAATCCTGTGAATCCCCTAAATTGCGTCGAAAGAGTTCATAGGAATTTCCCCGAACATCTGGTACAATATCCTGTAGTATTCATAGCTCGTTCGGGTAAAGGGGATATTCTAACCATGAATCGCTGGAAAAATCGAAGACAATGAAGGGATTATGGCTGGCCAGAATGATACCGGGCCTGTTGATCGTGGCCGGCTCGGCGTTTCTGTATCTGTGGCTCGGCTGCGACAGCGGCTGGCATGTGACGCCGCGTTTGCCCGGCAACGACGGCCGTCCGAAAAATCTCGGCCCGCAATCCGATTCACCCGCGTTGACGGGCAATCTCGAAATCATCGCCCATCCAGTTCCCATAAAACCCTCCTCGCTTCCGGGTTCCTGGCCGCGATTCCGTGGTCCGGATCTGGATGCCATCAACAAAGATCCGGTTCCTCTGGCACGTTCGTGGCCTGCGGAAGGGCCGAAGGTTCTTTGGTCAATCGACGTTGGCGAGGGGTACGCCGCTGCCGCAATCCATGCCGGAATGGTTTACCTGATTGATTACGATCGTGATAAACAGGCCGATGCGATACGTTGTTTGTCCCTCGATGATGGAGCCGAGTTCTGGCGGTACGTCTATTCCGTCAAGATAAAACGTAACCACGGAATGAGCCGCACGATACCCTCGGTTACCGATCAATATGTCGTTTGCATGGGACCGTTGTGTCATGTAACATGCCTTGATGCGAAAACGGGGGAACGGAAATGGTTTCTTGATCTTGTCAGGGATTGGGGGACAGAAGTACCCCTCTGGTATGCCGGTCAGTGTCCGCTCATCGAGAACAATGCCGTCATTCTGGCTCCCGGCGGAAAGGCCCTTCTCCTGGCTGTGGATCTGGAAACCGGTAAGCCCCTATGGGAAACGTCCAATCCGAAAAAGTGGAAGATGACGCATTCCTCGCCGATTCCCGCAGTGATCGATGGAATTCGTATGGTCGTCTATTGCTCTAGCGGCGGCGCTGTCGGTGTTTCCGCGGCGGATGGTGCGGTGTTATGGGAAGATCCCGAGTGGACAATCCGGACCAATGTACCCTCGCCGTTACCCTTGGGCGACGGACGAATCTTTTTCACGGCCGGGTACAACCGGGGTAGCCGTATGATTCAAGTTCAAAAGGACGAAAAAGGGTTTTCCGTTCGGAAACTTTTTGAAATGGAATCCGATATTTTCGGCGCCGAACAGCAGACACCGATCTGGTATCAAGGCCACATCTTCGGCATTCGTGCTGACGAGCAGCTTGTCTGCATGAATCCCGACGGAACCATCGTATGGGCCAGCGGAAGTTCCGTCAAATTCGGCCTGGGGCCTTTCGGGATCGCCGATGGCCTGATTTATGCTCTCGATGATCGTGGCCTGCTACGGATGGCCGAGGCCTCGACCGAAGGGTACAAACAGCTCGCCGAAGCCCAGGTTTTGGACGGACACGATGCATGGGGTCCCATGGCCTTCGCTTCCGGCCGGCTGATCGTCCGCGACCTGACGAGAATGGTTTGCCTGGATATCTCCGCGCAATCGAAATAGATAAGAAAAGGTATATATGGATAGATATTCAATACAATATTTCCATCTTCGATCCGCTAAAGTGTCATCGGGATTCATTGCTGCTCTTATGGTCATTTTGTCCCTTGTGGCGGCCGTAGCCAGCATACTGTTTCGCGACACATCCGGCCGATCCGGTAGTGGTTTGTCGGATGCCTACGATTACGATCTTACCGCTTATTTAAAAATCGATCCTTCCCTGATCGTATACGAACAGGTTCTGGCTTTTGATACAGAATTACTTTCAGCGAATGCCGTCACGATTCATGGCGAGGAATTGTACCTGGCGGGAGATGCGCAGATTCGTATCTTCGATCTTTCCGGAAGGAAAAAACAGGATCTTGCACTTGATGCCCCTCCATGGTGTCTGGATGTGGACCGAGACGGATCGATCTGGATTGGGTTCCTTGACCGTGTCGAACAATACTCGCGTGAAGGTAAGCGCCTTTCTGCATGGGCCTCTCTTGGTCCCAAAGCCAAACTGACTTCCATTGTCGTGGCCAGAGACGATGTTTTCGTTGCCGACGCGGGGAATCGGATTGTCCTTCGCTATGATCGTTCCGGAACGCTGAAAAACGAGATCGGCCGCAAGAATGATGCCCGCCAGATCGCGGGGTTTGTCATTCCCAGCCCGCATTTCGACCTTGCCATAGGACCGGACGGCCTGCTCCGCGTGGTGAATCCCGGCCGTCATTTCATCGAGGCATACACGTTCCGAGGCGATCGCGAGTTCGACTGGGGCAAGGCCGGGCTGACCGTCGAGGGTTTCAGTGGATGCTGTAATCCCGTCAACTTCGCAATCCTCCCCGATGGGAGTTTCATAACCGTCGAAAAAGGGATCGTTCGCGTCAAAGTGTATGATGCCCAGGGCCAGTTCGTCGGCGTTGTTGCCGGGCCTGAGCACCTGCTGGATTCGCCCGCAGCCGGAACAACCCTCGATGAGGTCTTTGATGTCGCCGTCGATTCCCGCGGCCGGGTCTATATCCTCGATCCTCTGAAAAATCAGATTCGTGTTTTTCGAAAAAGCGAGAAAAAACCATGAGCGCTCCATCGCAAACCAATCGCAGAAAACTTCTCCACGGCGTTTTACGATATACGGCCGCCGTGGGAATTGCCGGAACCTCTTCTGCAGTGGTCCTCAAAAGCCGACGTCTTCTCAAAGACGGCCGATGTATCAATCGCGGCGTATGCAAACGTTGCATCCAACTCGTCGATTGCGGCCTGCCTCGGGCCCGATCCTATCGACAGGCCGGGAAGGATTGACCGCATGAAACCATCAGGCAATCAACTATCGCGTCGCGGTTTCTTTGGCGAAGGTCTTTGGGCTACCGCTCTGGCCTCCATCAGCGCAGCGACCGGATTTCTTCTTGGCAAAGGGAAAAAGACCAAGAGGGTCTGGCAGATCGATCCGGAAAAATGTGTCGCATGTGGAAACTGCGCTACGTACTGCGTTCTTGAATTATCCGCCGTCAAGTGCGTCCAGGCCTATGCCATGTGCGGCTACTGCGACCTGTGTACCGGTTACTTTGATCCCGACCCCAAAGCGCTGGATACCGGCGCCGAAAATGAACTGTGCCCAACCAATGCCATCGAACGGGTTTTTGTTGAAGATCCATATTTTGAATACAATATCAAAGAGGAATTGTGCATTGGCTGCGGAAAATGCGTCAAGGGCTGCGAGGCCTTCGGTAACGGCTCGTTGTTCCTTCAGGTTCGCCACGATCGTTGTATCAATTGCAATGAGTGTTCCATCGCCGCGGCCTGTCCCTCGCAGGCGTTTATCCGTGTTCCTGCGGACGACCCCTATCTGTTGAAGGGAGCCAAACGGGCATGATCTATCTGCACCGATATCTACCGCTATTGGTTTTGTTGATGGTTGTTTCGGCTTGGGGATCTGTCGAACGGTTTCCTCCGCCGGATTTCGAAACCGACTATACGTTTCCCCCGACGACGGCCCCGTCGACGAAATCCGATCTGTTCCAATATAGTGACGTGATGGTATTGTTTGCATTCCTTCTGGTAGCGGCCGTATTGGTCTATCGTAAACGCTGCCGGAAAGGGATCTTCCTGTTGATGGTTCTGTCGCTGGCATATTTCGGTTTCTGGCGCAAGGGATGTATCTGTCCCATCGGTTCGATCGGGAATATGGTTCTTGCTGTATTCGATCCGACGTACGCAGTGCCCGTGTTTGTCGTATTGTTTTTCTCTCTGCCGTTGTTGGTGACATTAGGGTTCGGCCGCGTTTTCTGTGCGGCCGTCTGTCCCTTGGGCGCTCTTCAGGACCTCGTGATCTTCCGACCCATTCAACTTGCACGACCCATTGAGAATTTCCTCCGTTTGTTTGCGTGGTTGTATCTCGGACTTGCGGTTCTTTTCGCGGCGACCGGTGCGGGATTGTTGATCTGTCGCTACGATCCTTTCATCGGTTTCTTCCGTCTCGGTGACCACTTCGGTACGCTGGTCTTGGGAGTCTGCTTTCTTCTGGTCGGCCTGTTTGTGGCCCGACCGTATTGTCGTTTCGTTTGTCCGTACGGTTTAATCCTTCGCCAACTCGGCCGACTGTCGAGACGATTTGTCACGATCACTCCTGCGGAATGTGTGAAGTGTCGTCTTTGCGAAGAGGTCTGCCCCTTCGGGGCCATCGACAAACCCACAGCCGCCTGGCCGAAAGACCAGTACAAGACGGACAAGATTCGTCTTGCCCTGCTAATCATACTGTTGCCAGTGCTGATGGCATTGTGTGCCTGGATCGGCTCCTCTGTGGATAAAACCCTCTCCCGCGCTCATGCCGATGTCCGCCTCGCCGAAAGGATGTGGCTGGAAGAATCCGGCGCTGTCAAGACCACGACCAACGAGTCCGATGCCTTTCGGAAAACCGGCCGGGCAACCGAGATTCTGTATGCCCGTGCCGACGCCGTCCGACGTCAATTCCGTCTGGGTGGTGGAATTCTTGGGGGAGTTATGGGACTGATCATCGGTGCCAAGCTGATCGCGATGTCCATTCGTTGGCGTCGCGATGAATACCAGGCCCATCGTGCCGGTTGTCTTGCCTGTGGGCGCTGCTTCGAATTTTGTCCCGTCCGCGCCGATTCCAAAATTCAACCTGCCCGAAAACAGGAGGTCTAAATTATTATGGCTGTTTCCCCATCCGTCTCAAAACCAAATCCGCCGTGTTCCTGTCCGGCCTCGATATGGACCGTCTATATCTCCGGGATTTTCGCTCTGATTGTCATTGGGCTTCTTCTTGGCAATTGGATCGAAATCAAATTTGTCTTTCCGACAAGAGAGAATCGTCTTGTTGAAATGCGTCGGGCATGGGCCAAAGATTCCACCAATGATCGGCTTGCCTCCGATATTCGAATCCTTGACGAACGCCTCCGATCCATGCGGATCACTCGCGAGGTCTTTGCCCGTCGTGGGGCGATGTTGCTGTTGGCTTTTGTGGCCGTCAACCTTGTGGCCCTCAAGATCACGGCCGTATCCCGCCGTACAATTCCCCACCCGCATCCCGATCCGGAAGCCGTGGCCCATCAACTCCAGAGTGCCAGGCAAAACCGTTTTGCCATCGGGGTTGGCCTGGCAATCCTTTTTTTAATCGTCCTTGCATTGTACTGGATCCCGGCACCGAAGTATCCATCTGTATCGGATTCACCCACGGCGGGCAAATCCGCAACTCAGAGCGTCACCGATTCGATCGGGAGTCCCATGCAGATCAATCCGAACGATGTTTCCACCAAGCCGGTTCCCGCTCCTCCGCTCGAAACGATTCCTTCGATTGACGAGTTCAAAATGAACTGGCCGAGTTTTCGCGGGCACGACGGCTCCGGCGTCTGTTTCTTTGACAATATTCCCGCACAGTGGGATGAATCCGGGAAAAATATCGCATGGAAAACATCGTTGGATGGTTTGCTTCCCGGAAATAATTCACCGATTATCTGGGGAGACAAAATATATTTCACGGGCGCCGACCCGAAAAACCGCCAGGTTTATTGCTTTGCGGTGACCGACGGCAAACTCCTGTGGAAGGCCGATATCCCTTCGCTCGACAAATCTCCTGAACCTCTGGAAATGGGCGAAGAAACCGGTTACGCCTCGTGTACAATGGTTACCGATGGCCTTCGGGCGTATGTGCTCTATCCTACCGGTGACATTGCCGCCGTGGATACCTCCGGCAAACTGGTCTGGAATAAAAATCTCGGACGTCCCCAAAGCACATACGGCTATGCGTCCTCTCTGGGCATCGATCAAACCCGCGTAATTGTGCAGTTCGACCAGGGAGCCGCCGAAGATAATCTGTCGAAACTGATCGCTTTCGATGGTGCAACCGGTCATATTGTCTGGGAAGTCAAGCGACCTGTCCGCGACTCCTGGACTTCGCCGGTTGTCGTGCAGATCGCCGGTTCGCGGCAGATCATTACCATCGCCGATCCCTGGACAATCGCCTATAATCCCGTGGATGGCAAAGAAATCTGGCGAGCCGAAGCCGTTACCGGCGATGTCGCTCCATCTCCGATCGTCGCCGATGGAAACGTGATTGCCATCGAACCCTACAATCAGGTCGTTGCCATCGCGGCCGATGGTTCCGGCGATGTTACCAAGACCCATGTCCGTAGTATTGGTGATGATGCGATCCCCGACATTGCCAGCCCCGTTACCAATGGAAAATTCCTCTGGATGATCACCACCGAAGGCGTGTTGACATGCTACAAACTGGGCGATCCGGCCCCGCCGCCGATCGATGACGCCCACAAGAGAAATCCCCGCTTCCGATGGGAACATGAATTCCGGAAGGACAATTTCCATGCTTCTCTATCGTTGGTCAGCGATAAGCTCTATATCCAATCGGCCAAGGGAGTCATGCATATCGTTTCAGCGGCGGATACGTTTTCCCAGATTGGATCCAATACCTTGCCGGATAAGTTCGACGCCACCCCCGCTTTTATGGACGGTACAATCGTTCTCCGAGGCAAGAGCTTTCTCTGGTGTATTAAGAACCAGTAAATATTCTGTTCAACGAATCATGCGGCGTTTGAGTCGTCGGACGGCGAAATGACCGACGATCGCGATAAAAATCAGAATATAAAGCAGATCCGCCAGAAGAATCCATTCATACCGCCCCGTACAGATCCCGCGCAGGAACCGAGTCGGATGAGTCAGGGGTACCAGTTCCGCGAAGTACTGAATCCCGCGCGGTAGTTGCGAGATCGGGAATACCACTCCGGAGAAAAAGAACATGGGCGATAGAAATCCCGTAAAGTAAAAGTTGAAATGATTGATCACTTTGACGTAGGAAGTGATCAGCATGGACATCGTGGCGAACATCAATCCGGACAAAAAACCCAGCAGGGGGGCAAGCAGAGCTTGCGGCATTGGGATCAACGAGTATCCGAACGCCTGAATGATCAGAAAAACGACCAGAACGGCGAAGGTAAAAAATAATCCTTTGGTTCCCGCCCAGATCAGTTCGCCGACGATGAGATTTTCGGCGGTGATCGGAGCCGCCAGCATCCCATCATATACTTTTTCGAATTCCAGACGGATGAATGTTCCATAGGTACATTCGAAAGAAGCCGTCCACATGGACGCTGTGACAAGCAATCCTACGCCGAGAAATTCCATATACGGAATCCCGTCCATCCGTCCGATATAACGACCAAGACCGAGGCCCACTCCGGCCAGGAATATCAACGGTTCCAGAAAAGGCGGCAAGCCATTGCTGAATATATTTTGTGTATAAACCCGCATATGGCGAAACCACACGCTGTAAAGCCGCCAAAGCAAGGAGGGAAAATGAACCGAGTTACTGCGTCTCATGCAACCTCCGTCCGGTGGTTTTCAGGAAGAGATCTTCCAGATTGGTTTGACGCAAGTGAAAGTGATCGCTGTGCAGTTGCTCGGCAACCTGACGAAGCCGTTCAATGTCGTTGTCAAAAAGTCGAAGACCGTTCGGAATTTTGTCCACGCGTACTCCATCGGGTATCCCCGAACGGGAAATCGCGTCGGCGGTTTCAACCTCGACCACCTCCAGGACATACCGTTCGATATGGTCCCGCAAAAGACGGCGGGGAGGTCCTTCCAGGATAGCCGATCCCCGGTCCATGATAATCAATTCATCGCAAAGGGCGAACGCCTCCTCCATGTAATGGGTTGTCAGGAGAATTGTCGTCCCCTGCTTTTTCAGTTGCCGCAATTTGTCCCAGATGAGGTGACGCACCTGCGGGTCGAGCCCGGTAGTGGGTTCGTCGAGAATAAGCAATCGGGGTTGGTTGAGCAGCGCGCGGGCGATAACGAGACGGCGTTTCATTCCCCCCGATAGTTCCCGAATGCTGGAATGGCTTTTTTCCGATAGCTCCATGAATTCGAGAAGCTCGGAGATTCGTCCGCGGGCGTCGGAACGCGGCAGATGATAGAAAGTCGCATAAATCATCAAGTTACAGGTGACGTCCAGTTCATCGTCGAGATTGTCTTCCTGGGGAACGACTCCGGAGAGATACTTGATCGACAGTTCGTCATGTCGGGGGTCAAATCCCAGGATATCCATGGTTCCCGGAGTGTCCGGTTTGCAGCGACCATATAGCATTTTCATCATGGTGGTTTTACCGGCGCCATTGGGACCCAGAAATCCGAAGCAGGTGGCGGAAGAGACCGCAAAGCTCAGATCGCGCACGGCGCACACGGAGCCGTAGCTTTTGCTGATATGTTGAACCTGAATAACGGAATCAGGCATGAATATCGTCTTTCCCGAAGCCCCTCTCGGCGGCGACAAGGCCTCTTAAATAATGTATTTGGTATCCGATACGATGTATGAATCGACCTTCAGATTGATCTATAGTTGACTCTCAAGATTTCGGATCAATCCAAGCAAAATCTTCGGAGGAATATTGGCCAACTCCGGTTCCGGCCTCTCTGCTCCAGCCATCTTTCGCAGCAGTTCCTTGATCTCTTTGGGATGCTGATGAAGTTTAACTTCGATTTTCTGAGCCCCGTCCAGTTCTCCATCAGCAACTTGCCGAAGATACAATACGATCCAACGAATCATTTCCCGGACCGGGGCAGGGCCGACAGGGGCCTTTTTATCGTCGTCGGGAATATCCGTTTCATGAAGGATGTTAATCGTGAGGTTGTAGGTTTCTTTCAATTCCTCATGGATTCGGCGATCATCCGCCTCATCAATCGGCTGAAGCGTCAGTTCCGGTTCGCCTTCCGTGTGAGGAGAGGGAATAAAAAGGCGATGTCCGCAGGAAGGACAATTGCCGTATTTTCCTCCCGCCTCATCGGGGGCCTTAACACGCTTCTTGCATTTTTCGCAATTGAAACTGATGCTCATGATTTTCTCCTTCGACCCTTGTTGGTTTTGGAGACATACTCCACAGCGACATCGGTGGTGATTCCGCCGCGCGGGGTAAAACGACTGGTGACGCGCATCCATCGCGGACGACAAGTGCCGGCTACATCGTCCAAAATATCGTTGGTGAGACGTTCATAAAAGATGCCCTTGTCACGGTAACTCTGAAGATAAAACTTGAGACTTTTCAGTTCGATACATTTTTTTTGGGGAATGTATTCGATGGTGACCTCGCCGAAGTCGGGCTGGCCGGTTTTGGGGCAGACACTGGTGAATTCCGGGCAGCGGATCGTGATGACGTAGTCCCGTCCCGGCCGGGGATTGTCAAACAGTTCAAGTCGGACATCCTTGTTCATTCTTTACCCTTTCAGCGATCGCTGCTATACTGGACAACATGATACACCAGTCAGAAAAAAATGCAATACCCAGTCGGCCTTCCGCCAACAAGGCAATCGTGTTACTCAGCGGCGGCTTGGATTCAGCAACGACTCTGGCCGTCGCGAAGCATCGACGATTCGATTGCCATGTCCTTACCTTTCGGTACGGCCAGCGTCATCGGATCGAAGTGGAAGCGTCCAAACGTGTTGCTGCGTTCGTCGGAGTCGCGGACCATCGAATCATCGATATCGACCTAAAGCAATTCGGAGGGTCGGCTTTGACCGATCTGAATCTCCGTGTTCCCAAAGATCATCCAAATCCCGCGGCGGGTGGGATTCCCATCACCTATGTACCCGCACGGAACCTGATTTTTCTCAGTTATGCCCTGGCCTGGGCCGAAACGATTGACGCGTTCGATCTGTTTATTGGCGTGAATTACACCGACTCCAGCGGCTATCCCGACTGCCGGAAGGAATTCATTGCGTCGTTCGAAACCACGGCCAATCTGGCGACCGCCGCCGCCATCGAAGGCCGCGGAAGATTTTGCATTCATGCCCCTCTCCTCGCCATGACGAAAGCCGAGATCATCCGACTGGGAACCCGACTCGGTTTCGATTATTCCCTCACTCATAGTTGTTATGATCCCACGGAACAGGGCATGGCCTGCGGCCGTTGCGATTCGTGCATTCTGCGAAGGAAGGGCTTTGCCGAAGCCCGGATCACAGATCCATTGCCATATGCGATAGAAACGAAATGAAAGACTGAAACACATGATCATCAACGAAGTATTTTATTCTCTGCAGGGTGAAGGAATGCTGGCCGGTATGCCCAGCTTATTTATCCGTCTTGCCGGATGTCCATTGCGATGCCGTTGGTGCGATACCTCCTATGCCTGGCCGGAGAATGCCGGAACGGAAATGGCGGCGCGCCAGCTTCAGCAGTTCGCTCAGGATTATCCCACATGGCACATGGTTTTTACGGGGGGAGAGCCGATGGTCCATCCCGACTTTCCGAAATTCCTGACCACGTTTGCCGAACCCCAGATGCATATTACGATCGAAACCAGCGGTATCAAATTCATTCCCGATCTTCCCTGCGATCTGATGAGCATCAGTCCCAAACTGTCCAATTCCCGCCCGGTCGATCCCGATGCCGCCGACCGTCATGAACGGATCCGTTTCAATCGCCTCCAGCTTCAGCAACTCCTGGATCATTATTCGTGTCAACTCAAGTTCGTGGTCGATACCCCGCAAGATGTCGATGAAATAGCCCGCTGTATCGAGATGCTCGACAACGTCAATCCGGATCGGGTCTATTTGATGCCGCAGGTGACCTCGGCCGCCGAATGGCTGGATAAGTCTCGACAGTTGGCGGAGTTGTGTAAGAAAACCGGCTTTGCCCTTTCCCAGCGTCTTCAGGTGGTTCTGTGGGATAATCGGAAAGGAACCTGATCAACGATTGGAGCCATCGTTCCTGGAAAAAAATGGGCCAATCACCCGTCCGATGATTGGCCCACGTTAATCATTGAAATGATCCGATCAGGGTTTTGGCACCTTGAATGGATTGACGCAGTTGGGATTCAGCGGATCGTTACACTGTAACCAATTGGCGGCAAATATCGCGAAATCTTCCAGATTGACATGGCAGTCCTCGTTGGCATCGCCGAACAAAGCCAAACCGGCGGCGATTACATCGGCGCAACCCGGATTGGTGACCTCTACGGTGACTTCGGCAAAGATGGTATGATCCAATCCCGCGATACCGTCATTGACTTCCAGACGCAGGATATAAGTGCCGGCCTTGGTAAACACCGCCTTGGGATCTTCCACGCTGTCGCTGGGGTCAAAGGATACGCTGGGATCGCTGGCCGTCCACATGTAGTGAATCGTGTCATTATTGAAATCAACAACAGTGGCGTCCATTTGAATAGAGTCACGGATTGACAAAACCAAATCCGCGGGATCGACAAGACTCAACACGGGTGGAACATTCTCGCCCTCCGCAGCAAGTGCCTGTATCTCGGAATCACTGAGGGGGTAATTACAAATTCGGAGATCTTCGAGCATTCCCTTGAAATAGTCGCCGGAAACGGTGACACTGCCGCTTTTTGTGCCGAGGAAAAGGGGGTCTTGAGAGATACCGATTCGCCCCGTTGCGGCAAGCGAACCTGCCAACCAGCCGTCGACGAACATTTTCATTGTGTTGCCGTCATACGTAGCGGCGATATGGTGCCATGTTCCGGCGGGAGGCAGAGGTGTTTCCAAGCGACCGACGCCGGCCAGATGGAATACCATATTTCCCCACTCGGCCAGCAGACGAAATTGATTGTCGGATGCGCCCTTCTGCAGGATACGTCGGTTGGCGAATTCTCCGTTCGCTCTGCGATAATCGTCGGCCTTCATCCATGCGGAAATGGAAATACTCCACTGGAGGTTATTCAGGTCACCTTCCGCATAATTCGGATCCGTTTTGATCTCGACATATCCGCCGTTCACGAATTTCAAACCGTAATTATTCGGAGCTTCGGAAGGAATCCAGCCGGGAGCATACGTCGGAGCAGACGGTGTCGGTGTTGTCTCATCGAGGGTGGCAGTCGTCACACTTAAGATTCCCTTGTTGTTGTTGCCCGAACTGTCATTGGCAATCGTACCCGATCCTTCGTTAAACGTCCAATGGCCGATCAGGAGGTCCTCAGCGGCCGGATCCCAAACACGAACCTGGATGATATCGTTGGCGTCATTACCCATATCATCTTCAACCTGAAGGCGAAGAGAATACAGTCCTGCAACGGCCGGGAACGTGGCGGTTGCATCCAACTGACCCTCGGTTCCATTGAAGGCCACGGTTCCGGGGCCCTCATCCTGAACCCATGTATGAGTAATGGCCTCGATGGGTGTATCAAAATCGGAAATCGTGGCTGCCAAGTTCAGGGTATTGTTGGGAAGACGAACCAGTCGATCGTTACCGGCTCTAACCTCGGATACCCAGCCATTTTCCGGGGCTTCAAGAATTTCCACCTCCGCGATCTGCATACTGTTTGCGCTGCCGGGATTGCGAATGGCGGGGAACATGACCTGGTAATGGTTGTATGCGGTCGTGTTAATGAAGCGAATTTGTGTGGAGTTTTTGGTCTGCCTCGCCCATGCAGTTGCTTGGCTGAAATCCACGATGTCGCCGCTGGCGATTAAAGAATAAGGTCCGTCGATACTGGTATTGGAACCGTACAGTTCCCATTTAATGGGATCCCGTTCTGCGGCGTCATTCGCCGTTGTGAAGGTCATTCCCCCGGCGATCGTTTGGCTGCGCGATGGAGTGACTCGGAAACCGGTTGGCTGAATTTCTCCCTTGAAATGAAGAAACTTGGTACCGACTTGGTTGTCGATGACATACTGAGGGGCCTCACCGGCAGGCCAACCGAAATTATTACCCGTCGTGACCCCGTCATTCGGAACACCTTGAATAATGTCACCCGGATTTGTGATATCCGCGGCGAAGGCCGGAAGAAACCAAATCCCCATTAGGTACAAACAAATTGATACCACTTTCGTTTTCATCATAACCTCCAGCAAACAAGACCATTATACGATTCGTGTCGACACCGGCGTCGACACGATATGAGCCAAATAACACCCTTCACTCTATTATATCACTATCCCGGATTGAATCAAGAAAAAACTCAATTTGTGGATACATAAGATACCTTAATGAAAGTGTTTGAATGGCGATCTTTACGAAACTGAATGATTCGGAAATGTTCTTGCATATCGGAGACGACCTTATATAATGATAGTCCTTTAGCTCGCCCGGGTGGCGGAATTGGCAGACGCGCTAGCTTGAGGGGCTAGTAGGAATAAAATCCTGTGCTGGTTCGACTCCAGTCCCGGGCAGTGAAACAAAGCCCCCGTCAACAAAGGAAGGCCCCGTTTGACCGGGGCCTTTTCTGTTGGATGGGGTGGCTGCGTAAGGAAAGGAATGAACGGTTTTCATTCGTGCCGTCATATTCCTTATCCTCTTCATTGTCGTCACTCGTGTGATGGGTATCCGAATCGAACGCTCTTCCTGTGGCCAAACGGTCATTCTTTGTCTTTCCGCCTTTCTTTGTTTGGTTTGGCGGTGAATATTTCGTCCTTATCCGGCCTGCCTTTGAATCCGTCAGATGACCTGATCCCCGGCCGGACCTTTAATGGATTATCCGGTCGGCCTGCGGATGGTTGCTGCCATTGATCCCTGTTGGGACCACCTTCGTGCGACCGCTGAAGCCGTCGCATCCTTCCCACACCACCGATTCCGGCCATCGGACCTATCCTGCCAAACCTGCCCGGATCCCGCATCAGGCCTTGTTGGCGCATACCGGATTGGGGGCATGCCCACGGGAGGTTATTCCGACAACAGGGACAGATTGGCTGTTCGGGCTGGACTTGAGGCCTATTCAGCATCCCGCCGCGTATCCGAGATCCAAGGCCTTGTCCGCCCATACCCATGCCCATGTCTGGACGACCTGTCCCCTTCCCCCTTGAACCCATACGGGGACCTTGGCCTTGGCCCAGCATTTCTTGTGGGCTGTTTCCCGTACGAGGTCCGAAACCCAACTGGGCACGTTCGGTCAACCTTTGCCGAAGAATCGCCCATCCGCCATTCTGGAGCCAACGGCGGATTGCTGGAGGGATCATCTGTGGGCCCTGCGGATTGGTGCCGGGGCGGTTTAATGCCGGGACTGGAACGGGCTGATTGTCGTGATTGGGGTTGTTGGCCGGCGATGCGGATCGATCGAATCTCCATCCGGAGCCGGGACCGCGTCCGATCGGTCCTGTACCCACTCCAAAACCTCTCCCTCTGCGTTCCTGTCCCATCTGGGCATAGAGGGATGAAGCAGCAAGCAGGATACAAAATGTCATCAAAAAAGCTGTCTTTTTCATGATTTGATCTCCTAAACTTTTTTACGTTCTTTCCGTTTGTTTGTCCGTACGAATGTGTTCCGAAAATCCTACCGGTAACTTCAAAGGCAGATGAACGATAAAAATCGTATGACAACATGACGGATTCCAATCTGGATTCGGCGTGAAAGAGGTTGGCCTTGTCGTGACCCTACTGGATCGAGTTTTTGCCGGGACTTCTCCGCCAGGTACGAGTACCCGCGGTACCGTTAACGGTATCGTAGGGCAGATTCCCTTTCGTCAGGATCACTCGCCCATCTGACCATCCGTCGAAAATGTCCTATTCAAAGCCATGATATCGCAACCTCCGTTATTCCCGATCTTCCGATCCAAAGATTACGTCCAAATTCTTTTCATCGCATCCGTACCTAACGAATTTTTCCACTAAACAAGAGGGTTCTCCTCGGATAATCCCAAATATAGTAAAAATAATCTTGACATTTTGGCTTATTCATTATATAGATGCCAGCGTCAAAAGTGTCCTTATGCGGCGTTGCCGAACATGGACCATTCCTC
>CAYLSB010000015.1:0-72154 GCA_964386005.1 uncultured Pirellulales bacterium | reverse complement strand
CGTTGATCACCACCGCCCCCGGCGCGGGCAACTGACCTTCGTCGTCCCCGCCCGGGGTTCCTCCAAAGATCGCGCTGGGTTTCCACCCGGATTTTTTCTGCCAGGGCTGCCCCTGCTCGTATAGGATCTGAATCTCCGAACTATTCAATGCCCTGTCATACAGACAGATCTGATCGATTTGGCCTGCATAATAGATCGTGGTGTGAACTCCGATTCGGAAATCGTCCCCCTCTGCGGTCTGAATCGACATGGGAACAACTCCCCCGATGGGCTCTTTGTGCCCATCCACATAGAGTTCGACCTCGCTGACATCCATGCTGCCATCGTCTTTCTGGACCACAACCACATGATGCCACAGGCCATCCGCTATATCCGTAGAACCGCAGATGTACCCATTACCAACCTCCAGTCGAAGCACGGTAGATGTCGTACTGAGGTTGTATAGACGCACCACCCATTTCCGGCCGGGTTGAGGGACTCCCCAACCGAGGATTTGTCCTTCATTGGTTCTGTCCGTTGTCTTGATCCATAAGGACACGGACCGCGGTTCAGATCCCGGAATTCCTTTGTAATCCGGAACCGACACATATTCATCCACGCCGTCAAAGCTCAGGGCATTCCCAAATCGTCCCGGCATCCAGTCCTCGTCTTCCATATTCACCGTTTGGGCCGGATGAGTTCCCATCCGATCCGATACGGCTGTCCCATTCTGCTCATCCAGCAACCAGTGGGAAATTAATCCCAGCGCCGGAACATCTTGTCCCGCCGCAGACGGATCGACCAAAGTCAGAGAAAAACCGTCTCCGTCGGTGATGTCATACCAACTATCTTTATAGGTAAATTTCTGAATCGTCGATCCCAGCGCGTCCACCAACTCAATCGTTTCGCCGGCATTATCCAGCGAACCGGTATATTGCCCGGCGATCGGAAGACCCGTGCCATAGACCTTTTCAAATTCCACCCTGTTCTCGACTAACAAGGTATACGCGTCTGCTGCCAAAACAAAATCGTCAAACGCATAATACACGCCATCGGTGAATCGTACCAGATTCAGGTTGAGAGGTTCGTTCCCGATATTCTTCAGCTCGATAAACTCGCAGTTCGGATCGGTCGGATGATACATCAATTCGGTAATCCGTACATGATCCCTGACCGGGCCGACGGAAAAAACGGCTTCATTCATGGCGCTCCATGTGCCTGTACCGGAGAGAACGCGGGCCTTAATGCAAACGGACCGAGTCAGCGGTATCGGCGCCGAATACGCCGAACCCGCAATCGCGCCCGTGACGGGGACTCGGGGGTCGGAGCCGTCGAGGGTATAGTAAATCGTTCCCGAAGCGCCCGGATAGAGGCTGATCGTCAGACCGAAACCGGATACGACATGACCGCCATCCTGATTGTACACGGGGGGGCGAGACCACTGCGAATCGATCCAATTGGCACGGGTCTGCAACCAGGTTTTCAAGTGGTCAATCTCTCCCTGGAAACCCCCGAATCTGGGTCCCACCTCGGACCATCGGGCGTAATGACGCGCCTGGGCCTCACGAATTTCATTGGCCAGCGAATCGATGGTGGCAAACAGATTCTGCTGGCTGAATTGTTTTTCGCGGAGGGCATACCAGCGGTCCCTATACTTGAGGGCAAAGTCCGGATCCTGGAAGAAACGCTTCCACCAGATGTAATTGAAATAGTCGCTGGCATCGCCGCCGCCTTTCCACGCCTGGGGATTGTCATCGCGGCCGTCATCGGCGCAATCCATGGAGCGATCGAAGTCCCACAACGGACCCAGGGAGAGTTTGCCTCCGCGATCCTTGAACAAATAAGCGCTCAGACGGAGGGCATCGACATTCATCGCAAACATATTCAGCATATTGTGGTCAATGAATGATGGTATATCGATCCACGCCGCATACCCGGTTTGCGGATCGCGGAAGTTAGCGCCATACAGGGCCGTTTCAAACTGATTCAGATAATTCTGTATCCAGGCATTCTGCGCAGCCGTAACGAGTTTTCCGGGATAGACATGGACGAACGATTGATACGTTTGGCCGAGGGCTGCATCGTGAGGCGTACCATAGTTCGTCAAAAAACTTTTATCTCCGGAGTCGGGCTGGTCGATCTTGAGAATGTAACCTCCGCTGATGCCGGGTTCGGTATTGAAGGACGTAGGAAGCCGGTCGATATCCACTCGATCCGGGCTCCGCTTGATCCTCTCTTCGAGAATATACAGACCGAAGTAGTCGCTGCTGCCGAGAGAGCCACCGTCCCGATTGAGAAAAACTTCGACAAAACGGGTATGTACCGCGTACCGACCGATCTGATTACTCAGATTGAAGATCAGAGCGTTGTTGATTAACGCTCGATCATATCGGTATGGAGAATAAAGAACCCAGTCGGAATCCGACGGCATCCCCAGAATGGATACATCCGTATCTTCGTTATCTTCATCCCAGATTTCAAAATTAAACGATTGCTTCGGTTGGCCGGCGGTGCTGCGTCCCCGGACTTCGAGACCGGCAGCACCGGAATACACGGGCGGATCGGTTATGGCCGCCCTTCCCGACGGACCGCGGTCAATGATCAACGGCGAGACACGTTGATATGTGCCCTGATAGATCGTAGCTCCATGCGTATCGATGATCACGATCGGCAGATCGGAGGTGAAAGACGCCGCGTCGGATTCCAGTTTGATGTACGTTCGGCTCAAGACAGGGCCCGGGGTCATATCGGCTTTGTAGAGCCGAGCGCGAACGCGAGTCGTGGCGCTGATGGAAATCGGGCCGGTATATAAGGCCGAAGTCGATGTGGGCGCGGTTCCGTTGAGCGTATAACGAACGGCGTAATCGGGAGAGGGACTCGTTAACTGCAGACTGAACGGCGAAGTGAATAATCCCGCATCCCGATTAAACTGAGGACGTTCGAGAAACGCCATATACCCTTCGTTGTTGGTGTAGCCGGGTGTGGGATTGTTGAAATACCGCAATTGGTCGGGAAACATCTCGCCGGTCGTTGTAGCGACCAATTCCACCGAAATAATAAAGTCTGAGCCATTGGAATTGTTGAGACCGTGAATCGCCAGAATATTGGAACCGGCCTGCAGCTTGGACAGATGGGGGGTAACATCATAATCTTCGAAACCGGTTGTCTCTTGCGGGCGGTTCTCCGCGGAAGAATACCACAGCAGAGGATCCGGCACATAACCATCTCGGGTGATTTCCTGGCCGTTCAGGTACGCCACAAAAGCGTCGTCATACTTGATCCGTAACTTTAACTCGCTGAACGTTCCGATCGACGGGGAATCTATGATAAAGGGAATCCGAATCAGGCACGAGCCATATGTCCGATACATTTTACTTACGTCGTAACTAATCCAATTCTGGTAACCGCTCGAACGTTCGTACCCCACTCCACCGGATCGACCGGCAATGATTGGCAGGCCGTCATTCCATGTCGAATCATTGAATGGTTCGTTGCCCCCCTTCCAGTCTTCGCTAACCGCCGCGGTCGGAACAAGGACTCGCTTAGCGGCGCTTTCCGGCACAAGAGTTTGCTGCTGGCCGGACGAAACCATCATGCCATACGAGACATCCTCAATCTGTTCGCTGTAATTATACTTCGATGCAATCGTCTTGCCGTCCGGAGCAACAAGGCCCAAAAACCCCTTCTGCCGATTCAGACGGAAATTCGTATGAAGCGGAGAAGTCGGGATTGTATAATCCTTGCCCGACGCGAAAACGACCGAATAGCGTCCGGCACCCAAGGGTTCAAGACCTTCCGGAAATCGCCATAGGGTTAGGTCGTCCGGGTCATCCGTTAGATAACATCCGCTCAGGTTGACCGCTTTATCCATTGGATTATAGATTTCGATCCAGTCCGACGAATCGTTGTCAACATCATAATAGGCGTTGTCATTTGAGGCCATGAATTCCGTGATGAGAAGGGGAACAGATTGTTTTTGCCAATCTCTTGCCAGAAGCGCGAAATCGGACCCATCTACACCAGGATTTTGATCGATATCGGCCGGACAACCAGGATGGGCGCAATTGAGATCCAGCCATCGAAAAGCCATTTCCTGAAGATCGAGAAGATTGACGATAAAATCGCCATTAATATCCCCTGCAAATTCAATGGTTTGCAATTGGTTTGTCGATACTGTAACCAAATTCATGGGGATAGAATAAGAACAGGGCACGATTTGAATCGATGCCGCAGAAAGGTTCGTTATGAAGATGAATGTGTTTACTGAACCGATGTTCAAACTGCAAGAAGCATTGACAGGCAAATCGATGAGTAATAAACACATGTATAATAAAGACTTACGCATCATTACCCTTTCAGAATCACCCATTTAAAATGGATATTATTACCCAAAATCTTTCGACATCATCAAGAGCGAACTCCAAGCCAAACCACCAGTATATATAGACGCATGAAGAGATAGTTTATTACATAAATAACATAATATTGATAAATTTTCAATTATCGTTAAAATTGAATTGTTACTAAGAATAACAGGTTCGATAAGGAAGACTGTTCTCTCGTTCTCTTTTGAAAGTAGATAGCTTGTCTGACGCAATTATAACGAAAAATCGAACAAAAAACAATTATTAAGCCCGTAGCTTTCCTTCATAACAGCAGTGATATTTATCCATATTTCATAAAAAACCGAAATATGGGCAATTTCCGAGATGGTAATTCGGATAGATAATAAAATTCCTACTCGAGTATTCAGGATAGCAAGGATGGATGAATACTCACCAGCGACGATGATCTGTGGGTGTTCATCAACAGAACGCTTGTGATCGATCTGGGCGGCGTCCCCTCACCCCTATCGGCAACGGTGAATCTTGATGCCCTGGAATTGACCCTCGGTGATCATTGGACGGGTTGTGAAGCGGCTTCTTCCAAGGGCGTATTGATACGGCCGTTGCACATGGCCATCCAGACACTGGTCAGTTCGACTCCCGATAGGCGACGAAGAACGAAGTCTTCCTCCCGCCAGACGGAGACCTTGCCTTCTCTCAGACAGAAAACGGCCACTCCGGAGGGACTGTCATCCAGAATAAATGAGGACAGGGCCGGTACCCGATCGGCAAGATCGCGGAGGAAATCGGGATCATTATAATAGACAATCTTTCCCTGAATTCGTATCTGTAATTGATCGACCAAACTGTAGAAACACAATTCAACAAGCGGATTGGCGATCAACTGGCGAAACAATCCTTTCTGCCGTGAGGTGGAAAAGAAAATTCCGTGTTCATCGACTCGTAATATCCGCATCGCACGCACATGAGGTATTCGGTTATGACAGGTCCCCAAAAAGAAGACCGGGTTTTCTGTAATAAATTGCACAATTTCCTTTTGGTTCATGGGGCATCTCCGGCCCGAAGATTTGTTCCTGCGATATTTATATTTCGCCATCGCTCTGCGGTTTGCACGTTCATTGCCCGAAGCCGCGCCCGCCCTGAAAATTTCATTACCTCACATTGATTCCTGTATAACGACGGCCGTGCCCGTCGTGTTCGCGGGATAATCCGATTCGCCGACCAATCGAACATGATAAAACAGACAATAAAAGACAGGATATGGATACGTCCGCCCTTCAAAAGCGATGACACAGGCGGCCCACCCAAGGTATTCCATAGAATATCCCCGCTCAGGAAGGCCTCTCACCGTTGCTCCGAGTAAAACATTTTCTTATGCCGATCCGCATCATCGCGTAATCTCGCAGCAATCTCCGCATATTCCTCTTTGACATCCGCCGTCTCATACGGATCATTCGTCATATCGAAAAGCGACAATCCGATCTTTTCCTGTTTGTACTTACCCGCCATTCCATCATTAGCCGGCTCTACCAGGGTACGATAGCTGTGCGGAAGATGGAGCTTCCACCGGCCGTCTCCGGAAATCACTCCTTCAAAAACGTTTCCCGTGGAAAAGGGATAATATTCGTGCGGATTTTTCGCTCCCCGTTCACCGCTGACAAGCCCCCACACGTTTCTGCCATCGATTTCATTTTCAGGCAGTCTTGATCCCGTCAATTCCGCCAGGGTCGGCAAAAGATCGACCGAGCAGAACATTCGATCGCTCACCGTACCGGGACGAATCCTCCTCGGATACTTGATGATACAGGCGCTCCGGATCCCGCCGTCAAAACCGGTTCCTTTGGCTTCGCGGAAGGGAGTTTGGCCGGCATGGTTCCCATACGAAGTCCACGGCCCGTTATCGCTGGAGAAGATCACGAGGGTGTCCTCCTCGATCCCGCTGTCCGAAAGCGCCTTCATGATTTGTCCGACCGACCAGTCCAGTTCCATCATCACATCGCCATAAAGACCCGCACCGGATTTGCCCGCAAATTTCCCGCTGACAAACAACGGAACATGCGGCATGGAATGGGGAACATACAGAAAGAACGGCCGGTTTTTATTCCGGCGAATAAAATCGACCGCCTTTTCAGTGTACCACGTCGTCAGCATCGTCTGATCGTCCTGGGTTACCCGCTCGATTGTCACCTGGCCGTTTTGAAAATATTGAAGAGGATACTTTCCCCAGTACTTGGGATTCTCGGGATGATGCTCCCACATATCATTGGAATAGAGTAATCCGCACGATTCCTCAAAACCCCTGTCCCACGGCCGCCTGCCATCCTGGTCGCCAATATGCCATTTTCCAAAGATCGCCGTTTTATACTCGTTGGCACGAAAGACCTCCGACATAATCGCAAACTTCGGATCCAGCCCGGCCCCACCGGGTCCATGAGCCCCGAACACCCTGGTCCTGCAGGGATAGCACCCGCTCAACAGCGCCGCCCGGGATGCCGAACAGATCGCCTGCGGCACATAAAAATTCGTGAACCTGCATCCCTCTCCGGCCAACCGTTCCACATTCGGCGTTTTATAGAGATGCCTGCCGAAGGGTTCAAAATCCGACCATCCCGAATCATCGAGGAAAATGATGACAATGTTCGGATTCTTCCGTGGATGGCTCGAAAATTCGCCGCTCCTGCAGCCGGAAGGAAACAAAGCGGATGCGGTCGAAACCGCCACGATCCTCAGAAAATCTCTTCGGTGAATTATTCGCTTCTTCATACAATATCCTTCCGTCGAGGGTTTCTTTGGCATTTATCCCGTTCTTGAGATGATCATACCGATGACGCCGGCCGCCAAAATCAGATAGGTTGAATTGATTGTACCGCGGATCAGGATCGCCAAGGAGGCAAGGGCGATCAGGACCGTCGGCGGATCCATCAGGGAGGCACGGCCGAGTTGCCACGTGACGGCGGCCATTAAACTGAGCGAGGCGACATTGACGCCATCCAGCAATCCGCTCAGCCACACCGAGTTTCGCAGCCGGGGAATCCAGGGATTGAAGACCGCCACAAAGATATACGAGGGCAAAAAGATACCGGCGGTCGCTACCAAGGCCCCGGGCAGACCTCCCAGGATATAGCCGATAAAGGTGGCGGTGGTGAATAAGGGTCCCGGAGTGACCTGGCCGATGGCAATGGCGTCGATCAACTGCTGGTCGGTCAGCCAGCCGAACCGCTCGACCAGATCGGCGCGAAGAAAGGCCAGCAGCACATACCCGCTTCCATAGAGAATCGAGCCAATCTTGAGAAAAGTAAGAAACAATATCGGCAAAGAGAAAATCGTGGAAACCTGCGATGATACGGTCGTAAGGCATGCCGGAAAAAGGCCAACGCCAAAAGCCGTTGAACGGAGACGACGAATATTTTTGATCAACATGACGGCCAGGCCCGCGAGAAACAGCAGAACGATTTCATTGATCCCAACAAAAAACAGAATCAGCACAATCAAACCCGCCCCGGCCGTGAGCGGACCTTTAACGGCTTTCTTTCCCAGCCCCCAGAGGGCCTGAACGATGATCGCGATGATCACCGGCTTGATTCCATATAGCAATCCCTGGGCCTGCGGCATCGTACCCCATCGCATATACATCCAGGCCAGCGCCAGCACAATCAGCACGGCGGGCAGAACAAAGCAAACGCCGGCGGCGATCAACCCGCGCCATCCCGCGCGCAAATAACCGATATGAATCGCCATCTCCGTGGAGTTGGGACCGGGGATCAGATTCGTCGCGCCGACCAGATCGAGAAATTCCTGCTCGCTGAGCCATTGACGTTTTTTGACGGTTTCGTCGTGCATCATGGCGATATGGGCGGCGGGACCTCCAAAGGCCACCGCGCCCAATCGGAGAAACAAGCGGACTACTTCGGTTAATTTATTCATCTTCAACAGGGACTTCCGGTATTCTTCTCTACTCGCGACAGAGGGATCGTATCGTTTTCCCGGAAGCGGGTCAATTTGAAATTTGACCCCTTTCCAAGGTATAAATAATCTTGACATCACCCTAGGATTTTTGGTATAATGCGTAGTACCTTTTGGAGCAGGGTTTGGTTTCAATCGTTGAAATGGATAATGTCAATTTGCGTACTATAGCGTACAACATAATAGATATTGTGTATCAGAATAAATCCCTTATATTGTTTTTGTATTCGTGAATGGTTTCATGTTTTCTATGCGTTGTGTGAACCGGCGGCGATACCAGTTCAACGCGGTTTCGACAAGAAAAATCACCCTTGAGGAGAGTACGATGAAAAGTGCAAATGCATGCATGTGGGTTCTGGCCTTGTTGATCCTGTCGTTACCGGCCGTTGCGGGAGTGGAATACGACAGCTCGATCAATTATTACCAGGATGGCGGCTATATATCCGTAGAAGCCGACGGCACGGACGATTCGCACATCAGTTATCAATCCTTTTCCGGAGGTGTGGGATCGGGCTGGTCAGTGACAAACGGCGAATCGTTTGGCCTGACGAGCGGACATGCCAACGCGGCCAACAGGAATATGGGCGTCTCAGCCCAAGTCTATTCCACGCCGGCGAACAGTCATTTTTCGGATGCCCGGATCTCTACCGAGGTTTCGAACCGCCTGACGGTTTCGCCGGGAACATCGGGACTTGTCGAGGGTGACATCGCCACGTTGGCGATCACAATCCGGCTGGATGGCTCGCTACACGGAGAGGCGACATCCTGGCCTGGAAAGGGCTGGAGCCACGCCGGTATGAGCGCAGGTCTGGAGGTCCATGACTACGCCATCCAGATCGACACCGGTGAAGGTTTCTGGTCGCCTTCCCAGGCATCGTTCGGCGCTTCCAGTGAAATCGAGGCATCTGATGTTTCCATGCCCCACTGGCAATACAGCTACTCGGCCGACTGGAGCGAATATTGGCGAACCCAGAGCAACATCAGCTCCGAGGACTCTTATAATAATTCATGGACAACCCACGAAACTTCCGAATCGTTTCATTACCAGGCGGGTGATCACTTCGACACCGGCGAGTTGACACTCTTGTTCGAGGCGATCGTAGGCCACACGCTGGATTTCGACGCGACCCTGGATCTTTATGTGAACGCCAACAACGATGCCATAGCATGGGCGGATTTCAATAATACCTTCGCCTTTGACGTATCATCCTCGGTGAACGGATTGAACTTGGACTGGGAAGTCGTGCCGGAACCGGCCACGATGATGCTGCTGTGTCTTGGGGGTCTGTTCATAAGACGTAAACCATAAGCGGAATCTCAGGTTTCAATGGGGTCGGTTTGCAGGAACCGGCCGAGCGAAGGCGAATACATCCGGGCGCGGTAATAATACAGCCCCGTCTCCGGATCGTACTGCCGGCCGGTAAAGAGGAAGGGATTGTCAACAGCAGATTGGGTGTCAGGTGTGTCGTCACCGGTCATCCACACGCCGTCATTGCCGGCGTCGATATGCACAACGCAACCGCCGAAGACGTCGTACGCGTATCGCTCCACAAACACACCTGCGCTATCCGACAATCCTACACCCGAGCCCAACCCATCGTAATGATAGTAATACCGAGCGGCATCCTCTCCGCCGGATACCGTTATCATACAGATCGGCTCGTCGAGCCGGGTCCATAAATGAATTTACGAAGCAGATTATCTTTATTGTCTTATTCGGCGGCGCGATCTGGGAAACCACGGAGGATTGTCCCTACATACACAACCGAGACGGTTGCGTCTAAAGGACCCGATGGAGCGGGCCCATCCACAACACAACCAAGACGATTGTGCTACGGCTACCGGCCACGACGGAGCTTGGCCCTCCATCCACCTTGCGACGCTCGGTGGCTGCCACGCGTTCAAATATGAACCACGAAGTCGGAGATTTTATGAGGCGGGGGATTTGGGGATAGGCAGGCCGAGTTCCTTGAGGACCAGTTGCATGTCATTCCAAACCTGCCCGCGGGTTTCGGCGGTATAGTTGCGCAGGATGTAGGCGGGGTGGTAAGTGGGCATGAGCTTGATGGGCGGGGAAAACGGCGAGAAGTAGTAGTCGTGGAAACGGCCGCGGAGCTTGCCGATGGCCAGGTTGGTATCGAGCAGGGTTTTGGCGGCATGACTGCCGAGGGCGACGATGATTTTCGGCGACAGGATTTCGAGTTGACGCTGAAGATAGGGCGAGCAGCATTCAACTTCGTCGGGTTTGGGATCGCGGTTGCCCGGCGGACGGCACTTGAGTATGTTGCAGATGAAGACATCCTGACGCTTGAGACCCATGGCGATGATGATTTTTTCGAGGAGTTGGCCGGCCCGGCCGACAAAGGGGCGGCCCTGCAGGTCTTCGTCTTCGCCGGGCGCCTCGCCGACAAAGACGATCTGCGGGCGGGGATTGCCTTCGCCGGGAACGACGTGCTTACGGGTCTGGGCCAGGGGGCACTTGGAGCAATGAGCGATCTCGCGGGCGATCTCGGCCAGGGCTTTTTCGGGATCGGGATGAGGAACCGAATCGGACTTTTCGGCCGGCTGGGAAGCGGAAGCGGATGGAGAGACGGCCGGGGCGGGATTTACCGGCGGCTGCGCTTTGCCGCGAACGGTAAAGTCGCCGGTAAAAAACTGATCGATCTGAAGTAATTGCCGGGCCGCTTTTTGATTGCGAGTCGTCATCCGAAAATCTTCCTTATTCAATTCACACTAAGACCAGGAGAATCCCAATCAAAAACATAAACCATTCTATCCTATCTGAAGGATCTGGATTCCGGATTTCGCCGGAATGACAGGAATGGGCAATCACAGGGGATTGCCCTACACAGGATTTTGGGCGGATGCCATCCGCCCCTACAAAGGGCATACGTCATGTGCCCCGAAAAACCCAAACGGAATAATTCGCAATAAATTTGAAGCTTTCAAGTCATCCGCATTCACACCGATCAGATACTTTTAAAGCAAACCATCGTCTGGGTCAAGATGTCGGCCATCAATTGCAGATTGAATTTTTCGGTATCGCAGACTCGAACCACGGGCGCATAGGGATGCGCTTCCGGAATCAAATCAGCGAGTTGGTTGGGGCACAGCAGGAGGTGCTGACGATTGAAGACCACATCGGATTTTTCGCAGAACAGGGCCACGTAAAAAATTCCGCTCTCGACAAGATCCTGGAAAAAGTGACTTCCGTAGGACAGTTCGGGCATCAGATTGCCGGAGGGGTAGGACAACTCGCAAAGGACCGCGAAACGATTGATTTCCGCGAAGTGGGCTGGAACACCAAGAGAGGGCGTGGTGGTACCCCATCGGCCGGGACCCATCAACATCGTAGTTTGTTCAAGGGGACCTTCGATGAGGTGATTGAGTTTGCCGACGAGCCGAGCGATCGCGTATTTATCCTGGAGGGGCAAGGCAAGGTATCCGGCCGGATCGATATACACAATCCGGCGGATGGACTCGGAAATTGATCCGCCCATGAAACTGCCTGTGGTCCGGAACAGCACCTGAGAGGATGGAAGGTTTTGCGGGATCTGGACCGGGCGACCCAGGCCTCGTGTCTGAAGCGGACGACATTGCAGCAAGTTGATATGGGGGGATTGATCTTCGGCGAAGTTGATCGTGAATTCAATATCGACGGGATATTGGTAGCGATATTCCAGGGTTTCCATAAGGCGACGAAGCATCGGGACGATTTCCGTTTGGGACAACAGGTCATCGAAGGTAAGGATCCACTGCGGTTCAAATGGAAGGCCCAATTGCCGCATGCGGTTTTCGGCCTCGGCATCGCGAATGGCGATCCGACTGTTCAGAGGATTCTGTTCGGCGCTGAGAATTTTTTTGACGGGGATCGCATCCAGCTTGTTTGCGGCCAGATCCAGCACATCCATGTACCGCTGGGAAAACTGTCGGAGGTTATCCACGGCCGAGTGCGGGCGAACCAGCGGGGCATCCATCGCGACGATCCGCGGGTAATCATCCTCAACGCGGTTGACAGCGCGGGTACCGAGACCCATGACGATGCGGGCCATGCCGGCTTCGGGATCCATCGAGCGGTTCCAGACAAACGTATTGAACGATACGCCCACGCCGGCGACATCGGGGAAAAAGTACCGGCCGTGATGGGTGCCGGAAACGCGCTGAACGAGAAGCGACATCTGCTCGTCGGCCTGATCCAGTCCCCGTTGCAGCCGATAGGTGAGCGCATCCTCATTGACCGTGCTGGAATAGATCTTGCGGACAACGTTTTCGAATTGCTGGTAGCGGTCTTCGGGACTGCCCTGATTGACCAGAAATATACTTTCGTATTTTCCGGCGAAGGCGTTTCCAAAACTGTCCTCCAGGAGACTGCTGGAACGGACGATGATCGGGGACTGGCCGTAATATTCGATCATCTCCATGAACTGTTCCTTGATCTCGGTCGGGAATTTCCCTTTGAGGATGGCCGCCGCCAGCTCGCCGGCACGGGCAAAGTAGCCCTCTTTGGTTTTCTGTTCCATCCGGATTTTCCAGAGGCCATTTTGCACAATGTAGGTATGGAAGATATCCGAACCGATGTAGAACGAGTCGTGTTTTTCGAGAACCTCTTTCCAGTCGAAATCGGAATCGACGGCGAGGATCTTGCGTGCCAGAAGCATGCCGACGGCCTTGCCGCCGATGTAGCCGGTCCCGATCAGACGGGCCTTGATATCCAGGAGATCGCGGAGAGAGAAATACTGTTTGGCCAGTGAGACCATGCGGTCTTCGCGGCCGATCATGACGCGACACATCTGATCGACGGTCCGTTCGACCTGGGGATCGGCGGCGGACTGGTCCAGCATTTCTTCGGCGTTGAGAAAGAGACGATCCCAGAAGTCGATTTTGCGGCGGGTGCTGGCACGGGCACGATCGGAGATATACGAGAACAAGCGGGCCGCATCGACGCTGTTGGTCACGGGTTCCAGTTGCATACCCTCATCTCGATGCGGCAGAAACATCGTGGGGGAATATCGGTTCCAGACCTTGAGGGGATGGATGTACCGTTGTCCCTCCAGCTTATACACATCGAGAAGAAGCTGGGTCGTGCTTCGAATGCGCGCGACGGTCTGATAGGCGTGGTAGTCGCGCAGCAGCGCGAAGTAGGCGATGGTATCGAGTTCGTAAAGGTAGGGACAGGTGACCATGAAAAAATTGCCGACCATCAGATCGGTGGCCCAGGCGGACAATAATTCGGAAAGGGAATCGAACACATAATAGGCGCCGATCCCCCTATCGGTAATGAGGTTGTGGATTTGGGTGGAAAAGGATTCGAAACCCACATCGGCATCCAGATGGACGATGGACAATCCCTCGCACGGTTCCAGGAGCGGCTCATGGTTGGCGAAGCGGACATACACCATCTTTCGTTTCTCGGCCAGGGCCCGTTTGACGTAAGGGATCACCAGCTCTTTGTAGTGGGAGATATCATCGACCTGCCAGACGACGTTGTCGCCGTATTGGAGGCGGCCGAGGACTTCATCCAGAGGATTTATGCCGGTACTGGGATATCGTTCCATGGTTTCCCTCATTGAACATGGTTTTACATATCAGTGTATCATGAAACGGACGGCAAAAAAAGATCCCCTTACAGGAGGTAAGGGGATCCATCGTATCGGCTCCAACGGCCGCAACGCGCGGCCGTTCATACGCATTGAAATCTCAGACAATCCCCTGCGCCATCATGGCCCGAGCGACTTTGAGGAAACCGGCGATATTGGCGCCGGCGACCAGGTTGCCTTTCAGATTGTAGGCCTCGGAGGCCTGGACGCACTGGTCATAGATGGCGTTCATGATCATATTGAGGCGCTTATCGACTTCATCGAAGGTCCAGCTCAGACGCATGGAGTTCTGGCACATTTCGAGGGCACTGGTGGCCACACCGCCGGCATTGGCGGCCTTGGCAGGACCGAACGAGACTCCGCTATCGAGGAAGATCTCGATCGCTTCCGGCGTGGAGGGCATGTTGGCGCCTTCGCCGACAGCAATGCATTTATTCTTCACGAGGTCCCTGGCGCCCTTTTCATCGACCTCATTCTGGGTGGCCGAAGGCAGAGCGATATCGCACGGGACGGTCCAGATGCCACTGCATCCGTCGAAATACTTGGCGGATTTGTGTTCGGCGGCATAATCCTTGATACGGCCGCGTTCGACTTCCTTGATGCGCTTGACGGTGTTGAGATTGATGCCGCCTTCATCGACGATGTAGCCGCCGCTGTCGGACATCGCGATACATGTGGCGCCGAGTTCGTGGCACTTCTGGACAGCATAGATGGCCACGTTACCCGAACCGGAAACGACAACGCGTTTGCCCTTCCAATCGGTCTTGCGATCCTGGAGCATTCGGGTAACAAAATAGACCAGTCCATAGCCGGTGGCTTCGGTGCGAGCCAGGGATCCGCCCCAATCGAGGCCCTTACCCGTAAGGACTCCGGTGAAGACGTTGGAGAGTTTCTTGTACTGACCGAACATGAAACCGACTTCGCGGCCGCCCACGCCGATGTCGCCGGCTGGAACGTCGGTATCGGATCCGATGTGGCGGAACAGTTCGCTCATAAAGTTTTGGCAGAACCGCATGACTTCATTGTCGCTTTTGCCCTTGGGATCAAAATCGCTCCCGCCTTTGCCGCCGCCGATGGGAGTGGTGGTCAGTGCATTTTTGAAAATCTGCTCGAATCCGAGGAACTTGATGATGCCCAGATACACCGAGGGGTGGAATCGCAGGCCGCCTTTGTAGGGGCCAATCGCGCTGCTGAACTGCACGCGGAACCCGCGGTTGATTTGAACATTGCCCTTGTCATCGACCCATGGAACGCGGAACATCATCTGGCGCTCGGGTTCGACGAGCCGCTCGAATACTTTGGTTTTTGCAAAAGCGGGATTTTTCTGAATGACGACTTCCACCGATTCGGCAACCTCGCGGACGGCCTGATGGAACTCGTTCTCGCCGGGGTTTCGCATCGTAACTTGCCCCATGATCTCTTCAACAAATTGGCTTGCCATGTTTTCTCCTGACTGGACTGAAATGTTTCCCTGTTTTGATTTCCAAAGCCGTTTCCGCCGTTGCGAACCGGCAATCGATTCATGTCATTAACCTGTCGGCTTGATTCCACTATTGAAAAGTTTTACTTTACAAATAATTAATCGTTCTTATACTATGGTCTTTATCAGTGTAATTCAAGAAAACTTTAGTGATAGTTATAATAAGAATTACTTATCATGAATATCGAAACAATGCGAATATTTTGTGATTTGGTTGAGTTGCAGAACTTTTCTCGGACGGCTGACAAACATGGGGTTAGCCAGTCGGCCGTATCGCAACAGATCGCTCAACTCGAACTGACGCATAAATGTCAGCTTATCAATCGTAAGAAACGCCCCCCCGCTTTGACCAGCGCTGGGGAGATTTTTTTTCTGGCGGGCAAGGAGATCCTGGACCGTTACGACCGGATGGTCAGCGAACTGGCCAACCAGAACAAATCGACATCGCGGATCAACCTGGCCGCCATTTTCAGCATTGGAATGCACACTTTACAGCCCTATGTCAAGAGATTCATGGGCAAGTATCCCAATGTGTATTTGCATGTAGAGTATTGCGACGCCTCACAGATTTATGACCGGCTTTTAAAGGGAGATATCGATATTGGAATGGTGGCGGTCCCGAAAAAAATGCGTAACATCGATGTACTTCCGTTCGAGGATGAGCCGCTGGTTCTTGTATGCAGCCCTTCTCATCCCCTGGCGGCATTTTCTCAGGTGGATATTCATGAATTGGCCGGAACCGAGTTTATCGGTTTCGATACAGATGTGCCGACTCGCATCCTGATTGATTCGATTCTGAGGCAATATGGAGTGACGGTACGGATGTCGCTGGAATTCGACAATATCGAGACGATCAAGCGGGCGGTGGAAATCAACACGACAGCCATCAGCATTTTGCCGGAACCGACGATTCAGGCCGAACGATCCAACAATACCCTTCGGTCCCTGTCGTTCGTCAACGACCGATTCTTTCGACCGACCGGGATCCTGGTTCGCAAGGACAAGCGACTGCCGCAAGCGGGGCGATATTTATTGGAACTTCTCGGAAAACAGAAATCGTTTGAGGACCGATGATCCGGGCTGTTATATTTGATTTGGACGGAACCCTTACCGAGCCGTTGCTGGACTTTGATGCGATTCGGGAGGAGATCGGATTTGCCCGGGATGCCGGGCCGATTCTGGAATTACTGAAGGATCAGGATGAGGCAAGACAACGGGAAATCCTTCGAATACTGGATGAACACGAAAAGCGAGCCGCCCTTCAATCCACGTTGAATGAAGGGGCCAAAGACATCCTTGCCTGGTTTCGTAATCATGGATATCCCGTTGGGATTCTGACCCGGAATACGCGCGAAAACGCGATCGTAGTGGCCGAGCGCCACGGCCTTGTGTTTGATGCCATCGTTGATCGAACGGACGGGCCCGTCAAACCGGATGCGTTCGGTGTTCTTGAGTTGTGTCGTCGGTTCGGAGTACGACCGGAGGAGACTCTGGTAGTCGGGGACTTTTTGCAGGATATGCTTAGCGGACGTGCGGCCGGAGCGATTACCGTACTGCTGAAAAGCCACAAAGATGCCGATTTGTTTTTACCGTACTCCGATCACGTCATCCATCGACTTGACGAATTGATCCCAATCGTTGAAAATGGGAATTTGATGGAATAGATGGTATTCCAAACCGTCTGGTCTCTTGTCGCCGGAAATGGATTCGATCGATGTAATCTGAAAATCGAAAGGGAATAACTCGTGAAATTACGATGGATCATTGTACTCGCTTGTCTGACCTGGAATGTAAGTCGGGTTCAATCTGCGGGCACGCAATCCGTGGAGGAATCGGCTGTTTCCCCCCCGTGTTGCGCACCGAGCCATTCACCGGAATCCAAATCCCCCGGTCCCTCGACGGAAAGCGATCCCATCCTTCAGGGAATTCTGGAGGAACTGCACAAACGGACCACAACGATGGGCAGTTATCAGGCCAAAATAAAATACCTGTTTATCCAGGATCCCGAACTGCTGGATTCCAAAACGCTGCGGAACGGACGTCTCTATTATCAAAAGGATACAGACGGGTCGCGGCTTCGAATCCAGTTCGACACCTTTCAGCAGGAAGACGCTCCGGAAGAAAAACGCATCGAGCAATTCTTCTTCGACGGATTCTGGTTGACACGAATCGATTATTCACTGGAGAAGGCGGATTTTTATCAGAAGGCCCGACCCGGAAAAGCCATGGATGTGTTCGAGTTTCTCAGCGGGAATTTTCCGATCATCGGATTTACTCGAACCGAAAACCTGTCGAAGGATTTTGAGATCGTTCGTGTGAAGGAAGAATCCACCGATCCCAATCGGCCGGTCCATTTGCTTTTGACCACAAAACCCCAATCCCGTTTCAAGGAACAGTATTCGAGGATTGATTTTTGGATGGATCCCAAACAGTATTTACCCCGGCGGATTCTCACCACCTCCACGGAGGGAGATATTTACGACATATCCTTTCTTGAACCGGTTGCGAATAAAAAAATCGAAAAGGCCATTTTTACCATTGAAATCCCCGCCCATTTCTCGCAAAATAAGCATCCGTTGGACGAAGAGGTTCCGGAACGGGATAGGACAACACTGAAATCCCCCAAGTAATCTCGATTGTCGAGGATGCGTATGGCCACAGGATTGGTGATCTATTATTCGCGGAGCGGTAATACCAAACAAATGGCTCAGGTGTTTGCCGAGTCCATGAACGAGGCGCAATTGCCCACCAAGTGCAAGGCGGTCGAAGATGTCAAAATCAACGATCTGCTTGACGCCGATGCGATCGTGGTCGGATCGCCGACGTATTACGGACGGATGTGTTCCAAGATTGCCGAGTTGTTCGACGAATCGGTCAGCAAACACGGCAAACTGGACGGCAAGATCGGCGCGGCGTTCAGCTCTTCGGCCAATACCGGCGGGGGCAACGAATTCACCATCATCAATATTCTCGTTACGCTGATGGTACATGGGATGATCCTCCAGGGCGATCCCCAAGGCGATCATTTTGGCCCCGTATCGGTTGGCAAACCCGATGATCGGGTCCTGAATCAGTGTCGTCGGCGTGGAAAACGTATCGCCGAGCTGACCCTTCGATTACGACCCTGATCCAACGCCCGGCCGGCGTCAAACAAGGCACGGGGATTTCCTTTGACAAACGGTCAAAAAGCGTATATTTTTTTCTTTAATACGATCGAATACATCTTCATTGGAGGTTCGATACAATGCAGGAATACGAAAATCTGAAAAAGCTGGTCGCGGAAATCGAATCAGATATCAGCAAGGCCGAAGGCGGCAACAAAGCGGCAGGTACCCGCGTGCGCAAACAGATGCAGATGATTAAGCAGGCCTCGCAGGCGGTCCGAAATCGGATTCTCGAAATCCGCGCAACGGAATAATGCGGTTCCATTTCGATCATCTCACGGCTCCCGCGCCGCGCGACGACTTTCGAGGGTGCGCCCGTTCCGGAATGAACCGGCTGGGGTGTCGGGGAGTTTGATCGCCAGAGAGGATAGATATGCCCCCTACCCTGTTATTCGATTTATCGGGGATCCGTCTCGACCAGGTTGCATTCGACCGGGCGGCGATCGCCGAAGTCAATCCCCAATCCTACGAGATGTCTCAGCTCGACGGGATTATCTGGCATGACCGGGAAAAACTCCTGTGCCTGGGCTTTAAGGATGTGACGGACCATGAATTTTGGATTCGCGGACATATCCCCGAACGTCCGTTGATGCCGGGGGTGATCATGGTCGAATCGGCGGCTCAACTGGCCAGCTTTTTCATGAAGCGGATTTATGGACTGGAAGGATTTATCGGATTTTCAGGCATTGAAGATACACAATTTCGCGGCACGGTTCAGCCCGGATGTCGTTTGTATCTCCTCAGCCACATCTGCAAAGTACGCAGCCGTCAGTTCAGCGCGGAAGTACAAGGCGTCGTGAACGGCCAACTGGTATTCCATACCATCGTTTCAGGGATGCGGGTTTGACATCCGATGTTTTCGGATCTGTTCGACGGTCATCTTGAATGGGACGGATCTCCGGAAGAGCTCCAGACAAGATCCGCGGAGATTCCTTCCGAACGAGGCGTCGTTTTATTTACGGATGGAGATGGCGTACCGGTCCAGTTGCTGATGGCGAGCCATCTGCGACGGACGACTTTGGCCAAACTTGCCGCGGACCCCAACCAGCCGAAAACCCGTAAAGCCCGTCTGAATCCGGTCGTGCGGTCGGTCTATTTTCGGCGATGCGGATGCGAGTTCGGCTGTCATGTGGATTTTTTGCCTATTGCCAAGCGTCTGTACGGCCGGCGATATCGCAAGAGAATATCGTTACCGAAAACGTATCTGATTCAAATCGATCTTTCACACCGGTGGCCGCAGTTTTCTCTCGCCTCCCACCCGGCGACGAGCCGGGATTCCCTCTCGCGGAAAACGATGGGGCTCTTTCCCGGACGAAAAGCGGCCGTACGCACGATTGACGTTTTGGTTCGCGCGTTTGGGCTTTGCCAGAGGCCGGACTTGATCGATTCGTCCGAACAGGCACGAAGCTGTCCCTACCTGCAAATGGAAACCTGTCCGGCTCCGTGCGTCGGGGGTATCCCGCGCGAGGAGTACATCCGACAACTCAATCTGGCGGTTGAAATGGCTTCGGGAAAGACGGATGCCGTGATGAATATCCTGAATGAGACGATGAAATGCGACGCCACGGCTATGCGATTTGAGCAGGCGGCACGAACCAAACGATGCATGGATCAACTCCGGGAATTTCAACCGGACTGGTTTCGATGGATGACGGATGTATCGGAGATGTCGATTCTGCATGTAGATCGATCCTTCCGTATCCTCAAGCCACCGGAGAAGAAAAAATTCCAGACTTTTTCGGCTTATTTGATTTACAAAGGATTGATTTATTCGCTGGATGATTTTGAACCGGAGACGGTTTCGACAATGCTTCATCAGGCACAATCCATCCTTTCAACGGAAATTCCCTCGCACCTCGAACAACGGACTGATCTTGAAATCGCAGATTCTCTTTCCCTTGTAAGCTCTTTTCTGTTTCGTAGCCACCCGCCGGGATTTTGGTGGGATTGCCGCACGGGTCTTCCCGAACCGGAGTTGATTCATGAAACCGTCGGACGGCCGGCGGATCCTGAAGCGACAAAACCGGACCCATTCAGCTCCCGACAATTGAAAGAGAAAAATGACGTTGAACCCGGCATCTGAAGTTCCGCTCCGCACAGCGATTTGAAACAGCCACGAAATTCACCACAAGAATCCATTCCTGATATTTATCCCAATAAGTTCTTGTCCCATCTATCGCCTTTTCGTACAATATTGATTGTTGAAAATTCATATGGCCGTTATTATCCTTTTCGTAGCCCGGCTCATAACAAACTGTAACTTCGAGAAACGCGGAGGATGGAATATGGAAATAATCAAATCGGAATTACCACGCCATTGCATTACATCGTTCATTGCGACAGTCTAACATTCAATCAAGGAAAGGGTGTTGTATGAAGATGCGAGAAGAGTACTTCATGGGGATCGTTTTGGCGGTACTGGCAGTGACCCGCGCTGGATGGGGACAATTGGAGCCGGTATTCCGATATTCGTTCCCGGCGTCCTACGACGGCTCGTCCACTTCGATCCTCGACCTCAGTTCGGCACACAATGACGGGGCCATGGACAGTATGGGCGGCTATCTGAACGGGCAGGTTCCTCCGGGCTTTTCGGGCGGTTCCCTTACGGGGGCATCGGGGGGCCACGGACGAACGAATGCGACCGCGTTGCTTGTCAATTCCGTGATCGAGGCGGCCGGTGGATTTACGATGGAGGTATGGTTTCAGTGGGAAGGCACATATACGAATGTTCGCAAATTAATTGATTATGCCGGGACCGAGAATCTGCAAACCAACGCCAGCCGAATCTTGTTTGTGTTCAACTCGGATGTTCCCAATCAATCCCTGGCCCATCCCATCGTCGGACAGAAATGGTACCACTGCATCGCCGAGTTTGATACCCGCGGTAACACGGTTGTCAATGGATCGATCACGGGTACCGCACGACTATGGATTGACGATCTTTCCGGGGCGGGGCTGCAACTGGTCGCTTCGCGAGAAATGACCAAAACCAATTTTGGCGACGGCCTGAATCGGCCGATCGGAATTAACCGCTGGGCCGGCGGGGGCGGAGACTGGAACCAGGGAAGAATATTCAATCCGGCCGTGTATCTCGGGGTTTCGGATTCCGCGGCGATGGACCCTCGGCCGATGGATCATCAGATTCTCGTAAGCAGCCATACATTGAGTTGGAAGGTCCGTGACGTGTATGAAGTATCGGGTTATGACATCTACTTTGATCCCAATGAATCGAAGGTAGCCGCCGGCGATGCGTCCGTGCGCGTGGCAGAGAATCAGACCGAAACATCCTATACGTTCGGTTCACCCCTGTCGGCGGATACGCAGTATTACTGGCGGGTAGATTGCCGTGAACCCAATGCGCCGGACGCGGACATCATCCACCAGGGCGAGGTGTGGACATTCCGGTCCTCTCCGGATACCCCCTTTCTGACGATGGATCCAAAAAATCGGACCGTGCCGGCCGGCAGCCAGGCCGTCTTTACTGTGGCTGGTGAAAATCAGACGACCTACACGTGGTACAAGTCACTGGATGCCGCAATCGACACACCCGCAGACGATAAGATGGTTGGGACAAATTCCGATACGTTGACCGTGGACAATGCCGCATTGGAGAATGAGGGGTACTACTTCTGCGTCCTTTCCAACGCGGCGGGATCGGCTACATCGAAGATCGCGATTCTGGCGATTCAAAAACTGGCGGCCCGCTGGCCGTTTGAGGAAAACCTCCTCGAACCGGTCGGAAACTACAATGGGTATTCCTTCAACGAGCCCAACTTTATCGACGGCAGCATCGCCGGCGGCAAGGCCCTGTTACTGAACGGCGTTAGCGCCGTTGAAGTTCCCTTTACGGATAAACTTAATACTGATAGTTTCACCGTAACCGCATGGGTCAAACCGACCCGGACCGGCAATTACCAGGCGGTGGTCAGTTCGCGAGACAATGCTCCATGGACGGGTTACATCCTGTACATTACTCCGTCCGATCAGTGGTCCTTCTGGACGGCCAACGGCACATTCACCGCTTTGGGTTCGCCCGCAGTGACCTTCGATCAATGGAGCCATGTGGCGATTACCTTTCATGCCACGGACATCGCCTCCGACGGAGTCATTTCCGGCGTCAAAATCCTATATCTAAACGGTGTCCGAGCGGCAACGGCAGAGGCGACTCTGCTGACCAATTCGCGGAGAACTCTGTTGATCGGAGCCGGCGCCAACGAGACGGCCGGATACGATTTCTTCCTGAACGGCCAGATTGATGAGGTACAGTATTACAACTACGCCCTGAATGCGTTTGACATCGCGGGTATGTACACGGATATCGTATCAGATGCGCCGATCTGCGTCACGAATCCATTATACGACTTCTCCGGTCCGGAGGGAACGCCGGACTGTAAGGTCAATCTGCATGATCTGGCCGCTCTGGCCGGACAGTGGCTGGAGTGTAACCTCTTGCCGGAGAAATTCTGCTTGTGATATGCCTGAACAAAACGGATAACGATCAAACAAATGACCACCGGGTAAAACCGGTGGTCATTTGTTTCATAATCGTTCAGGATCCTTTATAGCCCCAAGGGGATTTGAACCCCTGTCGCCGGGTTGAAAACCCGGTGTCCTAGGCCTGCCTAGACGATGGGGCCCACCGGAGAATTACTCCATGCTTATGGCTTCCACGGGGCACTCATCCACACAAACCCCGCAATCCACGCATTTATTGACATCCACTTTGGCTTTGCCGCGTTCCATTTTGATGGCCTCGCTGGGACAGGCCTCAATACAAGATTCGCAGCCGGTACATTTATCGACATCGACTTTTGCTGGCATAGTGTATCCTTTCGTATTAGAATCCAAATTCGGCAACCAATAGAAACGAAGAGTATATAGTAATTCGCTCTCGTTGACAATAGGGAAGTTCAAAAAAACCCGGTACTCTTCTTCAGCCCCCCTTTATCCAGAACGATCCACACCCCCCGGAAGAAAGATCATTGAATTGGCTTTGAAGTATCCGTACCTGGTGCGGATATTGTCACGTCGGAACTCGGGGGTAAGATTGCCGGATCGGACAATGGAAGGATCGGGGCCTTCTCGGTGACCTTTCCTCCAAGAGAGACGGCCAAATCCCGGACCAGAAGATGCTCATCGGAAGAGGCCGACCAGTCAAGTACCTGCTGGAAGCTCTGGCCGGAAGACCGGGATAAAATCTTCAACGCCATCATTCGAACCGGCCAATTGGTATTCTGCAATAACGGGGAAACGGCCTGTGTCAGTTCAAACGGGATCGGAGAGGAAATCAGATTCAGGGCCATGAGGGTCTGAAAAACAACCTTCCAATCGTCATCCATCAGACACCGACGGATGGCGTCATAATACACATCAGGCGCTACCTGGATAAAACGATACTGGGCACCGGAACGATCCCTATCCATTTGCTCATACAACAGGCCTGTACATACTTCGGCTGCGAGAATCTTCTGGGAAGACTGCCCTCTGGCCACGGATTCCAGCCGCTGCATCAGGAAATCGCGGGTTAGTTTGATTCCCGGTCGTTTGAAGCGGATTCGAACCGGAGGAATATCCGGCAGGGAATTGCGAACATGTCCCGCATCATCCGATACCGGATCCAGGTAGGCGATCAGTTCGATATCGAGACTCGCCTGAGGATGGCCCCAAAGGATTGGATGCAGCCGGCCGGTATCGACGTCAAGCGGAATCGCCATGAAACGGCCATCGGGATACTCTTTGGACGGGCCCATGATCAGACGTGACGGTTGAATCCGACGTTCAATTAAGCGAGGGATTTCAACGGATAGGTCGCCCCGGACGACCGCATCGATACGGTATCGTCCCTTAAGGATTCCATCCTCTGAAATGATCAACGGCTCCGAAGAAGGATTTCGAATGATTAGGTTCATTTCGATCGGGCGGCCGTAGGATAAATCGGAACCCCGCAATTTGAATTCGGCGACCAATCGTTTGGATGCCGGTGAAAAAACCGGCAAAGCCGATTCATGAAACTCCAATTGGATGGCATTCCGGCATTTTTCGACATCCTCCGGAGAAACGAATTCGCTGCCCTGTTCCTTCAGCCACTGACGGGCATGGTCGGCAACCAGGGTTGAGCCATCCATCCGGATCGCATTTTTGAACAGGTTGATCGCGGAGTCTTTCTCACCCTCGGACAATTTGACCAGAGCCATCGCCATCGCGGCGACCGGAATCCTATCGGAAAGATCCTTCGCAAATTCGGCGGTCAAATCCGGTTGAGAATTCATGGCCAGGACGTATCCAAAGAGGGCCTTGACGGTTTCCGACTGAGGCGAGGTTCCACGGGCTCTATTCGCCCAGGCAAGAGCTTTTTCGGGACTGGGATCGGCAAACGCATAAAACCACGCCATGAGTTCGGGACCGGCTGGAGCCGTCGCGGGATCCTCAGCCAATGCTTTCTCGGCACGGGCCGCCGCGACAGAAAGAATTTCGCGGGCTTGGTTCGAGCGCCCGAGTTTTTCAGCGGCCCGTCCCGCATAGGCCTCGACCAGAAGATCCAACTCGCCCGATTTGCGCACGTCCTCGGCGACCACAAGACACTGATTTCGCGTGTTGGGATCGTTGTAGTGAGCGAGGGCCAGGGTTCGGTTCAATTCGGCGGGAAGCGGCGTTTGCGGATTCCAATACCGGTACGCCGCGGCGGCATAGTCAAATCCGGCCGCCGCGTGATCGACGACTCCGATTCGCTGCGCCAAGGCGGCGAAATTCACCGCCGTTTGTACATCCACCGGATCGGCTTGAATGCTGCGACGCATAAATTGCAGGACCACCTCCGAGCGCAACGCCATGTTCTGTTTGGCCATGATCGATTGTATCGTCGAAAAGATTTCCGAACTATAGGGATTATTGGCATAGGCAAACAATAGAGTCTTTTCAGCGCCTTCAAAGTCTGGTTTTTCGGCCATCAATAGGCCGATTCGTCGAGCGATTTCGGCCGAGAACATGCGATTGCGCGTCGACGCGATTTCCAGCAGCTTGGTGTATTGCTGTTCCCGCCGCGGACGATCCTGGAGTCGGTCATGCAGATACTGGGCGGCCCGATTGGCGATTTCCATATCCAGAGCCGGATCGTCCGCATAGGCGTGCAATGCCCACTGGATCTCACCGCCAAAATCGCGATCCGGGATTCCGGTCAAAACACGAATCAGATCCGCCATCACATACGTCGCTCTCGGATCCAACACCAGGGCGGCATAGAGAAAGACCTTTGCCTGAAGCACATCGGCATCGGTCGCATCGGAGGCACGATAGAGTTCATAGGCACATTTCGCAAAAGCCATGGCGGCCTGCGGCGAAAACAAATCCCGCGGAAGATCGGCGACCGGAGATATTCCGGTGGATCGCACGGGACTTTTCTTGACATCCGGAGACGAGGTTGGCAACGCCTGGTCCGGATTGGGCGTTTGAGCCATCGCCAGAGAGGAAATCACAAAACCACATAGAAACCAGGCACCTTGTTGTATTGACTGTATCATGGTCATTGGCGTTCCCTGAGAACCATTTCGTCTGATCACAATCCAAAGGATTCCGATCCGGGATTATTCGCCGTGATTATATCGACCTGAAACGGAATCGTCAAACCCCGTGTGAATCCGCTTATCGGATTCTCAAGAGGCCGGTTCCTCTGTGTTCGGAATTGGAGGTGTTTGAACGCGGTTTCGGCGGGAGAGGATCAGCGAAAGCATCGGATTTTTCGTCAGCCATGCCACAACCAGATACATCCCTCCCGACCCAGAGACGACCAGCGCCAGACGGATGATTTCGTGCATGCGACGACCCTGCGACAAGAAGGACTTTGTGCCCAGGAGAATCGCCAATCCAAGGGCAACCATGAAAGCCGAAGCCACAAACGTCTTGATCGCCGACGGAGTCAATCCGTCCCAGAAAGTCAGTCCATATTTTCGTCGGAGAACCCAAAGCAGGATGAACACCTGCAGGTAGGAACACAGCGAAGTGGCCATGGCCAATCCTCCCGGACCCAATGGCCAGATCAACGTCAAATTCAGACCCAGGTTGGCTACGACGGCGATTACGGCCGTCAAGGCGGGAACCTTCGAATTCTGAAGGGAATAAAAAATTCGGATGACAATTTGCTGGGCGAAAAAACCGGTCAGACCGAGGGTATAAAAGGACAGTGTCCGTGCTGTTGCGATCGTATCCCCCGGCGTAAATCGTCCGTGTTCAAAGATCACGGCAATCGCAGGCCGTGCGACAAGGATAAGGCCGGCTGTGGCGGGAACCGCGATAAACAACGCGGCCTGTAATCCCCGCGAAACCGTCGAACGGAGAGCGGCAAAATCTTTTTTTGCGGCTTCACCGCTCATGACGGGGAAAATCGCCGTGGCCAGCGATATCCCGAAAACACCCAAAGGCAACTGATACATTCGCTGAGCATAATACAAATACGACGGAGCACCATACCCGAGCGGATAGGCCTTTTCATTCATGAAGGACAACGCGATTACGTCATCCAATAACGTATTGATCTGCGTGACTGTAAGACCGAGAATCATCGGTCCCATGAGCAGGAGAATTTTCTTGAAACCCTCCGATCGGATATCCCAGGCCGGCGCCAAGAGGACGCCGTTGGCCCGAAGCGGTGGAATCTGGATGGCTAACTGAGCCGCACCGGCAACCAGGACGCCGAATGCAATCATATAGATCTGGGTCTCGGGTCGAATCTTCAAGATGGAACCGGTGGCAAACAGCCCGCCGATGAGAACGAGATTTAAAAGGATGGGAGCCGCCGCAGGCGCGGCGAAATGGCGATGGACATTGAGCACGCCTCCAAGAATAGCCGTCAGGCAGACCATCACCATGTAGGGCAACATGATCCCCGTTAAAGCCAGGCCCATCCGCGTACCGGTTTTTTCGGCCAGAACCCCGCCGAAAAAAATAATGATCACCTCGCCGATCAGGGCGATAACCGAGAGCAAAACAAAAAAGACGGACATCACCGTTCCGACCAGGCGATAGGCCTTCTGGGGATCTTGATGAAGTTGTTCGCTATAGACGGGAATCAACGAGGCCGATGCCGCACCTTCGCCGAAGATTCGGCGGGACAAATTGGGAATCTTAAAACCCACCGTCCAGGCCGTCATGAGCCAGTCCGCGCCGAAATAGTGAGCGAAGGCGATATCCCGCACCATGCCGAAGACCCGGCTCAACGCCGTCAAAGAGGCGATCTGTCGAAAACCCCGTATCATGTCATGATTCGCTTTCCGTGGAGAATCCTATCGTCACACGATCGTACGGAGATTTTCGGCATGGGATTGCCACGCCGAACAACCGAATCGTTCAACGATCGGCAAGAATTTACTCGTCCCGATCCTGCATGGCGACAGCGGCAACGAGGACAAAGACCTTTGTCGCTCCGGCTTGCTTCAGCGTCAGCGAGCACTCATTGATTGTTGCATTGGACGTAGTGATATCATCGACCAAACAGACCCGTTTGTTTGAAAAATTGTGCCCGTCTCGAACGGCAAATGCTCCGCGAACATTCCGTCTCCGTTGCGCGGGATCGAGACTCCACTGAGTCGGGGTATTCCGAATACGAACCAGATCATCGCTGATCCTGGCAGATGGATGATTCATCGCTCCGGCCAAGAGGCGCGCCTGATTGAAACCACGGGAAAACCGTCTTCGCCAATGAAGCGGGACGGGAACCCAATAATCGATTTGATCGTAGAAGACGGCCGCTTCGAAAGCCGCGTTCAACAGGTTCTTCAAAGGCAGAATCAATTCGCCGCCATCCTGAAATTTCATGGCCAGAATGAGCCGCCGTAACGTTCCTTGATAGACCCCGGCCCGCGCAATGCCGTCAAAAATCAATTCCCGACCCGTGCAATCGCCGCATCGCCCGGCAATCAAACCAAACCGACTCGCCTGACGTCCGCAGGCAGGACAATAATCTCCTCCGCAGGAAGCGATGAGATCCTGCCAACACGCCTGACATAGCAATCGTTCCAACTCATCGGCGCGGCGTCGGCATCCGAAACATATTGTCGGCCAGAGAAGATGATTGATTCCCCGCATACCCCATCGGATGGGTTCAAAAATATTTCGGATTGAATGGATTGCGATCATCGAACCAACGCCTTTTGTGATCTTGACATGAGAACCTTACACGATATTTCACCGCAGGTCAAACAAGCTGTTATCCACCGGATCGAACCACCCGAGGGACATGGCCGCCGAATCGACGCCATAGACATTGTATTGTTCGACGGAAGCCATCGGTCGCGATTCGATATGCCCGTCGGTCCATCCGATATTGGCCCGGTCCTGATGACGGAAATGAAGCGTCGGCGACATGTAGAATCCGGTCATGACCTTGCCGCGAATCACGGTATAGGGCGGTTCGGCAAAGGAGTATTCGATAAAGCCCCCCCCCTCGCGGCTCAGGGCACAATCGGCGAACATCAGCGTTTGCCCTGGGGAATTCACCTCGGTTGATCGGGTCGTCCGCCCGTAACAGCGGTCCGGATCGGGATCGCCTTCCCACAGGCGGCTGCCCAGATAGGTCATATTGTAGCCGTATCCGCCGCAGCCCTGCTCAAAATTCTCTTCCCAGAGTCCGCCCCGCCGAAACCGGATTTTTTCCGGACATTCGTTGACTCGGCCGCCATCCAGATATGCCGCCAAAGGACCTCGCAACGGATTAAACGGTTCCTCCAAATTCCGTCGAGCCCCGTGCCACCGATACAATCCGGCCTGATCCCACAGATCCCTGGCCGCGGGAACATAGTAACCATCATTATCTACCGTGTAAGACATGTTTGCGTACACCAACTGATGAAGGTTGCTTCGACACATGACGCTCCGCGTCTGCCGTCGGGCCGCCTGAAGAGCGGGAACAAGAAGCGCCGCTACAATCGCCAGAAGCATCATGGTGACGACCATTTCAATCAGAGAAAAACCAGGCCGTCTCATGATTTGTCTCCGGAACGCACTGCGGATATCCGCCATTCTTCGATGGATAACCACTGTTCGGCAAACAGCCATACGTCGTCCAAATTCACCACCCAATCCCTCGGACGGCTCAGGTCGCATCGGAGAATATATCCGGCTTGACCGAACCTCGTGTTCCATGACGAAGCCAGCGAAGCCAAATCTTCCATATCCACCTGGCCGTTCAGGTCGATATCGGCGCTGTACTGTTGTTCATTCAAAACACCCACGGCCTCCAGATCAAAGCCGCCGGAACCGACCGTTAACCATGCGTCATACACAGCATGATCGGCGACATACGGTCTGTAATGGGGATCCTGATTGGGATCATACGAAAGGGGATCCATCTGGCATGTCGCGGCATCCGAAAACGAACCGTTACCGGGAATATCCACCAGCCGCACGAACCGAATATGATTCAGATCGACAAGGCCGTCCTGAACCAATGGGTGGGTAGTCAGGTCATCCAGGTCAAACGGTGTTCCGACGCACCGCCCCCCGGCGTTGGGATGTTTCCCGGCAAGATTGTATAGATTGGTAATATCGATTGTCCCATACGGTCCGATAGGGCCGTCTGTAAGCGACACGGAAGGAAAACGAGCAAAGAGGATTCCGTCCGTGGACACTTCGACAAACGCAAGCTCCGCGAGCATTCGTCCGGCAATCGAACCACCCGGGGTACTATAGTCCGACAAAAAACCGTTTTCAAATACGGCAAAATCGTATCCCCGACCATTTCGTATCCTCGCTTCATCATTCGGATTGTTTGGATCGCCGAAACACAAGGTGATCCGCCCCGGAGACTTTCCCGCGGCGAGTTCCTGATCATCCAAATCCCCAAGACTGACAATATCGAAATGGTTACCCGTTGCCGGCCCGATCACATCGGAGGGATCATCCCATCCGAATGACGGATACCATTCCGTATCGCTGGGCTGGTAATCCGACCACGCGGTAACCCATCCCCGATAGACGGGATGAATACGAATCGAGTTGGGATCGGGATGTCGAAGGTATCCGGGCGTACCGGGCGGCGGGGCCGGATGGAAACCCGCGTCAACCCATCCGGACACTCCCGGTTCATTATAGGGCCCAGCCCAAACGGCCGTGCCCAGGAATAGAAGAACAACCGTCCGCTTCATATTACTTTTTCCGCCCGATGAAACACCAGCTTCCCAACGCAAACAATACGATCGTCGCCGGTTCAGGAAGAATGGTGTCCATCACAAAATAAGCCGGGGTATTCATTCCCCACGGGGCCATATCCGACGATGACAATGTAAATTCCAGAGACACCACCATTCCCAGACAAGACAGATCGACATACTGCCAATCGCCAAGGATGGTTTGTTTGCCATCGCGGAAATCCGCCAGATACACCTGCCGTATTCCTGTGGCATCTCCAGAACCATTTTTGCCGGTGATCGTCAGAAGAAACCAGTCCCCATCGGAAAATGGCTCGATTCCAAACATTGGATCGCCCTGACGAAGAATGGAATCCACATACATATTGTTGCTCACATACAATCCCGACAGAGTACTCGGATGATTCAACGTCAAGGTCGGTACGATCGTGAAACCCGCATATCCGACGGCATAATTCGATCCATTGTGAGCGGAACCGACAGCGGCCGTATATTGACCGTCGAATCCGGTGATGGATGTATCCGTCCGATTGGAATAGGCGAAACCTTCCCATGAAGTAATCCCGCCTCCCCAGTCGGTAAACAGGTTATTGAACACGGCCTTGCCACACGCAAAGCTCCCGGAACCCTCCGATCCGTTCCAATACGATTCAGCGGGCAATACAAGATCGTCGAAGTCGGCTATTGTTTCAATACTTGCAATCATTTGTCCATAACATACAAATACAATGCCTGCAATCATAATTCCGTATTTCATGATGTTTTCCTTATTGTTCTCTACCCACAGCGAGGGCGTCACGGCCGCGGCAGAAATTCGGCCGCAACGCTCGCTCGCCTTCCGCAGCCCTTTCGGGCTTCTTGTGGAAATAGAAATGGCTTCTGGATATTTCGTTCGGACAAGATTCCCGGATGGTATCCATCCAAACCTTCGTTATTCCTCAATTCCGTCTTATTGTTTCATCATGATCAACACCCTCCCTTTCGTGGTCCGCCTGTCGTGCGCAGACGTCGTAATCAAGGCCAATAAAAAACCGTCGTTCCCACGAGGAGAACGACGGTTTCTATTTCAAGCCGAGGCGACGATGGATCGCCGAGAAATGCCTATGGACTTGCACCGTTGTTCCACACGCGAGAACAATCTCTGTGCTCACAATTTCAGGCAGGTTTTCTGACTCGCATCCTACCCGACGACGCCCTTCCCATCCAAAAACTCGGACAGTGGGACTCATGCCGTCGGGACTTGCCATCCGCCAAGGCGGATCACATGGGACGCTCACAGCGGCGCGACCGTTACGGTATTTCACCGTATTCCCTTTTGAAATCCGAAACCCAGCGGTCCCGGACCCGAAATCGAACACCCATTTCCAAAGAACAAAAGGATATCTAACCGAAGGAATCAGGGAGGGCAATAAAAATCTTGAAATTTTTCCGGAGCATCTTTCCTTCAGAATCGAATCCGGGTATGATCATGTACGAAACCCAACCGGGAGACGTGGACATGAAATTGGTATCATATATGAAGGAACCCCGAATTTCATGCGGTCTGGCAACGGACCGAGGGATCATCGATATTCCATCCAACTGTAAAGGGTCTCTTCATCCTCACAGTGTCAAAGAAATCCTCATCCGAGGCCAGAATTGTCTTGATCTTATATCCGAATTGCCTTATACAGCCGCTGAATTTCTCGATCCCGCCGAATTGAAATTCATGGCTCCGGTCCCCCGGCCGGGTAAGTTGATTGCCCTGGCGGGAAATTACAGCGAACACATTCGCGAAGCGGGCCGATCCCTTGGACTCACAGACAGCCCGGATAAAACCACAGTTCCAAGGCCGTTTCTGATGCCCTCGACCGCAGCGACGGGAACGCTGACGACGATTCCATGGCCCTCCTACAGCGAACAAGTGGATTACGAGATCGAGTTGGCCGTTATGATCGGTCGTCATGCCCACCAGATCGCCCCGGAAGATGCGCGTTCTTGTATCGCGGGTTATCTCATCGCCAATGACATTTCGGCCCGCAGCGTCACTTTTTCGGCGGGAAGGACTCCGCGACCCTGGGATGAGTTCTATGACTGGCTCAATGGAAAATGGTCCGATGGATTTCTTCCTCTCGGCCCCTGGCTGGTCACCCGGGATGAAATTCCCGATCCCCAAAATCTCACCATGGAATTGAAGGTGAACGGCGAAACACGCCAGAAGGCCAATACATCCCAGATGATCTTTACGGTTGACCAGATCGTCTCGTTTATCAGCCACTTGATGACGCTCGAACCCGGTGACGTGATTTCCACAGGGACACCGGCCGGAGTCGCGATGGCCACAGGACGATTTCTCCAACCCGGCGATACGATGGAATGCACCATTGACAAGCTCGGCACCCTGACCAACACGCTCGGCCCCAGACCGTCGGATTTTTATCGACCCCTGATCGAATCGTAATCCGCTCTATACGATAGGAAGCGAAAGGGCGTAGAGTCAAATCCACTTGGCCAGGAACGACTATTGGAGGTAAAGCAGGAGTATGGAACCAACACCACATCAGGAAATTCACAAGTTAGATCATTTAAAAAGCGCACCCCCGGCGGACGACCACGGTCGATGTACCGACTGTCGCTGGTGGCATTCCCTCGACGAAGAGTCAATCCCGTTCGGGGACAACGCCCGACATTGCAGTAAGGTACCCGGTCGAAATGTCGGCGAATGCCGGGTCAAAGAACCGCAACTGGCCTGTTATTCCGAAGAAGGCAAGCAATGTTTTGAGGGCATCTGGCCGATCACGTACGACGTGGACTGGTGCGGAAAATTCGAAGCGGCCAAAGGCAAAGGCGGACTGGCCGGTTTCGTCAAGCTTTGAACCAGACAGAGAATTGCCCCCCGCTATTCTCGCCGGTCATCCCTCGTTCGGAGGATTGGTTTCGAAGAGTTCCAGCAGGGCTCCCGAACGTTTTTCCATTGCGCTTCGAACAACGATCGATAACGGATCAGACGACTTTGTGATCCAGAAAACCTTCCAGTTTCCTTGCCCGTACCGGATGTTGAAGCTTGCGAATCGCCTTGGCTTCGACCTGTCGAACTCGTTCGCGGGTAACTTTAAAAATTCGTCCGACTTCTTCAAGGGTGTACGTGTATCCGTCACCGATCCCATATCGAAGTTTGATGATTTCCCTCTCGCGATAGGTCAACGTATTGAGAACATCTTCGATCCGTTCCTTGAGCATTTCCTGCGTGGCCGACTGCACGGGGGATTCGACGCTTTCGTCTTCGATGAAATCCCCGAAGTAGCTGTCCTCGCTTTCGCCGATCGGACGATCCAGACTGAACGGGTGCTTGGAAATCTTCATGACGCGCCGGGCCTCGGCCACGCTCATTTCGGCTCCATGAGCGATTTCTTCAATCGTGGGTTCCCGACCCAACTCCTGGTGCAGATTTTTGCTGATCGTTCGCAGTTTGCTCATCGTTTCGATCATATGCACGGGAATTCGGATGGTGCGGGCATGATCGGCGATCGCCCGCGTAATCGCCTGGCGGATCCACCACGTCGCATACGTACTGAACTTGTATCCTCGTCGGTACTCGTATTTATCCACCGCGCGCATCAGGCCGGTGTTGCCTTCCTGGATAATATCGAGAAAACTCAATCCGCGATTACGGTATTTCTTGGCGATGGAAACGACCAGACGCAGGTTCCCGCCGGACAGATCCCGCTTGGCCTGCTCGTACTGCTTATAGACCGCTTCGATGGAACGCAGACGCTTATCGACCTGCCGGGGAGTTTCAAAGACCAGTTCCTGAAGTCCCCGCAGTTCCTGCTTCATGGAGTTGAGATCGTCCTGAGAGTATTCACGATTGGGACCGGCCTGGATGATCTGTTCCAGTTGATGCATCTTCTGTCGGATCCCCTGAAGTTTCTTCATCATCGGTTGAATCCGGCTGGTCCGCAGGCTCAGTTCCTCCAGCAGCGTGGCCACCTTGCGACGGTTGCGTCGCAATTGTTTCAGATCGCCCTTGGCCTCATCGAGCGACATCGCATGAAGCGACCGTTGAAAGATCCCGATATTCCGCTCCAGAAGCTTATGAATCGTACGCAGATTCAGCGGCATACGGTTTTTGACGACGGATCGAATCAGATTTTCCGTCGTGCTCATCTTCATGGTACGGTCGAATGGAAGCGTCCCATCGCAGACCTGTTGCAGGATTTCCACGGCGCTGCGGGCACAATAGTCGTTTTCCAGTACTCGACGCCGGAAGGCCAACCGCGTCAGCTCAATTTTCTTGGCCAGAGCGATTTCCTCTTCGCGCGACAACAGGGGTATTTCGCCCATTTGCGTCAAATACATACGGACCGGATCGTCGATCCTCCGACCTTCGCCTTCCACGACGACCCGTTCCAGTTCTTCGTCTTCCTTAACGGCCATTTCGTCTTCCTCGACTCCGACCGTTTCCGCGTCGCCAAAATCCTCATCGCCGACTTTAAGAGCATCCCCCTCATCACGGATCTGAACCCCCATCTCATCCAGAGTCATCAATAAGCTATCGAGCCGAGCCGGTGTAATGGCCTCGTCGGGCAGTTCGTCGTTGATTTGTTCATAGGTCAGAAATCCGTTTTTTTTACCTTTTTCGATGATCACGCGGATCTTCGCCTCGATCTCATCGACCGGTTTACCCGTTCCGACCGCGGCGATGGCTTTGGCGGTTTCAGATTTTCGACGATTCTTCTTGTCCGACGACGCGGGAGATTGGATTTCCGTTGCTTCCGAAGATGTATTCATGTCCACAATATCCACCTGATGTTTGTCACGTTCTTTCCGATTGGATTTCGCTTTCCGTTTTGGGAGCCGAGCCGCCGAATCTTTTCCGGCCGAACGCGGCGTCCCGGACACAGGTCGTTTGGCCTTTTCCGCTCGTGCCTTGTTTCGTTGGTCTGCCATGATCATCCTTTCATCCAAACGAGCCATTACCGGGGAAGTAAACCCGGATTCCTCACGTTTTTCTTCGTCAGCATCTTGCTATAGTCGCGTAATCGCCGATCTTCATCCGTGAGGGCGCTACGAATCTGTCTGCGATGTTCATCTCGTTGCAGGGTCTCCAACGCCTCGATTGATTGTTCCAACCGTTGGGCATTGAGCTGGATATTTCGGCCCCGATCGGCCAGATGAACCAGCGTCGCCGCAGTGGACGTTTCTTCGATTCCGGCCAACAAACCCGCCTCGGTGACTTCCCGTCCGTTTTCCAGGCATTCCAACAATCCTTCGGCAATCTGCCGACAGGAGGGATCGGTAAAATAGTCGAGCTTGAGCCGACCCCGGACTGCGGGGTACAACTTCGGTTCATTCAGAAGAAAACTCAGAATCTCCGCCTGAACCTTCGCTCGGATATCCGATCCGAGATTGATGCTCACCACCTGCTGGTTCGGCTGAGCGATCACCGCATTTCCGGCCGAACGTTCGGAAAGCCGAAGTAACTCTTGGCGGACTTGATCTTTGGACATCCCGATTCGTTCCGACAATCTGGCGATAACCAGCCCCATCGCCACCGGATCGATTCGGCCGGATCGAATCGCGGTCGCTGCGGGACGGAGGTATTCTTCAATGGCGGCTTGTCGATCCATGAATGTATCCTTGCCCGAAAGGCCTTCCATCAGCCGCTTCCATTTGTAATCCATCACATCCACCGCTTGTTCAACGATCCTTCGAAAGGCATCGGCTCCGGCGGCAAGGAGAAAATCGCACGGATCCTTTCCCTCTGTGACAAAGGCCAGTTGGATATCGATTTTCTGCGACAGGCACACTTCCAGGGCCCGATTGGCCGCTTCGCGGCCGGCCACATCGCTGTCGAATACCAACACGATCTTCTTGGCATATCGACGTAACAATCGGGCATGACCTTCGGTAAAACTCGTGCCCAGCGCCGCCACAACGTTCCGACAACCGAACTGATGAGCCATCATCACATCCGTATAACCTTCTACCACAACCGCCGTTTCGCTCGAACCGATCTCGATACGGGCCTGATCCAGGCCATATACATTATTGCTCTTATCAAACAGCGGTGTCGTCGGAGAATTCATGTACTTGGCCGGATCATCGCCAAGAGTCCGTCCACCGAAACCAATGACCCGGCCGGTCACATCCAGAATCGGAAACATCAACCGGTTTCGAAACTTGTCATAACATCGGCCGGTATCGGCCAAAACCGCCAGACCCGAAGCGACCAGGAGTTTCTCGCTGATTTTCTGGTTTACCGCCGCGGAAACCAGCGAATCCCACCCTTCCAACGCGACTCCCAATCCCCATCGTTGAGCCGATTCTTCGTTGATCTGCCGCTTGCGAATATAGTCCCGAGCAACCTGCCCCTTCTGCGGATCATTCAGATTGCCCTGAAATATCTTCATCGCCCACGAGTTGACGCGCGCCAGTTGTTTCGGATCAGCCACGGTTCCCGATTCACCGACGGAACCCCGCTGAATCGGTTCAAAGCGAATCCCCGCCCGCTCGGCCAATCGCTGGATCGCCCGAGGGAAATCCAGATTTTCGCGAAGCTGCACAAACTTGAAAACATCTCCCCCCGCCCCGCAGGCAAAACATTTGAAGATTTGCTTGGATGAACTGACATACATGCTGGGTCGATGGTCCGAATGAAACGGGCATAATCCGACAAAATCCCTGCCCTTCCGCTGAAGAGTCAGGTGTTCGGAAATCACCTCAACAATATCGCTGGCCTGCTGAATTCGGCTGACCAGATTCTGATCAAACTTTCCCGGCACATCTACCTCGTTTTGAATCCAACCCGGCTCGCCTTGATTCGCATCCGATCATTTTCGCGTTTTTTACAGACCGATCTGATCAATCCCGCCCATTCATTTACGATATCCCAATCCGCCCTGCCTCCGGCGGTTTCTTGGCTGGCTAAAAGGATACTAAAGTATAGTCGGAAAGATCAAAAAGTCAAGTCAGACCGTACAAACCCCTATTCCAATAGGATAATCATCATTTTGGATATCGTTCGACATCTGGTTGAATAAGACAAAACACTTATCTGCACAAGACCTGAAGATCCGACAAACGGATTTGTTTTACATCATCCACAACGCAATCCGCAAATGCTTGCAGTTGTTCTCTCGGATAGGTATGCGTGACGGCCACCCTCTTCATTCCGGCCGCCTGTGCCGCCTGAAGTCCCCAAAATGAATCCTCGATGACGACACATCCGGCCGGATCGATGCATCTACCGGTTGTTTCATTGAGACGATCAAGTGCGATCAAGAATCCCTCCGGGTCGGGCTTGCCCTTGGCGACATCGTCGGCGGTTACGATAACATCAAACGCTCGGGAGAAATCTCCCCCGTCAAGAATCATCTCGATATCGCTTTTCAGAGCTCCCGAACAAATCCCCAGCGGCAATCCGTTTTCCTTGAGCATCATTACAAAAGCCGGCACTCCCGCAATCAGCGGGTCTTTTTGACGAATGAATTCCGCAAACTTGTCGGCTTTTTCGGCCAACGCCTCCACTCGGGTTTGATCCTCCAGTCGGATGTGAAAATCCTCGCAAAGAGCGGCGATCATATCGGCATCCGTATAGCCAAGATAATCTCGATAGTATAATTCTTCCGTCAGGGGGATACCGTATCGCGGCAACACGTCCAGAAACGCCTGACAATGAATCGGTTCAGAATCGGCGATCACGCCGTCAAAATCGAATATCACCGCTTGAAGCATTGAATCCCTTTTGGATCGCCATACAATTAAATCAACTCGGGGACGGGCCCGACGATGGACTCGTATTCGTTGAATGTCGATCGATCGCCGCTGCATACGCGGTCCGCCCGGGCTTTGATCTTAGGAACATTTCGTGAAATGAAACGTCTGGCGATTCTTGCCTTGCGTTCCTTCATGGAGATCATCGTGGGCGAACCGTTGGTACCGCCACCGGCCACGGGGACATCCATCGCAATCTTCGTACCGGCCTGATCGCAGAACAGATACCCGACGATCAGATGGATCGCGATATCCACAATCTCCCGACCGTACAGATCCATGTAATCGATGCCCGCTTCTTTCACAAAAGCGATGGCCCGCTTGAGTTCTTCCGTCCCCCGCGACAAGATTCCCACAAGATCCTGTACTTGCGGATCGTACGTTTTTCCGGCTAGTTCTTCCAGAAACTTTTCCGCCGTACCGCCGCATACCCCGCGAACCGCGGCAACCACCTGCAACTGGCTGGTGCCTTCATAGATCGTCGTGATCCTCGCATCCCGCGCCAAACGCTCGCACGGATAATCGCGCATATAACCGCTGCCGCCGAGAACCTGGATCGAATCGTAGGTCACGCGATTGCTCATTTCCGAACAATAATATTTGCTCATCGGCGTCAGCATCGCGGTCAACCGTTTGTACTTGCGACTCTGATTTTTTAATTCCATGATCGTGTCCTTGTCCGTCGCCGGATTTTCCATGGCTTTCAGAATGCCGATCTCGATATCGACCGCGCGGCATGTTTCATACAACAGAGCCCGCCCGGCCTCCATCTCGATCTTCATATGGGTCACCAGTTCCCGAACCGCAGGCAACCGTTCAATCGCCACTCCGAACTGTTCCCGGCTGGCCGCATAATCCCGCGCCACGCGCCATGCCGCTTCGGCGATACCCATCGATTGTGCGGCAATCCCAATCCGAGCGCCGTTCATCAGAGCCATCACATACGTCACCAGGCCCCGCTGCCGTTCGCCGATCAGTTTGCAGGGCGTATTATCGAAAAACAGCTCGCACGTCGGCGAACCATGAATTCCCAGCTTGTCTTCCAACCGCCGGACATGCACGGTCGGCCCGCGATCGCAGACAAACAAACTCAGGCCGAGCCCGCCGCTGCGGTCCGGTTCGCTGCGCGCCATCACCAAAAGGACTTCGCCGCAGCCGTTTGTGATGAACCGTTTGACGCCGTGCAGATACCAGTTTCCATCCTGATCCTGAAAGGCCCGCAGTTTCACCGATTGCAAATCGGAACCGGCATCCGGCTCGGTCAACACCATCGCGCCGGTTACTTTTCCGGCCGAAAACGCTGGAAGATATTGCTGTTTGATCGCCTCATCCGCAAACGCATTAATCGTTTCGGCAATCCCCTGCAGGCCGAAAATATTCATCAGGGGGGCATCCGCCCGCGAAACCATTTCCGTCGCCGCCGTATAAATCAGGTTTGGACAATTCAACCCGCCAAAACGATAAGGCAGCGTGAAACCCATCACGTCCGCCTTCGCCAATGCGTCGAGAGATTCACGGATTCCTTTGGCATAGGTGACGGAGCCGTCTTCGTTGAGGGTATTGCCTTCGCGGTCGATCTCTTCGCTTCGCGGCGCGATAAAGTCTCCACTGAGCTGGCCCATGGTATCCAGAACCAGTTGATAGTTCTGAATCGCTTCCGAGGCATCGGCAGGAGCATAATCACATTCCCGGGCAAAACGGAATCCCTCTTCCTGATAGCGGGCCAATTCGGCCAAATCGAGATGCCGTATCAGAAATTGAATATCATCATTATCCTTGTAGAAATTTGCCATCTCTCATCCTTGTCCAGGATCTATCTCTTTTCTTTCAAAGCTTTGATCATCATCGGGACGACTTCGTTGAGATCGCCGACGATCTTGTAGTGGGCGATGTTGAAGATCGGCGCTTCGGGATCATTATTTACGGCCACAATCTTTTGGCTTTCGCTCATACCGGCCTGATGCTGAATCGCCCCGCTGATTCCCACCGCCACATACAGACTTGGACGAACGGTCGTCCCCGTCTGGCCGACCTGGTGATCCCGGTCGATAAATCCCAAATCGACGGCCGCCCGCGTACCGGCAGCCGCCGCACCCAGACAATGCGCCAAGTCCCACACGAGCCGGAAATTTTCCTTACTGCCCACGCCGGCGCCGCCGGCGACAATCACACGCGACGCCTTGAGGTTGATCTTTCGTTCTTCGATCTGTTCGCGAAGAATCCGGATGGGCAAATCCTCCTGCGTCAGATGGACCGTTTCGCGAACCACCTGCGCCTTGTTGGCCGTGTTGGGCGTCGGCATCGGCATCACGCCTTCCCGAACGGTGGCCATCTGCGGCCAGCGGTCGAAATTAATGATCGTCGCTATGATGTTGCCGCCGAACGCCGGGCGGACCTGGAAGAGCAGATTTTTATAAACCTGACCTGTTTTCTTTACTTCGTGATCGCCGATCTGAAGGTCGGTACAGTCCGCCGTCAGGCCGGCCTTGACCGCGCTGGCAATCCGCGGAGCGAGATCGCGCCCGCACGGGGTCGCCCCATATAACACGATCTGAGGTTTATGCTTGTGAATCAAATCGCTGATCACGCGGGCATAGGAATTCGTCTGGTAGTGTTCCAGCAACGGATGCTCGGCCAGATAGACCTTGTCGGCGCCGTAATGGCTTAGCCGATCGATGAATCCTTCACAACGCTGCCCCAGTAACACCGCCGCCAATTTGACGTTCAGCGCGTCGGCCAGTTGACGTCCTTTGCTCATCAACTCCAGCGGAGTCTCTTCGAGCTTACCGCGATGCTGCTCGGCGAAAATCCATAGTTCTCCGGCGGGATTGACTTCGATCATTTCCTGTTCCTTTCTTTGTTCCGTCCGAACCGATTCGGCCGGATTCTTATCCAAGGGTATGGTCTTCGATCAGTTCATGAATCATCGTGCGTATTCCCCCTTCCGTCGGAGGTACCTGTTTGGTCTCCTTGGCGGTCAGGACCACACTCTGAATCCGATGTACTTTTGTCGGAGAACCGTCGCGACCGCACCAGGTCAGATCGGCCGCTAATACGTCCAAATCCCATTGACGAATGGCCAATCCCTTCGCCGTCAGATCGGCATAATCCCGGTCGGCGGTATCTTTGGGTAATTCGGCTCGCGATCGGCTCTTCTTGTATTTCATCAGACGCTTGGCGCTGGGCACACGAGGTTCGTTGGCCGTATCCAGGACGGTCAGAAGGATCGGCAACGCGCCACGCACCTCCTGGAATCCGTTTCCGAGGTTCCGGCGGAGCGTAATTGTTTGGTCCTCGATCCCCAGCAGATTTTCGACATAACTGATCTGCGGAATCCCCAGTTTCTCGGCCGTCTGCGGACCCACCTGGGCGGTGTCCCCGTCAATCGCCTGTCGACCGCACAGAACGATATCGAACGGTAACCGTCGGACCGCACAATGGAGGATGTAACTGGTCGCCAGCGTATCGCTGGCGGCACAACGCGGATCCGTAATCAGAATCGCTTCGTCGGCTCCTCGATACAAGGCCTGGCGCAATACATCGCCTGCCGCGGGAAGACCCATGGTAATCACCGTAACTTTGCCGCCGTATTGATCCTTGATTTGAAGCGCCAATTCCAGCGCATGGAGATCCTCCGGGTTGAAAATCGCCGGCAACGCCGCTCGATTCACCGTCCCGTCTTCATTCATGGCCTGACCTGTAATTCGTTTGGTATCAGGCACTTGTTTGATTAAAACAACGCAATTGTAGGACACATCTGCCTCCCGGTGTCATGCATACAGGATTTACTAACTTCCGCTGGGTTTCGTGAGTATAGCGAAATCCTCTCTCCTGTCAATCTCAAACCCTCCCGATCCATAAAATCGCAGCAATGACCCCCATAACCAGACGGCCCCCCATCCAATGGAGACCCGTCAAGGCGTTCTTTTGACTCTTATGTTTTCCGTATGCGATGCGATCGATTTTGAGATTCGCCTCTCACGCGGGTATCCCTTCCGTAACGGCGCCAATGCGAAAGGCCACCCAGATCGACATCGGCAGCCAGATCAAATCGAATAGAGAAAACGATCGGAGAAATGCCGCGGTTTTTGTTAATGCCTTACCCGCTTTACTCTCCAGGGCCTGTTCCACCATTTCCCGTTGAAGAGGATAATAATACGTCCGGATCGCATCGACTTTGTTTGGATCCGGCCATTCTTTGATCGCCGCCTGAATCCGTTCCTGAGCACTGGCAATCTCGGCCGAATCTGCGGTCGGAATCGTTCCCTGACGATTCTGCTTGACAATCTGGATCGCAATTTCATGCGAATAATGCCCCTCTTTGGACAACTGCATACATACGCTATCGTACACAATATCCGGTTCATTCACCATCCTGCTCATCTGCCGGGGAGGAATAGTTTGTGAATCCAGAATATCCAAACCTTGCTGCATGGTTTTTTGAAATTGCGGCATGAGGGTCCATCGACTGACAAAATACTTTCCGCATACGATCCCAACCAAGCCAATACAGACCGATACCAGTCCGATCCCGAAATGTTGCTTTCTCTGTACCGCCACAAGTCCAAATCCAGCGGATGCGGCGACCAAAACGGCAAGACCATTCAATCTCCATCCGAGTATTGAAGACAGATACGCCCACAACAGCGCCGCCGCTACGGCACAGATCAAGGATGTCAAAACACTGAACGGAATCAATAGCACCCCTTTGGGCAAGGACAACCTGCGAAAGGACGTATCTTCGACCCTCCCGGCCATTCGATACTCTGAAATCGGGATATGCTCCTGGGAAAGGATGGGATCGCCGAGATCGTCCGAACGTGGGAGATCCTTCCCCTGAACATCCAATAGATTCATCGCTCCGATATCCTGCGTCCCCTCATCGCCGGCGACTGGCGCCGATGGCGTTATCGAAACGTGAGTTGTCTCAGCCGAAGGCTGTGGTCGAGGAACCTGGTTCGGTTCGCTGCACCGGCTACACCGGATCCGCTTGCCCGACCATTCATCCGGCACACCCAGCTTCTGGTTGCATTTCACGCACCGGAATTTGATCATATTCAAACCTCCCGACCAACCGGACCAAGAGCCAAAGCCCTCTATGACCCAAACATTGACCTATAATAACGGTATGGTTAGTCCTGTCAATTCCTTACTTGTTATTACATTTGATCTCAATCAATTGAAAATATCGCTAAAAATCCAATTTATTTCACGAATCCAAGTTACCCAACCCCCATTTTTTACACAATCATTGCGGATTGGGGAACGCAAATGTTCCAAAATGACGATAAAAACAGTATCAAGAAAGGAGACATGTATGAAAAGGAATTTGGTAGTATTGACCCTGGTAATCGGCTTGGTTATCTGCATGAGCGGGTTGGTTATGGCTCAGCCGGGGGGTCAGGGCGGCCCCGGCGGCGATCAACAGAGAGGTCAGGGAATGCGGGGAGGAATGGGTGGCGGTATGTTCATGGGTCCCGAATCGATGGACCAACTGAACCTCACCGAGGAACAGAAGAAGAAAATGGAAGAGCTTCGCACCAAGATGATGCAAAATATGAACGAAGCCACCCCGGAAGCCCGCCGAGACATGTTTACCAAGATGCGGGAGGATATGAATTCCATTTTGACGGAAGAACAGAAGGCCAAGATGGAACAGCTTCGCTCCGAACGCGGCAATCGAATGGGTGGCGGTTTTGCTGGATTTGGCGGCCAGCCCGGACAACCCGGTGCCGGACGCGGATCGGTGTTCCCCTTCCAGCCGCTCCTGGATCGAATCAAACTGACCGATGAACAGAAGGCCAAAGTTACCCAAATGCAACGGGAAGCCATTGAGAAACTTTTCAATGATATTCGCGAGAAGGTTCTGACCCCCGAGCAGCGCAAGGAACTGGAACAACTCCGCAGCCAGACTCCTCTTGCCGCTCCAGCCGCCGCGACACAACCCAAACCGGAAGCGCCGAAAGAAGCGGAAAAACCCGCAGCGACTCCTGCACGTCCGGCTCGTGAAGGGCGAACCCGTCGCCAGTGATCGCCGAATTGAATCATCCTGTTCGGGGCCTGTTCCGCCTCGAGCGGTCAGGCCCCGCTCTTGTGAATCGCTCTGTGGCATTTGACGATACCCGGTCGTCCGGATACAATGACTGCGTGCAAAACCTTGACTTACTCGACATCCAGGCGTGCCTTAGCGGAGACGACCAGGGATACCAGCGGATTCTGATGCGGCATCAGGCGGACATCGCCCGTTTGATGTGGCGGTTCAGTCGCGACAAGACGATCTGCGAGGAACTGGTACAGGAAGTCTTCGTGCAGGCGTATTTCAGCTTGTCGCGGTATCGCGGAGACGGGCCATTTCCGGCCTGGCTACACCGGATCGCGACGCGGGTGGGTTATCACTTCTGGAAACAGCAGAAGCGATCGCCATCGACCTGGTCACTGCAGGAGATTGATGCGCCGGTTTCGGAAGATCCGGATACGATTGATCCGTCCGTCGCCGCCGAGATCCTGCACGGATTACTCTCGCACCTATCGCCACCGGACCGATTGGTGCTGACCCTGATGTATTTTGAAGACTGCTCGACCGAGCAGATTGCCCAGCGGATGGGATGGACGCGGGGCATGGTAAAAATGAGGGCCTTGCGATCGCGTAGAAAGCTCAAGGCCATCGCCGATAAACTCGGCCTATTGGAGAAACTCGGATGGATACAATGAACACAATTGACAAACTGGTGCAAGCGGCCAAGCAGGAATCGCCTCCGGCCATCTCGGTTGGAGCGTCGGTCATGGCGCACATCAAGACCTTCCGCTACAGTCGGCCGGCCATTGACGTAATGCCGGTCTCGTGGGTGGCAGGCTTGTCGGCCGTGGCGGCATCGATCATCTTGTTCCTGTCGTTTTATGCCTTGCAGGCAATCCAGGATCCGTATATGAACTTCTTCGCTCCGATTCAGGTGGCCTGGCTATGGTAGAAACACCGTTCACAAATCCTGTCTGTTTACCCGGCCGTCATCGCCAGCGAATGGTCGCCATAGTATTCGGTTTAATGATTCTTGGGTTCGGAATCATTATCGGCGCGGGGGGCATGTTTCTCAACTTAAAGGGCCGGCTGATTATCATACCGCCAGGTTTTGACCCAAAACAGGTTGTCGCGGACATGAAGGGAAAATACGGTCTAACGGAACAACAGGAAAAAAAACTCCATGCTCTGTTTGAAGAGCAGGCCAGGGTAATGGGAGAGGTCTTCAGGAGTGTTGGCGAAAAGCAAAAGGAGAATTGGGCAAAGATTGTTGCCGGCATGAAGAATATCCTCGATGAGAAACAATTCGCTGACTGGGAAAATGACGTGAAAAAAAGCCGTCGGCAATGGGATCGAGAAAGAGGCCCTCGTCCAGGGGGGCCTGGTCGTACAGGTCCGGAAGGCAGAGGCGGTCCCGATTACCGCAGCGGTCCCGATCGCGGTGACGGCCGACGAGGCGGACAAAGACCCTCAACCGACGATCGTATTCCCCAAGGTCCCCCACCCGACGGACAATTCCAACCCCCAACCGGCCCAGGATCGATGACACCGCCTGGAGGTTCAATGCCGCCTCCACCCGGCGGGGAAAAACCCTTTGAACCATCTGCTCCAGCGGGATCGGTCACTGAAACGCCGAAACCATCTTCCCCGGATGTCCCAGTTCAACAACCTCCGGCCGAACCAAAACCACAATAGAAAAAAACAAGGCCCAGCGGAATCGACTGGGCCTTTTTTCATCACCCCTCTGTCCATTATCTACGATTTCCGCCTCCGGAAAACGCCGACCAATCCTACACCCAATGCACCCAATATCATCGAGGTCGGTTCGGGAACGTTATGATGTAATTCGATGGTATCCAAAGTGGCATTGGCAAAAATATCCGGATCCGTACTGGTTAACGCAAACCACAGTACGAAATCGTCGCCGCTTGAAACGGGTATGGAGATGATCATGTCTTTCCATCCATGACCCAGTTTCTCAGACTCATCCATCCACTCCCACTGCCAACCCTCCACGCTGGATACCTGAACGCCGGATTGAACCGTTTCAAGTTCGTTGCTGCCAACCGTATAAAACGGTTCATGTCCGTCCAACAGCAATGCATCGGGGGTCGTCTCCGGATTAAAACCGGGTTTCTGGAAAAGGAATGCATAGAAATATTCCGTCTCGCTGATGCCCTCGTATTCAAACCGCAGATTGAATCGCAACGAAGTTTCACCCGGATCGATGGTGAATGCCTGACTCAGATAACTGATCCCCCCGTCTGTTTCATGAATAATCGCACCATTGGGAACAGGGTATGGATCCGAATCTTCGACATTGTCACTATGGGACCATGCATAATCCCACCCTTCCGGAGCTTCAAAATCCCCATTCATTATTCCCGCTTCCGCGGAAGGTACATACAATCCTATCGCCACAGCAAATACGAACGTTGCCATTCCAGTCCATCGGAACATTTTCGCCTCCATGAATCACAAATAGCTTTCTCGCCTGATTGATTTTTCCATCCCGCATGAATTACTATACTTCAAAAAAGAATGAAGTCCAATAAAAAACCGAACGACATTTCAGTGAGGGAATATGTTGGAACGAGAATGGATTGATCGAATGCATAATATTACATTGAAAGGACTTACGCCTCGACATCCTGTGTAAAGGTTACTCGCAGGACTTCCTCGGCCGTGGTCAGGCCGGCCTTCATCCGCTGAACTCCGCTATCCAGAAGATCGCAGAATCCTTTTTCATGGGCCATCTTCCGGATCTCCACCTCACCGGCGCCGGTGGCGATCTTGTCGCGCATTTCCCGTGTCATCGGCAGAAACTCAAAGATCGGCACTCGTCCTGAATAACCGCTGTTATGGCATGCCGGACAGCCCTTACCGTGATACAGAATTACCGACTTGGCCTCCTGGGCATCAAATCGAAGCCGCTTGAGAACATCATCGTCGATCTGGATCGGTTCTTTGCACTGCTCGCAGATTTTCCGCATCAGCCGCTGCGCCAGGATCAGATTCAAGCTCGAGGCCAACAGATACGGTTCCAATCCCATATATACAAATCGACTGATCGCACTCGGCGCATCATTGGTATGAAACGTGCTGAGCACCAAATGCCCCGTCAGAGACGCCTTCATCGCGATCTCCATGGTTTCCTTATCGCGAATTTCCCCTAATAGGATAATGTTCGGATCCTGTCTCAAAATCGCCCGTAAACTCGCCTCGAAAGTCATTCCGATTTCCGGTTTGACTTGTGTCTGATTAATGCCCGCCATCCGATACTCGACCGGATCTTCCACCGTCGTAATGTTCTTCTTCGGATCGCGCAGATAATTCAGCGCCGAATACAGGGTCGTACTTTTTCCGCTGCCCGTGGGTCCGGTCACGATGATGATGCCATACGGCTGTTTGAGGATTCGTTTGAATTGATCGAGCAGGTTCGGATCGAATCCCATCTTGTCCAGATCGTGATTAACGGCATTCTTGTCCAGAATACGCATCACAACCTTTTCTCCGTAAATCGTCGGCAGGACCGACACGCGAACATCGATATCCCGCTCCCCCGCCCTGATCTTGAATCGTCCATCCTGCGGCAACCGACGTTCGGCGATGTCCAGTTCGGAGATGATCTTGATCCGCGCGATCACCGCGGCCTGCATCTTTCGGGCGGGAGGAACCATATCCGTCAGCATTCCATCGATTCTCATGCGGATATTCATCCCTTTTTCCTGCGGCTCAATATGGATATCACTGGCCCGGCTCTTGACGGCGTGACTGAGCAGCAAATCGACGAATCGGATAACCGGAGCATCTTCCGCTTCGATCGCACCGGATGATTCCTGAACATCCTCCTCATCCTCTTCCGTGCTGACCTCCAGGTCCACCAGGTCCCGCAGCTTCTGTTCCTGGATATCGGTACCGTGGTAGATGACCTCGATGGCTCTTTGAATATCCTTGGCCGAGGCCAACACCATCTTGACCTGCTTTTTCAATTTGACGGTGATGGTATCGATGGCTACCACGTTCAGCGGATCGGTAATCGCGATTTTGACTTTCCCCTCGGTCTCTCCCAGCGCCACAAGCGAGAATCGCTTGGCGATTGTCTCAGGAACCTTCCGAGCGACATCGGTCTGGATGATCCCCAAGTCGTCCAATTGAATAAATTCGATTCCCAGATAATCCGCCAGGGACTTGGATGCATCATGGTCCGTCAGCTTTCCGATCCGAACCAGAACCTCGCCTAACCTTCCCCCCGTTCGCGACTGTTCCTGCAGAGCATCATGCAAATCATTCGCAGACAATCGCTGATTTTTCACCAGCCAATCCCCGAACAGGGCATTGTCTTTACCTTGAGCTGAACTGATTGTCTTTTCCGAAGTAACCGGCATTGGCGATCCCATTTTCCTCGTATCCTCTTGTTCCTATTTCCTATCGTCGGGCAACGCATTTGATGCCAGATTGGTCACCGGAAGGTAACGGCTGATCGCGCCGAATAATCCCTGGCTATCCACCGGTTTGGCCAAAAAACCGTCGAAGTCCCTGCTGGTCGGTTCATTGGCCGCCGACAAAGCGATAATCGGGGTTGCAAGCCCGTTTTGCCTGAGGATTTTCGTCGTTACGATTCCATCCATCACCGGCATCTTGATATCCATCAGGATCAAATCGTAGGCATTCGCCATCGCCTTCTCGATCGCTTGTTGACCATTTTCCGCCAGCGAAACCTTCAATCCCATCGTTTCCAGCAACAGACTAACGACCGTCTGGTTCGACGGGAGGTCCTCCACCAACAGGACATGACCGCAACATTGAGAGGGTGCCGAAACCGGCGCCGGTTCATTGATTGGATTGCTCGAGACGTGCTGCCCCTCGTGGAACTCCGGCAGCGCCGCCTGATTACGAACATCCAGTCCGGCCGGAATCACCAGAGAAAAAACGGATCCCTTGCCCATCTCGCTGGTGACGGCGATTCGGCCCCCCAGCAATTGAACCAACTGAGTTGTCGCCGCCAAACCGCTATTCGCCGTTAATCCCAGCTCCAGGCTGGTCAACATGCTTTCGCTGACTTGCTCATACTGTGAATAGGGTTGAAAGATCGTCGCCTGTTTGTCTTTCGGGATTCCCATTCCCGAATCAATCACATCAAATCGAACGTAGGCGTGGTCCTGATGCCAAGCCAGAGATGCATCGATATGAACATGCCCTTTCCGGGTAAACTTTACGGCATTCCCCGCCATGATGATCAGACACTGACGTAATCGACGCGGATCCGTACGGATATTCGCCGGGAGATCGGCGCCGGTTTTGATCTCAAATGCCAGGCCCTTTTCCACGGCGGCCGGTCGGACGAGGATGTCAATCTCATCCAGAAGCCATGCCAGGGAGCAGTCTTCCAATTGCGCTTGAAGCTGTCCATTTTCCAACCGCGTCATGTCCAGCACGTCATTCACCAGCGAAACCATACCCTGACCGGCTTGAAAGATTTCGTTGACATATTCCCGTTGCGTCTGGGTAATTTCCTCGTTCAGCAGCAGTTCGCTGAAACCCAGAATCGCATTGGACAACGTGCGTATCTGGAACGCCATGTTGTCAATGAACTTGCTCTTGGACTGGATCACCGCATCTTTTTGTTCGCTGGTTTGCGCTTCCGACGGCACCGCCGTCAAATCCTGCGGCTGCTCCAGAATCTGTTCAATTCGTTTTGGCTTCATGGCCTGTTTTCCTTTATCCGCTCTTTCCCGGATGCCGATTCTCCACGATGACAACATCGGTTGCTCGCTCGGCATCGTAGTCACCCGCTTCCTTTTCGTCGAAATCCACGGTCCTCTTGGTTCCAACTTTCATGGGAAATACAGATTGGGTAGCGTCCGATAAATCCTCCGATATGGAGATCATGATCTATCGTTTGAGAATATCCGATCGACGGAATCTTCCCCGTCTCCGCCTTCTGTCCGATAAGATGGTTGCTTCTTCGGGGTGTTTATGGTATAATAAGGTCGTCAGAAATGAGATATCAATGTCCTGTGGGGGTATCAACGTACCATGAATCCGTGGCGGGAAATCATTTTCGTGGTCACAATAGCACTTTCAGCCGTCCGGCTGGGACGTTTCTGTGCGGCCGGGAATCGTATTCGACAAACCATGGGCTACGCAATCCCTCTGATGATCCTTGTTGCCCTTTCCTTGGGCCGATCCGGATTCTTTGGCTCCCCCGAAGGATGGCTCGGCGGGATTTTCCACGGGCGCTTGCGATTTGTCGTTCTTTCATTTGCTATCCCCGTTGGGATTCTGACTTTGGAACCCTTCTTACCGAAGCGATGGGAACGAATTGTTGTTCGAATCCTTCTTCTGATCTTTATCCTGTCGTTTTCGATATTTCCATTTGCAGCGCCCGTCCTGGTCCGCAATGAGTTACTGAATACACCCAACCTCACGGATCAGCAGGGTATCTGTCTGCAAACACGGCCGTACACATGCGGCCCAGCCGCCGCCGTCACTGCGTTGCATCAGCTTCGCCTTCCGGCCCATGAGGGACAAATCGCCGTCTCCGCCTCCACGGGTCCGATTATCGGGACTCTGCCATGGGATTTATGTTCCGCGCTCGATCAACAATACGCCGATCAGGGGCTCCGTTGTGAATTCCGCCGATTCAATACTCTCCATGAACTCAAATCGGCCGGGCTCACTCTGGTAATGGTTCGAGGGGGTCCGTTAACCAATCATTGTGTTGTCGTTCTGGCAATGAATGATCGACAGGTCGTCGTCGCCGATCCATCTCTGGGCAAACTCAACATTCCGATCGAGCAGTTCTGCGAACAATGGAGATACACCGGGATCACCCTCCGACGCGACAATGTCTCCGGCATCTGATCGTCACCGCCCCTGCCCCTTCATGGGAAATCCATAATCGATCCAATGAATCGGCTCGGTACTCATCCAATTGGGCTTGGAGTCATCGGCACGTTTTTCCGTGCTCCAGATTTGCCCGGTCTCGGAATCCAGAACCCACACATTCGTTCCGCTGGCGGATACATGATATCTCCCCGTCGTGGGGGTCCCGGCCGCCGCCAATAATAGCGCCGCGCATAATCCAAGAATGATCCCGATTACCAGTGTTTTTCCACTCGATTTCATCGTCAACTCCTTACTCTTATCGTATTGATAGGGTCATGGTCATCCAACGGATCCCGATGGTAATTCAAAAATGTAAAATCGGCAACGATAATCCCTTCCCTCTTTCGTTCGAACCCGTCTGTCAACGATTTCGTTATCCGAAGGACAATCAGATAAGACACCTATTGCGGAATGATGAAGAACGGGTATAATGGTCTTTTAATAGGGAATGCCTGACAGATAGACTCACGGATTCCAACTCGAGGAGATAATGAGTCTGGACCTGTTTTTCGCCCCACAAAGCGTAGCCATCATGGGCGCATCCCGCAAGCCGGGGAAAGTCGGCTATGAGATCCTTGCCGCGATGAAGCGGGGAGGATTTTCCGGGGATATTTTCCCGGTCAATCCCACCTGTGACGAGGTCCAGGGTCTCCAATCGTATCCGGATCTCAAGTCTATTCAAAAACCTCTGGATCTGGTGGTCATCGTTGTAGCGGCCAAACAAGTCCCCGCGGCCATGCAATCGTGTGTCGATCTGGGGGTTAAGGCGGTCATTGTCATTTCTTCCGGATTCAAGGAATCGGGACCTGAGGGAGCCGAGTTGGAACAAGCGGTGGTAAAAATCGCCCGGACGGGCGGCATTCGGATGATCGGTCCCAATTGCATCGGGGTCATGTGTCCGGAAACCAAACTGAATGCGAGTTTCGGCGGCGACCTGCCGAAGCCGGGGCATCTGGGATACCTTTCACAATCGGGATCCATCCTGGCGGCGATGGTGGATATGTCCCGTTCGATGGACATTGGATTCAGTAAGCTGGCCAGCATCGGAAATAAGGCGGATATTGATGAGATGGAACTGATTCGCTATCTGGGCGACGATCCGAACACACATGTGATCGCCGGTTATCTGGAGACGATCACCGACGGTGACGAATTCATCCGGCAGTCGGAGCGGATCAGCCGTCGCAAGCCGATCCTGTTGCTGAAAGCCGGGGGAACGGAGGCCGGTGCGCGAGCGGCGACTTCGCATACCGGGCGGCTGGCCGGTTCGGAAAATGCGTATGAGTGCGTATTTGAACGGGCCGGCGTAATTCGGTGCGAATCCATCAAGGCACAGTTCGATTATGCACGTGCATTTGCCAACCAGCCGTTGCCGACCGGTCCGGCCGTGGGGGTGATCGCCAATGCCGGCGGCGCGGGAATTATGGCGACCGACGCCATTGAGAGAGAAGGTCTGGAGTTGGCGAAATTCACGCCGGAAACCATCGCACGAATATCGCTGATTATGGAAACGGCCGCGGTTTCCAATATCAGTAATCCCCTGGATCTCCTGGGAGACGCCTTGTCCGATCGATACGAATATGCGATGAGGGCGGTTCTGGATGATCCAAACGTTCAGTCGCTGCTGGTGTTGCTCAGCCCCCACGCTATGACCGAATGCATGGCGACGGCCGAAGCCGTTATCCGCGTGGCCGGAGATCGGAAGGAAAAGCCCATCCTGGCCTGCTTCCTCGGAGCCGACCGTACCGCCGAAGCGATTCTGGCTCTTCGTCATGGCGGGATACCCAGTTACGATTCTCCCGAAAGCGCTGTGGCGGCGCTCCGGACGATGGTTCAGTATGCCAAGTGGCGATCGAAACCCAAGCGGATTGTCAAACTGTTTCCCGTCAACCGGCGCAAGGTCGAGCGGATTCTCGAACGGCACCTTCGCAATCACCAGCTTGAACTCGGAGAGATGGACACCAAGGAGATTCTGCAGGCCTATGGCTTTGTTACCCCGCCGGGAGGTCTGGCCAATTCGGCGGAACAGGCGGCCAATATCGCCAATCAGATCGGCTATCCGGTGGTACTCAAGGTGTGGTCGCCGGATATCGTGCACAAAAGCGATGTCGGCGGGGTCAAGACGGATGTCAAGAATGATCAGGAGGTGATGGATACCTTCGATCTGATGATGTATCGGATACCCAAGAAAATCGCCAATGTGAATATTCTGGGTATTACGGTTGAGAAAATGTACCAACACGGCCGCGAGGTGATCCTCGGGATGACGCGGGATCCGCGATTCGGTCCGCTGATGATGTTCGGTATGGGCGGCAAACTCGTCGAAGTGCTGGAAGACGTGGCGTTCTACCCGGCGCCGCTGACCTCGTCGGAGGCCAAGGAAATGCTGGTACGGACGCGGACGTATGACATCCTGCGCGGCGTTCGCGGCGATGAGGGAGTGGATATTGACGCCATTGCAGAGGCATTACAGAGACTATCGCAACTGGTGACGGAATTCCCGCAGATCAAGGAGATGGATATCAATCCGTTTATCGTCGGCCGGGAAGGAATGACCCCCATCGCCGTCGATGCCATGATGTCCCTGATCGGAACGAAAACGGGATGATTTTGTGTTCGATTTTTATTGGGTATGGTATAACATCAGAAAAGAAATGTCTGACGATATATAGTCAATCATATTCGGTTGAATCAACAACCTGTGGTTCATACCATAGGAGTGAAACATGTTAACAAAACTCAAAGTTTCCGGATTTAAAAATTTGTGGAATGTCGATGTTCGATTCGGCCCATTTACCTGTATTGCGGGAGCAAACGGTGTCGGAAAATCGAATCTTTTCGATGCAATCTGTTTTTTGAGTTCCTTGTCTCACAGCAGCTTAATGGAGGCGGCACTCTCAGTCCGGGATGAGGATGGGAAAACCACTGACATCAAGAGTCTATTCTCAAAATCCGGAGACAATATCGCCCCCAAAATGAGTTTTGAAGCCGAAATGATTATTCCCTATAATGGAGTCGATGATTTGGGGCAAGAAGCAAAAGCAACCACAACATTTGTCCGTTATTCCATCGAGTTGGGATATCGGGACGAGGAAAACCGATCGTCAGGAAATCTGGAACTTCTCAAAGAAGAATTAGTTCACATTACCCAAACCGACGCTAAAAAACATTTATTGTTCAGTCACAGTGATGAATGGCGTAAATCCGTCGTAAAAGGGAAACGAGCCGGTGGAAAATTTATTTCCACTGACAACGGCCGTATCCAATTGCATCAGGATGGCCGATCTGGCAAACCGAGCCCCCGAATCGCATCCGATATGCCTCGGACGGTCTTGTCAGCAACAACTGCGGAAACTCCCACCGCCGCTTTGGTGAAGAAGGAAATGCAATCCTGGCAATTGTTTCAACTGGAACCGTCAGCGTTACGAAGCCCGGATGGATTTTCGGCGTCCTCCCGTCTTGGATCGAATGGTTCCCACCTTCCGGCGACTTTGTATCGGTTGGCTCATCCCAAGGGGAATGGAAAATCGGTTCCCTCCGGAAGTCAGATATTATCCCAAGTCGGGAATCGGCTGGCTCAATTGATCGACGAGGTCCATGAATTGGATGTAGATCGCGATAACAAACGAGAACTTCTCACCTTAACCGTCAGAAGTCGCGATGGGAATCCTTTGGCAGCCCGGTCACTCTCGGATGGTTCCCTTCGATTTCTGGCTTTAGCCGTTCTGGTGAACGATCCGGAATTTCACGGATTGCTATGTCTGGAAGAGCCGGAAAACGGGATTCATCCGGGCCGAATTCCAGCAATGCTTCAGTTATTGCAGGATATCGCCTCGGATTCCGATGACCCAATTGGTCCGGATAATCCTTCAAGACAAGTGATTATCAATACACATTCCCCTTCCGTGGTTCAACAAGTACCCGAGGATTGTCTTCTGATAGCGGAATGGAACGAAATGCTATATGAGAAATCAATCATTCGCGGTATGTCCCTGAGTTGTTTGGCCGATACATGGCGTACAAAAATGAAAACGCCCGAGGGTCACGAGTTTCCTTCTTGTCCGATAGGGAAATTGATGGAATATCTAAACCCGGTCATGAAAGAAGATGGCGGTAAAGACAGTCAACAGAATAAGCTGAAAACACGAAGGATCCGTGTAATTGATCGGACAGACATCCAACCTTATTTACCTTTTATGGCAAATGATGGAAATTCGATTTAGTCTATTAAGCGATGGTTCTTCAGATCAGGTGTTGATCCCGATTCTGACATGGATTCTTCGCCTTCAGCTTCCTCCGATGGTTCCCATCCAGTCTATATGTGCCGACCTTCGAAGAATTCCAAAACCGCCGAAGGAGTTGCCGGAACGAATCGAAAAAGCCGTTCGGTTGTATCCGTGTAATCTTTTGTTTGTCCATCGAGATAGCGAAGGGCAAGCCGCAGAACAGAGATATTTTGAGATCGAGAAAGCAATCCAACAGATTCAATTCCAGAATTATCCTCGTTATGTCGGCATTGTCCCTGTTCGGATGATGGAAGCATGGCTCTTAACTAACGAGACTGCGATTCGTAAGGCATCGGGAAATCCAAATGGGGATGATTCTTTGAATCTACCAAGATGTAGCGATATAGAACAACTTTCTGACCCCAAGAGTCTTTTGCACGAGGCATTAAAAACCGCAAGCGGTTTACATGGACGAAGAAAAAAGCAATTCAATACATCACAGGCCATTCGGCGGATTCCGGATTTCATTGAAGACTTCAGCTCCCTAAGACAACTTAGAGCATTTCAGAAACTTGAAGTTGATATCCGAAGGGTCCTTCCGAGCGTATTAGAGGTTCAGGATAATACCTAAAATGATAACAAACCCTGACATAGAGAGGGTTTAAGATGCCAAACTTCGATTGGAAACAAAAGTATGCCCGGCAGGTTTGCACGGCTCCGGAAGCGATTCGTCAGGTCAAATCGGGCGATAATATTTTCATCGGCACCGGATGCGGCCAGCCGCAGCATCTGGTCCATGCCCTGGTGGAACATTCGGGGCATATCTATGACGCCCATATCATCCATCTGTTGACCATGGGGTCGGCCCCGTACGCCAGCGAAAAGCTGGCGGACAAATTCAAGATGAACTGTTTCTTCATCGCCGACAACGTCCGCGGCGCTCTGGAGCGGGGCGTGGGGGATTATACGCCGATCTTTTTATCGGATATTCCGCGGCTGTTTGCCAGCGGACGGATGCCGGTGGATGTGGCGCTGATCAGCGTTACCCCTCCGGATGTCAACGGGCTGTGCAGTCTGGGCGTATCGGTGGATATTGTCAAGTCGGCCGCGGCCAACGCCAAGCTCGTGATCGCCCAGGTGAATTCGCACATGCCGCGAACGTTCGGGAACAGCTTTATCCATATCAATGCGATCGACTGGATGGTCCCGTTCGATGAACCGATCGTCGCCGTTGAATCGGCCGAACCGACGGAAGTCTTGCGGAGAATCGGGCAGAATCTGGCGCGGCTCGTGGGGGATGGCAGCACCATCGAATGCGGCATCGGGCGAATTCCCCAGGCCATGGCGGAATTTCTGCACGACAAGAAAGAACTGGGAATTCATACCGAGATGTTCGGCGACTGGATTCTTGAATTGATCGAGTGTGGAGCTGTAACGTGTACGAAGAAGACCATCAATCACGGAAAAGTCGTTGCCAGTTTCTGCATGGGTTCACAGCGGCTCTATGATTACATTAACAACAACCCGATGTTCGAGTTTCACCCGACCGAATACGTCAACGACCCATTCATCATCGCTCAGCATGACAAGATGGTCGGCATCAACGTCGGCCTGGAGATCGATCTGACCGGCCAGGTTTGTGCCGATTCGCTTGGTTACAAATTCTACAGCGGCATCGGGGGCCAGGTCGATTTCATTCGGGGTTGCGCCCGCAGCCGGGAAGGCAAGCCCATTATCGCGATGCCCTCAACGGCCAGGGACGAGTCCATCAGTCGAATCGTCCCCAAACTTGCCGATGGCGCCGGTGTAGTGACCACACGGGGCGATGTGCATTATGTGGTAACCGAATTCGGGATTGCATACCTGCACGGCAAGAGCATTCGCGAGCGAGCCATGTCGTTGATCAACATCGCTCATCCGAAATTCCGCAAGGAACTGATCCAGGCCGCCAAGGCCCAACAGTATGTCCAGGCCGACCAGATCGAGCTGGAATGGGAAAAGGTCCGCTATCCCGACGAACTGGAACATTTCGAAACGCTCCGGGATGGCACCGAGATCTTTTTCCGGCCGGTCAAGCCCACCGACGAAGAGACGCTTTCCGACATGCTGTATTCCCTGAGCAGCCAGTCGATCAAGCGGAGATACTTCTCCCATACCAAGACATTTCCGCACAAAGATGTACAGAAACTCACCAATGTGGATTACCAGCAGAACCTGGCGATTGTGGCGGTGGTTCCCAGCCCCGCGGGCGATGAGATCGTCGCGATCGCCCAATACTTCCTCGATCCCAAAACGGGCGTGGCGGAGGTGGCGTTTATCGTACAGGATGAATGGCAGGACAAGGGAATGGGCAGTTTTCTGCTGGAATACATCACCAAGATCGCTCGCGGCCGCGGAGTCAGATCGTTTTATGCGACGGTGTTGCCGATCAACAAAGCCATGCTGCAGATCTTCTATAATAGCGGCTATGAGATTAAAACTGAATTCGACGGCGAGGCCTATTCCATCACCTATGACTTGAGCAAGCGAAAGAGCCGCCCGGCCGGGCCGGTGAACCCGTCCAATCCCGCTGGAACGTAAACGGCCGGAGAATCGGTTTTCGATCGGTTAATGATTACGGAGAACAACATGGCCGGATCGAAATTCACTGATGGAGAAAAAAAATACCGTCGTTCCATCCGAGTGGCGATGTGTCAGATTGTCTGCCTGGACGGAGATCGTGAGGGCAACTTCGCACGGATCGAACATGCCCTGACCGAAGCGAAACAGGCCTCGGCTCAGATTGCCTGTTTTCCTGAATCGGCGATTCTCGGCTGGGTCAATCCGGATGCCCATAAACGAGCCGCTCCAATACCCGGGCAAGACACCGATCGGTTGTGTCGTCTGGCCAAAGATCACGGATTGTACCTGTGTATCGGGATCGACGAGCTGGATAACGAATGCCTCTATGATTCAGCGATCCTTGTCGATCCGGACGGACGGATTGTGTTGAAACATCGTAAGGTCAACACCCTGCCTGAACTGATGTATCCGCCGTACATGGCCGGGACCGTAAGGGATATTACCCCGGCATCGACACCGCTGGGAAAGATCGGACTTGTGATCTGCGCTGATACGTTTGAGGAGGCCGTTTTGCAGAAGATCAAACGTCTGGGGGTCGATCTCCTGCTGGTCCCCTACGGCTGGGCCGCCGAAGAAAAAAAATGGCCGCGGCATGGAATGGAACTTCATCGCGTCGTGAAAAGAACAGCCGAGTCTATCGGTGCTCCGGTTGTCGGAACGGATCTGGTCGGCCAAATCTCTCACGGACCCTGGACGGGGCAGGTCTATGGCGGCCAGAGTATCGCTGTGGATGCCAAGGGTAATACGCTGGCCATCGCCGCCGATCGTGACCGGGATATTCGTATTGTAACGATTCCAATCGGTGGGAATCAATCACAGGTCTGAAACGAACTTCAAAACAGGCAGGTGTCCGATGAACACATCCCGTCGAGATTTTATGAAAGCCGCGGCAGCGGCAACGATTGTCGTACCGTTTTTGTCCGACCGGACCTTCGGACTGGGAAAACCCGTCCCGATCCGGACAAGCGACATGAAAAGCTGGTCGATGGATTCGCTGGTTACCGGCAAAAGCGGCACCAAGATCAAGACCATCGAAACCTTCACGAAGGGTTCCCTGAGTGTTGTCCGTGTAACCACCGATAGCGGCGCCGAAGGATACGGACAGATCGCCCCATTCGACGCCGACATCTCCGCGACGATCCTCCATCGCAAGATCGCTCCGCATGCTTTGGGAAAAGACCCATACGATGTCGCCGATATTTGCGACATCTGTATCGACAAAAACCTGAAGTTTCCCTGGTCCTTTGTCTGCCGGGCGCTGGCGGGCGTGGATACGGCCTTGTGGGACCTTCGCGGCAGGATCGAGAACAAAAGCGTATGCGATCTGCTCGGCGGAAAACCTCGCGTGATGGCCGTTTATGGTTCGAGTATGAGTCGGACGATCACCGCCGAAGAGGAAGCCAAACGGCTGGCCGCCCTGCGGGATTCCCATGGATTCGCCGCCTTTAAAATCCGCATCGGCTCCGAAGCCGGGCACAACCGCGATCCCTGGCCGGGTCGTACGGACCAGATCGTACCGGCCGTCCGGAAAGCAATCGGCCCCGACACAGCGCTGATGGTCGATGCCAACAGTTGCTACACGCCCGACAAAGCCATTGAAGTCGGACGGATGCTCGAACAGAATCATGTCGTGCATTTCGAGGAACCCTGTCCCTATTGGGAATTTGAATGGACCGCCGAGGTGACCAAAGCTCTGAAGGTTCCCATCGCCGGCGGCGAGCAGGACAACGATCTGGCCCAGTGGCGACGGATGATCGCGATCCCGGCGATGGATATCGCCCAGCCGGACGTCTGTTATATCGGCGGCCTGACTCGGACATTGCGCGTTGTTGAGATGGCCCGTCGTTCCGGTCTCACCGTCGTGCCGCACTCGGCTAACTTGTCGATGGTGACTGTCTTCGCCCTTCACCTGATGGGAGCAATCCCCAATCCAGCGCCATTCATCGAATACACCATCGAGAACAACGACTGGACGGACGGCCTGTATGAGCCGGTCCTGAAGGTTCAGGATGGCAAAGTGGCGATTCCCAACGGACCGGGCTGGGGCGTTTCAATCAATAAGTCATGGCTGGAATCGGCCCAGCGGCAAATCAGTTCAGCCGGATAATTGGGGAGAGCACAATGGGATCAAAACTATTTGTCCACTGTCCCCAACTGGAACAGTATCCATATCCGGAAAGCTGCCCCTTCAATACGTCCCGGGCCGGAAAAACCCGGCAGCTTCTGGCCTCTATGGGACTGCTGACCGGACCGGACAAAGCCGAAGTCATCCCAATTCCACTGGGTCGAAAACAGTTCGAATGGTATCATACCCCGTCCTATCTGGATGCTCTTGAAGCCGCTGATTCGGGACAATTCGATTACGCCATGCTCCGCTACGGCCTGGGTACTTCGGATTGCCCGGTCTTTGGGGGAATGTACCCTTACGCTACGTGGGCCGCCGGGGCCTCCGTCACGGCGGCTCAGATGATCCTCGACGGCCGTGCAACTGTGGCCTTCAACCCTTCCGGCGGATATCACCACGCCTTTGCCGACCGGGCGGCCGGCTTTTGCTATGTGAACGATATTGTGCTGGCCTGTATGACATTGGCCAAAGCGGGGAAACGGGTAGTGTTTATTGACATTGACGTTCACCACTGCGATGGGGTTCAAGCGGCGTTTTATAATCGCAAAGACGTGATGACCATCTCTTTGCATCAGGACGGCCGAACCTTGTTTCCCGGCACGGGTTTTGTCGAAGATCTCGGCGAGGGCGAAGGGCGGGGATATGCGGTGAATGTTCCACTGCCGATGGGAATATACGATACGGCCTATTTGGCGGCGATCCGCAAGGTCGTACTCCCGCTTCTCCATGCCTACAATCCGGATGTGATCGTCCTCGAGGCCGGCGCCGACACGCTGGCCAATGATCCTCTGGCCAATCTGAGTTTGACGAACAATACCATGGCCGATGTGATTGAACTCTTGCTGGCCTTTGGAAAACCCATCCTGGCCACAGGAGGCGGCGGATATAACGTCGAGAATACCGTCCGGGCCTGGGCGTTGGTCTGGATAGCCCTTTGCGGCGAGGACCGACAGGATGATCTTGCGGGAATGGGAGGGGTTTTATTGGAAACAACCGACTGGTCCGGTGGCCTTCGCGATCGTCAGCTCGCCCCCGACCAGACACAGAAAGATACCGTCAATGAGATCCTCGGCCAAACTATTGATCAGATTCGAAAAATGATTTTCCCTTTGCACGGTCTGTAAAATAAACGACCCGAACGCCAATGGCCTCCGGGTCGTTCCTCCAAGCCTGGGCAAGGCTTGTTACCGAGTTGCACTATCCCCTATCGATTACGCCGCACTCTAGGTCGTTTTGCGCGGCGGATTGACAAAATAAACCATCACTGCCGCCAGAACCAGAAGGACACAGGCGCCATAATAAGCAATCGCATACGTTTGATGAATATCGTACATCTTTCCGGCAAGATAGGCCAGCATGAATCCGCCGACGCCCCATGAGGTAAATACCAATCCATAATTTACCCCGAAGTTTTTTAAACCGTAATAGTCCTTCGTCAAGGATGGAAACAAGGCCAGGTTCGCACCATAGTTGGCCCCGATCAAAGCGGAAAGCAAGGATAACACGGGGATGGAAGCCAGAACACCATCGCTTTGGGCCGACGAAAGGAGCATGATCATCGCCGCTTGAACGAGAAAACAGATGAACAGCGTGTTTTTACGTCCAATCCGGTCGCTGATCATACCGGCGACAATTCGTCCGGCACCGTTTCCAATCGCCATAATCGCTACAAGGGCAAAACCGATATCTCGGCCGACCAATCCTTTCACAATCGCAGCCAACTTGGCGATGATCATCAAACCGGCTCCCGATCCGCAGGCGTACATAAACCAAATCATCGGAAATTGAATCGTTCGAAGCATTTCCATAGGGGTAAAATTTTCTTTGACCATCGACGTCGGAGCGGAGGACGGTTTCGCCGGGGAAGTGCCCATCGGTACATAACCCGCCGGAGGAATTCGCAGAAGCTGGGCCAGAAGAACCACAACCAGCAAAAAGGCGATCCCCAAAATCAGAACGGTTGTCTGCACTCCAAAATGACCGATCAGATAATTGGAAAGCGGGGACGTATAGACGGAAGCAAGGCCAAATCCTGAAACGACGATACCCGCAATCAAGCCCGTCTTCGATGCGGGAAACCACTTGACGGCCGGGGGAGTCGCCGAGGCATACCCAAAACCGATGCCGGTTCCCGCAAGAATACCGAAACCGATAATAAAACCGATCGGCGATGTGTTCAGACTGGCGACGATAAAACCGATCCCAACCAATACGCCACCAATGGCCGCAACGATCCGGGGACTGATCTTATCCTGCATCCGCCCCGCCGGAACCATCATCAGAGAGAACAGAAGGCAAGCGAACATATAGGGCAACGATTTTTGGGTTTCGTTCCAGCCCCACTCGGCCGGAATCCCCTTGCTGATAACACTCCATGTGTAGAGAATTCCCAAAGCCAGATTGATTCCCATGCCCGCAAAGGTAACCTGCCACCCGTAATTTTTTGGGCCGGTCGTTACGGTTTGTTGATTCATAATCGCTCCTTTCCGCCACAATGCGTGCTACAAAAAGGCCGGATACGGTTTTCTGTATCCGGCCTCTATTGGTTATCAGACAACCGATTATCCGCGTCCCTTAATCAGATGTTCGACGACGCTCGGATCGGCCAACGTGGTAATATCACCGAGACTCCCCGTGTCACGTTCGGCGATCTTTCGAAGAATCCGTCGCATGATCTTGCCCGATCGCGTCTTGGGCAAAGCCGGTGCAAACTGTATCGCTTCGGGCTGTGCGATCGGACCGATCTCCTTGCGAACGTGATTCATCAGTTCCTTCTTCAGCTCATCGCTTTCATGAATTCCTTCTTTCAGCGTGACATACGCATACAGGCCCTGGCCCTTGATCTCATGGGGAATCGGGGTTACGGCGGCCTCGGCCACCTTAGGATGACTGACCAGAGCGCTTTCGACTTCGGCGGTACCGATTCGGTGGCCGGACACATTGACTACATCGTCAATACGACCCATCAGCCAGTGATCACCATCTTCATCCACGCGGCAGCCGTCGCCTGTGAAGTACAAATCGTTGAACATGGTAAAGTAGGTGTCGATGAAGCGATCATGGTCGCCATACATGGTTCTCATCATTCCCGGCCACGGCTTGCGAATGCACAGCTTGCCGCCTTCGTTGACGTTACAGACCGATCCGTCGTCGCGGAGAACCACCGTATCGATTCCGAAGAAGGGTTTGCAGGCGCTGCCGGGTTTCAGGGTGTGGGCGCCCGGCAATGGGGTAATCATAAATCCGCCGGTTTCCGTTTGCCACCAGGTATCGACAATCGGGCAACGACTGTGACCGACTTTTTCATAGTACCAGATCCATGCCTCGGGGTTGATGGGTTCGCCTACCGTCCCCAGAATCCGGAGTTTGTCGAGCTTGTATTTTGTAACCCACTCATCGCCCAAACGCATCAGGGAGCGAATCGCCGTCGGGGCCGTATAGAACACCGTCACACCGAACTTGTCGCAGATCTGCCAGAAACGCCCGGCATCGGGATAGGTTGGAACTCCCTCGAACATCAACGAGGTGGCGCCGTTGGTTAGCGGGCCATAGACGATATAGCTGTGCCCGGTAACCCAGCCGATGTCGGCCGTACACCAGTAGATGTCATCTTCATGGATATTAAAGACGATCTTATGTGTAATTGCGCAGTGCATCAGATAGCCGGCCGTCGTGTGTACGACGCCCTTCGGCCTTCCCGTCGAACCGGACGTATAAAGAATGAATAGCGGATCTTCGGCCTTCATTTGTTCCGGCGGGCATTGGTCGGACGCCTTGGCCATCTCCTCGTGGTACCAGACATCTCTTCCGGCTTTCATATTGCACGGATCGTCCGTCACCTTAACCACGACACACGTTTCAATGCTTGGACATCCTCCTAAGGCCTCATCGGCAATCTGCTTGAGTTGGATATGTTTGCCCGCCCGCAACGACACATTGGCGGTCACCAGCATCTTACAGGTGGAATCGGTCACCCGGCCTTTGATGGCATCGGAACTGAATCCCCCGAAAATAATCGAATGGATTGCGCCGATTCTCGTGCAAGCCAGCATGGCCACAGACAGCTCCGGAACCATCGGCATATAAATCGCCACGCGATCGCCTCGCTTGATTCCGTGGCTTTTCATTACATTGGCAAATTTGCAGACTTCCTGATAAAGTTGTTCATAGGTGATCTTTTTAACGGCCGCATCCGCCTCGCCCTGCCAGAGAATGGCTACTTTCTTGGCCGTTGGCGTACCCATATGTCGGTCCAGGCAATTGTAGGATACATTGATCAGGCCGTCTTCAAACCAGGAATGCTCGATTTTACGAGCTTTCGTATCCCAGGTATATCTCAAACTAACGGTAGGTTCTTTGTACCACGAAAGCATCTTGGCCTGTTCGAGCCAAAAACCATCGGGATCATTGATCGACTGCTCCCATAATTGCTGATACTGCTTTTCGCTGCTCACCCATGCATTGTTTTTGATCGGTTCCGGAGGAGGAAATCTCCTGGTTTCAACCATCAGGGAAGCCATGCTCTTCTTTTGCTCTGCCATGTGTTCTCCTCGCAAATATTGTTAAAAGAACTTTATGCCTTGATTCTCGCTTTCAAGGCACCCATTTCTCTCAATGCTACCTAATTGAATGAATCTGTCAACTTGAAAAAGGAATATTGTTATGTTTTATTGTCAATCATTACCAAAGTGAGCGCAAATCGTACATTAATTATGTGACAACAGAACAGATTCATGCGGCTATTCGCGCAAATAATCGTGGCTATAAATTTCGTTTGATATTTACTTTCATGGTTGTATTCAAACGTATAATTCGAACATAGACAACCATTCGATGTATCCTGGGCTTGCTATTGGGAATACAAATACGAATTGCCGAAAACGAGGGGGCCAATCATTCGATTATTTCCTCTTTGGCCAGTTCCGCCTTGACGGAAGGCCGGGGAAATGGTTAGCTTATGTATTCGGATGAAATGGAATGATTTGGCAATCGAATACGATCCTATCGGATCACGGGAGACAGAATTGAGAGTACTATCGGGTATTCAACCGTCCGGAAAGTTACATATAGGCAACTTTTTCGGCGCAATGCGTCAGCATCTTCAATTGCAGTCTGAAAATGAAGGTTTTTATTTCATCGCCGACTATCACGCCATGACGAACAATCCGGCCCCTGATGATCTTCGTCAGCGATGCCTGGATGTCACTATGGATTATCTGGCCCTTGGTTTGGACACGAAAAAAACGATATTCTGGCGTCAGTCAGATGTTCCGGAGGTCACTGAGCTCTCGTGGATTTTGTCGTGTGTTACTCCGATGGGTTTGTTGCAGCGGTGTACGTCCTACAAGGACAAGGTCGATCAGGGCTTGTCGGCCAATCACGGCCTCTTTGCCTACCCGGTCCTGCAAGCCGCCGACATCCTGATCTATCACAGCGAGCTGGTCCCCGTCGGAGCCGACCAGAAACAGCATATTGAGGTTACCCGCGATATTGCGATGAAATTCAACTCGATCTATGGTGAAACGCTGACCCTTCCAAAGGACTACATCCTCGATTCCGTGGCAGTGGTTCCGGGCCTTGACGGCCGCAAGATGAGTAAAAGTTACGGCAACACCATCGAGCTATTTGAACCGGAGAATTCCGTTAAAAGCAAGATCATGAAGATCGTGACCGATTCGACTCCGGTCGAACAACCGAAAGATCCCGACAAATGTAATATTTTCGCTCTGTTAAAGCTGGTAGCAACGGCCGAAGAACTCCGGGAATGGGAAGAAAAATATCGCAAGGGCGGAACCGGCTATGGCACCGTCAAGAAGCGCGTCGCCGAACTGATGCTGCAGTACTTCCGACCTTATCGGGAAAAACGCGCCGATCTGGAAAAGGATCGCGATGCGGTTTTACACGTACTCGACGACGGGGGAAAACGGGCCCGTGTCGTGGCCCGAAAAACCATCGACAGGGTACGACAGGTTACAGGATTAGGATTTTAACCATGAGAGAGAACGAGTCGTTAATAACCGTTGCGGAATATGAAAACGATTTCGACGCCGAAATCGCCAAGCTGGCGCTGGAATCGGCCGGATTGAAAGTGGCCGTTGTCGGGGGCGATCTGATCGCGAATATGCCCCCCATTCAGGAAGTTCGCATCCAATTACAGGTTCTGGCCGGTGATTTCGAGAAAGCCAAATCCATCCTGGCCGAGATGGATCGGCAGCCCCCCGTCGATGTTGACGGTCTGTTCGACAGCGAACCAGGAGAGCCGACGTGAGCGAATATCGCGTCAATCTGGATGTGTTTTCGGGACCGCTGGATCTCCTGTTGTATCTGGTCCGCAAGGAAGAAGTGGATATTTACGATATCCCCATCGCCCGGATCACCGAACAATACATCAAATATATCGAGATTCTCAAGGATCTCGATATCGATCTGGCCGGCGATTTTCTCGTGATGGCCGCAACGCTGATGGAAATCAAGTCGGCCATGCTTCTGCCGGCCGTTTCCGCCGACGAAGAGGGCGATACCCCAATGCTCGATCCCAGAGCGGAACTGGTCCGCCAGCTTCTCGAATATAAGAAATTCAAAGACGCCGCCAATCGGCTCGAGTCTTCGGCCGAAATTCGCGGAGATCGGTTCACCCGGCCCGACCTCATTCTCGCCGGCTTAAAGGGGAATGTCGAACCGGAAGTCGATCTCGACCAGGTCAGTCTATGGACCTTGTTGGAGGTCTTCGAGGGCATTCTCAAGAGCGTTGGCAATTACCAGAGCTATGAACATATTTCCGACGACACGCCCATCGACCTCTACCAGATAGAAATCCTTCATCGCCTCCAGACCGAAGGCCCCATGACCATGGAACAGATCTTCAAAGATCGTGGCAACCGGCTGGTCATGATTGGTTTGTTTCTCGGCATGCTCGAATTGATCCGCCTGCACCTGATCTGGATCGAACAGCCCGAGCCGCTGGGATCGATCCATGTTCGCGCCTTGACCGACGAACCCGCCGAACAAGCTGTTCCAAAAGCGATCTATGCCGCCGAGGCGGAATCGGCACACGAATCGTCGCTTCGGATCGAACCGGACTCGACATCCGCCGAAGCCCTCGCCGAGCCCAATGACGAAGAAGATCTCCCGGAGGAACCGATCTTCGATGATGATTCGTCACCGGATGTCGCCGTAATATTCACTCCTATCGACGAAACCAAGTCCGCCGTCGAAACTCCCGTTGCGGAAATCCACCCGCGAATTCCCATCATCGAATTGCCGGCCCAACCGAATTCATCCGAATCTCCCAAACCCGAGTCCTCTTGCCCCTTGGCTTCCGATGAAGCCATGACGTAATCACAGCATGCCAACAGTTTGCCGATTTCCATTTGACCGACCGCCTCGGACGAGTATAATGCTTTACGAACAGGATTTGGTAATATTTACTGAACGAAAGGATTGCCCATGGCAGGGAATGTCGTTGAACTAACCGATGCGAACTTTAAGCAAACCGTGGAAGCCGAGCAGCCCGTACTGGTGGATTTCTGGGCGCCCTGGTGCGGCCCCTGCCGTATGATGGCCCCCATCGTCGAAGAACTTTCCAAGGATTACGCCGGACGGGCCGTCATCGCCAAGGTCAACACCGACGACCATCGCGACGCCGCCATCGAGCATTCCATCTCCGCTATTCCCACCATGATCCTCTTCCACAAGGGACAGGTAGTCTTCCGATGGACCGGACTGACCGCCAAAAAAGAAATCGCCGCCAAAATCGACGAACTCCTCAAATAACAATGGATAGAATCATTTACCTGGCAATCGCCGGCGCGCTGGGAACGTTGGCTCGATATGGACTGGGGGGACTGGTCCAGCGATTGGCCGGGGCGGGGTTTCCGTGGGGAACTCTTGTTGTAAATCTTCTCGGATGTTTCGTATTCGGTTTACTTTGGATTTTGATGGAATCGAGAATTCATACCCGGCCGGAAATTCGAACCGTCGTGTTCATCGGTTTTCTCGGTGCTTTTACTACGTTTTCCACCTTCGTGTTTGAAACATCCAATCTGATCGGCGATTCTCAATGGCTATACGCCTTGGCCAATTTCCTTGTCCATAACGGCGTCGGAATCGCGGCGTTGATCGGCGGCATGGCGGTCGGTCGGATGGTGTAAGGAGTATTTTATGAAACTGCCTTCGGAAGCGGATTTGTTGCGAATCTTCATCGGTGAAAGTGACAAAGTCCACGGTCGCCCGCTGTACGAAGTCATCGTCGAATCCGCCCGAAAAAAAGGATTGGCCGGAGCGACGGTCCTCAAGGGTTGTCTGGGTTTTGGCGCCAACAGCCGTATCCATACATCCAAAATACTTCGACTGTCCGAAGATCTTCCCATCGTAATCGAAATCGTGGATAAACCGGAACGGATTCATCCATGGCTTCCGGAACTGGACGGCCTGATCGGGGAAGGATTGGTAACCCTCGAAAAGGTCAATGTGATCGCCTATCGGCATTCCCAGCAAGCGTGAGAGACGATCATGGATCTGCCCCGAAAAAAAGCCGTCTGGTTTGTCATCCTCCTGGGACTGATCAGTCTTTTTGCGGATGTCACCTATGAAGCCGCCCGCGGCATCAATGGACCTTATTTGAAGATACTCGGCGCTTCGGCCACCGCCGTCGGCATTGTCGCGGGTCTTGGCGAACTGTTCGGATACGGGCTTCGAATCATTTCCGGCGTGCTTTCGGACAAAACCAAACGGTACTGGACCTTCACAATCATCGGGTACAGCGTAAATCTGTTGGCCGTTCCCGCGATGGCACTTGCCGGCCGATGGGATATCGCCCTCGTTCTCATCCTTCTGGAACGCATCGGCAAATCCATTCGAACGCCGGCACGCGACGCGATGCTCTCCCACGCCACAAGCGCCGTCGGACACGGGTGGGGCTTTGCACTGCATGAGGCGATGGACCAGATCGGGGGAATGGCCGGGCCGATTCTGGTCGCTGTGATTTTGGCCTGGAAAAAAAGTTATATCGCGGCCTATGGAGTTCTGGCGATTCCGGCAGTCCTTGCATTGTCAATATTGATCACCGCTAAAATAATCTATCCGCGCCCGCAGGAACTTGAAGCCAGGTACGGTAAAGAAGGGACGGGAAAATTTTCTCCGCTGTTTGGTTTGTATCTGGTTGCCATCGGACTTGTCGCGGCGGCGTACGCGGATTTCCCGCTGGTCGCCTTTCACGTCAAACGGTATGAGCTGGTCAGCGACCAGTGGATCCCCCTGTTGTATGCCGGCACGATGGGCGTCGATGCGATTGCCGCGCTGATCTTCGGTCGGTTATACGATCGAATCGGCATTCCGGTATTGATCACCGCGTTTCTGATCTCGTCGGGATTTGCCGCCCTGGCGTTTTCGCAGAACCTGGCCTGGATTATCGCAGGGCTTGTTCTGTGGGGAATCGGTCTCGGCGCGGTCGAGTCGGTTGTGCGTGCGGTCGTGGCGGGTCTGGTCCCGAAGGATCGACGCGCAACGGGCTTCGGGGTATTCAATACGGGTTTCGGTATCGCGTGGTTTATCGGCAGCGCTGTGATGGGATTGCTCTATGATTATTGGCTACCCGGATTGATCGGGTTTTCCATCGCGGGCCAACTCGCCGCGGTCGTCGTGTTGTATGTGTTTCATCTTCGGATGAAGAAACAAAGTGCGTCATCCACATCCATCGGATGATTGACGGAGCGTATCCGGAAAGCATTTCATTTCGATTCGCACCGGCATTTCAATGCCATGAGTGTGACAGGCATCGAGAAACTCATTATTGATCCGGCACAACTGTTCGTTGAGTTCGGAAAGATCCAGTGTATTTTCGGGACTGAAATCCAATTCGTCCGGATCAGCGTGAGTGAAATTTTTCGGGCAAAATGAAACCTCCATTCGGCCGGGTTCGGATTCGCTTTCAAACGCGACGGGCAGGCCGTGTGTACGGCAGATGATCGGCCGAGAGGGGTAGATGCGACACAGCCCCTCTTCCAGATATCCGCACGATCGGTCCGGATCGAATCGTATTAAACCTGTATCGGTGCGGGATAATTCATCCACAATCGAGGAAAATTCCACCGCGAAAACTGACAGGTTCATGCAGCAATCGCAGCAGCCGCGAGTACAGACGATCTGGGCTCGATGAATCGACTCCAGATGTTCGATCGTCCGATCGAGTTGCTCCCTGAGATCCCGATATTTCTCGATATATTGAATGGAATGTTTCGGCAAGAATTTCATCGGGGGAGATTATTTTATGGTCGCGGCGTAAAGGGTTTTGTTGGTGGCGACGTAGAGAGTCTTGTTGGCGCAGGTAACGGTGGCGGAGATCGGGTCGTCAAGTTTGATTTCCGCCAAGAGTTTTTTTTCCTTCTGGGCGGCAAAGACGTACAATTCACCTTTGCGATTTCCGAGATAGACCTTGCCATCAGCCACCATCGGTGAAGCCCAAATCTCTCCGCCAAGATCATGTGTCCAAACGGCTTTGCCCGTCTCGGCATCGACACAATGGAATAGACCTTCGGTGTCGGCCGCGAATACCATTCCGTTGAAAACGGCAGGAGTTGAGCAACTATGACGGTTAAGATCATACGACCAGACGAGAGCCGACGACGAAATATCCCCCTCTCCCTCGGCCTTGAAACACTTCAGCCACGCCTGATTTTTACCCCACCAGATATCTCCGCCGACGGCCACATACATGCGCCCGGAGTCGAACACGGCCATACCCTTGATATTGCTCGGACTGATTTCACGATTGGTCAGATACTGGCTGACATTTTCCTTGGGACCGGTTGGGTCCGGGTCGAACATCCAAGTCCGCTTCAGAATCGCAACGGTTCCTTCCAGCGGTATGTTCTTGAGCGGCTCGAACGCATAAACAACGCCATCACCGCCGGCAAAATATGCAAACCTTTGATCGCCGATTGTACCGATACCCGGCGACGACCAGGTCGAGTGGAAAATCCGCGGTCCGATCCCCTCATTGTCTTTGGCCAGCAACCGACCCGTGGCTTTGTCCAGCACAATCAAGCTTGGCCCATCCGGCTTGCGGATCTTGCGGTGCGTGTTGTCAACGCCGTTGGAGGTGTTCAGATAGAGAAACGGCCCGTCGATCAGGATCGACGCATGCGCCGCATCGTGCGGATAGGTTCCTGCTTGCGAGGGAATATCGAAAGCCCAGATGATATCGGCGTCGATCTCACACAGGATCTCGGGGTCTTTATCCGCCGGTGTCGCAAAATGCGCTTCATCCTGAAATGGCCCATCGTTTCCGTTGGCAAGGCCAAGAATATCAAGACAGACGACGATATTGCTGCTGGTAACGGTATAGACGCGGTTCCCCTCAACCGTCACCGGACACGAGTTTCCCGCCCGCGGCCAGTCGAGATACACATCCTTTGTACCGATCTTCTCCGAGACAAGCTGCCAGCACAACGAACCGTCGGATTCCTTCAAACACATCGTGATGCCTCGGTCGCCTGTGTGGTGCGGATCGCGCGGCCGATTGTTGTTGGTCCCGATGAAGACCTTGCCGCCGGCAACAATCGGGGTCGAGTAGGTTTCGGTGCCCAGATCGGCCTTCCATTTGAGATTGGTTCCGGAGTCAGGATTGAAAGAATCGGGCAAACCGGTCTCGGAGGATATCTGATTGCGAGTCCACGCCTGGCCCCACTGCGGCTGGTCGGCAGAATAGACCGGCAATGCCCGAAACATCGTTATCGTGAACACGATCAATAACATCATCCGGTTTGGAGCCAATCGTATCATCATATCAATCCGCTTTCCCACTGCTGTCCGGTTGTTGAATTTTGATTTTCTTATAACTTCATTAATTACAAT
>CAYLSB010000014.1:0-75986 GCA_964386005.1 uncultured Pirellulales bacterium | reverse complement strand
CCGGCTAATAGTTCCCGCTGCCGGGCCTATAGAGAACTTGCATCTCCAAGCAGGTACGCCCTGCCGGGCGCACGAAATATAAAGGGGCGGTCTAAAAACCGCCCCTGTCTGCTTGCAGAAGGTTTAATTATTTGGTCGTCGCTGCGGCCGCATGACCCGGCGTGGTGATAACCGACGTGGCGGACTTGATGATCCCGGCGATATCGGCCAGGTCGGCGGGAATGATCATGCTGTTGTTGGCCTTGGCCAGCTTGCCGAACTCGCCGAGATATTGTTCGGCCACCCGCAGGTTGACGGCGTTGGTGCCCCCGGGCTCGTTGATCGCCTTGGCGATCGCGCGGATCCCTTCGGCGGTGGCCTCGGCGATCTTGCGGATTTCCGAGGCGCGACCCTCGGCTTCGTTGATCCGTTTCATTTTTTCGCCTTCGGAGTAGGCGATCACTTCCTGCTTTTGACCTTCGGCACGGTTGATCTTGGCCTGCTTGTCGCCTTCGGACTCGGCGATGAGGGCGCGTTTCTCGCGTTCCGCCCGCATCTGTTTTTCCATCGCATCGCGGATACTCTGCGGCGGCTGGATGTTTTTCACTTCGTATCGCGTGACCTTGACACCCCACGGGTCCGACGCCTTATCGACCGCGGTAACGATGGAGCTGTTGATGATCTCGCGTTCCTCGAAGGTCTTGTCGAGATCGAGCTTGCCCATCACGCTACGCATGGTGGTCTGGGCGAGCTGGGTGGAGGCAAACAGGTAATTGGTGATTCCATACGAGGCCTTCTGTGGATCGACGACCTGCATATAGAGAATGCCATCCACCTCGACGGCGATATTATCCCGCGTGATGCACTGTTGCGGCGGTACATCGACGGCCTGTTCCTTGAGCGTGTGACGATACGCCACGCGATCAATGAACGGGATCAGAACATGCAGTCCCGCTTCGAGAGTGGCGTGATACTTGCCCAACCGCTCGACAATGAACGCATAGCGCTGCGGAACGATACGTATGTACTTCAGAAACGCGATGACGACGCCAAGTACGATGATTCCGAGGATAATCGTCCAGGGATTCACGGGATTAATGGAACTTCCTGCTGCCAATAGATTCATGGTTTTGCTCCTTTCTGCTCCATAGGGAACCAGGTTATTGAACCTTCAACACGATATTGTCCTGACCGATGATCTCAACGACCGTACCGGGTTCGATGGTTCGTTCGGCTTCGGCCTGCCAGTCGGTGCCGTGAAACTCCACCTTGCCGCGACGGCCGGGGGCGATTGCTTCAATGACGGTGGCCTTTTCGCCGATGAATTCGCTGCGATGCTCACCCAATTCCTTTTTGGTGGCGGTCAGGCCGCTGAAGATTTTCCTCAGCCACCATCGCAGACAAACGAGAAACACGATGGATGCGATCAGAAAGAGAATAATCTGCATGTTCAGAGTGATCGTTGGGTAAAAATAACAGATCGCCGCCGTAAAACAGGCGCCCAGACCGAAGAAAAAGATGATCAATCCCGGAACCATCAGCTCCATGACCAGCAGAATCACGCCAATCAGAAACCATAGCACTTCGGGGCGAAGAAATTCCTTGAACCATTCCATAACCTTCCCTTTCAGAAAACCGTATGGGTTCGCATGCCCGCTACTTCTACCAAAGACGCACATCGAGCCGGTTTATTCATTCAGACGCTCTGACGAAGCGTTTGTGACAAACCATCCATTTTTTCGCAAAATCCGATTGCCCAATCAACATAAAAATCGTCGAAATATTCCACGGTTGCCCGGATCAACGATACTGTATGAGAGATATCGGCATAAATCAATCTTTTCAGATAGAATCTTGAGGGTATTTGCCGAACCGAAACCGTTCGATATCGGTTCGGCTTCGGGCACTTAGCATGATGTGTTCCATCTTTTCCGCTATGTCCGTGAATTGAGCCGCGACATTATTCCGTTCGGCAATGTCGTTTTCCAGATCATACAGTTCAAGCGGCGCATCGGGATTTTTTTTGATGCCTCGTTTGACACCTTTCCATTTACCCATCCGAACGGCCAGTTGTCCGCCCGACCCGGCAAAATCCCAAAACAGAAACTCATGCTCTTTCTGTTCGGAAGGTTTCGACAGTAAGGTCGGCAGAAAACTGATCCCATCCGTTTCTGTCGGAATTCCTGTTCCCGTCAGCTCGGCCAGCGTGGTCATTACATCGTAATGAACCGAAGGCAGATGCGTAACCGTCCCCGGCCGGATTCGGCCCGGCCATCGGGCGATCATCGGAACTCGAATGCCGCCCTCGTACACGGTACCTTTTAATCCGCGAAGCGGACCCACGCTTTCGAAAAAGTCGGAGTCCACCTGTTCTTTCACGGAAGTCGTCCCGTTGTCTGAAGTGAAAAAGATGATGGTCTTTTCATCAAGGACCAATTCCTTTAATAGCGCGATCAACTCGCCGACCTGCCGATCCAGAATGCTGATCATGGCCGCGTAACAGGCCCGCGGAGTCGGATGCGGCTGATACGATTTTCCCGTGTACGGCGTTTCCGGCCATGATCCCTTGTAGCGGTCAATCTCCTCCTGCGGCGCCTGCAGGGCCAGATGCGGAATGACGGTGGGGAAATACACAAAGAACGGCCGGTCCTTGTTGGCTCGGATAAAGGAATACGCTTCTTGGGCACAGACCTGGGGCGCATAGTGTATTCCCGTCGGGCCGGCGGCATTGCCCTCGAGTATTCGTTTATCTTTATTGTCAATCAGGTATTCCGGATATAGGTTGTGGGCATGCCGCTGGCAGTTGTATCCGAAGAACCGATCAAATCCCAGATTCAGCGGATCGCCCGTTGAATCGACTCCGCCCAAACCCCACTTGCCGAAAGCGCCCGTCGCGTAGCCCTGTCGAGACAGCATCGAAGCGATGGTCTCGGTTCCCTGCGGCAACGGCAACTGCCCCTCGAAAGATTCCCACGTCCCAACCTCGTGGTTGTCGCGGATGTAGGCGTGCCCGCTGTGCTTGCCCGTCATCAGGACGCATCGGCATGGCGCGCAGACGGGCGAGCCGGAATAGTAATCGGTGAATCGCATGCCTTCGGTGGCCATTCGGTCGATGTTCGGCGTCCGAATCTTCTTCTGGCCGTAGCAGCCGAGCTCCTGCCAGCCGAGATCGTCGGCCATGATGAAGATAATGTTCGGCTTCGACTTCAGCGTTACAGATGCACGCGATGATCCGCATCCCGACAGCGAAAGCGTCGCAATACTTGCCCCGGCGTACTGCAAAAATTCTCTTCGATTCATCCTTGCTCCTTTTCTAATGGGAGTTTATTGTAACTCAGTTCCTATATTGAGGACAGTTATCTTATGAAAATCGATCAAACAAAAACGCTTGAGGAACTTGAAGGTTCGGTTTGGGAATCTCCTGAGTATGATTCCCATCTGGTTAAGACATGCTATCAGTTACGAAAAATACCTCTCAAGAATTTCTCCATCGAAGACCTCCGAATCATGCTACTACAGGGCATAAGCCCCCTTTACCTTGTCCCCATGGCTCTGGATATGCTTCAGGCATATCCTTTGGCAGAAGGAGATTATTATCCTGGAGATTTACTTGATTCCGTTGTCTCAGTCGTCCCAACGAGCTTTTGGAAAACCGATCCATCCCATCTATCCCGCCTCAAGGCGGTCGTAGCCACCCTAAAGGCCGTGGTGGAAAAGCAGAATCCATCTGTTTCCAGCGATTTCTGCGAGTTACTTGTTTCAGTGTCATCTTCCGTAGACATGATCATTCAACAGGTTGGAACAGAACAATGACTTCAACAAAATCCATTCTTCCCCACGGCGTAATCTTCGACATGGACGGCGTGCTCGTCGATTCCGAGCCCTTCATCTGCAAGGCCGGATGCATGATGTATGCCGAACTGGGCCTGAAGGTCAAGCCCGAGGATTTTATGCCGTTTGTCGGCATGGGCGAAAACCGCTACCTCGGCGGCGTGGCCGAAAAATACAATTTCCCTATCGATATTGACAAGATCAAGAAGCGCACCTACGACATCTACCTGGAAATTATCCGCGGAGCTTTACGGCCGTTGCCGGGCGTGCACGAATTCATCGGCCATTGCCGCAAGCTCGGCAAAAAGATCGCCGTCGCCTCCAGTGCCGACCGCCGCAAGGTCGAAGGCAACCTGCGCGAGATCGGACTGGAGTGGGAATCGTTCGATACGGTAGTCGTCGGCGAGGATGTCATCCACAAAAAGCCCGACCCGGAAATCTTTCTCCTGGCGGCAAAGCGGTTAAACCTTCTGCCTGCCGAGTGTCTCGTCGTCGAGGATGCCGTCAGCGGTGTCGCCGCAGCAAAAGCGGCCGGATCCAAGTGCCTGGCCCTGACGACCTCCTTTTCGCGCGAACAACTCCATGGCGCAGACTTCTTCGCTCCCAACCTCGCCGGTGCAGGAGATGATGTACTGAACTGGTGATAATAGTGTAGTCTTAGCACAGCCGTCCTGGGTTGTGTCAGAGGCACACGGTGTGTGCCCTTGGTTACAAAAACAGGGGTCGAACCCTTTAAATCGGTTGAGGGTTTGACCCCTTTTTTGATTCGTGCCATTCTGCTCTTTGCCCGGAAACCAGTCGTAGCACAACCGTTCTCGGTTGTGATGATACTGCTCAAGCGGGACGCTTGAGCTACTTCTGGATTTTCCTTGTCCGGGCCTATCGATTCGCCTACAATATCCCTCGATAAGGAGTGTGTATGACCTGTTTCCATACAATCCATTTCCGGCGCCGCCTCTCAAGGCATACGGGTACTGTCCGCCGATTCCTTCGTCTATTCAACCTGCCATTTCGGAGCTATCATGAAGAGCAATCTGGCCCTGTTTGAAGATTACCAAATCCGTCGCCTGTATGATGAAACAACCGACACATGGTTCTTTTCGGTCGTGGACATCATCCGGGTCTTGATCCGGCAACCCGATTTTCAGGCCGCCCGGAAATACTGGAACAAGCTCAAAGAACGACTCGGCAAGGAAGAAAGTGAATCGGTGACAAATTGTCACCGGTTGAAATTGCCTGCTGAAGACGGTAAAATGCGCCTCACTGATGTCGCCGATGTCGAAACCCTGTTGCGGTTGATCCAGTCGGTCCCCAGTCCCCGGGCCGAACCGATCAAGCTTTGGCTGGCCAAGGTCGGCCATGAACGGATGCAGGAGATGATCGACCCGGCGCGGTCCCTCGACCGGGCACGGGAGACATGGCAAAAACACGGCCGCAGCCAAAAATGGATCCAGCAGCGGATGATGGGACAGGAAACCCGCAACAAGCTTACCGATTACTGGAAAGACCACGATATCACCGAGGAACAGGAATTCGCCCTGCTGACCAACATTATTCACCAGGAGTGGTCCGGCGTTTCCGTCCAGCAGCACAAACGCATCAAAGGCCTCCAATCGCAGAATCTCCGCGACCACATGAGCGAAGCTGAGCTAATCTTTACAGCCCTGGCGGAACTATCCACCCGCCAGATCGCCGAAAGCACAAACGCCCGGGGTGTCCCGGAAAATAAAGTGGCCGGGCAAAAGGGCGGGGCCATCGCCAAAAAGGCCCGACTGGAACTGGAAGAAAAAACCGGAAAACGCGTCGTGTCTTCGGACAATTTCCTTCCGCCGAATTCCCGCAAAGAATTGAAGGAAAAATAGTATCATGTCTCGATCGACCAAAACTATAGCCAAGACCTCCGACGCTAAATGCCTTACCCTGACGACTTCCTTTTCGCGCGAGCATCTCACCGGTGCAGACTTCTTCGCCCTTAACCTCGCGGGTGCCGGAAAAGAAGTTCTCCACTGGAACTGCACAAAGGAAGCATAAAAAAATGGTGGCTTTCCATAGTTTTCCTTATATTGGATTTTTATTGTGAGGTAATTATGGCCATAAGATACACAATAACCATAACAGCAATATGCATTGTTCTTTTGGGAATTGCTTATCTGGCTGTAAATCAAAAGTGGATGGGGGATTTCATGTCTTCTGGCGCGACTTCTAAAAATAAGAAGATTATGACAAATTCCGTGAATCATTTCGCGGTGCCTTCAAATGAGCAACTTCTGACTAATTATAACTATGTCATGAATGCATCCAAAGAAGTAGAACGAATCATGTCTTCTTTGGAGCAAGCTTATGGTTGCAGACAATTGATAGATTCATCCTATCAATCCCTCGGCCCCGACAGATACAAGCTCACACAAAATCTCCTCGAACCGATTGAAGACCCAATCATATTGCGAGAGTTATTGTACTATGCGGATTATCGACTTAAAGCATGGTACAGACTCCACAAAGACAACTTTTGTCCAGATGACCGAGAAGGAGATTTAATGGTAGATCTTGACACAGGAATTCCTGCTCGGCTTGCAGGTTTAGGGACAGATGAGAGTATGAAAGTTCTTGTTGGTTTGTTAGATGAATTTTGGTGGGATGCTGGTGGTCTATTTGATATAGGCGGACCTATCACTTCCTGTGGCGATAAAATTCTGCCCTATCTTGAGGATTATGTGTCAAAACCTAATTCGCGATATCGAGAATTCGCGAAGGAGTGGGTAGAGTACATTAAGCAGGGAAAAGTTTTCGGTCCATGAACGACGAGCCTCAAATTTACTCTGTTACTTTCAACGCCATTGTTGAGAGGTCAATGAGATAGTGTGCTCAAATAATTGGTGTTCGGTTTCTAATCGTATTCCAAGACTTTTTACGCATAATAAAGGGGGAAACAGATTTGCCCTGTGCGGAATATACCCCTCAATCCGTTTTCGACACGCTTTTCCAGACGCTTTGGAACGCGTCCGGTCGTGCGAATGATCGTCAACAAATCGTTTTGACAAATCCTTGTTCGGCGATACAATCCCGTCGAAAGTCAATATAAACTCAATCAGGAGCCAGGACCATGAATTATCTAAATCGCAATCGATCCGGAATATTTTGTGTACTCAACATGATTATCCTGCTTGTCGTTTTGACCATGATCAGCGGCTGCGCATCGCAGCAGGCCGATAAGGGCGGCGAAAAATGGATCCAGCTTTTTAACGGCAGGAATCTCGACGGCTGGACGCCCAAGATTGCCAAGTATGATCTCGGCGTCAACTTCGGCCACACCTTCCGCGTCGAAGATGGCGTAATGAAGATGGCCTTCGATCAATACGACAAGTACGACGACCGCTTCGGCCACCTATTCTACAAGGATAAGTTTTCCAGCTACCGCCTTCGTGCCGAATACCGTTTCACCGGCGAGCAGACGCCCGGCGGTCCTGGCTGGGCCTTTCGCAACAGCGGCCTGATGCTGCACTGTCAGCCGCCGGCGACGATGACCAGGGACCAGAGTTTCCCCGTCTGCATCGAGGTCCAGCTCCTCGGGGGCAACGGCACCGACGAACGATCCACCGGCAATCTCTGCACGCCCGGTACGAATGTGGTCATCGACGGCAAGCTTGTGACCCAGCACTGTACCATCTCGACCTCCAAGACCTACCACGGCGACCAGTGGGTCACCATCGAGGTCGAGGTCCACGGCAACGACGACATCCGCCACTTCATCAACGGCGAAAAGGTTTTGGAATACAGTCAGCCGCAACTTGACATGAACGATGCCGATGCCAAACGGTTGAAGAACCAACTGGGCCTGATGCTCCATGAGGGTTACATCGCCCTTCAGGCCGAAAGCCACCCCGTCGAATTCCGCAAGGTCGAACTCTTGCCGTTGTCGGAGTAAGATATTCCCGCCGGTATGATTCGACGGAAATTGAGTCGAAAAACAGGTTACGATCCTCGCTGGATGGTTTTCCTCCCACGAAATCAGAACCCGGCTCTTGATTTTGATCGTTCTATTTGATATAGTATATATTCTGTAGATTTGTTTTGGATCTGGGTGATTAACCAATCGCATTTTTCGGAGATGGGTAAAACGATGAAGTGCATCAAACATGCGATCATAGTGTTTGTCTATCTATTTTCCCTTGCATCTTTCGCTCTTGGCTACACCGGTGGAGATGGAACATTCGATTCTCCCTACGAGATCGCCACTGCGGCCGACCTCATCCAGTTGGGCGATACCCCCGACGACTACACGAAACATTTCAAGCTGACGGCGAATATCGATCTGTTCGAACAGGGGCCAGGCATCGATGGCACATTTCTGCTGGCGGTTATCGCCCCGGACACCAATACTTATTCGTCGGCGTCGTTTGAAGGCCCCGAGTTTGCCGGCTATTTCAACGGCAACGGTTTTACGATTTCAAATCTGACGATCAATACTCAAAGCCAGGATTATTCGTATCTGGGCCTGTTCGGGTCGATCGGCGTCGGCGCCGTCATAGAGAATCTGGGATTGGAGAATGTGACCATCATCACGGGATGGGATACCGAGTATATTGGCGGCCTGTGCGGCCGGTCGGACGGCCTGATCGACGGATGCTTCGTTCAGGAGGCAAATGTCATCGGCAAATACTATGTCGGCGGACTGTGCGGGCACAATGAATCGGGGACGATTGCCCATTCCTTCGCCACAGGTCTGGTAGCAGGTCAATCCGACACCGGCGGACTGTGCGGCAGTAACGGCAAGTATGCCAGTTCGGCGGGAACAATCCAGTATTGCTATGCGGCGGTCACAGTCAACCGCAAATGGTCGGGTTCGTCTTACAAGCTCGGCGGCCTGTGCGGCGGGAACTGGGGCACCATCCTCCAGTCGTATGCGACTGGCGATGTCGCCGGACAATATTATGTCGGCGGTCTGTGCGGGGCCAACACTGGAACGATCAGCGATTCGTATGCGACCGGGGGCGTCGACGGTGACCTTGGCATCGGCGGATTCTGCGGAGTGGACGACCGGGGCAAGATCATCCGGTGCTACTCCGTCGGCCATGTTTTGGCGACGATCAGCGCTGACGGCGGTTTTTGCGGACAGGCCTATATTGACGGAACCTATCCGGGCCACGGGGTGACCTACGAAGACACAGCCAATTTCTGGGATATTCAGACCTCCGGCATCACCTTCAGCGCGATGGGCGAAGGTCGAAACACGTCCTGGATGAAAACTCTGTCGATGTACACCGATGCCGGTTGGGATTTCGACGATAGTGATGGCGGCCCGGCCGTATGGCGGATGGCATTGGATGGTTCCACCTATCCGGCCCTGGACTGGCAACCGGTTTTGAATCGGTACAGCGGCGGTGACGGCAGCGAACAAACTCCCTGGCAAATCGCGACAAAAGACGACCTGCTCCTTCTATCCGACACCCCTGCTGATTGGGACAAGGCCTTTATCGTGACGGCTGACATCGATCTGGCCGGGACCATCTTCAATAAGGCCCCGATCGCCCCGGATACAGACAACGACAATGGCGATTTTCAGGGCACGCCCTTTACCGGAACCTTCGATGGTAACGGATACATCCTCCGTAACCTGACAATCTACAATGACACCGGCGGCGACTACATCGGCCTGTTCGGCCGGACCGAGGGCGCCGTCCTGACCTCGGTGATTGTGGATAATCTACTGATCGATGCCCTCGGCGACTATTCTGAGCAGATCGGCGGCCTGATTGGCTGGCAGGAAATGGGGATCACGCAGGACTGCGCCGCCTCCGGAATAATCCACGCCGTAGCGATCGATCCGTTCTTCGGAGGAGATGTCGGCTTCAATGTCGGCGGCCTGATCGGATCCTGCAATGGGTATTATTCTGAGTCTCTTGCCGTGGTTCGCTGCTCCAGTTCCGTCGAGATTCACGGGACCATTTATGTCGGCGGGCTTGTGGGGTATCAGGTCAACTGTACGCTGCGGGAATGCTACAGCAATGGTTCCGTCGAGGGCCACCAGTACACCGGCGGCCTGGTCGGCATCGGATTCGGGATTATCGAGCGATGCTTCACGACTGCGGCCGTCAGCAATCGCTACGCCGGCCGTTATCTGGGCGGGCTGGCGGGGTACCAGGGCGGGATCATCTCTGATTCCTGGGCACGCTGTGCTGTTCTCGCCAATTCCGGCAGTTCCCGTGTCGGCGGATTTGCGGGCAGTTGTTTTGGCGTCAGCCGTTGCTACAGCGCTTCGACGATCACGCTCCGCGATTATGTGATGGATTATATCGGCGCGTTTGCCGGTCAGCCCCAGGGAATCGTCGGTTACAGTTTCTTTGACGACGATGTCGCAGGTTGGCCGACCGATTCCTCCGGCGCCGCCGGCTTGACCACCAGCCAGATGCAAACCGCTGACGAATTCATCAATGCCGGCTGGGACTTCGATTCGGAAGATGTTGATGGCACACCGGCGGTATGGATGATGGTCGGTGTTAATTACCCAACCCTCGTCTGGTATCAGTTGATTCAGCCGCTCTATAGCGGCGGAAAAGGAACGCTGGACGATCCCTATCAGATAGCGACCGTTGACGACTTGCTGTACCTGTCCGCGACTTCAACCGACTGGGACAAGCATTTCATCCTGACGGCCAATATCGACCTGACCGGAAACACCTTCGACAGGGCCGTGATCGCTCCGGATACTGACGAATCCGCCGATGATTTCCAGGGGGTTTCGTTTACGGGATCGTTCAACGGCAACGGCCTGTCGATTTCCAATCTCACGATCGATAATTCTTCGGGGGGTGACTTTCTTGGTTTGTTCGGCCGTATTGATACGGCGGAGATTTGGGATCTTCAGGTCCAAAATACTTTCATCGTGGCCACCGGCGACAGTAGCCATTATCTGGGTGCGCTGGCCGGGTATATCAACTCTTCCTTAGTCCGCGGTTGTTCCAGTTCAGGCAATGTTGTCGGCGGCGATTGGAGTCCGAGCGGCTTTTCCGGCAATAATAGCTATGCCGTCGGGAGTCTTGTTGGATACGCCATTGGTGAATACCACCAATTTATCTCCTTGGAGGATTGTTCCTGTTCCGCCGATGCGTACGGCCATTGGGCCGTCGGGGGTCTGGTCGGATACCAGTTGAACTGTGGCATCATCCGCTCTGCCTCTTCCGGATCGGTTTTGGGATGGAACAATGTCGGCGGTCTGACCGGGGTGTCGGCGGGCGTCATTGATCAATGTTTCAATTCCGCCACGGTCTCGGGAACAACGGATTGTTACCAGGTTGGCGGATTGACCGGCGTGTTGGTTGGCGGGAAGATGAGCGATTCGTACAGTTCGGGGACGGTATTGGCGTGCTTCGGCGGCTCCGAAATCGGCGGCCTGGTCGGTGACAATGGCTCGTCGATCGAACGCTGCTACAGTACGGGTTATATCGAGACCTGTGGGGCATCGACTTCCTTTGTGGGTGGCCTGATCGGAATCAATTCATCGTCAGGAATCATAACCGATTCCTTCTGGGATATCTGGGCCAGCGGCCTGTCTTCCAGCGCCGGCGGAACGGGAATGACTACGCCCGACATGATGCAGCTCTGGCCGTATGCCAGCGCCGGCTGGGACTTCGATCCGGCCTCCGTCGATGGTACCCCGGCCGTGTGGATGATTCAAGATGGCGCCGATTATCCGCGGCTGGTCGCCTTCCGATACGGCGCCGGCGGGGGAACGGCCGGCAATCCCTACACGATCGATTCCGTTGAGAAACTGATGTTCCTTTCCAATTCTCCGGAAGACTGGGGCAAGAGCTTCATCCTGATGGCCGATCTGAATCTGAGCGGATACATCTTCGACAAGGCCGTAATTGCTCCCGACAATGTTCCTTCTTCGCAAGTTACCAGCTTTGACGGAACACGGTTTACGGGATCCTTCAATGGTAACGGCCACGCGATTTCCAATTTGAGTATCCGCACCGAAGACGGCGGCGATTACCTCGGTCTGTTCGGGTGTATTCAGAATGCTGTCATTAAAAATCTTCGCATGGAAAATGTCTCCATTACCGCCCTGGGCAAGAGTAGTTCGATCGGCACAGTCGCCGGCCAGACGATGAACAGTCAACTTTCTCTGTGCGTTGTCTCCGGAAGTATCGCCGCAGAAGAGTACTCTCCCGAAACTACCCTATCAGAAGTCGGCGGGCTGGTCGGAAAACAGTTTTCCGGCCTGATCGAAAGCTGTGCCTCCCGCGTCAACATCTCCAGCGGCGACAAGGGCTTCTTGCTCGGCGGCATCGTCGGCTGGCTCACCGAAGGCACAATCCGCCATGCGTTTTCCGCCGGAACGATCGAAGGCGGCGAGAAGACCCAGCATGTCGGCGCCCTGGCGGGCCAGGTCGATATGATCGCCGGCAATCCCAATCCGGAGACGTCGATCATCGAAAATTCCTGTGCCCACGGTTCGATTGTGGTCGGCCAGAACTCTTCCTCTCTTGGCGGCCTGGTCGGATCCCTGTACACTCCCTGTGAGCTTCGAAACTCCTATAGCGCCGTCCGGTTGTCATACACCGGCATCTTCGGCGTAACATTCGGCGGGCTGGCGGGTTACGCCGGGGGTCCGGTCACGAATTGCTTCTGGAATCAGGAAATCAACCGAATGGGGATCGACGGCGATATTGGTCTGGACACCGCCCAAATGATGGAAAAGGTAACCTTCACGGCCGCCGGTTGGGACTTTGACGATGCCTCCATCGACGGCGATCCGGCCGATTGGCGGATCCGCGACGGCGAAGATTATCCGCGCCTCGTCTGGCAGCCGATTATCCCCGGCGACATCGCCGGAGATCCCAATGTCGATGTAACCGACCTGCTGGTCGTCGCAGAAGAATGGATGCAGTCCTGTTCCGGCTGCTCGGCCGATGTCAATGGCGACGGCGTCGTGAACATGACCGACCTGAGCATCATTGGCTGTTACTGGCTGACCAGCGCCTGGAGCATTCCCGGAGATTAATCCAACTTCCTTTTCAAACTCATAATCCTCAGTCGAGCTTTCCCGGGGATTTTTTATGTGATGACCATTGGATTATGAATCCGTTATGGAGTTTCCAGTCCATTCTGAAGCATCAGGTCCGGATTGTGCAAAATATCTACCGATCCATCGGCGACCACTTTGCCCTGGTTGATTACCACGGCTCTCTGTGCCACCGCCAACGCAAACCGCATGTTACAGGTGGCGATAATCAACGTTTGCGTCAGGCCGGAAAGCAACTCTTCCAGAATTCTTCGATTCCGCGGATCCAGACTTCCGTCGGGTTCATCCATCGTGACGATCTTCGGCGACATTGACAACACCGTTGCCACAGCCGCGGCGCGTTTTTGGCCCGCGGAAAGATGATGCGGGGCCTTGTCCGCCATCGATAAAAGTCCTACGCGACGTAGAGCTTCCATCGTCCGCGCGCGAACTTCTTCATTTGCCAATCCCATATTCAGAGGCCCGAACGCCACATCCTCGTAAAGCGTCGGCATGAATAACTGGTCGTCCGGATCTTCCATGCAACATCCCAGCACCGACCGCAGCTTTCGGCTGTTGGCGGGGCAGACATCGATACCCCCGACGCGGATCGTCCCGGTACCCTGTAGAAAACCTCCGATAGCCAGTAACATACTCGACTTTCCGGCCCCGTTGGGACCGACCAGCGCAATGTGTTCGCCTTGATCGATGATCAGATTCACACACTCCAGCGCAACGGTTCCATCCGGATAGCGACAGGAAAAATTCGCGATCTCTACCGCTGCCGTCATCGAAGTTGTCCTTTGACCATAGGCCCGATCCACGCACTGACCGCAAGGATGAATAATCCCGTCGCCAGCAAAAATCCCACGTCGCGTTTTGTCATCTTCATCGGCCTGAGACTGTGAAACCGACCTGTAAAACCCCTTGACTGCATCGCGATATGAATATTCAGCGACGTTTCCACGCTGCGAATGAACATCGCCCCGACCATCGCGGCGGCGATACCGAGCTCCTGACGAAATGCCAGCCTCCGGATGGTCCTGGCCGCCCGCGCCCGCAGCATGTGGTGCACGCGATCGACCAATACAAACAGATACCGATACAGCATTCCAAGCTGAATTGCAAGAATGGAAGGCATCCCCATCCGTTCCAATCCCGCCAATAGATCCGCGAATCGCGTGGTACTCACCAGGGCCATCAGCGTCATCATCGTCACGACGAACTTGCCCGTGATCGATGCCGCCCGCAGCCAGCCGCTGGTCAACGTAACCATCCACGGCCCCACCCATACCGTTTCCATAGCCCGATCAAACAACGGACAACTCAGCGCCATCACCAGCACAAAAGGACTGACCGTAAGAATGCGACGAAAAACAAATCCCACTGGAATCTCCGCTAATACAATCACCGCAAACGGACCGACGGCGTAACAAAACAAAATCGCGATCGATTGGGGCCCCGATAACAACACCGCCGCGGTGAGCGTCATCGCCGCAACAAACTTGACTCGCGCATCGAGCCGATGAAAGAACGAATCGCCGCTTGCGTATTTGTCTAAATAGGCGTGATGCACAGTCAGACCTTCGTTGTGGCCGGTCGCAATAATCTCGCCGCCAGCCAGATTAATCCCATACATGCCGCCGAGCCGATCACTCCCGCCAGACTTGTCCATCCGGCCGATGCGGGATTCTCTTCCATCGCGCCGCGCGCCGTGTAATCCGGCAGCAGGGCGATTCGGCTGTGTAACGAATCCACGGCTTCAATCCGTGGATCCTCATTGGCGATCAACGGTTTGAAATCCGGCTGATTCGGACGATCGGTGTAACTCCATTCCAGGCCGTCCGGTTGGCTCGATGCCAATAACGAAAATCCCGCGGCCGTAATAACTGTCAGAAGGATCAAACTGACAACGGCCGCCTTGCGGCTCATCAGAGCATTTGAGGATTGTACCCCCGGTATCATTTCCGGCCGAACGGCGGCGATGTATCCCAGAATCGCCAGCGTAATGACGCCTTCCATCAATCCCACCAACAGATGGACTCCGGCCATTGTGACCAGAAACGTTCCTGCCGGAACCACCAGGACCGACGAAATGATGGCTTCGATCACCACAAGCAGCGCCCCGGCCTCCGCCGCAACCACGCAACCCAAAATTGCCGCGATAGCCATCCGTTTTCGGTTGGAACCGTCCCCGCCAATCCATCGATAGACGGCATACCCGATAAAACTCGGAACAATGGCGATATTGATGACATTACATCCGATCGCCAGAAGGCCTCCATCCTGGAATAATAAACATTGAAGAATAACTACCGACGATAAGACTACACTGCCCAGATACGGCCCCAGCATGATCGCCAGAAACACCGCGCCGATCAAATGGCCGCTTGTGCCCGGCATCAGCGGCAGTTGAAAGTTCACCATCTGTGCCGCGAACACAAACGCGCCCAGAACGCCCATCATCGCCACGGTTTCCGAGGCCAGTTCCTGACGGACCTTTCGGCAGATCCATCCCAATCCCCCTCCGGCGATGGCGATCGTTCCCGCCGCTACCGGAACGGAAATCAACTCATTGGCCATATGCATACAATATTCCTTTCATCCCGGAATTAACAATTAAAATGTCATCTGTGCCCGCAATCCGAACACGACCGCATCCTTCTTCGCCGAATCGGCGCCGGGATCGACCACATACTGCAGCGAGGGACTCACATTCATCCACCTCGTGACTTTGGCATTGTAGAAGATCTCCCAGACGGTCTCGGCATCGTCGAGATACGTCACATTGGCATGATCGCTCAGATATCCGCGAGCAACCCCCATCGCCAAAACGTCCTCGTCGCGTCCTTCGATCAATCCCTGGTAGCTCAGTCCCGCGCTGACAAACTGCGTCAGGTCGTTGCGGCTCGACGGAGCATAGCCATACCGGAAGAAAGCTCCCAGACCCTGTTCATCGCCTTCGGCGGCCGTCTCACGAAGCAGCATCTGATCGCAGTTGAGATACCAATTGGTGTTATCGCGATACTCCTTGGCGCTATCGCTGTGCGAACTGGGTTGAGGATCGTACCACATTCCCAAGCGGTACGTGCCCTGTAAGGGCCCCTTCGTCGAGTTCAATCGTGGAGTGATCCCCGTCTCGGCGATCGAGAAGAAATAATCCTCATCGTGAAAGGTTGTCCGAAAACCCGTCTCGCGGTGATCGTTCTGCGCGTCGGCCGCCGCCGCGGTGATGTACCAGTCCGCTCCATGAGGAGCATAATGGGCCGCAGCCCCCAGACCATAATACGGAATCGGGATCGTCGGATTATTGACCAAAGCGCTGTTGAGAAACTGCGATGTCTCATCGTTGGCAAATCGATTGCAGTCGAACGATACCGGGCAACCGCTGCAATCAAAACCGCCCGACAGATCCATCTTTCCGATCCGCAGCAGCAGGTCGCCATCCAGCAACGCCTGCTGATACCACAACTCGGTCACGACGGCGGCATCGCGCGGCATCGCGTCGCCGTTAACCCCGAAGAAACTGCCCACGGATGCCCCATCGATACCTTGTTCCTTGGGCCAGAAACCCTCGACATGCACATACAATTCTCCGCCCTGGATCCCCAGCAAGCGTTCCATGTCCGCGGTGACAATCGCATCGTAACTTCCTGCGAATCGCCCCCGCCCGCTATGGGAACTTTGTCCTCCGCGCATGTTCTGCTGGTAGATATTGGTAATCCCCAGTTCGATGGCGATCGGATCGTCGGCCACATCGGCAAGCGTCTCCGCAGCTTCCGAATCCGGCAGTTCCGACAACGAATCCAGTTCCTCCATAGCTCCCATGGTAATGGATACCAGTCCGATTAACCAATACCCCATTACTATCGCTACAATTATTCGTTTCATGTCTTTCTCCATGACGTCATCCATCGCGAATTCGGATTGATTTCCATCGGGCAGTACCATAGCGTATTATGCAGGGCCTGTCCACAGAAAATGCCCCCGATCCGCGCCCCGGCGCTTACTCGGACATGCGGATTTTTCGATAAGCCGCGGACAATCCAAAGATTACTGTACTGGTGATGACAATGCACGCCCCCGTTGGCAGGTCCAGATAGAACGAGGCGAGAAATCCAAACACAGTTGACGCCATTCCAAACAGTGTTGCGGTGATAACCACCGTTCGATGGCCCCGACAAATTTGATAGGCCGCCGCTGCCGGGTTGGTGATCAAACTGAAAATCATTAATCCGCCGACGAATCGAAGATTTACCGATAAGGTGATTCCGCACAATGCCAGAAACAAACTATAGACGAAACGTTCATGAATCCCCGTTGCCGAGGCGATGGATCGACTGAACAAAATCGCTTTCATTTCTTTATTGAAATACCATGAAAATAGAGCTAATACTGCCGCTATTAATAGGATGGTCAATAAAGCGTCCGCATCGACAAAGAGAATGTTTCCCCACAGGAGGCCGAAGACTTCGGATCGACTGGTTTCCATGAAACCAATGCCCAAAAAGGTTAAGCCCAGCATCAACGAAAACACGATCCCCAAACCGACATTGGTATCCAGTCTTGCTCGACCCGGGGGGATGGTTGCCAGAGACATCGCGCAGATCACCGATAAGACCATCGCTCCCGCTGACGGCCACATGCCGACCAAATACGAAAGTACGGTTCCCGCCATCGCCGCATGAGAGATGCAGGTTCCAATGAACGGCATGCGCATCCCGACGATATAGACTCCGAGAAAGCCCGTGCTTGCCCCCGCCACGGCCCCGGCCAGAACAATCCAGTAGAAATACGAATCCATCGGTTTACATTCCGTCCGGCATCTCGAACATCATGGTTGGTGGCCCCTCTCGCTCGATCCCGTGAATCCGGCGGGAATACAACTGTTCCACGGCCGGGCCGCATAAATCGTTTTTCCCGGGTCGTCTGCCAGGATTCGTCCACGATCCAGTAATATCGTTCGTTCCATATGTCTCTCGAGAAGAGAAATCTCGTGCGAAATCATCAGGACCGTCAATTTCATCTGATCCCGTAATTGATGAACGAGTTGGGTAATCATTTGCTTCCAGTGAAAATCCAGATTGGAAGTCGGCTCGTCCAGCAACAACAGGTTTGGTTCCTGAACCATGGCTCGGGCGATCAATGCCTTCTGCTGTTCCCCGCCGGACAGACTGCGAAAGGTCTGGTCTCGATGATCCGTCATGCCCAGCCGATGAATCCACTCGTCCACTTGCTCAAAGTCGAGTCCGGATAATCCTCGCAGAAGCGGCTGAACGCTTGCTCGGCCCATCGCCACGACCTCCCGAACCGTAAACGGCAAATCCGTGTTGTATTCCGCCGACTGTGGAATATATCCGATTCGGCGACGCAATCGACATCGTTGCCATACGTTCAGGCCGTAGAGGTCAACCTGATTGAACCATACCTTGCCCCGCGTCGGCTTGAGCAAACCGCAGAAAGTTTGCATCAGCGTCGTTTTTCCTGCTCCATTGGCCCCGATCAGGTGAACCAGTTGTCCCGGTTTGATCCGCAGGTGATCGATATGAAGGATCTCTTTGCCTGATCGGACTATAACAAGATCGCGGGCCTCTAATTCCACCTCTGCCATCAGCGAACCGCTTTATCAAGTTGTTGGACATTGCCGCGGACAAGGGAATCGAATGCCGTTGGAACCCTGCCTTCCTCAGTCGATTCGGGAAAGTTACTAAAGACAATCAACGGAACGGAAAATCGTTTGGCCAGCGATTCTCCCAGTTCTGTTCCCTCCTGCCGATTGGCGATGACGCATCGAACCGGATTTTTTCCGGCCCGTTCCAGCGCCGATTGAATCGAGCCGGGCGTTTCCGTGTCGCGCCCCCGGAAGGTCGCCACGGGATTCAGACCCAGCCAGCGGGCGAACACCTCCTGATGTTGAGAGATCAAAACGTTTTCATTCGAAAAACCCGCCTGTTTCAGGTGGCCGTGCAATTCGCCTTCCAGTGCGTTCAACCGGTCTTCAATTTGCTTCAAATGCGATTCGGAATCCGCCGCAGAAAGAAGATGGACTGATTCCAGCGCCGATGCTGTCTGCCGAACGATTGAAAGATAACTTTCCGGAACACACAGTCCGGGGGGAGGTGTTACAACGCGGATCGTCAATTTTGATTTTTGAATTCGGGGAAGTGAGGAAGAAAGAGTATTTTGAAAATCGAAAACCAAAAGAACCGAACAGGATAACAGTCGATCGGCCTGCGACGGCACCAGGTCAAAATGGCCTGGGCACATTCCCGGCGGGACCAGACTAATTATCTTGGATCGCTCGATACCCAAATCGATAACCGCCGCCTCCAGGTAGGAATTCGCAACCGCGATGCATGGTTGATTGGACTGATCGGATTTGCTTCGGCAACCCGCCAATCCGATCATTACCAATACAAGAATTCTGCAAACGTTTGTCTCTCGATTCTCCATCATTTGTTAATCCTCGAAACTCCCGATGTGACGGCCGTTACGTAACCGCATTCGAACAATCAGGCCGCGCTGCCCCGACGGAACATACCACGTTCGTTTCGGGACCGGACCATTGAGAATCTTGAGCGTTTCCCAATCATCGTAATTCGGGCCCTGACTGAAGATCACCCAGGTCACCGGTGATTTGTCCGGATCATCATATTCAATATCCTCCTGAGGTTCTCCTTCGTTTCCCGGAAATCCCATCGGAATCAAAAGCGACGCCCGCATTTTTTCCATGTATCGGTTGTTTTGATACAGCTCGCCGACCGACCAGTATTTATATGTATGGCCTCGATGAAATCGATCCTCGATTCGCGCGGTCATCTCGCTCGATGGCGATGCCTTTGGAAGATATCCGCCCTCTGCCAGTTCCGGAGGAAGTTGATGATCTTCCCATCCCATAAAACAATCCTGGCGCGTCGGCGGGTGTTTGCCGCGATTATCGTCCATATACATCTCCAGACCCATTCCGATCTGGTATAAATCGGAGTTCACCGCAACGATACGGGCCTGTTGTCGGGCACGGGAAAGGCACGGCGTCATCACGGCAAGCAGCAGCCCGATGACCCCGATCACTACAAGCAACTCGATGAGCGTGAACGCCCGCTTCATTCTCCTCCCTCAAAACATCCATGCAATCCCGCCCGACTCCGGAGCCACTGCCCGGCCATCTCCGCGATATCCTTCAGATCCACGACATAGTCATGGTTGATATCCCCCGGCAGGTTGCCGCGAGAATATCCTGAGTTGCCCAGAACCAGCCCGTTTCCGTCATAGTTGAAAACATACAATCGATATCCCTCGGTAAGCCGTGAAGAGGACGGCGCCTTCTGATCGAGAATCCCGATCACGTCGATGGTTCCCGTCGGGCATGGATATCGTCCGATTCCCTGGCCGATAGCCAAAACCGCCGGCAGCGTTCGACCCTGGCCGTCGGAAATCGTTATCGTTTTGTTGATGCCCCAGTTTTCCGGATCGGTAATCGTGACTCCGGAAATCCGAATCCGCCGGCACTGATAGTATTCGCCGCCGCTGGTCCGATTGGGATCGAAGATATCCCGGTTGGTTTCATCCTTGATCTGCGATAAGGTCACGATTTCCGGTTGCGGTAATCCGGCCTGGGGTGTAATAAGTTCCATCGTGAAATCAAATGTCGGATCGACGTTATGATTTTCATTAATGTTCAGCTTGCCGCCGTAGAATAGATACGTTCCCGTTACGCGGACCCGATCTCCCGGCCGGAACACATATCCCGTTGCCGAATCCCGATTTAGCCGGCATATCTCGGCCAGCCATTCTTCATTCGTATAACTTTTTTTGCCCGGCCCATTGGCGTAGTTCTGCCCCATCCAGCAACCGGTCGCAGCGTGATCGTCGCCTTCACCCTGAATAAAAATTTCCCACTGACCGCCCATATACCACGGCTGAACCTTCGGATCGGCCGTCGGATCCAGCCATTCCTCGGGACTGTTCAACAGAATGCCTTCCAGCGTAACCTGAAACGGTCCCGAATCGTCAAACGAACTGCTGCCGTCCGGATGCACGGCCTGAAATTCACTGTGCGTGACCTGAACCGGTTGTGCCGCGGCGACGGCGAAAACCGCGACCATCCACCCCATCATAATGCAGTTGCTTTTCATAACCCATCTCCTGAAATAATTGTGATTGACATTGCGCATAAACTTTTTATATTCATAATACGCGCATAAAAATAGTATAATCGTGTTACGTTGTCAAGACCGATTTTTTAAAATATTTCGATGGAATCGATTCAAAAGAAGGTGTATCGATGGAAAACAAACCACTGGTTCTGGAATTGGATACAACGAACGACTATCAACCTCTCCTGGCTGGAAAGCCACAAACCTGTGGAATGCGATCCGGCCGTGTCTTTTTGCCTCCGGGCAAAGATTGCGGCCTTCATTCGACCAATGCCCATGAGGAAATTCTGGTCTTTCTCGGCGGACAAGGCACGGCCTGCATCGGTAATCCGGTCGTGCCGCAATCTGTCGGCCGGGGCAAAATCCTTTACATCCCGCCCCACACCCCGCATAATATCGTCAATTCGGGATCAGAACCGCTGATGTATATTTATTGTGTCGCACCCGTCGGGCCTTGGGAGAAAAACGAATGAGTAAAATTTCGCGTATCGGCGTCTCGCTCGAATGTGACCTCTTACAGGATTTCGATCGCTTGATTGAACGCAAGGGTTTTTCCAGCCGCTCCGACGCCCTTCGCGAGATGATCCGCCAGATGCTCTCTGAGCAGCAGATCGAAAGCCCGTCGTCCGCCGCCGTCGCCGCCATCTTTCTGGTTTATGACCACCACACCTCCGGCCTGACCAAAAAACTCAATGCCATGCAGCATAGCCAGTTCTATCACGTCATGGCCTCCACCCACATCCACCTCGACCATCACAATTGTCTCGAGACCATCATCCTGAAAGGCAAAACCTCCGAGATCAAGAAACTCGCCGACCGACTCTCCACGGTCCGCGGCGTCATGCTCAGCCGTGTCAACCTCGTCGGACTAATGGAAGGTGATCACCCCCATTCTCATAAACACGGATACCCGTCTGCTGAATCTGTATAAGGATGGCACGGATTCGATCCTTATACAAAATGAAATGATCGCGTTGTCATTCCGGCGCAGGCCGGAATCCAGAAGCGACCGTAATAGATTTGTTGGGTTTTGTTAGAGCTTCAAAACATAAAACATCATTTTCTGAACTCGATGTGCCAATCGGATTTCATCTCATTCTTTCGACAGTTTCCATCGGCCGCCGGTGCCTTCAAACCATGCCGTTCCGGATTCTTCCGATACGTGAATTGTCTGAACAGAATCACTGCCCTGCCATTTCGCCTGCCAGGTGCCCGATTCCAGATCGGCGACGAGAATTCCGCATAAGCCCTTGCCGGGTACATCAATAGTCAACGATTGCTTTTGTCGTTGTCCATCCCGATGAAACAATATCAACCGGCTGCCGCCGTCGCGCTCGATGAAGCAGCCAATCCGATCGGCGGATTCAATCAATCGTACCGGAAGACGATCTCCGGAATCTCGCTGGGTCATCTGCATTACATTCAGAAACAAGTCTTCACTCGCAGGCGATTTGGGTGAAACCTCGATTCTCCAGTCGCATTGTTCCAATGAACTCCGCTGGCGCCGACTCGGGTCGGGTTCGTTGGGATAATTGGTTCCAAACACCCAATACTCCCGGCCGGGCCCGCCGATTTTTTCCAGCGAAAGATTTTCCGTCCGTGGCAGCAAAACGTCCAGCATCAATCGGCCTTTGGCGCCGTCTTGCGAACAGTCCACAATAGCAGAACCGCTTGTGATCGCTGGTTCTTCCAGTGAATGCAGCAACCAATATTTGCGAAATGTCGGATTGGAACTGACTACCCGGTCGAAGACGATCATCGCCGCCGGTACTTGCTCATTGCCAAGATTGAGGAATACATACGATCGTGTCACTTGCTTGACTTTTTTACTATACGCATCCGTCAGATCACCCTGCAGCAACGTATAATCCGGCTCCTGCCGACCGGGACCAAAGCCCTGAGCAATCACCCGACCGGTGCGATACCCGTTTTCGGGTGCCAACAGCACTTCCAGCGACCGCGCCTCCGATCTGCCGTTCGGCAGCCGCTGGCCGCCGTCGTTGCCGTAACCGGCCTTGCCGAAGCTCTCCTTTGAATCATACACCAGCAGCGAGTTATGGGCGATCGTCCGCCATGAGTAGTTTTGGCAATGCGGGCTGCCGTATCCGCCGGAGGATCCTTTGTATAATCCCGAATCCGCGGCCAGTGTGCCGCGATAGAATAGTTGAAATGCGCCGGCATCGAGATGCTGATGATTCACGAAGTTGTATTCATTGATTTTCATCTCCGCAATGACGGAATTGTCATCCCAGCCCGTCCGCGCGACCATCCATCCGAAGGGCGATCCGAAATATCGGGATAGAGGCAGCGATTCGATCGGCCGCGGTTCCAGCGTAACATCGCGCCAGAGAAATTCAAAAATCGCTTCGTTGTCGCCGCTGCCTCCCTGTTTGAGAAACTGGCTCAGGAGAACACCGTCGCCATAATAGCTGGCGATCAACAACGTCCCGATGTGCTCATCCCACGGCTGTCCGAGCGATCGACTGTGCATATAGGTATCGCCGGCGCGGAGCCGTTGTCCATCCGGACGCGTTGTGTAAATCCACAGATACGGTACATTCTTCTGTTGAGGATTATAGACATTGCCCGCCCCAAGCCGGTCGAAAATCATCAATGGAAAACAGTCGAATCCGAATCGATACGGCCCGTAGGAATCTCCCTGATGATAAGCGCCGCCGTGATAGAGCCAGTTGCGTGCGGGAATATGTTCGCGAAAAATTCGTCCCGCGGCCAACTGATACATCTCCGGGTTCTCGTCGAAGATCGCAATCCCCGCCGAAAGCATATCCCGCATGATCATGGCCTCGGAAGCATGACCTGTTACCGATCCTTGACGAACCGGCGGATAACCGCACTCCTGCGTCCGGGCCAGTCGCACAAGCTCTGTAACGAAGGCCTGTTTTTCCTCCGCCGTTGAAAGGTCGTAACACCAGTCGTACACGATAGCGCCCGCAACCATCATCCGCCCGGTCACGCGACAGGCGTCCTGTTTATCGGCCAGTTCGCATTTCTTCAGTTCGGATAGCGCCGTATCAATCGCAGCGCGACCACGCGCCCGATCCTGCGTGGCCAGATACTGCAGAGCATCCCACTCGGCCGCAAAGGGTTTGGATCGTGCCGCCAGTTTTTGCAGCCGCTCGACGACCGGCGCAAGAACCGGATGCTTCAACCGCCCAGGCAACTGCCTGGCCTGTTCGGCGCGAAGGTAGAGCCGCGGATGCTCGGACGGGGGAACGGGAATCGTGGTGCCATCCTCTGTTTTCCGGACAGACTTCACTTCGGACCCGGATGAGTGTTCTGCATAATACCATGCAATACTCAGCAATATCATCAATCGAATTACATATTGTTTCTTCATAGATCAAATCCAACAAATATTATTGTGAAAAAAGAAATGATTCTCATTCATCTTCTATCAAATATTGATTCTTCTTAAGTAGTGTAACCAGAACAAAAGCTATATAGGTAAGTATCATCCTCATTCTATCTCGGTTATTTTCGATTCGGCAAATTTGGGTCTTTCGACAATTGTGATCTCCAAAATTCCTTATACTCTTCAGAGTTGACGATACCTTCTCCTCGTTTTGGGTCCCCATAAAAGTTTTCCCGTTCTTCCGAAGACATAAGCAATGAATACAATGCCTTGTCTTTACCTCGCGGACAGATAAATTCATCGTTGTCCATTAAAAAAGGAATCCGCACTGCAGTGACGGCCTTCAAATCCCGCTGGAGAAAACAGATTACCAGATACCGTTGTGTTTCAAAACCATATTGGCCCGGATTCTCCGGAAAATTTAAGCGGACAAGAATAGGTTTCATCTGTTTTACATCTGTAAAACCTTTCAAGGGATACCAGAGATCCTTCATTCCGGTTACCGGTTCCATCCAGAAAATGGAAACAGGTTCACCTGCAGAGGGTGATCCTAAATCGGTTTTTCCATCCCAACAGGGGATTTTCTCTTCTTTCTTTTCGCAAGAAGCAAAGAACGGAAGGAACAAAAGAAACAGATAATATTTTTTCATGTCAGCCTCTTTCATCATCGTAGATAAATGGTAGGAAAGCCCTCGAACAAGATTATCACCGATGCCTTCCATCCAGCCTCCGTTCGCCTGTAAAACTTTGATTTCACTTCGAAAGATTATCAAAAATCTGTTTTCATCGGCATTGAGGGGTTATTGGGATCGGCGGATTGTGCGTTTTGCCCCGACATTCGCGGCAGAATTTGTGCGTTATCAATAACGTCGCTCCCGAAAAAATTTTCTTTTTCCGGCGCCGAGGTGAGAATTTCATAGAGTCTTTCGTCTTTACCGCTGGGTATAATAACATACCCTTCCTTATACATCATATACGGAACCAGAGCCGTATTCACGGAACCAAGGGAGCGGCCCACGGAAAGCACCAGAATATAACTGTCCGTGTAAAATGTAAAACTATTTGGACTCCGAGGAAACATCAAACTCATAACAATTTCTTTAACGATTGGCGTATCGCTGAATACTTTGGTGGGATACCACCAGTCTTTTGTAGCCGGAGCCCGCTCGTAAACGAGAACGCAAACCGGTTCCTGCATATCATATATGCCTGGTCTGCGCATCAACCATAAAGGTGACTCGCCGTCCCAAAGCGGGAATTTCTCTATCGTTTTAATCCCAAAGGGGTTGTTTTCTTTTTCATGCCGAATTTCCTGCCTCGTGGTCGTGCATGAACCACAGAAAAAAACAGAACAAATCATAAATCCAAATAGGTTTTTCATACTCGTCGCTGTCAAAATACTGTCATAGGCACTGATGGTACGTTGGAGTCAATGGGCCGAGAGTTTGGGCGTTCCATTCGCGGCAGAATTTGTGCTTTATCAATATCTTCGCTTCCGTAAAAATTTTCCTTTTCCGGTGCCGAAGTGAGAATAGTGTATAGTTTCCGGTCTCGTCCTGCAGGCAAAAGCACATAGCTGTCTTTCTCTAATAAAAATGGAACAAATACCATTCTGTAAGTTTTCAATGATCGGTTGACACCAATAACCAGTAAATATTTTTCTGTTTTGAAAAGATAATGATTTTCATTCTCAGGATAGTTCAGACAGTCCATGATTTGCCGTATTTGTTCCGTATCGCTGAAAACTTTCGCAGGATACCAAGAATTCCACAAACCATCAATTGGTTCATACCATAAAATACAGACTGGTTCATCTGCATGTGGCATGAGGGAAGAATTGCCATCCCATATTTCAGCCATTTCCGGCGGAAACTGGACCTGAGGAGCGGAATCCCAATCTCGAATTGATGCTTTTTTCTCTTGTATATTACTACAAGAGCCGCACAATAAAATAAGACATAGTATGATCCAAAACAGTTTCATGTTTTTTCCCCTTAATATAATTTTTGATTTAATGCCTGTACGCCATAAAATCTGAGAGCTTGATGGTCATCCTCATCCGGATCGGCGTCATAAGATCCGTTCAAACCTAAACATTGATTTCGTATCCCAATCCCCTCAAGCTGAATAGCTTCTATCCCTTGCGTCATGGTTTTGTCTTGACCCAGCTTGTCAAAGAAAATGGAAAGCCCTCGAACAAGATTATCACCGATGCCTTCCATCCAGCCTCCGTTCGCCTGTAAAACTTTGATACCAAAACCGCAGTACATCATATCGCCATGGCTATGATCCCACAGGGAATCACATCCCTGCGCAATAGCCATATCCGGATACGCTGCTGAAAGGCATCCGAATATGAACATTTTGTCAATTTTACACTGTTGTATTTGTTGCGTCACATCGTAAGCGATATTATCTAAAGGCAATGGGGTTGGAAGTTCATTATACAATGGCAAAGCAGATGCTTGAAGATTGCTTCTCCGTGTATAGGAAAAAGCACCAACATTATAAAAAGCTCCTGGATTTTGGATTGTACTCTTTCTAAAACATTGAAAACAAGTTCTTTGAACTCCATCGATTCCGTGTTGTTCATCTCTTCCGACCCACGCATTGGCGTGACCAAAATAAATCACAATTCGACGGCCGGGCATTTCTCCAAATAAGAAGTCGAAATTGTCCTGATTCACGTCATGTTCCGTCAACACCACATAAGTCAGCCCCTGGTCCTCTACGGCCTTGATCGCCGAACAGATCGCCTCCCAGAAAACCTTGCGCACCTTGGCATCCGGCAGCAGAAAGACAACCCTCGCGCGGCGTCCATCCCAGTCATTTGGATTAAATTGCTCTTTCAGCAGCTTTTTATACCGTTTTTCGTCGCTACCTCCATAACCGGTGACATAGAAACGATCCATCATTAAATCATTCGGAACGGTAAGACTCAATGTACAAAGCGATCTACTTTCAAATATACCGGCCGGAATCGTTAATTCGATCGCTCCCGACGGTACATTCACATCATAAACGGTTTCATCCCTAATCGTGTCGATTTTGAGGTTCAGTTCATCCCCCAGATTAAACCCGCGGATGCAATACGGTTCGTTCGGCTCGAAAGCGTCGGGGATGTCGGCAAAGAAAAGCCCTATGGAGTTCGAGTCATAGATGACCTGTTCGGTGATTTCCAATCCATAATCGATATTGCGAACGATTTTTAAGCGATGACTGCCGGGACCGTATCGGGTCAAATCCGCATCAAACGATGTCGAACCCAGCGTCTCGGCTTCCCACCACCCAACCGGGTTCTCGTCCAAAAATACCGAAACTCTCCACGCCGGAGCGGGATTTTCCACCGTCACGGAAATCTGTGATACCGACGGTTCAACCACAATATTCGGGTCAGCCCCGTACAGTTTTCCCCAATCCGCCATGAAGACATCCATGTCATCGGTGTCAATGACCTCCGGCTGGTTCGGGTCGCTGCCTGGGGATAAGTTACACAAACTGCATAGTCGATTTTCGTCAAATACTGGCACAAGCCACGATTCAACTAAAATCGCAAGATCGGTTAGATCCACCCAACGATCACCGTTAAAATCAGAGCGCAGACAATTCGGGTCATTATTGGTGCAAAAATTCGGATCGCCGCAATAGCCGTAATCGGCGGCGAACAGTCCGAAATCCGGCAGATTGATCCGGCTGTCATAATTGCCGTCCAATTTCACAACGTTGGGGTCCGTCACTGCACTCATGCACATCTGCATCAGTTCTAAATCCGCTTCGTCCACAACTCCATCCCCGTTAAAATCGGCCGGACTGCTTGGAATCCCAAAACTGCCCGTAATCCCTAACGAAAAGTGACATCCAATATCCATTTGTCCCGTATCCGGCTTGTCATGACAGACCCCGGTTCCATCCGATGCCAATCCATATCCGGTGTCAATCAGCCCCGACCAAGGATGCACATACAGTTTTTCCCAGTCTTCTTCACGATTATAAAAGGGATTGCTATTGACTTCCACACAGCCCGTAAACGGCAGGTCGATATTCGAGGTGTAACGATTACCGCCAAACGCACAATACTGAACGTCAACAACGGCCTCTCCTGAAGATTGGTAGAGTCCATAATACATTCCACCTGTCAGGGCGCTGTTAACCACGCTTACGGTTGGAACGACCTGGTTGGGATCGCTGTTATTGGGATCAGAACTGCCGCCCTCAACATACAATGCTGCATCGGCAAAATAGATCGTTGTACGATCGATCGCCACCTCCGGCTCATCTTCATCCCAATTCAAAGATACATAAATCCCTGTTCCGACATAGCCGAAAGGTCCGATCCAGATACTCCCGTTATTCCAAAACTGGCAATCCACGATCCCCGCCGGAGCATATAGATGTATCCCGTCATAACAGCCGAATGTGATAACCCTCTTAATCGGATTCAATAACGCCTCATCCATAAGGATTCCCACCGAACAGCTTTCGACAATTACGTTTTCGATTTGCGTCTTCGGGTCGGCTCCGCGATGAATAAAAATCCCGATATTGTTGTGGTTATAAATGATATTCGGGTCTTCGGGTACAATCTTCACGGGTGGCAAAATGTTTGGATTGTCACCTTGGTCATAAAATGCCGCTTTCCCGGTTTCCAGCCGACCACCCGGCATGACCTCAATGACCGTACTATTGGGATCGAAAGGGGCGATCAACGTGGCACCTGCACAAATGACCACATGCCCCTCGATTTGCAAAGGCAGCGAGGTGATGATGTAGGTTCCGCTGGGTATGATGCACGAATCGAGCGGCCCGGAAAGTTCTTCCGCGGATTCCATTGCATACATCGATACGGTTTCAAGACCAACGGTCAAATCAGGGGAAAGAGATAATTTACTCTCATTGTTCACTTCTGCAGAGGATGCAGAGAGGGATTCATCGGAAATAATCGGTGCTTCTTCGGTGGCTGAAGAACTATTCGCTTCTACCCCTGCATAGAGATCAAGTTCTCCTTTTTGGATGGCTTCCATCATTTCCAAAAGAGCAAATGCGAGTAAATCCTTTGAGTCGGTTGAGGTCTCCAATACGGCAATATCTTCTTCTGTCGCTGGGAGGTCTGAAAGATTGTCTTTGTAAATGTATCGCAAAATTTCGGATATGGTTTCGAGTTGTGCTTCCCGGTCCCTCGTTGATACACTTCTGCTGGCAAAAGAAAATCGAATAAGAAGAAGAGAAATTAGGAGGATAAAAATTGATTTGTTCATCTTCCTTGCCCTTTCAAAATAAGTCCGCCATTCCTTATTCATCCAAGACTCACGATGCGCATTTTTGGGGGAACAACTTGAAACATTAACCTCTTGGTCTGGTAATATAATATTCTTGGCTTTCGGTAAGACCTCAAGATTTAATGAACTTCTGTTTTGTTCTCCAATAATAATCTACATACATGGTTATGAATGGTCAATAGGAAATTTTGAAATTCACAATGACACGGTTTTGTTTGCACTATTTTGAACGCTCAACCACGGCCGAATTTTTTGTTAGCCAACCCATCGCCGATTTCGGAGCGACAAAAACAGTACCATGTCTCGGATGCGGCGGCAGTTTCAATTCGGCCGTCCGATCCGTCCACGTCTTGAGATCATCCGAAACCGTCAGTGAATAATGTCCGTTGGCAAAGGCATCCCAATACAGCCACCACTGCTTCTTCCATCGCAGCAGTGTCGGGCCTTCGGCCATTTCCTTCGGCCGTATGTTTGATCCCGGACCGGCGATTGGTACCGTTGGATCGCTCCATGGTGCCGACAGATCCCCCGGTGCAAAGGCCAGACGCAGATTTTTTCCGCCCAGCGGAACTTCCTTTTCGTGTTTGAATACAAGAATCCATTGTCCCTCACTTGGATCGGCGTTACCCTGATCGTCGAAGACCATTTGCCCATCGATGCAGCTATAACCGGGATCGAAGAATATCTTGGCTTCGGAGAACGTCTTGCCATCGGCCGTGCGAGTACAATAAATCCGGTGATCCAGAGAACCATCCCTGCCATCGTTGGAGGTTCCGTCCCTGTCTCGACTTTCGGTTTCCGTTGTCGTTGACCAGATGATCAGAAAATCTTTCTGGATCGGATCCCAGTGAATCTCCGGTGCCCAGACATTTCGCGGCCGCTGCTCCGATAGCATCGCGGCAGAAAACGGTTCCACTTTGATCGGTTCCGACCACGAGACCAGATCTTTTGAAGTGGCATACCCAAAACATGTACCGTTCCAATTCGACGTCCACACCGCATGAAACACGCCGTCGTGATAAACGATCGAGGGATCGCGCGTCAGGTTCTGTCCCGGCCACGGCGCCGGAGCAAAAACGGACTTGTCGCCATTGAGAGGCTCGAAATGCACGCCGTCATTACTCCATGCCAGATACGTTCCAAGCTGGCCGTTGTCCCGGAAAAAAGACAACAGCAGGACTTCATCCTTGTCCGCGATGGTGATTGTGGGAAATAAAAGATAAACCAATAGAATCATCAAAACTCTCACAAATACGGATCGCATGAATAACCTCCTATGCACATCATAATTATCAAGTATATTACATGATTTCCATTTACACATATTTCTTTAACCAGTGAATCGTTTCCTTCCACATCCTGGGCGTATAGACATGTTCCATGCGAGGATACAATACGCCGCGAAAATGATCGCTCTTGCCGAATAATTCATACAATCCTTCCTGATAGGCATTGATGATCTTCACGCCCGCAGCCGGTGAACCAGTATCGCTAGCGCCCGTCAGCGTCAGATGTGCCCTTGGCGCGATCAGCGCGACGACCGACTCGGCGTCGATGCCTTCTTTGAGCATGTTGGGGACATAGTAATAAATCCCGTGATACTTCAGCCCGCCTTCGGCGATGAGATTCTGATAACGCGTCAGACATGCCACGCTGACGGCGACCTTGATCCGCTCATCCATCGCAGCCAGCCACCACGTTCGTGTCGAACCCATGCTCATGCCCATCGCCGCAATCCGCTCAGGATCCACCTCCGGCCGAGATGCGAGATAATTCAGCGCGAGAGTGTCATCGCGAATCATCATTCCCCAAAGAGTTTTCCCCTGCCACAGAAACGTCTTGAACAGCGATACCTCCGTCGCGCTGCCTTCTTCATCCGAACCTGCCGGGCCCTGAAATCGTCGTTCGCCGAAACAGTACGCATCGATGCACAGTACCACATATCCATGACGCGCCAACTCCTCGCCGGTGGCAAATGGCAGAAGGTCAAAGACCTTCGTAATCACCTCTTCTTTGCCTTGTTGATACTGATTGCCATGATAATGGTTGTACAGGATCGCCGGGCCTTTGCCGGTATGCCCGTCCGGAATAAGCATATAGCCATACACCGTATCGCCGACTCCGTTGTCGAAGGTCAATCGCTCCTGCGTGTATCCATCTCGCTGTTGTCGACTTTCAATCGTCGGCGTTGGCGTAAACAATTCGGGCCACTCGCCGAGGCATCGCTTCAGCGTGGCGCGAATCTGCGGCCGCTTCTGTTGCCAATCGTCGAGCGAACGCGGAAGCAGTGTCTCAAAGGGCTTGAAACCGCCTTTGAAAATGGAATCGTAAGTTTTCACGATCGAATGTTGCCCTGAATGCATAACGATATCCTGTCCATCAATCAGTCGACGTTTGTTGTATCCCGGACGGATAACGATACCCGGAGGGCCGACCTTTTGCAATCGTTGACATCGCCGTGATATTCAAACCGTGTTCGGCAACGTGTCGTTGGCATGTTTTCACGCCAAGCCCCCTATCTTCAAAGAACAAATCCACGAAAGCGTTGAATCGTTCAATTACACAACGATACGAACCGGGATCCAACACGTTCTGATTGAATCGGAATCGATTCAACGGGTTTGGACCTTATTCGGGAAGTTCGCGTTGGATTTCTTCAAGGAGTTGGATGGCCTCGATGGGCGTAAGGCGGTTGACATCGATGCCGGCCAAACGGTCCAGGACGGAGCGTTCCTTGTGCGAGAACAATTCGGGCGGATTGTCGCCGCCGGTCTTCATGCGGGCCAGTTCCGTTCCCGCGGCTTCTTGGGCGAAGGTGGCTTCGAGGTCGGACAGGATCTCGTTAGCCCGCGCGGTGATGGACTTCGGCAGACCGGCCAGGCGAGCGACGTGGATACCGTAGGATTTGTCGGTACCGCCGGAGGTGATCTTGTGCAGAAAGACCACTGAGCCCGCCCATTCGCGGACGGCAACATTGTAGTTGCGGACATTGTCGAACAGGGCGGCCAATTCGGTGAGCTGGTGGTAGTGCGTGGCAAAGAGCGTGCGGCACTTGATCGCGGCGGCCAGGTGTTCGGTGATCGCCCAGGCCAGGGCAAGGCCGTCGTAGGTGCTGGTGCCGCGGCCGACCTCGTCGAGGATGACCAGCGACCGGTCGGTGGCGTTGTTGAGGATGTTGGCCGTCTCGGTCATCTCGACCATGAAAGTCGATTGACCGCGGAGAAGTTCGTCGGAAGCGCCCACGCGGGTGAAGATGCGATCGATAAGGCCGATTCGCGCGGATTTGGCGGGGACAAACGAACCCGTCTGCGCCAACAGCGCCAATAGCGCCGCCTGGCGGATGAAGGTGCTCTTGCCGGCCATGTTGGGCCCGGTCAGGATCATCACATCGCCGCCGGCGCCGCCAAGCGTCAGATCATTGGGCACAAACTCCGAACCGAGCGATTCGGCCAGCACGGGGTGACGGCCGTCCTCAATGGCCAATTCTTTGCCCTCGACGATCTGCGGACGGATGTAATGACGCCGCCGCGCGACGAAGGCGAAACTCGCCAGGCAGTCGATCGTCGCCAGGCAATCGGCCAGCGACTGGAGCGGCTCGATGAATTCGGCGGCATGCCTGCGAAGCTTTTCGAAAAGCTGCTGCTCCAGCTCAACGGCTTTATCCTGCGCAGTGAGCGCTTGCTGTTCGTATTCCTTCAGCGGTTCGGTGATGTATCGCTCGGCATTCTTGATCGTCTGTTTGCGAATGTAATCCGCGGGTGCCTTAGCCGATTGCGAATGGTTGATCTCGATGTAGTAGCCGAAGACCTTGTTGTAGCCGACGCGGAGGTTGGCGATCCCGGTGCGTTCGATTTCTTTTCGCTGAAACTCGACCAGCCATGCCTGCCCGTCCTTGCCAATCGCACGCAGGCGATCCAGTTCGGCATCGAAACCGGAAGCGATCACACCGCCTTCGCGCAGATGCGCGGCACACTGCGGATCGATAGCACCTTCCAGAAGATCCGCCAGCTCGTCCAGTCCGCCGCATCGCTGCGCCAACTGCTGCAGCAATTCGGCGCCGAAGGCCGACAGATGGTTTTGCATCGCGGGCGCCTTTCGCAGCGATTGTCCCAGCGAGAGCAAATCCTTGGGCGCGCAGCGCGATGTGCTGATCCGCCCGACGATTCGTTCGAGATCGGCGATGGACTTGAGCAGCGTGCGAATCGCCTCGCAGATTTGCGAGTCGCCGACGAGATGCTCGACGGCCTGCTGGCGTGCCTCGATGGCGGCGATATCGCACAGCGGCATCGTCAACCATGTCCGCATCATTCGTCCGCCCATCGCGGTCATCGTCTGGTCCATGCAGTCCAGCAGCGTGCCGCGCTTGGTCTCCGTGCGGATTGTCCGCAGGACCTCCAGACTCCGCAGCGAGACCGGATCGATCTGCAGAAAACGCGAGGGTTCGACCTTTTGCAGGCGGCGAATATGCGACAGCGTCGTCTTTTGCGTTTCATTCAGGTATTCAAGAATCGCCCCCGCGGGACCGATGGGGAAATCGTCTCCGATGCCGAAGCCCTCGAGCGTGGAAATCTGGAAATGCTTCAAGAGCCGCTGTTTTGCCGAGCGCGGATCGAAGTACCATGCCGGCCGTTCCGTGACCGATGCACCCGTGGCCTGCGCGATCTGCCGCACGAGCTTGCGGGCCTCCGCGACGAACAATTCGTCGCCGGTCTGCGCGGCCAGCACCTCGCGCGGTGAAAGGCCCGATAGTTCATCGACAAGCTTATCGAGCGGAACCGCCCGCGTGAAAAAATGACCCGTCGAGATATCCACCCATGCCATCGCGGCCAGTTTCGGTCCGGGCCATACGGCCGCGAGAAAGTTTTCCTGTCGGTCCTCCAGCATCGACTCGTCCGTCAGCGTGCCCGGCGTAACGATCCGAACGACATCGCGTTGGACGACGCCTTTGGCCAGTTTGGGATCCTCCACCTGCTCGCATACGGCGACCTTGTACCCGGCGGCGAGCATCTTCTTGAGGTAATGATCGACCGCGTGATACGGTACGCCCGCCAGCGGGATGGCGTTGTCGCCTTTGCTGCGGCTGGTCAGCGCCAGGCCCAACACCTGCGAACAAATTCGGGCGTCCTCGTAAAACGTCTCATAGAAATCGCCCATCCGGAAAAACAGGATCGCATCCGGATGCGCGGATTTGAAATGGCGAAACTGCTTCATCGCCGGCGTCAGATTGTCTTCGTGATTCATCATGGCGGCCTATTATACCTGCGTGGAATCCATCAACAACTGTTCAAGCAGATCATGTGCGATTTCAGATGTCGTGGCTTGTGAAAGATTGTTTACGACTCCGTTCTGACGTTCGGTAAAACAGATGGGTCGCGACAGATCGAATCCATCGACACCCGTCGCTCCCCGTACGGCCTTCGTCAGGCCATCTATGCCGTGGCCGGTCTGGGCGGAAACAGCAGCCATTTCCGCATAGGAAAACGGCAACGTCGTTGGATCAAGCGATTGCGGAAGGTCGGATTTATTCAGCGCGGCAATTACGATCTGATCCCGCGAAATCGCCAGCGAAAAATGTTCGAGAGGTTTGGAGCCGTCTACCACAACAATCACCACATCGGACTGCCGAATGATTTCGCGGGTTCGCTGCTGCGATGCCGCCTGAAGCGGATCGACTTGGGCCAGCGCGTCGTCCAGACCGGCGGTATCGAACAACTCCATTCGAAGCGATTTCGTCCGCCAAATCGCGCTAACCCAGTCGCGCGTCGTTCCTCCGATATCGGCCACGATGGATTTGTTCATTCCGCAGAGCCGATTAAAGAGCGTGCTCTTGCCGCTGTTGGGAGGACCGACGATCACACCCGCACAGCCCCTGATGATTCGCTGTGCGATACGGCTGTCAGAAAGAATTTGCCTGCAATCATTGTGAATCGCGGCCAATTCCCCGTGTTGGAGATGGTCCCGCCATCGCACGACAGCGGCGCTGAGTCCGCCTGTTATTTGATTGGAAACGAATCGAAATCCCTCCAGTGTAACGGCTTTAAGTCGCTCGATCCCGGCTTCGGATGTAATGGCGCTGTCGCCATTGCGCCGGGGCCGCATTTGCATCGCCGCTTCAAAAGAAACCAATCTTGCCCCGCGATCCTGCAACAGCTTCATCACCGTCTCAACCAGTAACGGATTGCCGTGGCAGTGAATTACAAATCGTCCGTGTGCCTCGCAGCCGACAACCACCTGATCGATTACGTCGGCGCCATCGGCGATTTGTCCAACAAGAATTTGTCCCGTTTCCAATCGCACGGAAGATGAGGTCTTGAAAATCCCTCGAAGGATTTGTTCAGCGCCGTTTCCGCCCAACTCGATACCGGCAATCGCAGCGCTACCCGGCGGAGTTATTACAGCGGCATGACAAGAACCCCCGTCCATCTCGCGTTGCCTACTTTTTCTTATCCGATTGATTCTTACGATCCCATTCGTCGATCTGGTCGGTATCGTTCAGGTATTTTTTGAACGCGATGACGATTCCCCGTACCGCCAGATCGTTGATCCACGAATCCACGAAATCGCATTGGTTTTTGATGAGGCCCGCCGCTCCGCCGGTCACGATCGTATGCGGCCACTTGCCGATCTGCTCGGCGAAGCTCTCGGCGACCATTCGCAACAGGCCCGCCGCCGAGTAGATCAATCCCGCGTTGATCGCATCGACGGTGTTGGCCCCGATCGGATCCTTCGACGGCTCGACTTTCACCCGCGGCAGACGCGAGGTGCCGGCGTGGAGTGCGTCGGCGCCCATTTCGATTCCCGGCGCGATCACGCCGCCGAGAAACACCCCATCTTCGTCGATCAGATCGATCGTCACGGCCGTACCGAAGCTGGCGACCACACAGGCGTCTTCGATGACCGCGAAAGCCGCCGCCGCATTGACCACGCGATCGGTCCCGACCGCCGATGGATCATCGATCGCCATCTCGATCGGAAGTGGTACATCACGACCGATCAACAGGATCCTTTCCCCCAGCGTTTCCCCGCAGAGTCCCTCGACCATTTGCTCCCACTCATCCTGCACGGAACTGACGACGATTACCCCGTTTCGTTTCTTTTCGACGGATCCTTCGACCGGCGGAATCCGTCCCCATGCCTCCGTCAACAGATCCGTCAACTGCTTTCGCGCATCGTCGGCCTTACCCGGAATCGATCGTACCCATTTTTCCTGATCGTCCAGATACAGGCCCGTCGTGATCGTCGTATTGCCGATATCAATCGCGATCAGATTCATTCGTCGCTCCCTTCATCGTCTTCCACAGCATCTCATTGAGACCGGCGATTCCTTCCCCGGACACCGCCGAAATCCTCATCGGCCCGATCGCGCCGCGGGTCGCCTCATCCCCCAGCCGGGCCAGGATGTCGTTGACCATCGTGCCGTCCGGATCCAGATCGATCTTGTTGAGCACCAGCGCCTGCGGCTTGCGCCCCAGTTGCTCGCTGTACTTGGCGAGCTCGCGATTGACCGCGCGGAAATTTTCCACCGGGTCCGAGCCATCGACCGGCATGATATCCAACAAATGCACCAACAGCCGCGTTCGCTCGATATGCCGGAGAAATTCATGGCCCAGGCCCGCGCCGGCATGGGCGCCCTCGATCAGGCCCGGAATGTCGGCCATAACGAATCTTCGCTGTCCCGAAAGTTCCACGATCCCCAAAACGGGATTGAGCGTGGTAAAGGGATAGTTGGCGATCTTGGGGCGGGCTCGGGTGCTCCGCGAGATCAGCGTGCTCTTGCCCGCGTTGGGCATTCCCACAAGACCCACATCGGCGATCAGCTTGAGTTCCAACCGCAGTTTCCGTGTTTGCCCGGGTCGGCCTTTTTGCGCAAAACGCGGCGCCTGACGAATGCTCGTGGTGAAGGCCAGGTTGCCTTTGCCTCCGATACCGCCGCGACAGATTTTGACCTTCATGTCCGGCTCGCACAGATCCTTGAGCAACAGTTCGCTTTCCTTGTCGTAAACCAGCGTCCCCACCGGAACGCGGATGATCAGGTCCTCGCCGTCGGCGCCGGTACAGTTGCTCCCTTCGCCGTGACGGCCGTCCGAGGCGGCCCAGGTATAACGCCCGGAAAAATCGATCAGCGTATCCAGACTCGTACAGGCCAGAAAAAACACATCGCCGCCTTTACCTCCGTCGCCCCCGTCGGGCCCGCCTTTGGGGATGAATTTCTCCCGCCGAAAGCTCATACAGCCGTTACCGCCGTCGCCGGCCTTGACCTGGATTTCCGCTTCATCAATAAACATCGTGTCCCTGTTCCTGAAACATGACCATTCTCGAACGCCACATTATACACCGTGCGATTGTTATATAACAGCCCTTTCCTTTCGGGTCGGAAACGAAGAAACGAAGTCATTTTTTTAGACTTTGGGGGGCTGATTCGCTATTCTATGGACTGAATACGAATGGAAGCGATGTCAAATCGACGGGAGATGAAAATGCCCAAAGCGAAGATTATCTGTACGCTCGGCCCGGCCTCGAGCCGGACGGCGGCGCTGCGAAACATGATGCGAGCCGGGATGGATGTCGTCCGGCTGAATTTTTCCCATGGGAAACTGGACGACCATCTCGGGCGTGTCCGGCTGATTCGTGAGCTGAACAAAAAGAATCGCCGTCGTATCCGCATCCTCGGCGACCTGGAGGGATACCGAATCCGCATCGGTAAGCTCAAGGGCTCCAAACCCATCGAGATTAAAAAGCGGCAGCTTGTGTGGCTTGTCCCGAACAATATCGTCGGCGAAGGCGATCATATTCCGTTCGATTATCGCGGCCCGCTGACACCGTTCCATAAAGGTCAGAATATCTACATCGATGACGGCAACATCGATCTTCTCATCGAGGCCCGCGAGAACAACGCCCTTCGGACCCGCGTAGTGGTCGGCGGCGTAATCAAAGAGCACAAGGGTGTCAACATGCCGGATGTTCCGTTGACCTTCGAGGGCTTAACGGAAAAGGACAAGAGGCACATCGACTTCGCTATCGAGCACAATCTGGATTTTCTGGCCCAGTCGTTCGTGCGGGACCGGGAGGATATCCGGCTGATCCGCGATTATATCGGCCGCCGCTGGCCCCGCGGGAAGATCATCGCCAAGATCGAAAACCGCCAGGGCATCGACAACATCGACGGCATCATCGACATCTGCGATGGGATCATGATCGCCCGCGGCGATATGGGCGTATCGCTGCCGATCTATGAAGTGCCGATCATCCAGAAGCGCATCATCGCCAAGTGCAACCGAGCCGGCAAGTTCGTCATCACCGCTACGCAGATGCTGGAAAGCATGACCGAAAATCGCATCCCCACGCGGGCCGAAGTTTCCGATGTGGCTAACGCGATCCTCGACGGCACCGACTACGTGATGCTCTCGGCGGAAACGGCCGTCGGCGCTCACCCCGCCCGCTGCGTCGAAATGATGAATGAGATCATTATGTTCACGGAAAGGAACGCAAAATTCACTTGAAGATCTGATTCATAGCAGTATACGAATAACCATGGCAATTAAAATGAAACTCTCTCTTACAGAACGAAATTCAAAACAGGGAACCCATTTCATCTAATCGTTTGTGTGTTATCGGTGGGTAAAATACTCCGAGGATCATAAATTGTTTACGAGGAAAATGTAAATTCCCAACAATAAAATAGGCATCCTTAGAAGATGATACTATGTACAACCATTTTTCGCGAAGTTTCAGAAGAAGGTTTTCCTGCGTGGGACATATCTTTCGCCAAGCACGATACGCTTGCCCGATTTCCCAGTCGATGATTTTCAATTGATGGCCAGGACAATCTGGTTCATTCTGGCATTTGAAATGGTAGTAGAAATCGTAAGGAATTTTCTCGATCTCTTTCTTCTGTTTATTGAAGAACGAAAGCTGCGTATAACAGGCATGGCGTTTTACTGAGTTGAATGCATCCGCCTTTTGGACGGAAAAAGAAACCTCGATTGGCTTGAACATCCCAAGCGATCGATTTTGTTTAACCTCGGAAAGGATATGACAAAAGGACTGGGATACCGTTGGCAGAAGGATTTGTTTCCGCTTTCTCCATCCTTGGCTTGTATCCAGAGTTTTGATGATTCGAATACTGTCCGAATTCACGCGGTAACTTTCTATTCGACGGTCACGAATAGCTTTTTCACATTGGACATCAATTATTGTGTATTTGCTGAATTTTTTTGATTCATCAAGGTCTCGAAAAGGTATCGGGTACAAACGAATCCATTGGCCCGTTTTCAGATCAATTCCGGCACAACATACCGTCTCTTCATATTTCTTGCTTGGATTGGGATAGGCCTTTACTACCACCAACACCCTTTTGGTTTCCAAGGGCATTTTCGGTCCTCCTTTGGGCCATTATAGATTTGTTATTTGAAGTCCGTTTCCATCTCGTTCCTTAATTTTCTTGGCAACGATACTCCGATGACAATACGTGGGTAACTTCTCAAAACACAAGATACAACAGTTCTGTTGAGAAACATATCGATACGCCGTTTCGATGGCATCCTCAGCTCCGGAGAGGTGTTGATCGATCAAACAGAAGAACCGTTCGTAATTGCCTGTGGCTTTCAGCTGCTTCCGGAGTTCACGAGGGCTTCCAAGTTCTTTCAGATGTATATATCGAATTCGATGTTGGGCAAGCCGATCCTTAAGAGCAGTTTTGGAAAAACCGCGTTTTCGGGATAGGGGTAATTCACGAACGTCAAGGATACAATCGATGGAATAGGTCTCAAGAGTCGAAAGAAACGATTCGATACTTCGACCTTCATAACCGACTGTAAATAACTGATTGGCCATAATCCATCACCTCAAAGGGTCAATGCTTTGTATATGTAATTATCGACAAAGCAACCCGACTCCGGTAATTTTTCACACCCTATGGATTGGTCATAAATAATTAGGATACAAAGAATCGATTCAAAAAGCCACAAAATCTTTTGGAGAATAGGACGTCATTCCCTATCTTGACTCAGCAGAATTACCGGTCCCAGCAATCCCGACGGAAGAAGGGGTATGTCTTTGGTAAACGGATTCCAGGTTGTCCGGGTGATCCGCTGGTCGGGCGGTAGAGCAGAATCGGCGATTAGGCGATTGGGCCAGAGATTGGCCACACGGATCTCCAGTATATTTGTGTCGGGCTTGAGCGCAGCGGTCGCATCTATCCGAAAGGGCGATGTCCAGATAATGCCGAGATCGCGGCCATTGAGCGTCACCTGTGCCATGACCTCCACCCGGCCAAGATCAATCGCTATTGTCTGTCTGGCAACATTGGAGGATGGTTTCCAATCAAACTGCGCGATATAAGTCGCCACACCGGAAAAATTTCGGATGCCCGGGTCGGCATGTTTGGTCCAGTCGATCAACGTCGCAAATGTCGCTCGCTCCGGCGCACCGCGATTGGCTTCAAAATGAACCTCCCACGGCCCGGTGATTTCCATTATCCGCGTCCATCGCGGAAAATTATCGCCTTTGACTCGATCCGTTTTTGTCTGGTTACGCAAGATCACAAAGAATGACTGGCTCGGCGCAAACTCCATCGGGATTGTCGTGCGGCCGTTCCGCTCGACATATTCCGGAAGAGTGCGTGTTGTTCCTGTGACGGGATTCCATAGTTCAGGTTGCTTTCCCGCAGTTCGAAAAACAGCTTTGGTTGTAATCGGCAGATTTTGCGGATTGGAGACAAAATAGATCTCCGTATCACCATCGACGCGATGGATGTATCGCAAGGGGATATCGGATTCGAAATCGGGCGCGACATTCATCTTCGCCAGTACATCGGTCATCACGCGATACTCCGGATACAATTCCGGCTCGGGCCTGGCGTTAGGATTTTTGTTCCAGGGGGCCATCGCAAATGCGCCCAGTTCCATTGCGGGTTTCCAGCCGGACAAAGGCACATCGCCGGTCATCCAATCAGCTCCGACTTCAGTCATACTTTGCCATTGTCCATCGGTAACTACCGATAATGGTTCCCCATTGGCATACTCAACAACAAGGCATCCGACAAGACCGGCCGGATTGGGACTGTTTCCGCCGTTGTCGGCGGCGACGGACAGCACATTAGTCCCCGCCTTGAGAGTTGCCGTCACATCAAATTCAAAATTCTGATGAAAGTTATCACCGGCCCCGATCCGTTGGCCGTTGATCCACAGCTCAAAACTGTTGTCGGCCGTGATCGCGATCTGTGCCGACGTGAGCTTTCGATTGGAATCCAACTCGATGACTCGGCGGAAATATCTTCGTGCCACGGGCGCTGAGGCGACTGGATTACCTTCGGGGTACCATATCCATCTGGCCTGCGTCAGCGATTTTTGCAGCTTGGATTCCGGTGGTGTGCTTTGCCCGATTGGGCCTCCCCAGAAGATTTGCCCTTTTCCGAATCGTCGTTCTGTCAGCTCCTTTGGCCATTCGGAATTTCCCCAAATATCGTCGGCAATTGTTTGAATCTGTATATCGCAGTTGGGGTATCCCGACAAACTCGGCGATTTTTTTGGCGGCGCTCCAATCACCGTCGCTCCGTCCTCGATCAGTTGTTTGACTTTGGTCAACAGCCCCGGCGTCATCGTCTCAACGATGGGAAGAACCAGAAGCCGATAACGCATCCCGTCCGGCAGCACGAGCCAGCCGTCCTTGACCGACATCCTCTCGATCAGCGTCTCCGGTGCGCAGCCGTCGAAGCTATGGCCAAGTTGGTCCGGCGGATTGCCACGCGTCGCGGATTGGGGAGCGCGAAACACATGCGGTGCTCCTTCCGGCGCCAACATGCAGATATCCACAACGGATTTTCCCTGCCGCAACACCCACTGGCAACGCGCCAAGTATTCGTGATAAGCCCCGGCCATTTCCCACCATGTCTGCGTCCTCTCCCAATGCACGCCGTACGGCCCCATCGTCATTCCCGGTCGATGGTCCACCTGCGGCTGGTGCTGGTATCGGTGGAACACGATTCGGTTGATTCCGGCACACAAGGCCCAATCGCCCTGCGACTTGATCGCGCCTGGATAAAGCCGCCATCGTTCGCGATCGTCAGAAGTAAAGGACTCCGCGGCGACGATGGGCCTGCCGTTTGTATGCGCGATCGACACCGCCTCGAAGCAACTGAACTCGGTGTCGAAACCGTAACCCTTGGCCCAGAATTCGCACATCGGCACATCGGCCGCGGCGCCCAGACTCAAATCGCCGGCGGGATTCATATCGTACGGCTCGATCGACAGCCCCAACCCATGCTGCGAAGCAAGCTGCTTGAGCCGAGCGGCATGGTTTTCGAGCACAAGCTCTTGTGCGGTCTTCCGCAGGTCCCACAGGAATCGCTCCGAAACCTCAAAACATTCAACAACGCGACCGGTCATCACTGGGAGATACCGAAGCAGGTCATAACCGCGCCGCCGATGAAACTCCTCGCGAAATTTCGCGGTCCAGTTCTGCGAACTCATCTCCCAACTGTCGATGTGCAGCGAGGTCCATCCGGCGCCATTACGATGGGGAGTATCGACTGCTTTAAGCAGGGAGCCGACGAATGCCTCGAAGTGCGCATCGAGAGCGGCGGCATCAAATTTGTCGCATTCCAAACCCAGACCGGCTGCCGGCGCGGGTCGTGTATTCTGGCCGGTGCTGGTCCGGCCGAACCGAAGGATGGTCCAATTGCCCGCAGGAACGTTCCATTGCAAGCGGCCTTCCGGAGATAAGCGGCTTGTAAGATCGACAATCCGGGCAGACGGAATAATCGCGGATACGTTCGAAGAAGAATACTCGGACCTGGTTTCAAAAAAAGGCCGCACCCCCGGCTGCGAAGAATAGGGCGCTCGGAAGTACAGGGCCTTTTCTTCAATATCTTCGATGGCCAATTTTCCTCTCGGCGTGGGAAAAGCCAACACCGCCACATCGCGATAGAATTCTTTATAGGCCTTTTCCAGATCGGCGGGAATGCCGCCTTCGCCGAAGAAGGGTTTTCGCGGCTGCGGTTGTACAAGGATGGCGTCAAATGGCATCGGCCCCGTAACGACCGTTTCGCCGGCCACAAGATGCTGCATGGATTGTTCGGGTTTGACCCATGGCCCGCCGCTGCCGGTCCAGCCGGGACCCGCATTGAGAGTAATCTGCAGTCCGAGTCGCTGGGCCTCGGAGACGGCATGCTTGAAGAGATCGCGCCATTCGTTGCTCATAAACTTGACCGGGCCCTTGGGGATTCCGGCATCGACCTCCATCAGGATCATGCCCCCAATACGGGCTTTTTGCATTGCTTCAAAGTCGGCGGTGATTCCCTCGCGGCTAAGGTTGCCATCCATGATGAAGTAATACACCCACGGACGGGCCTCCTCCGGCGGACGCAGGAATCCCGACTCCAGCGAATCTCCCCACGCCAATATCGCCCCAAGCCACACAACCGTAATCAAATGCAACAGGTATCGTTGCTGTGTCTTGCCCATCATTGAATCCCTTCCACTAAAAAGGTATCAGACCTTTTCGATTCCTTCAGGATCCGACGATCTTGACGGCGCCGATTTCCAGCAATGGCCCCAGCATATTGGCGGCCCCGCCGTGTTCGACGATTCGTCCGTTCACAACGCGATCGATGTTCACCGCGGTGAACGATACGCTTTTTCCGGTCGGCTTGATTCCCATCCATTCGCCCCGATGCGTGCCCGTCGCGGTGATGCAGGTCGCCACCCATTCGCCCTCGGAAATCTGACGTTCAATCGTGATATGCAGGTCGGGATAGGTTTGCCTGACTCCAATCACATGGGAACGGGCGCCCTCGATCCCAATCGGATAGCGTTTGCCATTATGGACTTCCGAATAGTCCGGCGCGATAAACCGTTCGATCAAATCAACATTTCCCGTATTGACGACCTCTTCGTAATATTGTCGAACAACTTGGTTGGGATGCATCGAGTCCCTATCCTTTCCGCCCCTTTCTTCAACAGGATCTCGGAACCCGTTTCCGATTCTGCCTGGATCGTTTGGAACTCATCCGCTCCCTCCCGGCTTCCATTATCGAAGTCATTTTATGACGACATTCATTCCATTGCAGCCGGATTCAAACGGCACGAACCGTCCCAAAATCCCGCCGCAGTTCGGTGCATATCCTCACCTCAATTTACATCATCAATGCCTTTTCTCCCAAATTCCTTAAAAGAATTGGCATAGGGCAGGATCGGTTTTGCACGCCGAACGCCTGCCCAATTGTGAGGAGTTGATATCGGATATCATGGATTTACTTTTTCGCTATATCGTAACACAACAACTGATCCTGGTCCCGCAGATACAGCTTCTTTCCGAAGACGACCGGATGCGGCCAGGTCTTGGGTCTTCCGAAGCCCGGCTGAACGAATCGCCCCAATTCCTTGTAGCCGTTCGGCGACGCCTCGATCATCCCCACGATTCCTTTATCCTCCGCCCGCAGGATCAGCTTGCCGTCGGCGAAAACCACCGATCCCTTACCGATCTGGTCCTTCTCTTCCCATCGGATCTTCCCCGTCGCCATCTCCTGGCATACCCAGCCCTTGTTTTCGCAATAGCCATAGACCAGGTCGCCCACCCGTACCGCGCCGCCGTGATGCACGGACATATTCCGCTCGGCATAGACCTGCCGGACGCTGAAGGCGCCATTGGTCTTGGTGACCGCAAAGAGATTGCATCCCGCGCCGTACCCGCTGGTGACAAACACGGTGTTGCCTTGGACCACCGGCGTCGGGATCACGGCCGTCTTGCCCTTGCGAACCGTCTTCCATAGCACCTTGCCGTCCGTGCCCACGCCGACGACATGCTCGGAGGTCAATTGAATGTATTGCCGGACACCTTCGATTTCCGCTGCAACCAGCGAGGAATAATGGGCCTCGTCGGTAAAGTCTTTCGTCTGCCAGACTACATTCCCGGTTATCTTGTCGAGCGCAACGATGGCCCCTTTGGAACCGCCCGGCGTACAGATCATCTTGTCCCCGTCGATAAGGACCGATTCGCTGAAACCCCACTCCGGACGTTTGCCGCCGAAATCGTTCACGAAATCCTTACTCCAGACGATGCGGCCGTCTGCGGTCTTCATACAGGCCAGCTCGCCATATTGACCGATCACGTACAACCGATCCCCGTCGATCGTCGGCGTGCCGCGCGGACCTGTAAATCCGCCCCAACCCGGGGCGCCGGATTTACCGAACGTGCTGCTCCAGAGAACCTTGCCGCCGTGGAGGTCCAGACAGTGAACCGAATCCGAATCGCCTTTCTCGCCCGTGGTGAAGATTCGATCGCCCGCGATCGCCACCGTCGAAAAACCCGCGCCGATTCCTGTGGCCTTCCACGCCAGGGTCGGCCCCTCTTTGGGCCACGCGGGTAACAGCCCCGTCTCCGTCGAACACCCGTCGCGATTGGGGCCTCGCCACTGCGCCCAATCCGCGGCCATGCCAACGCCGCATAACACAATGAAAGAAACAAGGACAACCAATGGTTTTCTTCCTGTCATCATAACGATTCCTTTGCTGAATTCGGTACGAACTGTTTACGAAACCTTTGTCGGAACTTATCTAAATATTGTGTATATTTTATTGTTATTTTATTGTCAATATGGTCTTGTTACTTTGCCGTAAGATCATAGCACAGCAAAAGATCCTGATCGCGCAGGTACAACCGTCCGCCCGCGATCACCGGGTGGGCCCAGCTTTCGCTTCCACTGCGTTCCGGCTGGTCAAAGCGACCCGTTTCCTTGTACCCGACCGGCGTGGCCTGGATCAGCGCGACGGTTCCGCTCTTGCCTTCGCCGCGGAGATAGAGATGACCGTCGGCGTATGCGATCGCGCCTTTGCCCACGCCCGGATTCTTCCAGACGATCTCGCCGCTTTGAAAGTCCTGACATATCCAGCCCTTTCCGTCCGAATACCCGTATAGGTGCCGGCCAACGAGCACCACGCCGCCATGATGGTTCACCATGTTGTCATTGGAATAGACCGATTCGGTTTTGAATGGCCCGCCTGTCGCCGTGATTTTGAACAGGTTGCATCCGACGCCGTAACCGCTGGTCACATAGACGTGGTTGTCCCTGAAAATCGGCGTGGGAACGGTTGCGGTTCGTCCCGGCCGATCGGCGCGCCACAAGAGCGTACCGTTGTCGGCCGCCACTCCCGCCACGCTGTCGCCCGTAAACTGAATGTATTGCCGAACGCCGCCGAGCGTCTCGACGATGGCCGAGGAATATTCCGCGCTGTCGGTCCAGTCCGTGCAGCGCCAGAGAACGTCCCCGGTCTTTTTGTTGAAGGCCATCAGAGTTCCCTGCTTACCCCCCGGCGTGCAGATCAGTCGGTCGCCATCCACAAGCGGCGATTCCGAGTAGAGCCATCCTCCGCACTTGCCCCCGAACTCCTTGACCAGATGTTTCCGCCATACCTCTTTGCCGGTGTCCGCCGCCGCACATACCAAATCTCCGTGCTGGCCCAGCGCGAAAACGAGGTTGCCATCCACCGCAGGCGTTCCCCGCGGTCCGGCGGGTCCCCCGCCCTTGGGGCCCAGACGCGTTTTCCATAGCGGCTTGCCGTCGGCGCGGTTCAAGGCGACGATATAACTGGAATCGCCGATATCCCCGGCCGTAAAAATGCGGTCACCGGAGATCGTCACCGTCGAAAAACCCTCGCCCAGCCCCCTGGTCTTCCATGCCAGAGCGGGCCCTTCCTTCGGCCAGGAAGCCGGTAAACCCTTCTCCATTGACAGGCCGTCCCGTTTCGGGCCTCGCCACTGCGACCAATCAGCCGCAAGAGTCACGCCGGAAATCAGGAGAAGGGCAATGAGGATCGCTGTTTTTGTAAAAGTTTTCATACCAACCCTCTCATGAAAAGATTGTTCTATCGTATCCGCCGCAATCGTCATTTTCGTTGCCGCAACATCATAGCCGATTTCGTCGCCTCTGTACAGCCGGTAATGACGCCCTGTTCCACACGGTTCACGCCGTCGCACGGATATCCGGATGGACCATTTCATACACGACCGGCAATACGATCAAATCGAGAATCAGCGTGCTGACCAGGCCCCCAAAAATCACCGCCACGAGCGGCTTTTGAATCTCCGATCCCGACCCCGTCGCATACAACATCGGCAACAGGCCCAGAAGCGTTGTAAAGGTCGTCATCAGGAGAGGCCGAATCCGTAACCGACAGGCCTCCACGATCGCCTCCCGGGTCGTCGCTCCGTTCCGCCGCCGTTCCTCGCAGAAACTCACCAGAACCAGCGCGTTCTCCACCGCGATACCGAGGATCGCGATAAAACCGACCGAAGCCGCCACGCTGAAATTCACCCGCATCAGATACATCGCCGCAATGCCGCCGAAGACCGCAAACGGAAGATTGAGCAGGATCAGTCCCGCGCTGGAAAACGACTTCAGCGCGATAACCAGCATCAGGAAAATCAGCCCGATGGTAATCGGGACCACCACCGCCAGTCGCCTCTGGGCGCGCTGTTGATTTTCAAACTGGCCCGACCAGACGATTCGATAACCCTCCGGCAGATCCCGTTCGAGCGCCTCCAGCGAACGACGGGCCTCCTGCACGAATCCGCCGAGGTCTCGACCGCGGACGTTGCACTCCACCAGCAGCCGCCTTTGCGAATCCTCGCGGTTGATCTTGGCATAGGTGGGTTTTTCGCCGATCGTGACCAGATCGCCCATCGGCACAGGGTATCCCGCGGGACTAAGCACGGGAATTTTTAAAAGAGCGTCCGGATGGCTTCGATAGGAATCGTCGAACCGCACGACCACCGCAGTCCGTCGTCGTCCTTCATACAAATCGGTTACGACCTTGCCGCCGACGGCTGTCTCCACCAGATCATTGACGGTCGCGACGGAAATCCCGTGAGAAGCCATTGCCGATCGATTCATCCGAACCGTATATTGAGAGAATCCCGACACCTGCTCGATCGCGATATCCTGGGCGCCTTCGATTGTGGCCAGAATCGGCGAAATCTGCCCGGCGATTTCGATCAGGCGGTCGATGTCCTCGCCGAAAATCTTGATCGCGATATCCGATTTGATCCCGCTGACCAACTCGTTGACCCGCAGAGCGATCGGCTGGGAAAACGCCGGCCGTATCCCCGGAAATTTCGCCAGTTCCTGTTGCATCATCCGGACGAGCGCCTCCTTGCTCTTCGCGGCCTTCCATTGCCGGCGGGGCGTCAACGGGATGACAAGATCGGTCTGCTCGGGACCCATCGGATCTTCGGATATCTCGGCCCGGCCGGTCTTGGAGACGATCGTTTCGATCTCGTCCGGAAATGTCGCCAGAAGGTGCTTTTCGATCTGTCGGCTCTGCGCAACCGATCCATCCAGCCCCGCGGTCGGCAGACGAACCAGATTCACGGCGATAGCCCCCTCGTCCAGTGCCGGTAAAAATTCCGACCCCAGCCGCCGGAAGAGGACGACGCCCAACGCCATCAACAGGACCGTCGCCGCGATCGTGATCCATCGGGCGGACATGGCCCGGCGCAACAGCGCCAATTGAATCCGCGATACCGCGTGGATAAATCCGTGTTCAAGGGCTTGTTGGCCCGTTCGCCGGGTCAGGATGCACGCCAGAGCCGGCACGACCGTCAACGACACGATCAGCGAACTGAACATCGCCATGCAAATCGTGACCGCCAGGGGCTTGAACATCTTGCCTTCGAGAGATTCCAGCGCGAACATCGGCACGAACACAATCACGATGATCAGGATGGCGAAGATCACCGGCCGGATCACCTCGCGCACGGCCTGGGCGGCCGTCTCCATTCGTGATAGTCCCCGTTTCGAGGGTTCGGCCATGTGGCGCGCGATATTCTCCGTGACGACGATGGAGGCATCCACAACCATCCCGATGGCGATCACCAGCCCGCCCAAAGACATCAGGTTGGCTGTGAGGCCCTGCCGGCCCATCAGCAGAAACGTTCCCGCGGCCGTTACCGGCAGCGACAGAGACACCACGATCGCCGCACGCAGGTCCCCCATCAGCAACAACAGAACCAGGATGACCAACACGCCCCCCTGCGCCAGCGCCGTCGATACGGTGCGGATGCAGGCCTGAATCAATCCGGTGCGATCATAGAACGGAACGATACGAACGCCGACCGGAAGCGATTTTTGTATCTCCGGAATTTCTTTTTTCACGGCATCGACCACCCTCTTGGAATTCTCGTCCTTGAGCATGATGGTCATCCCCAGAACCGTCTCGCCACGCCCGTCCTTGCCGGCGGCCCCGTACCGCTGCGGAGAACCGATCCCCACCGTCGCCACATCCTTCAGATATACCAGGGCGCCGTGAGCTGACTTCAGAACGATCTGTTCGATGTCCCCGCTCGAACGCAACAATCCCTCCGACAGCACGTTGTACTGTTCCTGATCCCGGCGGATATACCCCGCCGCGGCGTTGGCGTTGTTGGCCGTGATCGCTTCGGTCAGGTCCTTCAGCGAGATCTCATGGTACAGCAAACGGGCCGGATCGATCAGGATATGGTACTGCTTGACGAATCCGCCCAGGCTGTTGATCTCATTGAGACCCTGCAATCGCCGAAGCGCCGGCCCGACGGTCCAGTCCTGAATCGACCGCAAGTCCATCAGATCCGCCTGACCCGGAACCAGCGCCCCCGAGCAGGTGGGGCATTTCCCTTCGCGTCGGCTCCAGACCTCCTTGTGATCCGCGCACGAGTATCCCACCTCCAAAGCGTATTGATAAATCTCGCCCAGACCCGTCGAAACCGGCCCCAGTTCCGGCTCGGCGCCGTCGGGCAGGTTTTCCCTCGCCGCCGACAGCCGTTCGAAAACGAGTTGCCGCGCAAACCAGGTATCGACCGAATCCTCGAAAATCACCACCACCTGGGAAAGTCCCGTCTGCGAAAGGGATCGTACCTGCCGCACGTTCGGCAGTCCGCCCATTTCCGTCTCGATCGGGACCGTGATCCGCCGCTCGACTTCCTCCGGCGTCATGCCCTGCGATTTCGTCAGGATCATTACCTGCACGTTGGTCACGTCGGGAAACGCGTCGATGGGGATATGGCTCCAGGCCAGCCAGCCGCCGATCAGTACGGCCGCGGCCGCAATCACCACCAGTCGGCGATGATGCAGAACCGAATTCGTTAGCGAGTCAAGCATGAGTGCATCCCTGAAATGTATCGCGCGTCAATGCGCGCATCCGGCGCCCATTTTTTCACGCAGGACATCGCTCTTGAGCATCAGGCCGCCTTCGATGACGACGATATCCGTTTCGTTCAGACCGTCGAGAATCGGCGAATACCCATTCGCATCCGCTCCGGCCGAGACCGACCGCCGAATCCACAGATCGTCCTTCAACCGGCAAAATACGAAGGCCGTTCCCTCGTCCGTCAGAATCGCCGACGTGGGAATGGCCAACCGGCTTTCTGTCTCCGCTATCTCGATATCCACCTGGGCGAACATCCCCGGTTTGAGCCGGAGATCTTCGTTGGACACGACAAACCGAACCTCAATCGACCGCGTGGTTTCCTCCACCTCATCCGAGATCCGATCCAGCGACCCTCTGAATTGTATATCCGGTATGGCCCGAACCCGAATCTCCGCCGTGACCGCTTTCCCGGACCGGACCTGCCCGTCCAGCGACGCCAGCGCCGATTCCGGAACATGACAGATCACCCACACCCGACCCAGATCCGAAATCCGATACAGAGACTGATCCGTCTCGACGCCCTGGCCCTGAATGAAATTCTGCCGCAGGATCGTTCCGGAAAACGGCGCGGTCAGCGACAAATGATAAAAATCGCCGTTGGGAGCCGTCTGTCGAAGCTCTTCGATCTGTTCGACGGTCAAGCCATACCCCTCCAGCAATCGCTCGGCGGCGATGAAGGAGGCCTGGGCACGGCGATATTCATTCCGGGCCTGCTGAAAATCGGCGGCGCTGCTGACCTTGTTGTCATGCAGTTGCTCCTCCCGCCGAAACGTCGTCTGGACCAGATCCCACTGCGCCGCGGCCTCCAGGTAATCGGTCTTGGCCCTGCCGAATTCGGGACTGTGCAGTACCGCAAGCGTCTCTCCGGCCTGAACCGCATCGCCCAGTCGTTTATGGATCGTTTCCACGCGTCCCCCTCCGATCGCCGCCACCTCGGCCGTTCGATTCAGATCCAGTTCGACATGTCCCATCAGCCCCAGCGTCCGGGTCATAATCCGCAACTCCGCCGCCTGCGTTTTCAGTAGCGCCGCCGCCGGAGATCCCTCGGCGATCCTGACGATCCCCAGCTCGTAACGGCATTCATCGCAGTCCATTTGGCGGATATCATGTTCGCAACGAAGGGCCTCAAGCTGCGTAAGACCCAATGGCGCACCTGTTCCAGATGAGGTTGTTCCATGCGAATGTCCCGCATGGGATGTCTCGCCGCCGGATTCGGCAAAGGCGTCATCGCGGTTCCAATAGGACAACAGCCCAATGCCCGCCGCTCCCGCCGTGACGAGAACGATTAGATACAATCCATTTCGTTTCATGGCTTGGTTTCCTCGGTTGGAGCCGGTTCGCCCAGCAGACGGTCCATCTCGATCCGGGCCAGATGGTAGGCCAGCAGGGATTCCAGATAGTTCGTCCGCGTCTCGAAAAGACTTTGCTGGGCGTCCAGCAATTTCAGATAATCATATTTACCCTGTTCATAACCCATCCGCGCCGCGTCAAAGACCTGTTGCGTGGCCGGAAGAATCCGCGATTGAATCTGTTCGATCTGATGATACGACGTCGTCCATTCCGAATAGACGGCGTGAAACGACTGTGTGATCCGCAGCTCGGCCGCACGTTGCTGTTCGGCGGCGCGCGCCAGTTGATGAACCGCCTCCAGCTTGCCACCCTGATTGCGATCCGACAAAGGAAGCGGAATCGACACGCCGACGACAAAGGCATGGTCGTCGTCTTCTTCCAGCCGTTTGATTCCCCCGCTGATGGAAAAATTGGACGTGCCCTTGGCCCGTTCCAGCGCCAGTTGCGCCCGACGCTGTTGATGTTCGGTTGCCCACCGCTGCAAATCCGGATTTCGCGAAAGTCGCGACAGAAGCGACCCGGCCTCGGCCGGCGGTTCCACCCTCAGTGAATCGCCGCGGACCGACGTGAATGTCGCTCGTCCGCCGCCCCAGAAACCCGAAAGGAGAGTCCGCGTCAAATTCGCCTCCTCCCGGACCTTCCGGAATTCCATCTCCTGCTCCGACAAAACCACCTGGGCCCGCGCCAGATCCGCCGGAGACTGTCGGCCCGAATCCACCATCGCCCGGATACTGTCGAACACCGCCTGCGAAAGCCGAACCCGGTCTTCGGCCACCGCCAACTGTTCCTGGGCGATCCATGCCCGTACGAAGGCAGCGCGGGTCTGCGCTAGAATGTCGAGCATCGTACTCCGGTAATCCCAGTCCGCAAGCTTCATGTCCAGTTCGGCCACCTGCTTGCGTTTGTCGCGTTTGCCCCGCGTCTCGAGTTCCTGGCTCAGACGGATCGTCGATTCGGCGCCGTCGAAGGCGTTGCGCGGCGCCGTTCCGCCGAATTCCTCCACCTCGATTTCCAGGTCCGGGTTCGGCCGCAATCCCGCCTGCAGGCGCCTCGCTTCGGCGATCCGAATATCGTACGAAACGACGCGCAACTCCGGGTGGTACCGCAGCGCAAGCCCCATTGCCTGGTGCAGCGATAATTCCCCTTCCGGTTCCGGAAACAGCGGGGCCTCCGCCGCCGGTTTCTCCGCATTCGATTCGACCGACGATAGACGCGCCGCGGAATTCGGTTCGAAAGCTTCCGTCATCATCGATTCGCCGCAACCGGCCAATCCCAGCATCCCGGTTCCGATCAAGAGAACCCACGTCCGTATCATACGATCTCCTTCTCAGATCGGCTGGACCGGGCACTGTGGATCGTTACAGGCCTTCAGTGTTATCGTATGGGACGGACTCATCGAATCGACGCCGGTATTCAATGGAATTCGAAACCGTTTGTGGCTGCTTCCTTTTCCGATAATGTGCCTCGGAATATACATCGTTTCGGAATGGGCCTGATAAACGACGGCGCCGTCGGGTTTGCGGATTTCCACATCCACATGCCCGGTCGTCGGCGAAGGCGACGCGCCCGTCTGCCGGATCGCTCCCGACAAGACCGCGGTATCCCCCGCCGGTTCAAGGCGGACCCAAATAACTTCCAGCTTCCGCGATTCCTGCGGCTCGACCGCCAGATTGGGCGCCGCCGCGATGGAAGACGTAGGACAGCAACCGCACCCCAAGATCACCGCCGGACCCGTTATCAGAATCAGAATGCTCAATGGACGATTCAGAGATTTCATACCATCTCCCCATGAAATAAAGGTTCATGCATGCGACTTATTCAGGCATTTACAGAGGATATATAATGATAATAGATGCGATCCGGCTTAGATCAGCAGGACCGTTGTGGAAAGGACCAAATCCACTTCCATGCGAAACGCGTTGCGCGGCAGTAGTGAACATATAAGGGGATCGGGCGCTACCCCGATCTTGATTTCTGCGGATAGCGTATCCGCCGGGATCGGTTTCGTAACGGGAACCGGGGAAAAGGATAACGGCGTATCCTGACAACATTCCGGCGCATGAAAATGACAATCGTCCATACAGGGCGTAGAATGTTCATCCTGCGCCGCATGAATCAAACCGGTATGGCATTCATGGTGGGCCAGACGGATGCGAACCCCCCCCACCGGTTCGGCGCAAACAACCATATTGGCCGAACTTACGACCAATACACCTACCGCCATCAATGCCAGATAGGATCTCATTGAATGCATACGATAACCTTTCGCCGTTGTGTTATCTACGTAGGATGATACAGTACCGTTCGCTCAGATACAAGAAATACTATACCTCTTTTTGCATATTCGTAAATTAAAGAGAGGGTTTGCCCGTTTCGAGATCCGCGCTTCCTCACAATCGGTACATCTGAGAATAGTCCGCTCACGGGTGCCATCGGCCGTGGCGGGATTCGTCCTGGTTTTGCGGACGGGCGATGTGGGCCAGCAGTTCCTCTTCGTCAGCCAGCGGGAAATGGGTGATCTACAGAAATATTCTTCGAGACGCCATAACCATGCAAATCGAGGGCCGAATAGGTTTGGGCCAGACCCTCAATCCCATCAAAGGGTCAGACGCCTTTTATGGTCACCTGATATCCACTATCCAGTGGTCCGTATTCAATTGTCCGGCAATTCAACTGCCCTGGAGGGCCGTGCTCCGTCATGGCCGATCCATTCGGACCCGACGGAGCGAGTCCCTCCAGAACACCGCCGGGACGGTTGTGCTACCTCTTCATCCAAATTGTAGGGGCGGATGGCATCCGCCCACATTGCGGTTGTCTATCCGTTTGCGATCCACCGCATGATTCAATGGTCACACGCCGTGGGCCCCAACATAAATTGAGACGGTTGTGTGTCCTCTGTCATAAAAGGGGTCAGACCCTCAAACCCATCAAAGGGTTCGGACCCTTTTGGGTTCGTTCAACACCTTTGGTGTCCGAAACGATGATGTACCAATCAAAAAAACATCATGAAGGCAAATTTTGTGTCAATCCGAGACGCTGCGCGACGCTGAAGAAAGAAGGATATGGGGATTGATGGAGAGTCCCTACTCATCATATGTGGTTCGAGTTCGGGGAACGGTCGTTGACGGCAATCCCCATGAAGGATTTGGTGGTTTCATGATCCGGATTCGGGCATGGGCTGAGATGGTACCAGGACGGATGGCATCCGGGCCGATAGGCATTACCAAGATGGTTTCGTGATGTCGGGACTCCGGCCCCCGTTCAAGCTCGGTCGGGATCCGCGCCGGAATGATAAGGAACGAAACATGATCTATGTCGGTCTTACGGATGATCCGGACAAACGAAAGGAAGAACACGGCAATCCTCATGGCTGGTGGCAATGTTCGTTCCCCACGGAAGAACAGGCCCGCAAATGGAAAAAAACCATGGCCGCCATTCCGGGGATTATGAGCGGCTACAGCGGGAAAGGATGGCGTTATGGTTATACATACACCATCACATTTGCCACGAAGCAATAAAATGAAGGCGGATTGTTTCGCAAGACCAACTTATGACGGCACGAATGACCGTGACGATCAATAGGTGATCACGAAGGAATTGCAGCAGGATAACAACCTCGGTAGCGTTAGCGGCTGATTGGATGAGGTGATTTTCAATTATCCATGTACACAATGGCCCATTCGACGGTATGATGGAAATCGATACGTATGTGGAATCGATAATCAGTCGTCGGGCAACGTGTCGGAGATCGAATGGGCCATCAGGAGCAAGATGTTCCTTCAGACAATCAGGTCGATCCGGGTATCCGATCCGATCAGGAAATGATCGATGCGATCCGGAAGGCCGAACCTGCCGCCTTTGAGGGATTATACGGCCGGTACCGCGACTGGGTATATCGTCTGGCATGGCGATTCACAAAGGACCCGGATCTTGCAATGGATGTTTTGCAGGAAACGTTCACCTATCTTTTGCGGCGGCTGCCGCGGCTGCAACTGACGGCGCGGCTTACGACTTTTTTATACCCGGCCGTAAGAAATCTGTCTTTGGCGGCGCTGCGGCGGAGGAGGAACTGGTCAAGCGGAGAGGAGATTCTTGAAGAACTGCCCGCCCGGACGGATTCGATGGAGGAGCTTTCCGAAGATCTGATAACGGCTCTTGGCGTTCTTCCGGCTCCGCAACGGCAAGTCGTGCTGATGCGATTCGCCGACGAGATGAACATCGAAGAAATTGCACAAACCCTTTCGATTCCTCCAGGAACGGTCAAATCGCGACTTCACCATGCCTTTGAAACTCTGCGACGAAATCCAAAGACCCAAAAATATTTTCTGGAATAGCCGGGGAAAGGACCATTTTCAAAAAATTTTAAAACGATTGAACCGACCACGTGTCATTCATACTTAATCCCTTTGGAGATTTACGATGGATGAACTCAAAAAGACGACTGCAAACAATGGAAACGCGGAAGACGAAATCTCCGTTTCGCCGCGGTTCAGCAAGGATTTGCACATGTTGCTGGAACCGAAGGCCGCAATTCCATCGGAAATTGACCGCAAAATTCAACGGAAGGCGCGCAGGTACTTTAGACGAAGACGGGCATGGCGACTGGTTCGATATCCCGCGGCGGCGGCAGTGATCGCAGCGGCCGGTTTCATCGGCATGGCGGTTTTGAATCGGCCCGGAGTTTCCGATTCCATTCGATCCGGAACGGGACAGGTTTGTCGTGAAGACATTGATCGCAATGGAACGGTGGATATCCGGGACGCCTTATTTCTGGCGCGGAAAGTCGAATCGCAGGCAGAAATCAATCGTCAATGGGATATCAATCAGGATGGATTGGTCAACCGGGTCGATGCGGACCGGGTTGCGATGGTTGCCGTGAACCTATCCCGGCAGGAGACACTCTGATGCGAATTTGCCTGACATCAGTCACTTTGCTGCTTGTCTTGTCCTTGACCGGACCTGCCCAGGAAAACCGGAACGATACAGAAAATGAACCAATCGTTCGTTTTGCACCGCTGCATATCCGGATCGATCCTATGGGGCCGGCGATGGCGGCGTATCAGTTTGAGTTGAAGGCCATTTGTGGACAGGTCCGGATCGTCGGCGTGGAAGGCGGAGAGCATCCGGCGTTTGAATCGGCTCCGTATTATGATCCCGAAGCGCTGACACAGGATCGAATCATCATCGCCGCATTTAACACCGGTAACAATCTTCCGAGTACGGCAAGCCGAGTGGCGACGATTCATCTGCAGATTCTCGGACAGGTCGAGCCGGAGTATGAAATCAAACTGACTGTGGCGTCCGATTTGGATAGCAATGAAATAGCGGCTTCCATCACCTGTGAGAAAGGAGAGTAAACAGTGGGATCAAAACGAATACGGCAACGGCTGATGATTTGCGGGATTTTCGGGATAACGATGGGTATTACACTGATCGGAATTCAGGGATGCCATACACAAGTGTATTCTACACGGTCTTATTCACCGGATCTGACTCCTGGGACGGAATATTCAACAGTATATCCTATGGCTACAAGTCCATTGTATGACCGAATGCCCCATGAGCGCGTACAAGAGATACTTCTACCCGAAGGAATTGCGACGGATTCGTCCGATGAAGTGTGGGTGATCGTCAGGCCGAAAGGCGAAATATACTCCAACGAAGATCGGCCGGGATGCGGCGCGATGCTGGTCAGGTATCCGGGAGAGCAAAAGGAAATCCCGCTGCCTCTGCAGCATACGGCCGTGGAGGGACAAGTTGTCGGATATATCGCGACGGTACATGTCACACAGCAATTTTATAATCCATACACTTCCAAAATCGAGGCGGTGTATGTGTTCCCTCTGCCGGACAATGCGGCGGTGAATGATTTCGTGATGACGATCGGTACACGGAGGATTCGCGGAATCATCCGGGAGCGGAAGGAAGCCGAGAAAATCTATGCACAGGCGAAAAAACAGGGTTATACCGCATCGCTGCTGACCCAGGAAAGGCCGAATATCTTCACGCAGAAGGTAGCCAATATCGAGCCGGGCCGCAGTATCGATGTGGATATCCATTATTTCAACACCCTGGCTTACTCGGACGGCTGGTACGAGTTTGTTTTTCCGATGGTCGTCGGGCCGCGATTCAATCCTCCCGGATCCAAGACGGGAATCGGGGCCGTTGGATACGGCCATGGCAGCATCAGCAACCAAAAGACCGAAGCACAGTATCTTCGTCCGGGAACGCGTAGCGGACATGATATTTCGCTTGCGGTTCAGATCAACGCGGGCGTTCCCATCGAGGCAATCGAATGCAAAAGCCACGTCATCAGTAAGACACAATATCAACCGGAGGTTGTCGATGTAAAACTGAGTGATTCGGACAGTGTCCCCAACAAGGATTTCGTGCTGCGATTCAAGGTGGCCGGAGACCGCATCAAGAGTAAAGTCCTGACCCATCGCGACCGGCACGGCGGATATTTTACGATGATGGTGTATCCGCCGGAAAACCTGAAAAACCTGTCGCCCAGTCCGGTGGAAATGATCTTTGTTCTGGATTGTTCCGGTTCGATGAACGGTACGCCTATCGCCAAAGCCAAGGAGGCGATTCGACGGGCGCTGCGACAACTGGAACCCCTGGATACATTTCAGGTGATTAGTTTTTCGAATCGGGCATCGTCCCTCGGAAGGGATCCGATTGCGGCCACCCCGGAGAATATCCGCAGGGGCATGGCCTATGTCGATCGACTCAACGGGGAGGGCGGAACGATGATGATCGAAGGGATCAAGGCGGCGCTGGATTTCGCGCACGATCCGTATCGGCTGCGGGTCGTATCGTTCATGACCGACGGATTCATCGGGAACGAAGCCGAGATCCTTACGGCGATCCATCAAAAGCTGGGTGACAGCCGAATTTTCAGTTTTGGGGTGGGTTCTTCCGTTAATCGATATCTACTGGATCGGATGGCGTTGATCGGTAGAGGGGCCGTGGCCTATATCGGGCTCCATGACGATTCCACGTATGTGGTGGACAGGTTCTACGAACGGATCCGTCATCCTGCCTTGACCGATGTCCGTATTGATTTCGGTGGAATGCGCGTCAGCGAAGTGTATCCCTCCCGACTCCCCGACCTGTTTGTCGGGAGACCGATCCATGTAGCCGGCCGTTTTGATGGTAACGTAATAGCGCCGGTTGTTTTGGAGGGAAAAGCCGGTGGTCAGATTTACCGATTGGAGGTTCCCGTCGATTCGGATGACGGCATGACTTCGAATCCGGGAATCGCGGCCGTATGGGCTCGCAAGAAAATCGAGTCACTGGCAACAAAATCGCTGACCAGCGGCGGCTGGAATATTTCATCCCAGATCAAAGATACGGCTCTCAAGTACAATCTCGTCAGCGCCTATACGGCTTTTGTCGCCGTCGATTCCTCCGTTCCAACGTACGGGGATCACGGCGTTACCGTCACAGTCCCGGTTCCTGTCCCGGATGGGATACGATATGATACGACCGTTCAGGAATGATTATGATTGGAACGATTTCATGCCGTTCAAATTCCGTTCTGTGTGGCCAGTGCAATACGTCGTGGGTATATGACAATGTCCGACTGAACCACTTGATCCAGACGATTCGGTGGACTTTGAAGTTTTCCAGATATCAACCCGCCAATGAGAATCAATAGGTAATGACGAAGGAGGTGTAGCGGGGGTCATCGGGGGAATCGTTGGCTACCGTTTCTTTGATGTACCCTTTGAAGTGGTCCCGAATGTCGTCCAGGCAATTGGCCAGATCGTCCGGATCGCCCTGAGCGAACATCTCGACGGAGCCGTCGGAAAGGTTGCGGACAAATCCGGTCAGTTCATAGCGACAGGCCGAGTGATAGGCCGTATAGCGGAAACCCACGCCCTGAACGCGACCCTTGAAAATAACATGTTTGGCTGTAACGGACACGGCGATCAATATCCGAAATTGGACATTCGAAACAATACGTAACTTAAAAGATACAGTATAAAAACATACATGGTTACCGACCTTCGCCGGTATGACACACGGCCGTAACGGAGTGCGACCCTCCGGGAACGACCATCCACCTCGCATGGCTCGGCGGATGCCACGCACAGATCGGTCGCAACAGAATACGCCCTCCAGGAGGGCACATGGCAAGCGCCCCTACAAAGGGCCCGTTCCGTGTACCCCCATGAATACAACCGAGGGCATTCTGTCGGCCGGAGGAAATTCTAACAAACATGCAATGATGGGGCCATCGTTTTCGTCTAAATTCACTTTAAAAAATCAAAAAAGGCGGTATACTACTGTGTTCCGCATGGATTGCGGAGCGTATGTGTCGGGCGTACGAAAGACCCGACGTTAAGTTCGCAGGACGGAATGAGATATCGGAAGTCAAAAAAACGCAGTCGCGACGAGCAGATCTACCAGATCTCGACGATGGTGGCGGGAAATTTTTCGCTGCCGAAAGTCCTGGATCGTCTGGCCGAAGCGGCGGTAAAAGTAACCCATACCCAGGCCTGTTCGATTCGTCTGCTGGACGATGAGACGGGCGATCTGCGGATGCGCAGTACCTACGGGCTCAGCGAGGAATATCGCAACAAGGGCCCCGTCGATAAGAACGAACCGGTGATCCGGGAGGCCTTTCGGGGCAAGGCGGTAGTGATCGCGGATATGCGTCTCGATCCGCGGGTGAAGTATCCGGAAGCGTCGCGAAGAGAGGGGCTGGTCAGCCAGCTCACCGTGGCGATGTTTTACCGCGACAAACCCATCGGCGTTTTGCGGTTGTACAGCCCGGAGCCGAACCGGTTTAATCGCAGTTCGGTGTCGCTGGCCCGGCTGGTGGCCAGCCAATGCGCGGTGGCGATCACCAATGCGCGGCTGTTTCGCCAGGCGCTCGAAGGCGCCAAGATGGCCGAGCAGATGAACCTGGCGGCGGCGATCCAGCGTCGGATGATCCCCCAGCACGCTCCGTGCGTATGCGGGATGGATGTGGCGGCGGTGTATCAGCCCTGCTTCCAGGTGGGCGGCGATCTGTACGACTTTTTCCAGATCGACGAGCACACGCTGGGCGTGGCGATTTCGGACGTGATCGGCAAGGGGATCCCGGCGGCGATGATGATGAGCATGTTCCGCGGAACGCTGCGGGCCTATACCGACGGCGGGTACGAACGGCACCCCGTAACGGAAATCGTCGGCAAGCTGAACCGGGTGGCGTGTCGGGAATGCCGCGACGGCGAGTTCATCACGATGTTTCTGGCGATCATCAACACCCAGGCGCGAACGGTAACCTATTGCAACTGCGGGCATGAGCCGGCGCTGCTGGTGCGGGATCGTCGGGCAACGGAACTGGCGACGGGCGGCCTGGTACTGGGCGTAATGGAAGAATCGCAGTACCAGACGGAGACGCTGGAGCTCCATCCGGGAGACTGTCTGTTTATGTACACCGACGGGTTGATCGACGCGATGAATTTCGAGCAGCATCTCTGGGGCCGGGATCGGCTGATCGAGACGCTGGTGAAATACCCGAATGCGACGGCGCATTGTCTGATCCATACGATTCTGGGACACCGTCGGCGTTTTGTCGGACTGGCGCAACAGGTGGATGATACGAGCATTGTGGCGATCCGGTTTCCGGCCGGGACCCCCACGGAAAAGCCGCCGCAGTGTCCGGAAGAGGCGTTCGAGCATGTCGGAACTGATCATCACGATTGACGGGCCGGCGGGCGTCGGCAAGAGCACGGTATCGCGGCGGCTGGCCGATCGGCTGGGTGCCATGTACCTGGATACCGGGGCGATGTACCGCGCGGTGACCCTGGCGGCGATGCGGGCCGGAGTGGATCTGACCGACGCCGCGCAGATCCGCGACCTGGTCGGGCAGACGGATTTTCGGTTCGAGACGGACCGGGATCGAATCCAGGTGTTGATCGACGGCAGGGATGTGACCGATGAAATTCGCGAGCCGCAGGTAACGGATAAGGTTCGGCATATCGCCGGTATGGATGCGATTCGGCACGAGCTGGTCGAGTGGCAGCAGCGGTTCGCGGAAGAAAACCCGCGGGTGGTAACCGAAGGACGCGATCAGGGAACGGCGGTGTTTCCCGATGCGACGGTAAAATTTTTCCTGAAGGCCGATCCAATTGAGCGGGCGCGGCGGCGACAGGCACAGTGGAAACAATCGGGCATCGATGTGTCGCTGGAGACGATTCGGCGGGATATCGAGGCGCGCGACGCCTCGGACGCCAACCGCGAGACGGGGCCGATGGTCGCGGCGGACGACGCCATCGTGATCGACACGACGAACCTGTCGGCCGACGAGGTGATCGAAACGATGCTGAGGTCGATACCGGAAACCGCATGAAGAAACGGCTGCATGCAATCTGGTACGGGATGTTTCACTGCACATTGTGGCTGTTGATGTTTCCATTGTACAGGATGAAAGTGTTCGGGAGGGAAAATGTACCCAATAAAGGCCCCGTCCTGATCGCCGCCAATCACCAGAGTTTTCTGGATCCGATTTTTTGCCAGATCCCGGTATGGCGGCCGTTTCATTTTATCGCACGGGACACGTTGTACGATCACTGGTTTTTCGGTCCGTTGATCCGCACGCTGAATACGATCCCGATCCGTCGGGGGCAATCGGACGTGGCGGCGATGCGGGCGGTGATCCAGAAACTTCAGGAAGGTCATGCGGTGTGCATCTATCCGGAATCCACTCGGACGCAGGATGGTCGAATCGCGGACGTGAAGGCGGGTTTTGCCCTTCTGGCACGGCGGAGTCAAGCGACCATCGTGCCGACGATTGTGGATGGGGCGTATGAAGCGTGGCCGCGGAATCAAAAACATCCGCGTCTCGGTCGTGTGGGGGTATTGTACGGCACGCCGATTACGGCCGATGAGGTCGAACGGCTCGGCGATCGGGAATTCGCCCGACAGCTCACAACGGAGTTGAGACGTCTGCAGAGCCGATGCCGCATCCTGCTCGGCAAGCGACCGTATGATTATTCAATGCCGGTCCCTGAAGGTGAACCGGAAAAGACGACTATGCGAACGCCCGCGGAATAATGGAATATGGAAGTACGAATCGCCGAACATTGCGGATTTTGTCCGGGGGTGAGAAATGCCATCGCCCTGGCCCGAGAGACTCTTCAAACCAAAGGCAGCGTGTATTGCCTGGGGCCCATCATCCATAATCAGGATGTGGTCAACGAACTGACTTCGATGGGCCTTACGACCGTCGAATCCATCGAACAAGTCGATGGGGGAACCGTTTTAATCCGTTCGCATGGTGCGACAAAAGATCAGTTGCAACATATTGAAGACAAAGGGCTTACCGTCGTTGACGCCACATGTGTTCTCGTGAAGCGGGTTCAAAAAATCGCCGCAGAATTGGAAAAACAGGGCTACCAGGTAGTTATCATCGGAGACGAACTGCATCCGGAGGTTCAGGCCGTTGTGGGATTTGCGGAGAATGTCGCCGTGATCGGCTCGGAGTCCGATTTACGTAAGTTAATTTCTCATAAGAAGTTAGGCGTGATTTGCCAGACAACGCAAAGCCCGGATCACTTTGCCGATATGGTAGCCAAGATCATCAAAAGCGGCTTTATTGAACTGAAGGTTGTCAATACCCTGTGCCGCGAGACGATGCGGCGGCAATCGTCGGCAATTGAATTGTGCCGGCAGGTTGATGTGATGTTTGTCCTGGGCGGGCTTCACTCGGCAAACACAAAAAAACTCGCGGAATTGTGCAAAAAATATAATAATTCAACGTTTCATTTGCAAAATTGGCAGGAACTTGATATAAAAGTTCTTTTTGGCAAAGGGATTGCCGGCGTAACCGCGGGCGCATCGACCCCGGACTGGGTCGTGCAGGATTTCGTCGGGCGGTTGCGGAACTTTGATTCGTCCTCCGGTCAATCCGAATAAACAGGTATCGACGACGGCTGCGTGGGCCGTCGCTTGTATTGGTTTGTATGATCAATGCGGATGCTCAGGGCTTTTCGGCGTACATGTGGGGCGCCGGATGGCCGACAGAACAGACTCCACAGGAGATTATTTCAATTATGGTAGATCGTAATCTTATCCTTCAATTGGGCCTGACCGAGGAATTTCTGGAAAACGAGGTCAACGCCCTGTTCACCCCCGAAGATCAGCAGTTGCTCAATCAGATGCTCGAAAAGAAGGTGGAAGATCTGGTTCCGGGGACGATTATTCACGGAAGAATCGTGACGCGTCTGGGCAACGATGTGATCGTCGAGCTGGGCCTGAAAAGCGAGGGCATCGTGGATGCCGGCGAATTCGACAATCCCGAAGACATCGAAGCGGGCCGCGAAATCGAAGTGCTGCTGGAAGAGGTCGATGCCGAAGGCGGCATCATGCTCAGCAAGCGCAAGGCCGATCGGATCCGCGGATGGGAATTCGTCATCAGCAATCACCGCGAGGGCGACACGGTCAAGGGCCGCGTGACACGTCGGATCAAGGGGGGACTGCTGGTGGATATCGGCGTTCCGGTGTTTCTGCCGGCGTCGCAGGTGGATATCCGCAAACCCGGCGATATCAGCCGGTTCATCAGCCAGGATATCGAGTGTAAAATCCTCAAAATCGACACAGATAATCATAATATCGTCGTTTCCCGGCGTAAGATCATCGAGGAAGAGCGTCAGGCGAGCAAAGAACGGCTGCTCCGCGAGATCGAAGTCGGCCAGAAGCGCAAGGGCACCGTCAAGAACATCGCCGATTTCGGCGTGTTCGTCGATCTGGGCGGCTTGGACGGCCTGTTGCATATTTCCGATCTGAGCTGGGGGCGCATCTCGCATCCGTCGGAGTTGGTGCAACTCGACCAGGAAATCGAGTGCGTCGTCATCGGCGTCGATCGGACCAGCGAAAAGATTTCCCTGGGTCTCAAGCAGAAGACCGCCAGCCCGTGGGAACAGGTCGAGAAGAAATATCCCGTCGGAAGCCGTGCCAAGGGCACCGTGGTCAATATCATGAACTACGGGGCGTTCATCCGGCTGGAAGAAGGCATCGAAGGTCTGGTGCACATCAGCGAGATGAGCTGGACGCGACGGATCGGCCATCCCGGCGATATCCTCAACGTCAACGACGAAATCGAAGTGATGGTGCTGGACATCAACAAGGAAAAACAGGAAATCTCGCTGGGGCTCAAGCAGCTTGAAGCCAATCCGTGGACGGTCGCGGCGCAGAAGTATCCTCCGGGAACGATCGTGACCGCCAAGGTGACCAGCTTGACCAATTACGGGTCCTTCGTCGAGATCGAACCGGGCATCGACGGCTTAGTGCATATCTCGGATCTGAGCTGGACCAAGAAATACAACCATCCCGGCGAGGTCCTGCAAAAGGGCCAGGAACTCAAGTGCGTGGTGCTCGAAGTCGATCAGGAAAAGCATCGCGTATCGCTGGGCGTCAAGCAGTTGAACGAGGATCCGTGGCTTCGCGCGATCCCGGAGAAATATATTCCGGGCCAGATTGTCCGCGGCAAGGTGACCAAGCTGACCAACTTCGGGGTGTTTGTGGAACTGGAACCCGAATTGGAAGGTCTTTTGCACATCTCGGAACTGGCCGATCACAAGATCGAGTCGCCGCAGGATGTCGTCGCCGTCGGGCAGGATCTGGAGGTCAAGATCCTCCGCGTGGATACCGATTCGCGGAAGATCGGCCTGAGTCTTCGCCGGGTTCAGTGGGCGGCCGAGGATCATCAGAAGAAAGTCGAAGAAGGCCACGCACACCCGACCGAGCGTCCGCGCGAGCCAAGCTTGCGTCGGGGCGGACTGGACGGCACGTTGATGCCCGAGTCGGCTTATGTGCCCAATCCGATTGCCGCGCAGCAGGCGGAAAACAAGGAGTGATGTTCGACCTCTGACGGATTCGTTTCATAAAATCAGGACGGCGGTTCCCTGAGGGATCGCCGTCTTTTTTTGGCCCCACGTCCGGTCCATGGCGGAACATTTGAAAAGCCGATCCCGTATAACCTATTGAAGGTACACGATTTATCCATACCAGACTACGTACTCTTTTCCGCCGTACGGGTTCGGTTTAAACTAACCGGGGCAAATGACCGATAGAAATTCGGGATTGGATATGGATTTTCGGCACGAGGTCCAATAAAATCCCCGTTAGTCCGTCGGTAAGTCGAAAGGATAACCCGCCCGTACGATGGGCGAGGAGAATCGTATGGCGTTTGACGCGACAATCAAAGAATATCTGAAAGAAATTGACGAATCCAAGCTCTTGTCGTGGGAAGAGGAAAAAGAGCTTGCCCGCCGTATCCAGGAGGATCACGATCCCCAGGCCCGTGAGCATATGATCAGTTCGAACCTGCGTCTGGTGGTCAATATCGCCAAGCGATTCAACGGCCGGGGTATGACCCTCGGCGACCTGATCGAAGAGGGCAACCTCGGTCTTCTGCGGGCCGTGGATTCGTTCGATCCCGATCACGGCGTTCGATTCAGCACCTACGCCGCCTGGTGGATCAAGCAGAGCATCAAGCGGTCCATTCTTTCCAACGCGCAGCCGATTCATATCCCGACCTACATGGTCGAACTGATCAACCAGTGGCGATATACCGCGGTCGATCTGGAATCTCGGCTGGGACGAAATCCCACCGTGGAAGAGATGGCCAAGGCCATGAAGGTTCCTCTGCGAAAGGCCCAAGCCATCGCCAATGTCGTCGAGGTGGTCAACGCCGGCTTCCAGGGCGATTCGTCCGAGGACAATGCACGGCTTGACGAGGCCATCGAAGACGATCACTGCGGAATGCCCGAAGATGATCTGGGCTCCGATGAGGAACTGGACAAGGCCATCCGCCTGCTCGAACAGATCGATCCGCGGGAAGCGGAGGTACTGACCCTGCGGTTCGGCCTGCAGGGCAAGACCTCGCTGACGCTCAAGGAAATCGGCGAGAAGCTCGGCCTGACCCGCGAGCGCGTTCGACAGATTCAGCGGTCGGCGCTGTCGCGGCTCAACGAACTGATGACAACGTAAAAAATCAAACAGTAAATATAAAATATAAATAATACATATTAAAAATACAATAGAGCCCGTACGGTTTCTTTCCCACGGGAACATTCTTTCGCGTCCGATGCTTCAATGCCTCCTCGGCAAAATCCCTCTTGATTCTTCCGACGATTGCCTGTACTCTGTGAAGCAATCGTAAAACGACAATAGCCAAGGGAATTTGTCATTGTCATTCTTGGAGGCCGGTATGACATCGAAGTCCATACGCCTGACGGAGTATATCCGCGCGATCCCCGACTTTCCGAAAGAGGGAATCCTGTTTCGGGATATTACCCCCCTGCTGGCCGATGCGGATGCGCTGGCGGCGGCGATCGATGAACTGGTCCGGCCGTTTCGCAACCAGCGGATCGACGCCGTCGCCGCGGTCGAGGCGAGGGGATTTATCTTCGGCTCGGCGGTGGCAAGGGCCTTGAACGCGGGTTTTGTTCCGTTGCGAAAAAAAGGAAAGCTCCCCTGGCATACCGAGTCGGTGACCTACGCCCTCGAATACGGCAGCGACACCATCGAGGTCCACCGCGACGGCATCCACGAAGGGATGCGAGTTCTGATGGTCGATGACCTGCTCGCCACCGGCGGCACCATGGCCGCGGCGTGCGAGCTCGTCGAAAAACTCGGCGGCATCATCGCAGGACTCACCTTTCTGATCGAACTGACCGACCTGCCCGGTCGAAAAAAACTCGGCGAATATCCGATCCACGTTGTGATTTCGTACTAATTAAGGTATGACTGGATTGCCAATGCATAACACGGAATTAACCATCCAGGTTCCGTCGATACCGGCGGCGAGTTACCCGATCGTGATCGGGCGGCAGATTGTGCCGACACTGTTGGCGCGACTGGCCGGGCAGTTTCCCAAACGCAGGCCGTTTATCGTCAGCGACTCCAACCTCCGGAAATCGCGGTGGCTGGATACGCTGATCGGTAAGGAAACCGTCGGCACGTTTGTCATCGACCCGCCGGGCGAGGATTCCAAAACCTGGGTAACGGTCGGCGCGATCGTCGAGGCGATGGAGGCCCTGTCGCTGGGTCGCGATACGCTGGTCATCGGGCTGGGTGGCGGAACCGTCGGCGATATGGCGGGCTTTGCCGCGTCGATCTTCAAGCGGGGCGTGCCCGTGGTGCATGTGCCGACGACAACGGTCGCGCAGGCGGATTCCGCCATCGGCGGAAAGACCGGCGTCGATTCGTCGCAATCGAAAAACGCCTTCGGAACCTTTCGCCACCCGGCCGGTGTGTATATCGACGTGGGGACGTTGACAACTCTGGACGACCGCCAGTTCCGCGCGGGATTAGTTGAATCGGTCAAGCACGCCCTGATCGCCGACGCAGCGTACTTTGACTTCCTCGAAAAAAACCTCGACGGGATTTTGGCCCGCGATCCTGATTTACTGGAACAACTTGCCGATTTCAATTGCCGGATTAAAGGGTCCGTCGTCGAGCAGGATCCGACGGAAAATAACCAGCGGCGACTGCTCAACTATGGCCATACCATCGGACACGCCGTGGAATCGGCGGCCAACTATCGGCTGCTGCACGGCGAGTCGGTGGCCATCGGGCTGATCGCCGCCGGCCGGATCGAGCGGGAGCTGGGGCTGGCCGACGGAGTACGTTTGGATCGCGTCAGCGGTTTGCTCGGCCGATTGAAGATTCCCCTGTCTATCCCGGCTGAACTTGACCGTCAACGGATCATCGACCTGCTGGCCCGCGACAAAAAGTCCGTCGGCGGACGGCCGAAGTTTGTGCTCATCCAACAAATCGGCCAACCGCTCATTGTCGAGGGGCAATACGCCCATGACGTTCCCCCGGACCTGATTCGTTCGATCGTTGACGGCCTTGCATGAACGGCCCGACGATCCGAATCCCCAAAATCATTTTTCATCTCGCGAAAAATCATTCTTGTCATCGTTTTTGAAAATGGTACATTGTGTGCGTTGTTCCCGTTGCGGTTGAAGTATCTCGCAAAATGGATTTGGATAAGGGGACTTGTGAGATGAATCTGTTCGGAGAGAATATGCTGGATTTGGTGCCCAGAAGAATGTTTTTGACGCGCGGCGTCGGACGCAACAAGTACAAGCTCAAGTCGTTCGAAGAGGCCCTTCGCCAGGCGGGCGTCGCACAACAGAACCTCGTGTCGGTATCGTCGATTCTACCGCCGCGGTGCAAGGTTATCAGCCGCCAGGAGGGCCTGCAGATGTTGTCGCCGGGTGCGATCACCTTCTGCGTGATGGCCCGCGCCGAGACCAACGAGCACGGTCGGCTCATCGCCTCGTCGATCGGCGTGGCCGTCCCTCGCGACTCCAGCAAGTGGGGCTACCTCAGCGAGGTCCACGAATACGGCATGAAGACCCAGCAGGCCGCCGACATGTCCGAAGATCTGGCCGCCAGCATGCTGGGAACCACGCTGGGTTTCGAGGTCGATCCCGACAAGGCATGGTCGGAGAAAGAACAGGCCTACAAATCCAGCGGTCTGTTCATTCGCACGACCAACATCACACAGACCGCCCGCGGACAGAAGGACTTGTGGACCACGACGATCGCCCTGGCGGTATTCATCTTCGAATAAATGCGTGAACGGAGGGCCGCTCCGTCGCGTCCGGTTTGGATCCGTTGAAAATCAAAAACTGAAAATTGAAAATCACCCATGTCCGTCGAATGGAATTTTGGATTCTTTCCCGAAGTCTTCACCCGGTATGATTCCTCCCGCGTGGTGGTAGTACCGGCGCCGTTCGATGTGACCAGCACCTGGATCAAAGGCGCCGACAAAGGCCCGGCGGCGCTGGTTGAGTCGTCGATCAATTTCGAATGGTACGATATCGAGACCGACGGCGAACCGTATCGCGTCGGCGTTCACACGGATTCGCCGATCGAGCATTTCCGACAAGCCGAACCGATGGTCGAAGCGGTCTATGCCCGCGTGCGAACGCATCTGGCCCGCGACAAGTTCGTCGTGCTGTTGGGCGGCGAGCATTCGGTCAGCATCGGATCGTTTCGCGCCCACGCGGAAAAATTTTCCGACCTGACGATTCTTCAGCTCGACGCGCACGCCGACCTGCGTCCGGAGTATCATGGCAGTCGTTTCAACCACGCCTGTGCGATGGCCCGCGCCCGTGAACTGGCGCCGATTGTTCAGGTGGGCATTCGAAGTTTGGATATCGCCGAGAGAGAATTCATCTCGCCCGACCGCATCTTCTATGCTCACCAAATTGCCGGCCGGACCGATTGGATGGACCGGGCCGTCGAAAACCTCACGAGCAACGTATATCTCACGATCGATCTGGATGTGTTCGATCCTTCGATCATGCCCGCCACCGGTACGCCCGAACCGGGCGGCCTGCTTTGGTATGAGACGATTGCCTTCCTAAAAAAGGTCGCCGAGACCCGCACGATCGTCGGTTTGGATGTCGTCGAGTTGTGTCCCACGCCGGGCAATCATGCGGCGGTGTATCTGGCCGCAAAGCTGATCTACAAACTCCTCGCGTATATCTTTAAGCCGTAATGATCATTGGCGGGAATCCTGCATCATCCACCTCACGATACTCGATGGTTGCCTTCCGTTTGCATGGAGGCGATGAGAGGCACAACGGGGATCGGATATTCCTCTTGTTTCAAATTCGACTTCGACGTCCTTGCCTGTATTCTCATCGGAGCCGAAATATTCTTGCTTTTTCCCCAAACCTGCTGTAGGGTACCTTCGTACATACAATTTGCCAGGGGAGCGACCGCGGAAACGGAAGCTGAGAGCCGCATCGGATGCGGCAACCCTTCGTACCTGATCTGGGTAATACCGGCGTAGGGAGGCATAATGCGGGATGCAGACGCATTGGCTTATGCCGATGCGTTTTTTTATTGGTGAATCATGGCGACGGTTTTTTTTGAGTTGAAAAATTCGATGATCGGCATTGCGGGGCTGGGCGGGCTGGGCTCCAACGTGGCCGTTGCGCTGACCCGGACGGGACCGGGACGGCTGATCCTTGCCGATTTTGACCGGGTGGAAGAGCCGAACCTTAACCGGCAGCAGTATTTCCTCGATCAGGTCGGTCAGCACAAAGTCGATGCATGCAGGATCAATCTCCAACGGATTCAGCCAAATCTGAACCTGGAGGGACATAAGGTTCGTCTGACCCCGGAGAATATCCCGCAGATTTTTTCCGGCTGCCATGTCGTCGCCGAGTGTTTCGATCGCAGCGATCAAAAACAGATGCTCGTCGAGACCGTGTTGTCGAAGATGAAAGATACCGTGGTGGTATCGGTCAGCGGTCTGGCGGGATACGGCCGAAGCAACGAGATCGTCACCCGTCGGATTTCGCGCCGGCACATCCTCATCGGCGACGGCATAAGCGGGATCGGGCCGGGCATCCCTCTGACGGCCTCGCGGGTCGGCATCGCGGCGCATCACCAGGCCAACGCGATTATCGAGATTATTCTGGATAGAGAGTATCAGGAGCTATGGGCCGCCAGAAACATCGGGGCCGAAATTTAACCGGAGTCCACCGTGAACCAGAGCTTGCGAATCAATGGGACCGAACGGCCGTTTCCGGAACGCATGCCGGAGACGCTGGCCGTATTACTGACAGAGTTGAAGATCGATCAAGCCACCGTCGTCGCCGAGATCGACGGGAATATCATTGAGCGGAAAGATTTCTCCACGACGCCACTGAAGACCGGGCAATCCATCGAACTGGTACGTTTTGTCGGAGGCGGCTGAGATGGAGCCCTTGCGAATCTCCGACAAGGAATTCCATTCGCGTCTCTTGATCGGGACGGGCAAATATGCCTCCAATGCGATTATGGCCGCTGCGATCGAGGCATCGGGAACGCAGATGGTCACCGTCGCACTGCGCCGCGTGGATATCGAAAACAAAAACGACGACCTGCTGGCCGCGATCGACAGGACGAAATATCTGCTGTTGCCGAACACCTCCGGCGCTCGTGACGCGGCTGAAGCAATTCGGCTGGCACGACTGGCCCGAGCGGCGTCGGGAATTCGCTGGATCAAGCTCGAAGTCACGCCCGATCCTTATTATCTCTTGCCTGACGGCACCGAAACCCTCCAAGCCGCCGAGATCCTGGTGAAGGAAGGTTTTATCGTGCTGCCGTATATCAACGCCGATCCGATCCTGGCCAAGCGATTGCAGGATATCGGCACGGCAACGGTGATGCCGCTGGCCAGCCCGATCGGGTCCAATCAGGGCCTCAAGACCCGCGCCGCCCTGGAGATTATCATCGAACAGGCCACGGTGCCGGTCGTCGTGGATGCGGGGCTGGGTCTGCCCTCGCATGCCGCCGAGGCGATGGAAATCGGCGCCGATGCCGTTCTGGTCAATACCGCCATCGCCGCCGCGCGGGATCCTGTGGCGATGGCGCGGGCATTCAAGCTGGCGGTCGAGGCGGGTCGGATGGCCTTTTTGGCGGGGCGGGCTCCACAGCAAAAGACGGCGACGGCTTCCAGTCCGCTGACGGGATTTCTGCGAAATGCCGATGAACAGTAACTATTTATTATAGATACATAATAAATATTATATCGTGAATTCGATCGCGTCCATCTTGAAAACCAAACAACTCGACGGTCCCAATCCCTGGAAAGGTCGTTTGGAGATGATCACCGCCGACCAGGTACGCAGCGCGCTATCGCAGGCCGATGGACGATACCATCCCGACGGTCTCATGGCGCTTCTTTCCCCGGCGGCAATGGAATTCCTCGAACCGATGGCACAGCGCGCCCATGCGATTACAGTCCGACGATTCGGCAAGACCATTCAGCTCTACGCGCCGCTGTATGTATCCAACTATTGCGTCAACAGTTGCCGCTATTGCGGATTTAACCGCACGCATGATTATCCGCGCACCCGTTTGACAATCGAACAGGCCATGGCCGACGCCGACATCATTGCCGCCGAAGGTTTTCGCAATATCCTTTTGGTCAGCGGCGAAGATCCGCGATTCGTTACCGTGGAGTACCTTTGCGAATTGGCCTCGCGGCTTCGATCGCACTTTAGCACCATCTCGGCGGAGATTTATCCGCTGACGACGAATCAATACCGTGCGATCGCCGCGGCCGGCATCGACGGTATTACGCTGTATCAGGAAACCTACGATCGTTCGACGTATTCCAGCTATCACGTCGCCGGCCCGAAATCCGATTATGATCATCGCCTCGACAGCCCGGACCGTTTCGCCTCGGCCGGAATGCGTCGAGTCGGGTTGGGCGTGCTATTGGGTCTGGCCGACTGGCGTCTGGAAACACTGGCTTTGGCCGAACATGCCGCGTACATGATGAAACGGCATTGGCAAGCCCAGGTATCATTTTCATTTCCCCGGATTCGGCCGGCAACGGATGTCGCGGAGGACTTCAAACATCTCGTAAGCGACCGGGATCTCGTGCAGATGATGCTGGCGCTGCGATTGTGTTTTGCCGACGCCGGGATTGTGTTATCCACCCGCGAAAGCCCATCCTTTCGGGATCACATGGCTCGCATCTGCGTGACGAGTATGTCGGCCGGCTCGCGAACCAATCCAGGCGGCTACGCTTCCAACACGAGTTCAACCGAACAGTTCGCTGTCCACGATTCCCGGACTCCCGCCGAAGTTGCTGCCATGATCCGCGACAGCGGAGCCGAGGCCGTCTGGAAAGACTGGGATGCCGCTTTCACTCCATCGCCCGCGGGGAACCATGTTTGAATCCTACGATTTGAATCTTTTTAAGTGGTTTTTGCTCGGCCTGTCGGGTTTTCTGATCGGTGTTTCGAAAACCGGATTGCCCGGTTTTGGCATCTTGATCGTTCCGCTCATGGCGATGGTTGTTCCCGGAATGAAATCGGCGGGACTTTTGCTTCCTTTGCTGATCTTCGCCGATCTTCTGGCGATCTGGGTTCATCGCCGTAATTGTCTCTGGGGTTATATCTTTCGGTTGGTTCTCCCGGCCTTGACGGGTATCGTAGCCGGATTTCTGTTCATGCGATATCTCAACCATACGTATCCCAACTCCGACGACCTGATGAACCGTATCATTGGTATTATCGTGCTGGTTATGCTCCTGCTGCGTCAGTGGCAGACGACATTCCTCACGGCCGATAAGCAGGATCGAATTCCTCACCACCCGGCCTTCGCCATCGTCATGGGATTTCTCGCGGGCCTGACGACCATGATGGCCAACGCCGCCGGACCGGTGATGACGATCTACCTGCTGTCGATGCATTTGCCCAAGACTCAGTTTGTCGGGACATCGGCGTGGTTTTTCTTCATCGTCAATTGGCTCAAGGTTCCCTTCCACACTCAACTGGCTACACTGACACGCGAAACCTTTCTTCTTGACGCCTGCGTTATTCCCGCCATTTTCCTTGGCGGTTTCGTTGGAGTGGTGGCCCTCAAACGAATCCCCCAGAATGCCTTCAACTGGCTGGTCACCCTTTTGGCTGCGGCAGCGGCGATCAAATTAATGTGGTAAACAATCGTTTCCGCCTGAAATCGCGATTCTGGATTATGGGATCACAGCCGTATTGAAAATTTCGACTTCATCGATCATCCCAAGCCAACGGGACGATGGCGCCAGACTTTTCCCGGCGCCGATATAGAGATGACCGTCGGCGCTCAGCAGTTTTCCGATTGGCATGGCATCCTGAGCAACTTCGATTCCGTCGGCATAGAGATGGCGAATAGAGCCATCCCATACGATGCCGATAGGATGCCACGAATCATCGGTGATTACCACATCCGAGGTCAACACGGCGGCGGATCCATCGGTCAATCGGGTTTCCAGTTTCCCCGTATCATTACACGCCAACCACGCCCGGCCGGATCCGGTTCCATCGGCCTGAGAAATTACGACGGAATTGGCACGAGTCCCCTTGACCCATGCAAAGACGCTGAAGGGGCCGGAGTTGGGATTCAAGACTTTCGGGGCGTCGATGTGGTCGTCTGTGCCGTCAAATTGGCAGGTGCCTTTAACACGGCCGATATCCGGCTGCCATACCGCCGAACCCTTCACCTGACCGGTATTGCCCGAAGCGATGTCGTGGGCAACGGAACCGGCGGCCTCATCCAACGGCCAGTAACCGATCAGCGGAAAATCCTGCAGCCACCCTTCCGAACTGATTGTCTGACCAACAGCAAGGACTCTTGATGGGCAGGAAGTTCTCGAAGCAAAATCCTGCGGATTGACAGGGGCATTAAAATGATAAGGGATTGCTATATCCGGCTGAATATCATCGGCGGCCGCAGCGGCCTCAACGGTATTCATTGTATAGATTCCGTCGATAGGAAGAAAGGCGACAGAGATATCTCCAAGGTTCTTCATCTCCGGAATTTGCTCGGTATCGCCAGCCGCATAAATGCGAATCAGCCCACATTCGACGATATATCCAAGCCAGTTTTTCGACTTTGGATGGTTGGTTTTCACAATATTATAGGAGGGCACAGCCCTAACCGTAATTTGACCGAATGTCCGCGTATCACCGGGCAACATGAGTTGTCGCGCCCCGTATGGATTAGAAACATCCGAGGGGCCGACGAAGGTAGCCCCTGTGCGCCAGACTTTGGCGATGTCGCCGGTGGAATAATGATCGCCGTGACTGTGGGTAATCAGAATCAGATCGGCATCGTAAGGGGAGTCTGTAAGTTGATACGGGTCAACATAGATTGTGTATTCACCGATCCATATCTTAAGAGCGGCACGGCCGAGCCATTTGACACGGACCGTACGATTGGAGTCGGTGAGCCAGTTTTGTACGACAGCGGATAGTTCGATCGTGGAGACGGCAAGGTCTCAATCCTGTTCGGCCCGGAATTTGCTCTTTACCAACTTGATACGGGATTCAAGGT
>CAYLSB010000013.1:0-79709 GCA_964386005.1 uncultured Pirellulales bacterium | reverse complement strand
TGCGTGAATTCTCCACCCAGGCGGAAACGCTCCGGACCACGATCCCATACAGAAACATGACCAGGACAATGAAAGGCCATCCGAAGTTGATATAGGCCTCGCCGATCAATCCCGCCACTCGGGCGGTTTTTTCCTGGGTGGCCTGAAACGCTCCCTGTCCATGGATCATATCGGTAATCGTTTCGGCCATCCCATAGGGACGGTTCGCCCAGAGAGTTCGTGGAATAAATGCCACCGAACCTCCGGCGTAGGTCTTTCCCCATGTGTGCGGAAATCGACCCTCGGAAATTTCCTGGTGGGCAAACATCCAGACGTTGATTCGGCCTAAATCGCCGATCAAGACACCCATGATCGATTGCCGGGAAGACTCCTCCATCCCGGCCCGGAGAGAGGGATTCCAATAATCGCTAAAGGCCCGCATTCCGAACGCTTTGTAGAGACCATAGATATGAAGGGCGGGAAGTCCGAGCAGAACCAGAATCAGGACATAGACCCGTTTGAACCGTTTTAGGGTATAATGAATCATTCCGGCCACCCAGAAAAAATACATGACAATGGCGCCTCGGCTGCCGCGAAAAATCAGCATGAATACAATGAGAAGGATCACGATATAAGCCGTCATGATCGGCCGGGTTTTGCTTGCGGGGATTCCATACTCCACCTGCTCCAAATATTTTTGAATCGAGAGGGATACGATTAGCAGCAATCCGATCCTCAGGAAGTTCGCGATGGTTGCAATATATCCCAGCCCCATGGTCGCCGAGAATCGGGTTTCCCATGTTCCGCCTCGTCCGATTGCGACGGCTAGGAACAAAACGCTGGCCCCCAATCCGATCAGAATCAGAAGGATCGAAAGGACGCGAGCCCTGGGAATGTTCAAAAGGCGATCTCCAAGGGTCGTCTTGAATCCGATTCGGGCTCCGATGGAAATCGAGTGGCCCACCACAAACGCCAGAACTCCCGGCACAACCATCCACATGGTTTGACTCAACAACGACCGGGTCTCATTCATGGACAGATCGTAACGATCATTCAGAAAAGCCAACGTGGGCGAGATGACCAGAAACTGAAACAACAACACGGCGACCAGTCCCGATGGATTGAAAATATCCCGGATCCCCACAATCCATTCCAGCAGCATCGGGGATAGCAGAAGGGCGATCAAAACGATCGGGGCGATCCGTACGTCTCGGAGTTCGGGCTGGAAAGCCAGGAGGATCGCCGTCAGAAGGAATAGGACGATGGGCCCAATTATCTTTGTCATGGATTCTCCATTCTCATGCCGAGTTCGAAGGCGAGATCGTTCGTGGTCCTTTTGAAACGATATACAATCCCGCCATGCATATCAGGAATTCAACGCCAAAACCCATGATACACGCTTTGGCCACTCCATTCAATCCCTCGCTCGGAATCCAATAGGATCCGGCCAGAAAGATCGTCGCGATCGATCCGACGCTGGCGATGATTCGCCACCCGTAATGATGTGTGGATAAAATCGTATCCCCCAAAATCGAAATCAAGGCCAGCAAAATGCCCGCCCCGGCATACAGGTACATCGCGGGAAGATGGACCACATAGGCGGCGTCAAAAAACACGGTCAGAAACCATTTTCCCGCCACGATCGTAAAGACCAAATTCAGTACCGCAAATCCGACCGCAACGACCGCCAGCTTCACGAGCAGGCGCACGAACCGGCGAAGATCGTGAACATACGAAACGGCGATCCGTCGAAGCGCCGAAGCCATCAGCGCCACCACCACCAGCGACATCCCCATCGTCGTTATGGAGATCCCGGTAAAAAACCCCAGCGATTCGGTATCCAACCGCGATTTGACGAGATACCGGGGCAAATTTCCCGATAAACTAAGCATTCCAGCGGAGATCGACATGACCCAGCACTTCCGAAAGACCTGCGCCAGCAGGGAAAAATCAAAATGAGGAAGGAGGGATGCAAAATGTTTCACATACGCAAGATCATATAGGAGAAATTTCAGGAGCGTGATCAAACATAACGCGACAAGGCCCCCGATTAAATTACCGGTGACATAAATTCCTGCGGCCATGGACACGACATGGGTCAGACCCTGAAGGATTCGGGAAATGCTCAGATAATCCATGCATTCGTGTTTCTGAAAAACCCCCTGCGCCAGCGTGGACAATGTGAAAAGTCCATGATAGACGGCCACAAGGAAGGTAATCCAGATCAATCGTGCATCATGGCCTCCGAACCACACGATGCCATAAATAACAACAAGGGAAACGATATTCAGGAATAGACGGACACCGAAATATTCGTCGAACCGATGGGAATCCTGAATGTCGATGACCATCATCATATTCAGGGATAAGCCGGTGAATAAAAACACCGGAAGCGAAACCGACAAGGCGAAAACATAGTCTCCAACGGATGCGGTCCCCAGCATCTTTTGAATCAGCGTCAGGACCAGAACCTGTAATCCGGAGCTGATCACGGTTCCCGCCAGCATCCAAAGGAAATTCTTCCTCAGACCGGAAGGAGAACGCCGCGGATTCCGAGGAACATTATCGGATTGAGTCATTCACGCCGTTCCGATTGAACACGATTAGAAGGGTGCCTGATTCAGCCATACATTCACAAGATCAAGTACATCATCAAAATCCACCGAGCCGTCAAACGTCCGATCAGCCCCCTCGCACCAGTCCGGTGCGGCACAGGGGGATTGGAGCCAGTGTTTCGCCAGGCCGGAAAACGTCTCCATATCGATCCGACGGGTTGCCGGGGGGGCCAGATTCAATGCCGCCGCCACTTCCGCATCGGATAACACAAACGGGAACATACCCATCCCCGCTTCCCGGGCCCCAGACATTGTTCCATCAACGTATCGTCCGGGGAAGGGATTGTTCGACGAGGCATCGCCATAGATCATCGTGATGGCCGCTTGTACCAGTGCATCCGCAGCCCCGTCCGTGATTCGTTCCGGCGGCCTTCCATTCTGAATATCCAGCGTGATCCCCGAAGAATCCATTCGCAGCGAAAACTTGATGACCTGGTTCGGATGCCATTCCTGCGGGGTCGAACCAACGCAGGGCTGTGCAATTCCGCCCATCCTCCGTTGAAGATAAAACCGGGAATCCAGGGGATTGTAGAATAACTGAAGATGATTGTCGGAGTCGGTTTTCCATGTCTTGATATACTGATTCGTCGTTCCCGCATACTGCGTATGCAAACCGATGGTCTGGACGGCGAAGAGGTCCGTCCAGGCCGAAGGCGTCGAGACCGTTGCCGTGAATACATCGACTGCTTTGGCCGTACCACCAATTTGCCATTCGGTCAGCGGTAATTCCTGAAGCTGAAGCGTGTCGATATACAATTCAACGGGATCGGTCATCTTCTCAATATAGATCATCACCTTGTAATCCGAAGCCGTAGTGCTGATTGGAAACGGAGAGGACTGAATAGGATTCCAGGTTTGAAACGCCATGGACTGAATCGTGCGGAGGGAATTGTAGGCGCGGCCTAAGCTTTCTTTGTAGAGATAGACTCTGAATACAACCGGAATTACACTCTTGATACGAAACGAAACAACATACGTTTTCCCGCTGATCATTTCGGGCAAGGCACCGGATAAAATCGTATGATCGGCATCCACGGAATCATGAATCACCACCCGGGTTGCATGATTTCCGACAAACGGATCGGCCGCACGCGAAATGGTCGCCGTCGCGCTGGTAAAGTCCGTCGAATCCTCAAACGAGGACAAGTCTTCCGAATCCCTCCTATTCGTCATGGCAGGTTCGATCAGAATGCCATCGACATTCCGAACCTCGGCGGGAGAAATGACAAAGTGTTTGAAGGTCGATAACGTGTCACCCTGGATCCAGTAATGCAGCTTACCGCCCGCGAATCCGGCAAATTTACACCCAAATCCATGTACCCTGTCCACGGTCGTAAATTTGTGATAGACCGACCAATTCTTCAGATCCGATGATAGGAATAAACAGGGGGCATAGCCGCTGGACACGGGATCAAATCCACCGGCATAGTAGATTGACTCGTGCCGATGTATCGTAAAAAAGAAATGCCGGCTGGGGAACGGGTCGGTCTTGTCAAACACATATTCGGGGTAGCCGGTATCGAGATTCAACCATGATACACTGTCCGGCGTGTCGCACGCCGCCAAAATACGGGTAGGATCCCCCGTATCGACAAAACATATCGGTTGGGTCACACAGTTTCCGCTCCCGATGATCTTGGTCCAGGTGTCCCCGTCGTCCGCGGACACGGCAATCCCCGCGTATTTGATATCGCCCCAGGCGGCGATCCACTGGTTTGTCGCCGAATGATAACCGATCGTATGAATATGTTCACCCTTATAGGGTGAAATGTCGTTCATATCCAAAACTTGTTTCCACGTTACGCCTCCATCCTGTGAGCGATGAACATATCGTCCATTGATCTCGAAGCTCCGCGAATACTCCCCGACCATTACGGTATTGCCATGGGCCCAGAATCCCCAATAATTGATATGCGGAGCCGGATAGGGACAAATCGTCAGGGCATTGGACGGTTTGAAGGTGGTACTGCAGGCAAAGGATTCCCCGTTATCCGTCGAGTACAGGCAGGAGACGCCAATCACGTAGGCAACGTATTGCGAGGACGCTCCCGCCTCATAGGCGATCGGATGTCCCGTATCTTCGCTGACAAGCGTGCAGGAGCTTGAATTCACATATGTATATCTATAAAACCCTGTTTTATATGCCGCGTTATCCGCAAAGGCAACATAAATTCGTGTTCCCGTCGGCCACATGGATGAAAATCCGCCCGGCCGATTCAGTTGCACCATACCCGACGAATTCGTTGCCTGATACGCAATTTGATAATACCACGTGGAGGACGAGTTGGTAATATACGCTACATCCGCATTCGACATCGTCTTGAGTGTGGCGTTGTGATTGTCGATCTTTTGTATTCGATAAAAACCGTTGGCGTAATCCGTCTGATTCGAGAAACAAAGATAGATTATGTTCCCTGTTGACCGGGAAGTGAACGCTCCCGTTTTGGTCAGCTTCAGCAGGCCACGTCCGTCGTCCCCAATCGAGGTTGACGTGTCGGAAACATCCATCGGCGACGTTCCCGGCGAAGATATTCCACCGTAAAGGAAGGCATAAAGACGGCCGTTCCCATCGGTGTGCAGGTACGTGTTCACCATGACGTTTGAATAGATCGGAAGTCCTACGACTCCGCCGGTTCCCGCCTGATCCGTACAGGGGTCTCCGATCACAATGTCGGTAGTGTCGCCATTCAAGGTCGCTGAAAATACGGTTTTATTTCCGTTGTTGTCGGAAGTCGTCGCCCCCTCGACAGAAATGGTCAACCCCGCTTGATTATATATCGATACAACATCGCCAAAAACCTTGATGGTCCTGGTCGCAGAGGTAATCGAGATAATATTCGAAGGCGAATTTTTAATTCGCGTCCAAGTCAATCCATCCTTCGACCGATGGATTTTGCAGTGGGACAACCCAAACATAAAGGACGTGTTGCGGCAATGGGGGATCAGTTCGTATCCCTGAACGCCCTCGGCTGTTCGAATCGCACCGTCGCTTGCGCTCACCAGAGCGAAGGATGTTTGCCGCGGTTCATCGACGGCATACTCCCTGCCGTCCATGTACGCGATCGAGTTTCGGGAAAACGAAGAGACCGGTTCCCGTTGTCCGGAATGGGCCGCACAGGGAGTGCGGAACCATGAAACACCCAACACGGTGATTACAACGAATGTACGGCTCATCGCTTCCATTGATTCTGACGGTCACTCCGGAACGGGTGGATGAGGCAAATAATACAAGGACTCATGATGAACGGGCCCGCCGGCGGTCACGTAAATATTGCGATACTGGAGCGCCAGAGGTTGAATTGTTGTCAGGGCGAATCGTTCGTCTTCTTTATAGCGAGGTATGAGCAAGACGATTTTCCCCAGTTTCAAGACGTCTTCATAGCCCTGAAGTTCTCGTTCCAGACTCTCGGGGCTTCTCATCTTGGGGTGAAACGCCATCTCGCTCATCAGACCGTCCACATAGGGCGCTACCGCCCGAAACGCGTCGGCGATTTTGTCGGCCGTCGTTGCCATATTGACCACACATTTCAGATCGGCATCGTGAGCGGCCTGTCCCGCCTCCTGATAAAAATTCATAAACGCATCGGTCCATTCCGCGGCGGTTGCGGGAAAGGCGGCGCCAAGGGAAATCCCCCAATAACAGTTATCAAAACACAGCGAGTCAAGGCCGTTGAGTTTGGCACGGGCGACGGAACGGCTGATGATCGCCGTCCGGACTTCGGCCCGTCGCATATCCAAATAATATCTGTCATCAGAACTACCATAGGTAACCGTCTTGCCGTCGGCGTCACGGAGCAGCCAATCGGGATTGCATTCTTCCAGGGGCAATTTCGAAGGGGGGAAGGTATCGTCCTTGGCCATCATGGTCAGGCATGCGGATGTATAGGAACCCAGAATCGTCCCGGGATTTTGTTTTCGAAGCAATGCGGTCATTCGCAGAAAATCATCCTGATCATTGAATAATCGAATATCCCATACAAAATTGGGCGCAAAATAATTCCCCAGAATTGGATCCTCATACAAACGAAAATGGGAACCATTTCGTTGAAGAGCGAAACACAACAGGTCATCGGGATCAATCTGTCGGACTGTGGAACTTCCTTCGCCGGTACCGGGCTCCATGTCTGTAGGTTCTTCGGAATCGTGAAAAATGGATCTTCCCGTACTTGTGCCGGAACCGCCGGAACCGCCTGAGCCGGAAGATCCGGAGACCGTACCCGCTCCGGAAGAGCCCCCGGCGACCCCGCTATAATCCTGTCCGCCGCTACCGGAAGCACCGGCACTGTCGGTACTCGATGAAAAGGACGAATAATTCGATGGATTCGTCGCGACATTCGATTCGGGTCGAACTTCGACCAAGGAGGCGAAGGCGGCCGAGCTTCCGGAATCATCCGAGTTGATTTCGATGGGCAAACTATCGGCAATCAGATCCTGGTCGGGATTGACATTCATTTCGGTCGCAAACCATTCGGGATTTACCCTGTCCACCGAATAATCCGCGTCCCCAATCCGGGCATCATCGAGGAGGAATTGCGCCTCGGATCTCTGAAGGAATGTTTCTTGGGTCGGTGTAGCGCCCGACTCCTGAGGATTGGACGAATACATAATCACTCCCAGGAAGCCGGCAAAACCGGCAACAAAACAAACCGCCATAAAATTGTGGGTCTGATAAAATTTCATGGGTTCTATCCCTTTCATGAACGTTTAGAATCGTACACGCTTGTTAAACAATACGAAACGTCCGGGATCATTTCCTGAAATTTGTCAGATTCATTCGTGGATCGAGGTATCGAGCCGGGATTGACAATCACGACTCGATGACTCCATTCGCGTCGTCCGATAATACCCAATAATATGACTCCATAAGGCATTGCGGATCAATTCGGAATCATCAAGGGCCGAGGAATCTCCCATATCTGTTCCGAATCAGAAAGGATAAAAGGCGTCAATCCCGCGGCCCATCGGGGACGGTATCCCACAACATCCGATAAGGTAAATAGCCGGATATCCGGATATGAAAGAAGCGGATACAGGTCCTCAATCGGTGTATCCGTGTTCAGGATTCGAAGATCCTCGCGGATTCGTTCGATTTGTTGCGCATACAACAGGGCGGGGATCGTGGTCATATCGGCCAGAACGATCGCGTTGCGGGGCAATCGTTCCGCCAATTCGGCGACCAGACGTCTGGGGCCGATCTGATCGTGTTGCCAGGGAATCAGGTAATAGCGATACTCATCTCGATAGGGGATATGCCTGCGGGTACCCAAATCCATCTTTCGTGCCTGGGCCCGTTCGGCTATCGTGGGATACGCTGCGGGTATCGCGGCCAATAGAATGCACGCGACGGCCGTCCGCAGCCCAGGACGGTTTTGCGCCCACCGTGAAAAACCCAATCCGATATATACGCTGATCATCATATACATCGGCAGAAAAAAGTTGTTCTGGTTGGGCACATCGTAGCGCATGGCAAATAACGCATAGAGCCCCGTCAGGATCAAGAGCAACCATCCCGTATTGTATCGATTCTCTTGTCGCAAACTCCACATAACTCCCGGCCCTGTCAGGACGACCAATGGCGTGGGAAAATTCAAAACAAAGAACATCCCGCTGCGCTTCAGCAACAGAGGCAGTTTGTCAATATTCAATACCTCTTGACCCCACTTACCCCACAGGGCCGACAAGATCGTCCTCCACAGATCGCCGCTTCGCTGATACTCCCCGGCGGCTACCATCCACAACAGGCCGGCGCCGACGAACCACGCGGCGATAACGCTCCCAAGAACGGCGATGTTCAATCTTCCGGCCACGATACGGACAAATAACCATAGGACGATCACCGCGAAAGCGATCTGACTGATATTGTGGGCCGAGATCCCCAAGCCAAACACCAATCCCATCCAGACCAGCGCCGATCCCTTATTTGTCAAAAGGTACTCCAGAAACAGCAGAATTCCCCCGCTGATCGCCGCGTTGGCCATACTGTAAGTCTGCGCCTGAACGCCCAGAAACCACACGCTGTGTGCCATGCCGAAGGTTCCCGCCGATAGAATCCCCGGCCCGACCTGTCCCGTCAACCGATACGTCACCAGAAATACATTGGCCACGGCAATCGCCGCGAAGACGGCGCTGGTCAGGTTGGCCGCATAGGCATACGAAAACCATCCCATTCGACCGATCGCATGAGCGGTTACGATAAAGAATGGATGCACCCGGACGAGGTCGCCGGGTCGGTTCAAATTGCATTGTGCGACCTGGAGTTGATAATCTCCCTGATCCTGCCACACCAGATCCGGCGCCAGCGTGAAACCATACAGCGCCATGGCCGCAACCAGGACGATCAGCCAGCCAATCCATCCCCGTCCGATCGGATGAATCCAGGGATGCAATCTATTGTCGTTCATGCGATTCGTCGTGACGGTTTCCGTGCTTCACACAACCTGTCGCCATACCTTCCTCCAGTCCCCCCGATTCATGAACCAGCAATGACCGATCCGGATGGGATAGCGTTTCCGGACGATCCGAACCAGAATCAGCAGCAATGCGATATTCGAGACGCTCGATGCGGCTGCGGCTCCATCCATTCCCACGGAGGGAATCAGCGCCAGACACAAACCCACATTAACCAGCCCGCTGACGACCAGAGCCCGTGTGGAAAGATCCGGTTTGCCCCGGCTGTTCAGCAACTGCATCAACGTATAACTGAGCATATACATAATCGAGCCGGGCAGCAGGATCAGCATCGGCCGTACCGCGGGCAGGAAGTCGCGGCCGTAAAGGATCATCACCAGCCACTTGCCGGTCAACAGAACCCCCGCCGTCAAAACCAGGACGATCGTACCGGCAAATCGAAGAGTTTTCTCAATATCGGCCGTAAGTTTCTCCTCGCTAAGCGAAGCCCATTTGCTGAACAGCATCGGCATCACCGATCTGCAGACCAAAAACACCAGCAAGGCGATTCGTTGCCCGCGGCTGAAATATCCCACCGAGGCGAAATCCCCCCCGGCGTAGTTCAACAGCAGGATGTTCAGTTGCGCGTTGAGCATGACCATCAATTCGATCCAGTTTTGCCGGATACCCATTCCCGTCAATTTTCGACAGGTTTTCAGATCCGGCCGAACCGACCGGTCCATGCGATGCCGAATCCAGTACCCTGCGAACATCCATCGGATCGTTGCCATGGCCATGAAGGCCAGAATCGCCGATTCGATCGTCAGCCATCCGATCGCATAGAGAACAACCACGGCCCCCAGGTCTCCAAGATTGGCCATGACTTCCAGAAGACTGATCCGTCGCGCTTCGATCTCAACCAACAGATCGTTCTTGCCCACATAACTGGCCAGAACGACAGGCAGATACAGAACCACCGCCAACGGAAGATACCCCTGAAGCGGCCCGAAGTAACCGGGATACGCAACTAGGATGAAGGCCAGAAGAATCCCTCCCGCCGCTCCAAGAACCAACATGGCCCAGAGGGCATTCATGAGATACTCGATTCGCCTCGGTCGATCATGGTGGCTGAAATACAAATACGCCTGGGGAATCCCCATGCAGGCAAGGGTTGGGGCCAGCATCAATGCCGATAAGATCACTGTGTATTGTCCGATACCATTCGGGCCCAGCCATCGTGATAATACGGCGCTCTGGATAACCGCCAGAAACAGGCAGGCCATGGCGGAAGAATTCACCAGGATCGCTTTCCGAAGAAAGGACATGGATTTTGAATCTTCTCCCGCGTTTGGTTGCGCCGCGTCGATTCGACTTTCCGTGGATTGAATCGTTTCCGATTTGATCTCGGTTGTTACGGTAAGAGCATTCATGACAAGGTCGTATTCCGGGCAACGATCATATAGTGGCTGTACCACAACATATCGCATCGCTCGTACAGTTGAATTTCATAATCCATTTCACGGAGCCATTCGCACAACACACTGGGCTTTCTATAGCGTGGCCGTTGTCCCGTCATGACAAGATCGTGCAGGGTATTCGCAGCGCTCTTCCAACAGGGGATCGGATCAATATCCTTGATGATCACCTTTGCCGAACGTGTATGTCGAAGCGATTGAATGGTCTCTTTCTGACGGGCCGGCGGAATGTGATGGAGTACGTCGATCATCGTTACGCAATCCGCCATCTCCACCGGCAAGGCCTCGTTGGCCACAATGTGCCGAAACATCAGCGGCATATCCGGCCGCTTCAGCTTTTCGGCTATGTGAACCTTTTCCGCACAGATATCCAGACCGAGTCCTCGACCGATCCGACCCAGATCGGCCAGCAGCAACAACCAAAGGCCATTGCCGCATCCGATGTCCATGACGAACGAACCGATCGGGACTTGTTCCACCAGACGATGATACGGGCATATCCTGGGCCGATAGGTCATCAGCATTCGTTCTTTGAATCCGAGAGGATGGCCGATTTTCGCCGCGATTCGGCTGAGTTGTCGTGGAGTCAATTTCGATTCAGAAAAAGAAAGCTTGAATCCAACCCTGGATTTCTTTTCCCCATCCTATGATGACGACGGCCATGGCAATCCACAGAACCACGGTGGCCTGGAACGGCCGGTCGCGAAGGAATATCTCCGTCGGATCCGCATGGGTTCCCTGCATGGAAAGCATGGCGAAACGAAACACGCCATATACCACCACCGGAAGGGTATAAACGAAATAGTCCGTACCGAAATGCTCGACCGTGCTGTCACTGAGGCCGTACAACAGGAATCCAACGACGGCGATCCCCGCGGACAAGGTGATCAGATGTGTCAGCAGCGGCATCGTATAGCTCAGCAGCGTCGTTCGAAGCGATCCCGCCTGTTGCGGATCGCTGAACATCGCCAGCTCGTTATATCGTTTACAGAATCCCATGAACATACACAGCGTGAACATGCAGATAAACAACCACGGGCTTCTCTGTACATGGATCGCCACGGCCCCCCCGGCCGCCCGTATCACAAATCCAACGGCAATTGCAATGACATCCAGCAAAACCCAATGCTTCAAAAGCAGAGAATACGCTATTTGCACCGCCGCAAACAGTCCAACGACAACCAACAATATCGGACGGACCGCGCTGGCCACAACAAGTCCGCCGCACAGAAGGGCAATCGCTTCCACTCCGGCGGCCCCGATACTCAATCGTCCTGCCGCCAGAGGCCGGTCCTTCTTGATCGGGTGTAGTCGGTCACTGTTCACATCGCGAAGATCATTGACAACATAGGCGAAGGATGACACCAAACAAAAGGCCATCGTGGCCAGCCCCGCCGCAATCCAGGCACTGCCATCGTTCATTTTCATGCCAAAGAGCACCGGAAGCAACACGACGGCGTTTTTTATCCAGTGTTTCGGCCGGGCGAGCAAAATGACTTCGCGAATCAGGTTGGATGTGTCGGGGAGATTCACCGTTACCGGCATCCTTTATTGATTGCGGTAGAATTTCAGGATCGTTTCAACAACATAATCTTTCATGGGATCCGTCAGTTCGGGATAGACCGGCAACGCCATCACCTCCTGAGCGGCCGTTTCCGAGTGCGGGAAATCGCCCTTCGTATGCCCCAGCGATACGAAACATTCCTGAAGGTGCATCGGTACCGGGTAATAAATCTCGCACCCGATCTGGCTGGCCTTCAGGTGCGCTAAGAGCGCATCACGTTTGGGGACGCGAATAACATACTGATTGTAAATCGTGTAACAGTTCGGGCTGATCCACGGCGTGCCGACGATGCTGCCCGACAGCTTCCGTGTGTAATATTCCGCATTGTGCCGCCGTGCCTCCGACCACGCCTTCAGATGCGGCAGTTTGACCAACAACGCCGCCGCCTGGATCGGATCCAGTCGGAAGTTACCGCCGACGCATTTGTGATAATATTTCGGTTCCATGCCGTGATTGCGCATAATGAACAACCGCTTGAACAGCGCTTCATCGTTGGTCACGCACATTCCGCCGTCGCCGATGCCGCCGAGGTTCTTGCTGGGGAAGAAACTGAAACACCCGCACGTTCCAACGCTGCCGGCCTTGCGGCCCTTGTACTCACTGGTGATCGACTGCGCGGCGTCCTCGATCACGGCCAGCTTGTGACGATTCGCGACGGCCATGATCGGATCCATATCCGCCATCTGCCCAAAGAGGTGCACCGGAATAATCGCCTTCGTGCGCGGCGTAATCGCTTTTTCGATCCGTGCCGGATCGATGTTGTAGGTCTTCGGATCGATATCCGCAAACACCGGCTTTGCCCCCACCCGCCAGATGGATCCCGCCGTCGCAAAGAACGTAAACGGCGTCGTAATCACTTCATCACCGGCCCCGATATTCAGGGCCATCAGACACGCGATCAGGGCATCCGTCCCGCTGGTCACCCCCACGGCGTATTTACACCCGCTGGCCGCAGCGACCGCCTTTTCTAAGGCCTCGACCTTCGGCCCGCAAATGCAGATCTGCGAATCCAACACCTCGTTGATCTGCGCCAAAATCTCCTGCTTGATCGTCGCGTACTGTGCCTTCAAATCCAACAGCGGTACCTGCATCGCGTTCTCCCTATTCAGGATAAATAATCAATCTATTGTTTCCAAGCGTCGAGCGACTGAACAAACTTGCTGCAACGCCACGATCATTGTTTGAATGTATCATATGCCCTTGATCCCACCGCCTTGTCGTCGGGCAGGGGCTGTTCTTCATCCAGATCCAGGCATCGAATCACGCCCGGCGAAACCTCCCGATATCGGTAGCCGCTTTCGGCGCATCGCATGATTCCCATTTCATCCGGCTCCGGAAGCGGGATCCCGTGGCGGCTCATCCAGCCCTTATGCCGCGCAGGCACGCCCATCATCAGGGCATAATCGGGTACATCCCTGCTGACAACCGCCCCGGCCGCGATGAACGCATACCGACCGATCGTCACACCGCACACGATCGTGGCATTGGCCCCGATCGTCGCTCCCCGCCGAATCAGCGTGGTCTCGTAAATATTCTTGCGATTGACCTGCGATCTCGGGTTGGTGACATTGGTCAGCACGCAACTGGGCCCCAGGAACACCTCGTCCTCGATCGTAATACCCGCATAAACCGATACATTATTTTGAATCTTGACCCGGTTACCGATCACAACGCCCGATCCGACAAAAACATTTTGCCCCAGACTGCACCCTTCTCCAATTGTCGCCCCGGAACAGACATGACAAAAATGCCATATCCGTGTTTCGCGGCCGATCGAACAAGGCACATCGATCACGGCCGATTCATGCGCGAAATATCCCGGGTTCGTCGTATTCATAGATCGGCCTTCATCGGCGTGCCTCCACCCAGCCAGATCGTGGTCGAGCCGCGCGGCTCCGGGATCGAATCCAGCTTCGGATGATACTCGCCTTTCTTTCCCAACGGTACGGCATTGCGAATCTGCGAAACGATCTCGATCGACGGTAGGACATCATCAATCCCGAATCCGCGCCCGGCCAGAATTTCCCGATAACTATCCGTATGCAATTCGGTAAATCCTTCCGACAGGTCAATCTCCCGTCCGTCCATGCGGATCGAACGGAAGGTCATCGGTTTTCCCGGCTTTGGCCGCTCCGGAAGGTCCTCTTGTTCTACGGACAAAAACCACCGGATTCGCGCCTGTCTCAACTCCAGATACCCGGCAGCGCGACGGGGCTCCATCCAGTGCACTTCGTTCCGGCAGGCCGGCCCGAACAACCAGGTTAACATGTCGAAGAAATGAACGCCGATATTCGTTACTATGCCTCCGGATTTACTGATATCGCCTTTCCAGGAAACCAGATACCACTTGCCGCGCGAGGTAATGTACGTCAGGTCGATATCGTACATCGGATTCGGTCCTTCGGCCTCGATCTTCCGTTTCAGTTCCCGGACGGACGGGTGAAGCCGAAGCTGGAGGATCGTATAGATCCTGCGGCCGGTCTCCCGTTCGATCTCCTGCAGGGCAACCGCATTCCAGGGATTCAATACCAGCGGCTTTTCACAGATTGCGTCGGCCCCGATCCGCATGGCGAATCGCGCGTGCGCATCGTGCAAATAGTTTGGCGAACAGATCGTCACGAAATCCAAACTCTGCCCCTTGCGCCGGCGTTTTTCCAGATGGCGGTCGAAGCGTTCGAACTCCGTAAAGAAATCGGCATCCGGAAAATACGAATCGATCACCCCGACCGAATCGCTTTTATCCAGAGCCGCCACCAGGACATTCCCCGTATCCCGGATCGCCCGCAAGTGTCGGGGAGCGATATACCCGCCAACGCCGATCAACGCAAACTGCTTCATTCTCCCGCGCGACTCCCTTCTGTATTGACTCGTTCCGTTCGATACTGTCTATACCAATCGATCGTGGCTTTCAATCCCTCATCGAAGCTGGTTTTGGCCGTAAATCCAAATTCTCGTTTGGCACGCGAGATATCCAGGACGCGTCGCGGCTGACCGTCGGGCTGGCCTGGATCCCAGCGGATTTCGCCCTTGAAACCCGTCAACAGAGCGATCTTCGTCGTCAGGTCGCGGATCGTGATTTCAAATCCGGATCCGATATTCACCGCTTCGGGCTTGTTGTAATGTTCCGTCGCCAGCAGGATTCCTTCGGCCGCGTCGGCCGCGTAGATAAATTCCCGTGAAGCCGATCCCGTACCCCAGCACACGATATGGTCGGCTCCGGCGTCAATCGCATCGACACATTTTTTGATCAGAGCCGGGATTACATGGCTGCTGGCCGGATCGAAGTTATCTCCCGGTCCGTACAAATTCACCGGCAACAGGAAGATCGAGTTGAAACCGTATTCCTGCCGATACGCCTGCGACTGGACCAGCAGCATCTTTTTGGCCAGGCCGTACGGCGCGTTGGTTTCCTCCGGATAGCCGATCCACAGGTCGTCTTCCGTAAACGGTGCCGGCGTGAACTTCGGATACGCGCACACCGTCCCGATCGCGACGAACTTTTCTATTTCCCGCAGCCGCCCCTGCTCGATCAGTTGTACGCCCATCATAAGATTCTTGTAGAAGAACTCCCCCGGATGTTCCCGGTTGGCGCCGATACCGCCGACCACGGCCGCCAGATGGATCACCACATCCGGCCGCATCGTTTCGTACATTCGGGCGATATCCGCCGCCAACGTCAGATTATACTCCTCGATCGTCGGAACCAGAATATCCCTGCACCCGCGCTGGCGCAATCCTTCCAGCACAAAGCGCCCGAGAAATCCCGCTCCGCCTGTCACCACAATTCTTCGCTGCTCAAAAAACCGGCTCATCGTTGCTCAATTCCTGGCATGTTCCTTCAGGATCTTCTCGTTTTGCGCGATTCGCAAATCGTGGTCGATCATCATCTTCGCCAGTTCCCGAAAACCCACCTTCGGTTTCCAACCGAGAATCCTCATGGCTTTGCTCGCATCCCCCAACAAGAGGTCAACCTCCGTCGGCCGTAAGTACCGCGGATCGATCTCGACATACTTGTGCCAGTCCAGATTCAGATTGCCGAAGGTCTCGTCGAGAAACTCCCGCACCGAATGTGTTTCGCCTGTGGCGACCACGAAGTCGTCGGGCTTTTCCTGCTGAAGCATCATCCACATCGCTTCGATGTAATCCCCGGCGAAGCCCCAGTCGCGTTTGGCGTCAAGATTGCCCAGAAAGAGTTTCTCCTGAAGCCCCAGCTTGATCCGAGTCGCTGCGCGGGTGATCTTACGGGTCACAAAGGTCTCGCCTCGCCGAGGCGATTCATGGTTGAACAGAATTCCATTGACCGCAAACAGGCCGTAGGCCTCGCGATAGTTCACTGTCTGCCAGAAGCTATAGACCTTCGCACACGCGTATGGGCTTCGCGGATAAAACGGCGTCGCCTCCGTCTGAGGCGTCTCGACCACCTTGCCGTACATCTCGCTCGACGAGGCTTGGTAAAACCGCGGAGGTTTCTTCATCATCCGAAGCGCTTCCAGGATTCGCAGGGTCCCCAGCCCGTCCACATTCGCCGTATAGACCGGCTGATCAAAACTCACCCTCACATGGCTCTGTGCCGCCAGGTTGTAGATCTCATCGGGCTGGATGTCGTTGAGGATCGTCGAGAGATTGCCGCCGTCGGTCAGGTCGCCATAGATCAGTTTCAATTGCGGTTTGTTATGAGGATCATTATACAGGTGATCGATCCGGTCGGTGTTGAAGGTTGAAGACCTCCGAATGATCCCAAATACATCATAACCCTTACCCAACAAAAATTCCGTCAGGTAGGATCCATCCTGGCCGGTAATCCCTGTAATCAGCGCCTTTTTCATCTTGTTGTTCCTAATCTTCCCGCCAGTTTGTTCGCATCCATTCGGCAAACTTCGCCAACCCAAACTCCAGCGGTGTCTTTGCCTCAAATCCCAATTTACGCCGCGCCTTATCGATATCCGCAAAAGTCTGTACGACATCGCCGGGTTGCATCGGCAGCCGTTCGAGGATCGCCTTCTTTCCTAACGCCTTTTCCAGCCGCAGGATCAATTCATCCACTCGAACCGGCCGCGATTCACCCAGGTTGAAAATCTCATACCCCTGACATCTTTCCATTGCCGCGATTGTCCCGTCGATGATGTCGTCGATATAGGTAAAATCACGCCGCATGGAACCGTCGCCATAGACCGGAACAGGTTTGCCCTGCTCAATCAACCGTGCGAATTTATGAATGGCCAGGTCCGGCCGTTGCCGCGGACCGTACACGGTAAAAAACCGAAGACAAGTAATATCCATACCATATAAATGGCTATAAGTATAGCACAAAAGCTCCCCGGCCTTCTTGGTCGCCGCATACGGTGAGATGGGATTATCCACGCTGTCCGACTCGGCAAACGGAACCTTGGAATTGTTTCCATAGACACTGGAACTTGATGCAAAGACGACCTTGCGGACACCAAACCGCCGCGCTGATTCGAGGACCTCCATCGTCCCGCGAATATTTACATCTTGATATCCCATCGGATCCTCGATCGACGGCCGCACACCCGCTTTCGCCGCCAGGTGCACAACGATATCGATTGGATCGGCCATGATACGATGCAGCACATGTTCATCCCGAATGTCGGCTTCCGCCAGATCGAACAATGGAGAATCCATTAGGTCCGACAGATTCCGCCGCTTGATCTCGGGATCGTAAAAGGAGTCAAAGTTATCCAATCCGATGACATGTATTCCCTGCACGATCAGCCGCTCACACAAGTGCGACCCGATAAATCCCGCAGCGCCCGTAACCAGCACTTTCATTGGACAACTCTCGCGATGAAGTCAAACATTCTTGCCACCCGGACTCCTCTGTAGGGGCCAACGGTATCCGCCCTGTATGTCATTCTCGCACATGCGGGAATCCCGTCCCTTGTATTTATGGAATCTCAATCTCATTTCCGCTCAACAATTTCGATTACTCGTTGAAGTCGTTCGGTAGCCGGATCATAGCCATAATGAATCTGCCTCATCAATTCCAGTGCCTCCAGCCGCTCCATCGGAGTTTTGGATTGCCAATAGGCCGTTTCATCCGAAACATCAAGTAACGAACCCACCGAAATAACATTTCTATCCAACTGTGGCGTCTCCATGCCGCTGTCCCTTAACTTCGCCCGATGCTGTGGTACTCGATGCCGAATTTCCGCACGAACCTGGGATCATAGAGATTCCGGCCGTCGAAAATCACGGGCTTGTTTAGCTTGGCGGCGATCTCCTCGAAATCCGGGGTTCGAAACTCCTGCCAGTCCGTAAAGATCACCAATGCATCGGATTCGGCCAATACATCGTAGCCGTTGGTCACTCTTCGAATCTTGTCCTTCAGATCGCTATCGGCCGCCTGGGGATCGTAGGCCACAATCCGCATGCCGGCCTCCACAAATCGTCGGATACACCGAATCGCCGGCGATTCGCGAATGTCATCCGTCCGGGCCTTAAAGGCCATGCCCCAGATGCCCAGTTGTGTCTGTTGTTCTCTGCCGTGAAAGTATCGGATGATTCGGTCGGCAAAGCGGTCCTGTTGGCTATAGTTGATCGCCTGTACCGATTCGGCGATGGTCATCGGGTAGTCGTTGCTCTTGCCAATGTGGATCAACGCGCTGACATCTTTGGGAAAACAACTGCCGCCGTATCCGACGCCGGCAAACAGAAACGAATTTCCGATCCGCCCATCCGAGCCGATGCCGCCGCGGACTTTCTCGATATCCGCCCCGAACTTCTCGCAAAGGCCGCTCAGTTCATTCATGAAGGATATCCGAGTGGCCAGCATGACGTTGGCGGCGTATTTGGTCAATTCCGCACTGGCAGGGTCCATGAACAGAATCCGACTGCTCCGCCGCATGAAGGGAGCGTATAGTTGCTTCATCATCTCCATGACATCCGGATTCGTCGTCCCGATAATCACGCGGTCCGGCATCTGGAAATCCTCCACGGCCGAACCTTCCTTGAGAAACTCCGGATTGCTTACATAGTCGAACGGAACCTGCGTTTTGCTTCGGATCAGGTCGCTGACTTTTTTATGCGTCATCGGCGGAACCGTGCTCTTGCAGACAATGATCCGGTAATCGGTCATCAACTCGGCAATCTGTCCGGCGGCATTCAGTACCGCGGAGATATCCGCAGAGCCATCCTCCCCGCAAGGGGTACCCACGCCCAGAATGATGATCCGGCCGTGGCTGACGCCTTCTCTGATGCTTGTGGTGAATCGAAGGCGTTTACCCTCGATATTCTGGCGAACGATCTCCGCCAGTCCCGGCTCATAGATGGGGATGACACCCTTCTTCAGATCGTCGATCTTTTTGGCATCCGAGTCCACACAGACGACATGATTACCCGAATCCGCCAGGCAAGCTGCCGCCACAAGCCCGACATAACCCACGCCGACCACAGTGACCTTCATTCACAAAATCCCTTAACAGTCAATTGAAATCGACAATGAAGAAAATCCAGACTCCGTCCCTGTCGGTTGCGCACCTTCCGGCGGGATATCGGAATCGGCACGCATACACGGGATGGGATCCACACTTCTCCCAATGAGACAATCACGAAAACCGGAAAACAGAAAAATACATCTAAGTATCGGCTATTAAAAGACATAGACTAAAAAGAAAGCCGTTCGTTTCCCGGTTTTGTCCGGTGAATTTTTCTTTTCGGAATTCCCGTCGCCGTTTCCTCATCCGACGGTCCGCTGTAGGTACAATAGGTTTTGTCCGTCTCCCACACCGTAATCTTCCTGAGCCGGCAATACGCAAACTTGTCGTAAAGTTTCCGCCACGCGTACTCCGCCAGGTTTTCCACCGACGAGATTCCGGAAAAATCCGACACATCAGTATTAAGATTCCGATGATCGACCAGCGACAGAAATTCCTGATCCACCACCCGCTGGTATTCGGCGATCCGCAACGGTTGATCATCGTTGCGTTTTTCCACCGTCACTTCGATCACGTAGTTATGTCCGTGCCCGGTTGGATTGGCACACTTGCCGAACATCTCAAAGTTTTGCTCTTCGCTGAACGTGTCGTTCCAGAGCGTGTGCGTCGCCGCAAACTCGAATTTTTCGCTGAACAGGAACATCCCGCAATCCTCCGAAAGGATCGTTTGTACTCGAAACGGATTCAACTCCAATCGCAACTGCGAAATCATTGCCGGACCGAAAGCTCCCGTCAGGGACTTCCAACTCCTGCCCAGCAACTCGCAGGTTTCCGCCAGTCCGATAAATTTTCCGCCGCCAAATCGCTGTCGGATCCGGTCGGAAAAAATCGGCACCACCTTTTGACGGACCAGTCGGTCGATTTCCACCACATTGATTACAAATCCCGTATCCGGATTGATCGGCCCCTCCAGTTCTACCCACAAACCCAGAAATAAACTCAATCCCTCCCCGCACGGCCGGGAAGCGTACGAATTGGCTCCCTCTCCATCGTCGTCCAAAAATGGATTGATCGAAAAACGAACCTGCCTGGCCAGTTTATACATTCCGTTTACTGCTCATTGAAAAAGACCGATAATAATCAATTCCCTATTGATTTCGCCAATATGAATCAGATCATTATAACGATATACGATGGATTGGCAATGAATGGATGGCCCTCGCCGCACGGACCGTGCCTTCTTCCGGCCGTTACGGCGGGTTTCCGGTTCCGTCATTCATCCGGAAAATACTCAAACGGCCGATTCGCCACGCTATAAGCCCGCGATCGCCCGATATTATTCAGTAACCCGATCGCCGTCATGCTCACCAGCAGCGAGGAACCCCCGGAGCTTACAAACGGCAGCGTCAAGCCGGTGATGGGCATCAAGCCCATCGTCATGCTGATATTGACAATCACCTCCACGCTGAACATCGTGATAATCCCAACGGTTACCAACCGCGCGAAGGGATCGGTGTTCTGCCATGCAATCTCCGCCCCGCAGGTTACAATCACTCCATACAGAATCAGAATCACAAGACACCCGATCAGCCCGAACTGATGTGCGATGATCGCGAAGATGAAATCATTTTGCCGTTCCGGAAGCGTGTTTTCGCGGATATAGGGACCGCGGCGGAATCCATAGCCCCGAATCCCACCGATGGATATGGCGATTTTGGAATGCATCAACTGGTACCCATCGCCCTTGTTCCAATTGACCAGGTCCTTGGGCGATCCGGCAAGGATTGTCGCCAGTCGCGGATGTTCCTGCGCCTTGGCATAAATCCATTTGCTCTGCAACAGAACCGCGGAGATTCTCATCCGCTGATACGGAAGCATCTTGTGCCACATCAATGGCGTCACCGCCACCGCCAGTAAGAGTATCAGCAATAGGTGCCGCACCTTGGCCCCGGCAATATACAGCATGACGAACAGAATCGGCATCATCAACATCACCGTTCCCAGGTTCGGCTCCAGAAGAATCAGGACCATGGCCAACAGGGTCAGGGCAAACGGTCCGATAAGACCTGTCCATGTTCGATAGTTCTTGCGGAAACGAAGGTACCACGCCAGGGCCAGGATATAGGCCAATTTGCAGAACTCGGACGGTTGAATCTGAACGTATGTTTTTTTGGTTCCGATCCGTATCCATCGATGGACGCCGTTGATTTCCGGTATAAACGGAAAATCGATGAACTTATCCAATAGGAGAAGGGCCAACACGATCAATACGGCCGGATACAGCCAGTAACTGGCGGGACCGAGAATCCGATAGCTGAATAGATTCACGATGACCATTCCCGCCAATCCCGCCATGGCATAAATCAACTGCTTCTTCCATAAGGTTGCCGGAATGAAAAGACGAATTCCTTCGAGGGGCTCCGCGGGGTTTCCAGCAGCGTAAATCATTAATATTCCGATAGTTACAAGCGACAATGCCGCCGAAACCATCATAAGTCGAACGACAAACAACCTTCCCTGGAAAATCCTGAACATAATCAGCTATAAGTCTTTATTTAACAATAGATTACGATGCATTTATCTCTCAACATTCATGGGGCTTATTCAACAGGAATATATGAATTTTCGGCGATAAATCCAGCGAATTGGAAAAATTTCCTATCCACCCTTTTTTCATACGACTGTTTACATCTTCTTTATTCTTCAATTCCAGGTTCGAAATTCCGAAAATTGTTTCGCACCAAACCATGGTTTGTGATATAATAAGTTTGGCATCAGGATTGAAAAGTACAAATGTCAGCCAAGGCAATGAGCAATCGTCATACATAACAAAAACCGCGGTGGGACCGAAAAATCAGAAATAAATCGAAAAAAAATCTTTTTTTTCTTGCTTTAATTTGCTCTTTGAGATAAAATTCCATTAATAGGTCAGGTTAAAAAAGGCCTTACAAGTAGCACAGTGTGGGAGTTTGATACGGAGTGATGAGAAAAATGTTCGGAGGGCGGGGTAGTTAATCCTGCCAAAGATCATCATAAAAGAAAACAATTCGTCAATAGGTATTGTAAACAGTAGCGGGGCTGGTAACCTCGCAAAACGGAAAAGGTAAGATACAAGAAGAAAGAGAAAGGAGAGTGTAGTATGAAAAGATTGATGGCGATTTTAGTTTTGGTGGTTGCGGTTCCGGCGATGGCTGCCGTGACATTCACGGCGGATGGTACTGGTGGAAAGTTGCAGATTGCCTACACGACATCGGATGGCGATCTTCCCCGCGGCGTAGCCCTGCGGATCGCCGCTGACGGCGGAGCGATGGTTGATTCGGCCGCCGCTGTGGTTGTGGATCCTGCGTTCAACGCCTTCATCGACTGGGCCTATTCGAACCCGCTGAACTATGCGGTTGGCGATGGACATCCTCTGGCCAAGTTTGACATGGCCGGCGCTTTGGATGCCGATGCCGCTGATTTCTCGGTCAGCATGGGCGTTCTCGATCCGACAGGAAATCAGGGTGCAGGTCCTGCCAGCACGACAAATCTGATCACGATCACATTTAAGAACATTCCTGCTGAGGGTTCGAATGTCACGATTAGCGGCGACACCCTTCGTGGTCCCGCCAGTGGCGTTGTGGGCAGCGTTCTGACCAGCAACCTCCCGATCACGGTGAAGGTCATGCCGGCCGGCGAGGTCAAGTGCGTGAAACCCGATGCTCCCTTCTTTGCCGCTTGGCAATCCTTTGGCGAACCGGCTTGCTGGTGCTATGCCCGGAACTGCAAGGGCGATGCCGATGGCAAGAGCCAGGGTAATGCCATCACCGGTTTTGCGTATGTATTCAGTAATGACCTGAACGTTCTGATCGCCGGCTGGAATATCAAAGAAGCCCCCAAAGGTCCCGGCATCATGAGCATTCCGAATGCCGTCTGTGCCGACTTCAATCGTGATCAGCAGGGTAATGCGATTACTGGTTTTGCCCGTGTATTTTCAAACGACCTGAATATCCTCATTGCCAACTGGAACATCAAGGAAGCCCCGAAGGGCCCCGGCGTTGCGGATTGCACGGCGACCGGTCATTACAATTTCTTTGTAACAGCTCCGTAACGTAAGTTAATACTGACACACACACTTCGCATAAGTGATTGAAATGGACGTTTTGTTCGAACAAAATGAATTGGAAAGGAGAACGATGATGAAAAAATTGCTCGCGTTAGTTGTAGTTCTTGCTATGGCTGGTATGGCCAGTGCTGGCCTTCAGTTTACTGCGAATGATGAAGTGAAGGCCGATGGGGCTCTCGTTGAGTCCCTGCCGGGCGTAATAAACTTTGCTTTGGTGAATGAGGCACAAGCGACTGGTGTTATGGATGGTGGTTTCGTTGCTCTCGCTGGTCCCGCCGTGTTCGGCGCCTCGTTGATCACTCCGGGTGCTCTTCCTGGTGCATGGTCGTTGATTGATATGGGTCTTCTCGATCTGGGTGCTGGAGAAGTTCCGGTGCTGTTCCTGAGCTGGGATGTTCCCGCTGTCGATCCGTTCCAAGCTGGCAAATTGGTCAACTTTGAGATCATTGGCAAGCAGGACGACAAAGGATCCGTGACTTTCTACAACATGAATCTTGATCCGGTGTTCTCGATGGACTATAGCTTCGTTCCCGAGCCGATGACCCTGACACTGTTGGGTCTTGGCGCTCTGGTTCTTCGTCGTCGCAGCTAAGCAAGAGCTACGTGACAAGTCGTTCTGAGACGGCCTCGATCGAGGCCGTCTCTTTTTTTGCGCTGGAATAAACCCATCATCCTGTGGTATGATGTTTTGGTTGATGGTACCTGTTTTTTCAATAGGGCACACGCCGGATATCTTTGTAGGGGCGGACGGCGTCCGCCCTAATAGAATATAAGGGCACAAGCCATGTGCCCCTACAATATTATTCGTAGGGGCGGACGGCGTCCACCCCATGAAGACAATCGGGCACACACCGTGTGCCCCTACGGAAACGAAAATCATTGTAGGGGCGGACGGTGTCCGCCCCAATAAAACAATAGGGCACGCGCCGTGTGCCCCTACGATGATGGATGAATCTAAAAAACAATTAGCTCAATATGATCCCGATATACATCATCGACGATCGATTCGGTTCGCGGGATTTGATTATTCCCGATCCGGGGAATATTTTTTGACCCTTGTAACTCATAATCGCCGATGTCTGTTCGGCGATATCATCCGTGGTCGGATGGAATTGAATCCCATCGGACGTATGATACAATTGGAATGGGTTAAATCCTCCACGATTCGTCATGAAATTGAAATTGATGAATTTGTGATCATGCCAAATCACATCCACGGAATCATCCGAATTACTGTAGGGGCGGATGGTATCCGCCCAAATCAAATAAAAGGGCACACACCGTGTACCCCTACGGAAACGAAAATCGTTGTTGGGTCGGACACCGTCCGCCGGAATAGAATAATAGGGCACATGCCATGTGCCCCCACAAATAACAAAATCCCGTGTGGTGGTGAACGGGGTTCGTCCCATGAAATAAACATTCCACAACGCCAACCCCGAACGCTTGGTTCGTTTGTGGCGGGCTTCAAATCGGCTGCAACACGAGCGATTCATCAACATTTTCATTTCCACGGCAAAACGATCTGGCAACGGAATTATTACGAACATATTATCCGGAATTGGCGGGATCTAAATCGGGTTCGCGATTATATCCGATCCAATCCGAAATGTTGGGATGATGATGAGGAAAATCCGAAAAATACACAAAATAATATAATACAACCCGGCCGATCTAACATGGGGTAAATTTGTATGGGCGGGCGCCGTCCGCCTCATGAAGACAATCGGGCACACACCGTGTGCCCTTACAATATTATTCGTAGGGGCGGACGGTGTCCGCCCCAATAAAACAATAGGGCACATGCCATGTGCCCCTACGGAGATGATAAGATGATTTCAAGCCGATTGGTTGTAACAATGATACTGGCTCTGGTTGTTCTTCCCGGTTGTGCCAAACCTATCCGCCAGACGATTAACAGCACCGATATTCTTCTTACCGAAGGCGGTACTTTCCCCGCGGAGTTGGCCGGCATCTGGATCGCCGACCGCGAGGGATGGGAACTTCTCTTGAATGCCGACGGTTCCATTGCTGTGGGAATTATGACGATCGGCCGCGTCCCCGCCAAGCCCGGCCAGATCACACAGGTTCCTCTCGTTGAAGAAGGCATGGGTCTGGTCGAGGCCGGAACATGGTCCGTTCAATACACCCGTTCTATCCGTGAACTGGCCGTAGAGATCGTTCTCAATAAATTTACGTTCGTCAAGGGGGCGGATATCGTCGAGGGAAAAAGCCGGGATATCTTTGTCGGCCGTATCTCCAAGGATGGAAAAACATGGACCGCCGAATGGATCTCCCAGCCCCAATACACCGTCAGTACTGATACCCAAAGCCAGGTTCCTCTTCCCGTCGAAGATGATGAACAGAATATGGGCGAAATCACCTTTACCCATCAGGAATCGCAATAAGTAGGGGCGGACGGCGTCCGCCCCATGAAGACAATCGGGCACACACCGTGTGCCCCTACGGATATTTTGAATGTGGCGGCGAATGGCATTCGCCCCAATGAAACAGACGGATATCATCCGAACAAAATATCTTCTTTTCCCCCATAAATCCCTCCAATAAAAATCGATGTACCCTCTTGACTATAGCCGGAAGAAGGTTATAATTATCGTTGTAGTTCAAGATAACTGCTTGGAGGATTAAGAGCGAGGTTGGTCAGCGGATAGGAGACCCGCAATGAAAAACGTATTGGCGATGATGGGTGTTGGTATCATTTCTTGCCTGGCAATGGCTCAACAAGTAAGTTACCCTATGTTGAATTCTCCGTTGGAGTCATTTCTCATTTTGCCTCTGACCGATTTCCAGTCCCTCTCCATGACCCGGGAGGATGCAAATGATGAAACCATGCTTATCCCCGCTTCGGACGATCCCGAGACCGATTGTGTCAAATCCACCGCATTCTTCTACAACGATTGGCTTATGTTCGGCAAGCCCGCCTGTTGGTGTTTTCCTCGAAACTGCCGCGGCGATGCAGACGGAAAATGGCAGGGAAGTATGTCAGGTCATACGTATGTATTTTCAAATGATCTGAACGTACTGATTTCCGCATGGTATATCAAGGAACCCCCCAAGGGCCCCGGCATCTGGGGGGATGCGATCTGTGCCGACTTTGACCGTCGGGAACAGGGAAACATTATTATTGGATTCTGGCGGGTGGGCCCCGGCGATCTCAACATTCTGATCAAGTATTGGCAGCTCAAGGAACCTCCTCGCGGACCCGGCGTGCCCGATTGTATGGATACGGGCCATTATAATTTCTTTGTGAATCCATGATCGAAACCGACGACCGTTGTACGACTGTGAACAACGACATAATCAGACAATCGGAGGAAAAGATGAAATCCAAAATGATGCTAAACGCGACCTGTCTTCTTTCTTTAGCCGCCACGGCAGGCGCAGGAGTGATTCTGGCCATCGACGGCAATCCCATCGGCGAGACGACCATCCGTATCGATGACGAACTCACGATCGGCGTCGTCAACGATTCCAGCGCCCCCATCGACCAATTATTCCTGATGATCCCCTGGAACGACCCCGGCGAATGGATCCTGCCGAATATTCAACCTGGGGGCATTATCCCTGGACATCTCATTAACACCTGGGGCTGGGAATATATTGAAGTCGAGGGTATTGCACGCGGCTGGATGTGGCCGGGTGCACCTGTGATCGAACCAACCGATGAAATTATGGGCGAGTTCGGGTTTCGCTGCACGGGTCTGGGTGATGTATCGATCGACCTGTTCGATATGAATTTTGAAATGATCCATGGCGTGGAAATTCATCAGATCCCCGAACCGATAACCTTGACGATTCTTGGTCTTGGCGCGATTGTTCTCCGTCGGAGAAGCCGAATTTCGTAAAATAGACAAAGGCGTCAGAGATTCTATGGAGGGAATATCTTCCGTAGAGAAACGTTTCAATCGCAGGGATAAAGGTAGGGTCTTATTTCTATTGTCATTCCCGCGATAGCGAAAACGCCGAATCGAGCTTTTCGGGAAGATAATGAGACTCAATAGCTGAAATAGCTATTTCCTCTGGAATCGTTTCCGACGACATCCACGCGAATGTTTTTCGTCTTGGGTTGATACACCCAGCCGAACCCGCCCGTTGCGGCCGCGGGAAAGGCCGTGCCATTGGGAATGACGTTGACGCTGGTTAGTTGGTTCAGCGAGTTTTCCGGAAATTGATTAAAAAAGTTCCCCGCCTGGAGCTGGGCCTTAAGGGTCGCCTCGTCCGGAGTTCCCGTCGGATCGTTTCCCGGATATCCCGGTGCGACCCCGTTGTGCTGAATCGCGTATAAATCTATCGTTTTACGCAGGATTCGAAGATTGTCTTTCACGGACGTCTCGGCGGCTTCCTTGCTTTGATCCTGAAACTCGGGCATTATGATCGCCGCCAAAATCCCGATGATCGAGACAACGATCAACAATTCAATTAGCGAAAAACCGATACCAAATTGTTTCAACTGAACCTTCAACCTGGCCATCGCCGTTATCCAACAACCTTATGAACATCGTAACCGCGGACAAATTAACAGAATCTCATCCTCGATATCGGCCGAATCGTTGCTGTTCTTGGGCACTATTTCACAAAGAAAACGGCCGAACAGGCCCGAAATTCAATCGTCCGATACAATCTCGATTTTACACTTTGGAATCGCGGCCAGAAACAGACGTCCATAGGGTCGCTGAATGATCCGGGAATCCAGCACGGCCACGATGCCCCGATCCGTTTTCTTGCGAATCAGCCGCCCAAATCCCTGCTTAAACTTGATAATGGCGGTTGGAAGCTGAAATGTGGCGAATGGATTTTCGCCGGATTCGCGAATATGCTCGATTTTCCCCTGGATCAGCGGATGGGATGGAACCGCAAACGGAAGTCGCACGATGATCACATTCGTCAACGCATCGCCGGGCACATCCACCCCTTGCCAGAAACTATCCGTGCCGAACAAAACGCTCCGAGAATCGTTTTTGAACCGCTCCAACAGAACCGCCCGATCGATTCCCGAACCCTGGCAGAGCAATTCGATACCCTGCTTGGCAAAGAAATCTCGCATCGTATCGGCCGTACGGTTCAGCATGGCATAGCTGGTGAAAAGCACAAACGCGTGCCCGTCGGTCAATCGCAGATATTTTTCCATCGCCTTCACCGCGGACGCCTCAAACTCGCTGGATTCCGGATTCGGTAAACCCGCCTCGAGATATAACGTAACCTGCAATGGATAATCAAACGGCGATCCCAACTGCAGCGAAACGAACGATTCCAGCCCGACGCGCCGGGCGAAAAACGTGAATGCTTCCTTCTCGTTTCCGCCGACGGACAACGTCGCACTCGTGGAAACAACGGAAGCGGTCTTGTCAAAGAGCGTCTGTTTGATTAACGGAGCGACATCGACCGGCGCCGAACGAAGGGCGATCCGCCGCGACGCCGGGCCGGAGATTTCCACCCAATACACATGGCTGTTGTCGGGTTGCGTGAGAAATTGTTTCAGTTGCGATTCAATCTCTCCAAGCCGAAGGATATACCGTGCAAATTCGAATTGGTCATCTTCATCCGGCAATTTTTTCTGAACGCGTGAAAGAGCCAGACGAAGATTACGGACGGATTCGGTAATATTGTCCTCAACAAACTCCGGCGGGCAGCGGCCGTTGGTTTCGGATTCGGCGTGCTGATACCAGGCCTGCACCTGCACGAAGAAAACCCTGGCCGACCGCTCCAGTTCGGCCACAGCCGGACGGGCTTCGGCGGAATCCGGTTGAGATAAAAGCCCCTTGCGGCTCCGACGACTGTATAACCGATTTAATAGATGTGTAAATGTGTAATTTGTAATGTCGATGCCGAAGTGATCTTCGGCGACGTGCTCGATGTTGTGGGCTTCGTCAAGGATCACGGCGGCATAATCGGGCAACAATCCCGGCGAACTTTCCCGAAGGATTAGATCGCTGAACAGCAACGCGTGATTGGCGATGATGAGATCGGCGGTTTTCAGCAACCGGCGCGATTTCCAGTAAAAACAGTCGTTGAAGAATCCGCACTTTCGGCCGCGACAATTGCCGTGCTCGCTCATGACCGCGTCCCACGCCTGCGGCGAGGGAACAAACGGCAGATCGCTGAGCGATCCGTCGGAGGTTTTGCCGGCCCACGCGGCGATCGAAGCCACCTGGTCGGCCTGATCGTCAAACAGACTTCGCGGATTTCGAAGGGCGTATTCGAGACGACGGCGACAGAGGTAGTTGTTGCGGCCTTTGGCCAGACACGCCGAAAAGTCGATCGGGAGTACCTGCGTGAGGAACGGGATATCCTTGTTGATGAGTTGTTGCTGAAGGGTAATGGTGAAGGTGCTGATGAGAACGCGTTTTTTGTTCCGCCGGGCGAAGTCGATGGCGGCAATGAGATAGGCAAAACTTTTTCCGATGCCCGTACCCGCTTCAACGGCAAGATGATGCGAATGATCGAGCGCTGTTTGGACGGCCACAGCCATTTCGAGCTGTTGAGGCCGAACCTCGTATTCTCCGAGTGAACCGGCCAGAGGTCCGTCCGGGCCAAGAATTTCGCGGAGATCAAGAGGTCTGGGCTTGGGTGGTTTTTTTTCGGGGGTGGCGATCAAGGTTTATCCCCGGCCGGTTTTTTCTCAGGCCGAAGAACCGCACGAAGGGCCAATACAGCGGGATCGTCGGGATATTTCTCCTCGGCAATCATGAGGGCATCCCGTCCTTTGGAGGGAAGATTTTGCTGCCAATACACATAAGCCATGAGAAAGGCCAACATGCCCGAGTCGCTCCGTTCCTGCCAGATGCCCATTTCCTTCATCCGGTTATCGCCGAGTGTGGTCTTATCGTATTGCGTTTCCGCCATCGGTTTTCGGAGCAGCGCCGCCAGGGTTTGAGACTTTTCCCCCGCCAGTTCGGGTTGGAGAATCACGGCCGTCTGCAGGGCCTGCGCGCTGCTGAGATACGATCCCGCCGCCAGAAGAGCGAACGCCTTTTTGAGGTGAATCTGCGGATCATCGTTTCTCCAGATCGCCGCGAGGGTATAGTTGTCGGCGGCTTTATAGTATTGTTCTTTGGCCATGAATTCGTCGGCTTGTTGGGCATATTCGGAGGACTTGGCGACCGCAAGAGACTGGAAATTCTCATGAGAACCCAGAAGCCGGCGCATCCGCGCCATATCGATCTTCGTCGAAATGCGGTTTGGGGAGTCGGTCGAGGTTCCCGGAGGCGTATCGGCGGTTTTCGTTGCATCGACGGTTCGACCGGTCGAAGTTTTCGAATTGGGCGTATCCGATAGGGGGATCTTTCCGGCCGGATCGGGCTTGGGTTTGATACCGACATCGGATTCAAGGAGCTGTTCCAGATCTCTTCGCATCTGCTCAAAGAGATCTTTCTGGATCCGGAGTTGTTCCACCTCGCTGATCGCCTGGGGATCGGCGGGTTTGTCGGGGCGAACCGGCTGAAGGGATTCATCAAAAGTCCGATCTCTCGGAATTTGTCGATCTTCCGGCTCTGTGAACTCATCAAGCAATTCGCGAATCCGCGGATCGAGACGATCTCGCTGGACGGGATCAAGCTGTTTGAATTGGTCCTTTATCAGGGCCAGTTCACGGAGCCCCATCTGCTGTTGGATGGCCGCTTCGATCTCGGTGGTTTCGAGCCATGTCGGACGCTGGGGCTGAGTCATCTGTTCTATTTCGGAAAGCCGGGGAATGGAGAAACGGCCTGAACCGCCGGGGAAAGTAACCTGCGGACGCGACAGACCCGACAACTCCCCGCGACGAATACTGGTCACCGTCTGCGATGGATCATAATAGGGCTGGCCAATACTGCTGCGAGTGGTGGGCATCCCGGCGGAACGACGGAGAAAGGAACGGACATCGGCCGACCCGGTATCGGACAATCCGGCGCCGAGTTGGGTGCTGGGGGTGTACGGGAGGGCGCCGCGGAATTCCCGTCCGCCGGCGACATTACCCGTAACGATATCATTACCTGCGTTGACGCGAGGTCGTGGAGTGGGGACCGAGTCGTCCGGGGGCACGCTGGTCGGATTTCTTCCGATGGGCAACATAACATTGGGCCCCTCGCTCTGGGGGGTTGTATAGGGATTTGTGGCTCGTTGAGCTGACACCATAAAGGCAAGCGAAACGATCAGAATGGCATGATAATTTATTTTCATGAAGTTCACCTGGAATCTGAATCCATATCCTCGTGAGAAGAATCTTCCACCGGAGAATAAGTAGGTTTTTCGGCCCATTTGAGCTTTCCAGCGAGCGTATCCCACTGGGTGCGCATGGGATTATTCACGACGGAAAAACTGCCGCTATGCCGTCTGATAGATACTACGTCGGAAGACGTCATTTTGTGCTCCACTTGCCCGTCCAGGATCAGGGTTGTTCCGGGATTGATTCGAACGGGATTGATTTGGACAACCGAATCCGCCCGGATGACAATGGGTCGAAAACTCAACGAGTGCGGGCAGACGGGCGTAATGACAAATGCCTCCAATCCCGCAGCGAGGATCGGTCCACCCGCCGAAAGACTGTAGGCGGTCGAGCCGGTAGGGGTAGAGATGATCAATCCGTCTCCGACGCAAGCGGTCAGGGGCTGATTCTGAACGGACATCTTCAATTCAATGAGCTTGAAGGGCAGACCGTTGGTGATAATCATATCGTTGACGGCCGTGGAGGAAAAAACGGTTTCGCCGCCCCGAGCAACCGTACAGCGGAGCATCATGCGTTTTTCGATCACGGGATCGGCTACGAGGCGGTCGAAAAGCCGCTCCAACTCGTCCAGAGCAAATTCGGCCAGGTATCCGAGTTTCCCCGTATTGACGCCGATGACGGGCAGATGGGCATCGGCGATTGCCCTGGCGGCCGCCAGGATCGTTCCGTCGCCCCCGAAGACAACCGCAAAGTCGGCCTCTTGGTATAAATCGGAACAGCAAAATGAACTGAAACAGTTGGCCAGAACACGGGCCTTGCCGGAGACAAAACGGACAAATTGCTCCATGGCCGCCGTGGCATACTGGCGGTTGGGATCGGCAAAGATAATCAATCCGGGCTGTTTCATATACGGTCCAATAAAACCTGGTCTCATTATATCATCAGAATTGATAACGCCAAATCCGGCAAAAGTCAATCTCTGGTATATATCGGTTATTAACAAAGGGTGTTTTCAGGAAAAAGCCGATACCCAGTAAAATGCGTTGATGGACTGATTGCTGGCCTATGATTGCTGGCTCAAATACTTGACGGATTGAAAAATCCGGGGTAGGGTATTTCTGCGCCGCGGGTGTTTGACTTCGCGCCGTACAAGCTATGATACATGATATACCGGGCCAGCGAATTCGATATGTGACCGTGAAAAACATCCGCCTTAATAAAAGTTTTTACCGTGGCGCGGTCGAGCTAAGCGACGGTTCAGATCTCGGATACCAAACAAGTACGAATCGAGAACCTCGTCATTACCAATGAACCGCCGGCGAAGAAATCGCGGATCACACTGCGGAATTGTGACGATGTCGAATTGAGGAACGTTACCGTCGACGGACTCAAGAATGGAATCGAAGCCATCGATAATCGAAATTAGACGAACATCAAGATCGAGGGACTTCAACGATATTAAGATTATAGGGCAAGCAGAATATGGATATCGTAAAGGAAATCAGCAAGAAGGGTTTCGATGCGGCGAAGGTGGCATGTTATGCAATTGAAAATCCGCAGTGTATTGAGCAGTTGATCGAAGGCGCAACGGCTCCAAAGGGCAGCATTCGATTCGGGCATGAGAAAATACTACGACTGATCAGCCAACAGTGTCCCGAGTTGATCTATCCGTATTTCAGCGTGTTTAAGAAATTGAGCGTTTGCGACAACAGCTTTCTGAAATGGGGAGCCATCGTCATAATTTCCAACCTTACCGTTGTGGATTCGGAAAATCAATTCGAAGCCATGTTCAAAGAATATTACGCTCCTGTAACCGGTCCCGTCATGGTTACCGCAGCCAATATCATAGGCGGTTCGGTAAACATTGCGAAAGCCAAACCCTGCCTGACTCAACGAATCGTACAAGAAATTCTCAAGGTGGAAAAAGCAAGATATGAATCACACGGAAAACCTTCCCCGGAGTGTCGGAACGTCGCGATTGGGCACGCCATCGATGCCTTCGATCAATTTTTCGATCAGATCAAAGATCAAGTGGCGGTGTTGAAGTTTGTGAAACGGCAGCTTACAAATTCACGAAAGCCGGTAATCAAAAAGGCAGAACAATTCCTGAAACAACACGGGACCGGGAAGGAATAAACGGAAATATCGCAGTGATAACTAATGATTTTGCGATACCGGTTTGGATTGTATTTCCACCCGAAGATCACTGGCGGCGAATTGGACGGCATCGAGATAGAATTGCAGGATTTGAGGATTAAACCAGATTTCCGTCCGATGGCCGATCGCCGAATAAAACACGCGGCCGTTTCCCTGGGAACGAATCCAGGCCAGAGCAAAATCACCGTCTTTGCGTTCGATCCAGGGAACGGTCATGTTGGTATTCTTCGTATCCAGCGACAGAAGAATCTTCAGCTTGTTACGGTCGTAGGGTTGGCGGAACTGAAAGATTTCATCGGCTATTCTGAAATCCTTGCCGCCGAAGGCCGCAACGAGAGGATGAGCGGGGTCTTCGACTTTGACGCCGACTTCCTCGTTCCACGGATGTCCGGAATATCCGGCGCCGAGCAATTCCTTGAACTCGGGCCAGTGCGTGTTGGCACCAACGGCAAAGTGGAAAGCGACGATACCTTTTCCGGACGATACCCAGTCCAGAAGCGATTGACGGAGGACTTTTTCGACGGCATCAATATCAGTTCCGATGGCTTTGAATTTGTCCATATCCTTTTCCTGCGGGCGAATCCATGGACCGTCACTGTTGTTGAGGACGATGACATCATATTTACGGATGTTGTCAGGGAGCAACATCGCAATGTCGTCGCTGACAACCGGATCATAGGCCCCCGTACGTTGACCCATACGACGGAAAGCATATTCGGAATGCGGGATCGTATACCCTTTGTGCGGGGATTTGTCCATGAAAGGCGTGTTCCAGATCAGGACCGTGCGGGACTTTTGCGGAACGACGCGCGCCGTTTTCGGAATGGCGGCTTCAATCTTCGCCGCCTGATCGGACGAAACCTGCGCCAGCGTGCTAACGGAAAAAAGAATCACCACCCAGATCGAATAGGCAACCTTTCGGATTATCGTTTTCATTGTACACCCTTCAATACGATTTCTTACAGTGTCCAGCCCTTTCGGTATTCTCTGCCGAGGGCGGCGCTTGCCTTGTCGTTATTGAGGATTTTCAGCTCAACAGGATCAAACTCAAGCGTCCCTTCGAACTGCGTGGCGACATTGCCAAGCAGGTTGAACTCGGTGAGTCGCGAAGCGTATTCAAAATTCGACATCGTTGCCGGACCTCCCCGGCAGGCATCAAGCCATTCCTGTTCATGGCCGCGACTGCGAGGAAGGATTTGTTCAGGGTATTTATACTCTTTATAATCCTTTTCAGGCAGAAGGAAAAACGATGCGTTGTGTCCGGTGGAGTGGAGCAATCCTTTGGTGCCGACCAGCAGGCAGCCGGCATGGTCGGCCCATTTCTTTTCGCCTGCGTCGCCCCAGTCAAGTTTTTTGCCCATGAGAGTTTCGATCAGATCGCGCGGGCCTGGCGCCTGGCCGGGGCCGTTGTACCAGTTGACCTGGACCCGCGGCAGAGGACCTCGCGGCGGGATGTCGTAGCGGATGATCTCCCAGCGTGGGAAGGCCTCAGTGGCGATCTCCGAGACCTCGGCCTTGACGCGAATGAGACGATCGGCGGCCAACTGTGAGGGATTGGCGTTCCACAGCGAATCGATCTTGAGGCCCTTGAAGACGACATTCATGGTGTGGCTGGCCCAGTTGCCGAGATTGCCGGTGGCAAAATCGCGCCAACCATGCCAACTCAGCCACTGCGAATGGAAAGGTCGATCCGCGGCGGGTCCGAGCCAAACATCCCATGAGAGGTTCTGCGGGACCGGTTCGGAACCCTGCGGCAACGACCGTTTGCCCGAGCCGCCGCCGGTGTTCCAGACATGGACCTCGCGAATAGAGCCCAAGGAACCGGACCAAAGAACCTCCACGGCGCGGCGGAAGGCCTCGGAGGCGGTGCCCTGGTTACCCATTTGGGTCGCGACGTTGTATTGTGCGGTCAGTTGGCGAAGGGTCCGGGCCTCGCGAAGGTTGTGAGTCAGTGGTTTTTCACAGAGGATATGCTTGCCGGACCGCATCGCGGCGGCGGATATCACCGCGTGGGTGTGGTCGGGAACGGCGGCAATAACGGCGTCGATCTCTTTTATCTCGTCGAGCATCTTGCGATAGTCGCGAAAACGACGGGCATTCGGAATCTGCTTGTAGGCGCCTTCAGCGCGGCGATCATTGACATCGCACAGGGCCACAATATTTGACATATTGGGCATGGTTTCGACAAACCATGATCCGCGGCCGGACAGACCGACCAAAGCGACATTGATCTTGGAATTGGCCGCATAGCATCGGATCGAGCGGCTGTCAGACAAGAGAATCAGTCCACCTGCTGTACCGATTGAACCTGCCAGAAATCGTCTGCGTGAAATTCGGTTTGCCATATCGACCTCTTCGCTCATCCCTTGTACAGATTTTCATTATTGAAGATGTTTTGAATAGATATTAATTCTCAATTCGGATTTTCAAATCTGCCAATGTTTTACGTAGCCAAGCAAGAGATTTTTCGATCATGGGTCCGGCCTGCCCTTCGCACTCCATACTGAGAGTTCCTTTGTAGCCGTTGTCGCGAAGGATTTCCAGGCATCGGCGGATGTTGTCGGCGTTGACGCCATCGCCGATGGCGCACTGGCTGACGGCGATGCCGGTTTCCTGGCCGCGTACAGCCGCAGCCAGCGAAGGAGAGACATCCTTGATGTGAACATGGTTGACTTTCTTCAAAAACCGCTTGAGGAAAGCAACCGGATCTTGGCCGGCGATGAAGGTATTGCCGGTGTCCATGTTCATACCGAGAAACGGACTATCGACAAATGCGAGCATCCGCTCCATCATCTCCGGCCGTGTGGTGAAATAGCCGTGGGGCTCGATGTTGACAGTGATCTTGTGGGCCTCGGCCACTTCGAGAATCTGCTGATAGCTGGTTTTCATCAAGGTCATCGCCTCTTCATCTGCGAGTCCGGCCGGGGCCTTAAGGCCGTCGGTCGTATCGACGCAGGGGCAACCAATCAGGTTCGCCCAGGCGATCGCCTTCATCACGTATGGAACGCCGCGAAGGGGACCATCTTTTCCGGAGAGCGGAAATGCGGCATCCACTTGCGAAAAACGCACGCCGAATGAGTCCATCTTCTTTCGCAGCAGGACTGGGTCTTCGTAGAGGGCGACATGCGGCTGGTAGCCGAGTCCATGGATCCAACTGACTCCGTCGATCAGGCCGCACTCGATGTAGTGCACATTATTCTTCTTGGCCCAGATCAGGCAGGCCTCAAAGCTCCAATACGCCGAGTTGAATGCGTCTGTATGAAATCCGATCTTCATGGTATCTCCTTCGGTTGAAGTTTACTTTTGCGGCTGGGCCTGAGCGACGGATTCCATTCCCGCACCGCAACAACCGACACAACCGAGAGCGACCGGCTGATCGGCCGGGATATCGATCACCGGCAGGCCGGCCGACCATGCGACGGCGCGGCGCATCAGTCGCGCCATACCCGGCGTGTGATAGACCTGGGCATCGTGGCCGAGCGGCGTGTTGAAGATGCGGCCTTTGCCATATCCGAGCACGAAGGCCATTGGGTAATCCTTGTTATCGACGACGGACTTGGATGTCGCCAGGGTGCGGATCTTCGTCTCGCCCACAAGGCAGGTGTAGAGTTCGTCAGTGACCTCGAAGGGCTCCATGCCCTTGGTGATCGGGTGGTTATTGTCGCGGACCTCGACCTTGAACTTGCCATAGGGGTCGTGCGGCGGAAGCTTGGGATCATAGACTCGCCCGGCGATCTCGACGAACGGCGGCCAATCGGTGAACGCCCCGCAGGCGAAGTGCGTGATAACCATCCCCTTGCCGGATTTGATGAATGCCTTCAGCGCCTCGCCCGCCTTGGGACCGGGCGACGGTTTTTCCCACGGCATGAAATGAATGATCACGGCATCGTATTGATTTAGCTCTTTTGTACCCAGAAATGCAGGATCCTTGATCAGATCAACCTTGAGTCGCTTGTCCTTGGCCAGTTCCTCCATCAGGGCCTTGCTGGTCTCCTGCCACTTGTGGCCGGGATAGTCGATACCTGTAACCAAGGCGATACGTCCAAAAGTTTTTTCCATAGGCGGCGACGTTTCGGCTGCAATCGATATCGAGAAAATAACAACCCAGGCGCTTACCATAAATAAAACTATTCGATGATCATGAGAGATTCGATTTGATAATTGGATCATAAATCTATCCTTCCAATGCAGTCGAATTCATTCTTCAAGGAATTGTGCAACCAGTGGTTGTATTTTCTGGGAATATCCACCAGGATTCATTATAGAGTCAATAATATGGATCGCAACAAAGGAAGGGAAAAAATAAGATTTGTTCCACCAAGTGACAATATATATTGAAGCCCACGCTGGTATTCAATATAATGCAAAATGTAATTGGTTTTATAATCACAATAACCATCACCTTGCGGGCGGGCGGTAAGATTTGTGGTTCAAACAAGATCGATTGATGCCTGAGAATGCGATATCAGTATTATGAAAACAGATTCTTCGTTTATTGATGACGGACAAATCGAGCAGGTTCTGGCGACGGCCGGGCGATGCGAGGGTCAGCGAGTACGGGAGACACTGGCCAGGGCACGGGAGATGAAGGGGCTCGAAGCTGGGGATGTAGCAACTCTGGCTTCGATCAGCGATCCGGGATTGTTGGCAGAATTATTCGACACGGCCAAGACCGTCAAAGAGCAGATCTACGGCAGGCGGCTGGTGCTGTTTGCGCCGCTGTATATCTCCAACCTATGCGGCAACGAGTGCCTTTATTGTGCGTTTCGCGCCAGGAACCGTGAAGTTCGGCGCGTTGCACTGACGCAGGAACAGATTGCGCGCGAAGTGCGGATACTGATCGATCAGGGACATAAACGGATTTTGATGGTGGCCGGTGAATCCTATCCGAACGAGGGCTTTGATTACATTCTCAAATCCATCGGTACGATTTACGCGACGACTAATGGTCCCGGCGAGATCCGTCGGGTCAATGTAAATATTGCTCCGCTGTCGGTCGAGGAATTCCGACAACTCCATGCCGCCAAGATCGGGACGTATCAGCTCTTTCAGGAAACGTATCATCGTCAAACCTATCGTACGGTCCATGCCGGCGGTAAAAAATCCGACTACGATTGGCGGGTCACCGCGATGGATCGAGCGATGGAAGCCGGAATCAATGATGTCGGCATCGGAGTCCTGTTCGGCCTTTGCGATTGGCGATTTGAGATCCTGGCACTGATGCAACACATTCGGCATCTGGAGAAAAAATTCGGCGTGGGGCCTCATACGATCAGCGTGCCGCGTCTGGAACCGGCCACGGGATCGGACATGGCCACACACCCGCCAAAGCCGGTCAGCGATATTGACTTTCGAAAGATTGTCGCGATCCTTCGTCTGGCGGTTCCCTATACGGGCATCATCATGTCCACGCGCGAAACTCCCAACATGCGTCGCGAAACCTTTGCGTTGGGCGTATCGCAAATCTCCGCGGGCAGCCGCACCAATCCGGGCGGATACACGGAGTCGCAGGATCATCCGGACGCCGAACAGTTTTCGCTGGGCGATCATCGGCCGCTGGATGAGGTGATCCGCGATGTGGCCGAGCTTGGATACATTCCCTCGTTCTGCACGGCATGCTACCGGCTGGGACGAACGGGCAAGGATTTTATGGACCTGGCCAAGCCGGGCCTGATCAAGGAACACTGCGACCCGAATGCCCTGTCAACCTTCCAGGAATATCTGATGGATTACGCTTCGGCGACGACAAAGGAGGTCGGCGAAAGATTGATTGCTCATGCCCTTGCGGGGATGGAGGTCAAACCGCGCGATCGAGCGGAAAAACTGCTTGCTGCCGTTCGCAGCGGTAAACGGGATTCTTACTGCTGAAAGAACTGCGATCTATCGTTCTTCGATGACGGCCGTGGCCTTTTCAGCGTCGATGAATCGTTCGAGGGCCTTCTGTCGGGCTTGTTCTTTCAGTTCGCGAACGATTACCTCGCGAACCTGTTCGAGCGTGCAGGGTACCGACGCCCGCCGGGCCGTCACCATAGCGATATGGAAACCGAAACCGGTCTCAAAAACGTCGCTGATCTGGCCCGGCTGCAGCGAAAAAACCACATGATCAAATTCCGGAACCATTTGTCCGCGAGCGAAAAAACCCAGATCGCCGCCGTTATCCGGACAATCGGAATGGGTCGATGCGGCATCGACAAAATCGATTTTCTTGTCGATCAATTCCCGATGGAGGGTTCTCAGTTCCTCCGCGATCGCCGACGGTTCCCGATCGGGGCGGGCGTGTTTGACAATGTGCGATGCACGGATCATCTCCGGAACGGAATATCGATCCTTGTTGCGTTCAAAATGCCGGACCACTTCTTTTTCGGTGGGTTCCTGCACGGACGCATCGATCTGTCGCGAGAGATACTCCACTTCGATGGTGTCGGCAAAGTACTGTCTGCCCTGGGGTTCCTGATCGCTTGTCAATCCCTGCTCCTGCAGGACCTTGTCGCGTCCGCCGGATCGTTCCAGATACTGTTTCCATGCCGAATCCAGATGGGAGCTCATGTGTTGCGGGAAATCCCGATGGGCCGCCTGTCGGAATAAAACGCCTTCAATAACGTTTTCCCGCGACCACTCGCGAAGCTGCTGCTCTCGCTGCTCGGCGGGCATGTCGACGAAAACCTGCTCATACCGAGGTCGGAGCTTTTCCATTTCCTTCACGATGGCCGATTCTTCGACCGCCTGACCGTTGACATATAACGTCATAATGATCCTGTCCTTCGAATTGTCGCACTTCATGAAGCGGCCATTATAACGGTTTGCGGGGAAATTACGAACAAAATCCGGGTACGGTACTGTTTCGATCAGAAATAATAGGTTAGCTTGAAGGAAACGTCCCAGGCATCCTTGGTGTTTTTGACGCGGATCAGCTTGATATCATTGCATTCCAAATCCGGCCAGTGAGACAACATCTTCGACAGGAATCCCGCCACCCGTTCCACATTGACGGCCTTGATGGTAATCGTGGCGGATTGAGACAGTTTACCCTCGGATTTGAACGCCTTTTGAATGGTAATCTGGTAATCCCTGGCGGGAATTGAAAATTCCCGCGCAAACCGATCGACCACATCGGCGTAATCAAACTGACCTTCCTGTGCTTTCTTCTCTTTGTTGGTCAGCCGTTCCGGATCGAGCTTGATAATGTTCAACAGCGTGGCCTGTGCCAGTTGATAATCTCTCTCGAAGGTGGTATGCCCCTTCTCGGCGGCGGGAAACGATACCAGCCAAACATACAATACCCACATTCCGACAAGAACAGGAGCGATGAGAAAATAGACGTTTCGATTTTTCAGAAACTCGTTCATGATTTCTTGGTCTCCTTGGCCTTGGGAATTTGCCGGAGTTCAAAACCGATCTGGAAATTGTCGCGGTTGTTTTCTTCCTTGAGCATGGAGTTGGTCGGAAAAAGTTTGCCTCCGGCCTTGATGGCATCCACCATCGCCTGGGTCGCTTTTCGGCCCGTCGTGGTTCCCTTGATACTGACGGCTTTGGGGCCGACTTCGATCCGTTCGAGATCCAGTCCGATCTTGTTGGCCGATTGGGTCTCGGAAACCTGCATGGCGTTGTTAATGGCTTCCAGTAAATACGTCAACCGCGACACAACGGAATTATCGTCCCCCGATCCCAGGCCCTTGGCGGCTTTGTCGAGCTGGGTCAGCGTCCTGGTCAATTTGCTGGTGACGCTTTCCCGGATGGGCAGTTCGGGGGTGTTCATGATCGGACCGTAATCAACCAAGAGTTTGGATTTCAGATCCGCCACCGTCCGATGATGACGAGAGATTTGAATACGGATGTTCAGTCCGACCGCCAGAAGGATTACTGTTGTACAGAGGCAGACGGTTCGAAGGGCCTGCTGCAGGACTCTTCTCCGTCCCTGATAGGGTACCGAGTCCGGCCGAAAATCAGCCCGTCGTGTACGTGTCGGAGGCAGTGCCGCCGCATAGGCCGCCAGAAACGCCGCTTCCGGAGTCGCATCATCGACGAGATGGGATTCGGTGCCGGTCAGTTTCAAGGTATCGATTCGCTCCGTCGGGATTCCAATGCGTTCCGACAGATCTCTCACATCGATGCCCTCGGTTGCCCCAGCGATGAATACCCCGGTGAATGCTCCCCCGACGTTCATGGCCGCGATGGTCAGCGGAATCTCACGGGCCAGAATCGCCGTCTTGTTGACACTGGCCGATAACACAAAGCTGCGAACACGGGGATGATGATCTTCGGTGAAACTGAGGATATAACAGGTCTTTTCTCCGAACACCACGAATAACGGCCGCGTCTGACCCGGCGCGACAAAGCCCTGTTGGAAAAACCTCGCCAGGCAGATGATGTCCGGTTCGACCGTTTCCGGATCGAGACCCGCCCTCTGCATCTGCCCGAGCATCTCGATCATCGCGGTGCGGTCACCGGTGAATACCGCCACCGACGACCCGTCGGCCTCGACGCCGGCAATCGCGAACGCAATCGACAGATTCGTCGCATCGGTGGCGATGGATTCCTCGATATCGAACTTGATGGTATGGGCGATCTGCTTGAATTCGGTGAAGGCCGTATGCAGGTTGTGCTGCGTATAATTTGCTGCATCGACAGCAACGAAGGAGTCGGTATAGGTCAGGCCCTTCCGACGAATCGCTTCCGTCAGTGCCTGGGCGACCGACTCGGCCGGTTGATCCTCCGAGATACGGACCGTCAGGCAGGCCACGACCCCCGGATGTGTCCCGCGGTTGGCCAATACCACTCCTGTCGCCGAATGTCGGCTCCAGTAGATTCCCAGTCGATTGATTTGTTCCACGCTGCTTCTCCCGTGGTGATTTTGCTTTGATTTATCCAACCTGTCGAATCATTCGTATTACCTTCATCGGGTATCGATCATCGCAATGGTCTGAACGGTCTTTTCGGATTTCACGACCGCCGCCAGCGATGACGCCGTAGCAGCGCCGCACCGGGCCGTGACCCGTAGTGTCACATGCGAACTGGTCGTAGTAATATACGGCAGCGCCTTGCGGATCGATTCGCCGTACGTATAGAGTTTATCCTGCAGCTCGTCGGTATCCTTGAAGGGTTTCTGCCGTCTCTGCTTGATGATCCCTTCGGCGATTTCGACATAATTGCCGCCGAACATAAACGCCGCTTCAAGAACATGTCGCGGCGCCGTGTTAATGTTGACCTGACTGGATCCCCACAGCGCCAAATACTTGATCGGGGCTTCGTATCGTTTGCCGGTATTGGGAAGGGGCCAGGAGAGCGATTCCAGATCGATGATTGAACTGTGAAGTAACCGCGCAAAATCGCTGCTTTGGGCCACCGGGCTTCTCTGCTGGGGAACATTCACCGTATTGGGAACCCGCGAGTCAGCCGACTTGGAGCCCTGTTCGTTCGGAGTCCGGGTTGTTCGGCTGATCGTTCGACTGGATTGCGGAACCGTCGAGGTCACGGTTACCGGTTTGGGCTTGAGCGAAAATGCTTTTTTCTCGGCGATCACGTTCAAGCGGTCTTTCAGATCGGCGATTTGTTCGCGCCCCATCTGCATCCATTCGCAGAACAAATCCGTCGCATCGCCGGCGGCTCGTTTGGCTCCTTCATCGGACGTGAACGACCAAATTAACGGCAGCTTGGCGTTCTCATCCTCGATCTCGATTTTAATCCTGGCATCGCCCAGCTCAAATTCGATGGGTTCCTTGATTAACGGCCATTCGGGTCCGTATGGGCCGGGGATTTCGATCGAATTGGGATCGATCGGACCCAACAGGGACACATCCATGGCCGATTCACTCGATGAAAGGGAATTGGAATCTTTGCTCGACGAACCGCCCCGAACCAGATTCGTCAGGCCTTTGAACAAGTCTTTACCGAACGAATCAGTCCCTTCAGCCGTTGTCGGATCGATCCCTTCTTCCGCCGCCTTCTGCAAGGCCAGTTGCTGCTTATACAACGCCCAATCGGCAAGATACTGATCATACTCGGCCTTGTTCTTGATGAACACGTCGGAGAAGTCCGGTTCATGTTCTCGCGTCACCAGGTACAATTGGATATCATTGAGGGCGGTCAACGCGTATTTCATTCCCGAGTCGCAGGCATATCGGGCATTCTGGTAATCGATGATGAACTGCTGGCGATGCCGGACAAGGGCGATTCGCGAGACCGTCGCATAGACCATCGTCGTCAACAAAACCAGCACCACCAGGGCCAGAAACAGCGCAATACCCGATGCCCGTCGGCGGGCAACGTATATCGAATGTGTTGTTCGGATCTCAGGACTCATCGTCGGAATGAATCTCACAATCGTTTCAATCGATTTCGGTCATCGGCATCGCCATTGGCGGGATCGATCGGCTTCCCGTCCTTGTCGAGTGTCGGCGTCTTGGATTTCTCCTTCGGGTCCGTATCGGATGTATCGGTCTCCTCATCCGTTGACTCCATCTCCTCCGAAATAGCATTTGGATCGGCTGAATCCAGTTCGCTCAAATCAAAATCCTTTTTGACGAATTGATAACCGATCTTCCGCGTCCGGTCGATAGCGATCGTCCGGATAAACAGATCCGTTTCGGGAATGATCCAGTCTCCGGTCTCGGTCTGCACCGGCGCTCCGAAGGATAACAACACGCGGATGACCTTCGGCAATACGGGCTGCGTCCATTCTTTCAGGGAGGTATCTCCATTGGGAATCTGGATCTCAAAATGCGTCAGTCCGGTCGTCAAGGGAACAAACTGCTCGATCCCCTGTTGCTGTTTTTCCAGTTGAGCCCGGTCGATTAATCCGTCTTCCAGTCGAATCCCGCTGTGCGCCCGATACAGAATGATCGTGTCGGTATAGGGATCGTAGTCGCTTTGCCATGTGATTCGCTCATAGATCTGTGGCTTGTTGGGTTGCTGATCGCCGAAGAACCGATTTTCGATGATCAACTGTGAAATGTTGTATCCATTTTTGAGTTTGTTCCGGACCATCACCGAGGTGTCGAAACCCGGCCGGGCCAGACGATCCAGATCCTCCGCCATTCGCTGCAGGATTTCCCGCGGAAGATCGCTTTGTTCCAGATGTTTCTCAAGAGAGGCAATGTTCTTGCGGACATTGGAATAAATGTCCATCACCGCGATGACGACCATCGAGGTGATCGCCAACACCACAAGCGTTTCGACCAGCGTGAAAGCTGTCGTTTCCGATTTCCATCGAATTGTTCGCGTTTGTCGAATCATTCGAATCGACTCATTTCCATCATCGGCCTAATCGTTTGATTAAATCTTCCCAGAGCTTTTGCTGTTCGGGATTCCATTTATCAAAATCGGCCGGCCTTTCAAAGTCATCCGATCCCGTTGAAGAATTGTTCTGACCGGAATTGGTATTGGAGTTTGACGAATCGGAGGTCGAGTCGGAGCCCATCGAAGTGTTGTTTCCCGAGCTTGCGGACGAAGACGTGTTCCCCGAAACGGAACGGAATCCCCCGGATCTACTCACCATTATGTTGATGTTCTCCCAAAATTTCGGACCTTGTTGGTTTTTCCATAAATCGAAATCTTCCTGGTTGAACCCCCTGCCGTCCAGCCATTGATACTCCGGCTGGCGCAACTGATCCGCCAATTCGCTAAACAGGTCCGGATCGTATTCATACTCGTTGATCCACTGCCTCTTCTGTCGTTTCTGTTCGGCAAGAAGGCGGTCGTACTCCTTGACATCCAGCCCCTTTTGCTTCAGATATTCCCGAATCGCCAGTTGCTCCTTGATGGTCTCATCATTGGCGTTGAGCAGGTCAAGGTACTCTTTCTCGCGTTCCTGCTGGTCGAGAATCTGCTTGGCCTGCCTTTCCGAAAGGCCCGTCAGCCAGTGGGTGAGAGTCAGCGTCTGTTTTTCTTCATGGCTGTCCACATACGTCGCCGTACACACCGCCTGGATCCATAATTTGTTGGTGATCGGCTCATAAAAAGGTTCGATCGTCGTTTCCCACTCGACATCGGAATACAGCGGGTGTACGCCGAAATCGGTCATGTCCGAGACATTGACCCGGGCCAAAAGCGTCTCCATGTTTTCCCGGGCGATTTCGAACGCCTGCATCCGCTTTCGCAGGTCGATCGTCGCCGACAGGGCCCGGCTCATCACGACCAGAACCGACGAGCAGATCGTCCCCAGGATGACCAGCGCCGTCGCCACTTCCAGCAGCGTGAATCCGCGTTTTCGAGATGGATCGGGCTTAGAACAATACATTATTTACTGGCTCCAATATATCTATTTCTCCTGGATACAGAGTAATCACTTTGTTGAACCGGTTCAAAATAATCGTATAGGGATTGCCCTGGCGATCCCGTAGAACGATCTTGCCGCCGTTCTGCCAGCCGGATTTACCGGCCATCAGCCACACGCGAAAGTAGGTTGTTTGCTCCAGGTCCCAGTTTCGGGTATCCTCGGCGTCATCGAATCGCACATAATCCAATTGAAAATCATCGCCGAATCGTCCCGTCGCCAGAACCGGTTGCTCGGCCAGAATCTGATCTTTGTCCAGCGTAAAGTACGGCATCAGGGCGTACATCTGTTCGTCGAAATCCAGAACCACCGCGTATCGCTGACCGCTCTCGGCCGAGGCGTTTTGCGCCATCTTCAAAATCCGGATCAGATCATCCGCCTTTCGCTTGAATTCGTTGCGGGTTATCGCCGGGGTGAAGGCCAGTGAAGCGATGGCCAGCATCATCGACAGGATTCCGACCACAATCAATAATTCGATTAACACCAGCGCCGGTCGGAGAAGATCCCGAAACCGTCGAGATCGAAAACCGACGCATTCCGCAGGATTGCGGTTATTGGGCGTCTGTACTGTACAGATCCGCATCGTAGCCCTCGCCTCCCTCCTGTAAGTCGGCTCCATAGCTGATCACAACAAAGGGCTTGCCACTCTCGGGATTCAGTTGATAGACGAATTCGCTGCCCCAGGCGTCTTTGGGCACCTTGGTCGTCTCCAGATAGCCGCCCGGCTGCCAGTTTTCCACATCCGCCGGCTGTTCGACCAGCGCCGTAAGACCCATCTCTTCCGTCGGTAACTGGCCGGTATCCAGTTTATACATCAACACGGCGTCGTGCAAATTCTTCAGCGTCACCTGCGTGGTCTTGACGCGGGCTTTATCCGTCTGGCCCATGAAGTTCTTGGCCGCCACCGCCGCCAACAGGCCGATGATGATGACCACCGCCATGATTTCAACCAGCGTAAATCCGGATCTATTTTTGCTTTTCATCGTCTATTCCTTCCGATTCAATGTTAAAATTGTCCCGCCGAAAATTTGATCAGCGGCATCAGAACCGCATATGTAACGGTACCGATGACGACCGCCAGCATGACGATAATGCACGTTTCCATTACCGCACTGAGCCGTTCGATCACGATATCCGATTGGGATTCCAGCGTGTCGCTGATGTTTCGCAGCATCTTTTCCAGTTCGCCGCTCTTTTCTCCCACGGTCACCATGTGGGCAATGGTCGGATCGATCACGCCGCTGTCGCGCAGGGGTGTGGCGATATCCGCCCCCGACAAGATCCGTTCCCGCGCCTGGCGTACCGCAAAATTCATAATCGTGTTGCCTGTCACCTCCGCCACGACTTTCAGGGAATCGGCCATATTCATCCCCGACCGAAGCAATGTCGAAAGCGACGAGGTGAACCGTGCCACGATTCGTTGTTTGATCAACGGCCCGAACACCGGCAGACCCAACAGGATCTTGTCGCGAATCCGCGCCCCCCGTTTCGTCTGCAAAAGCCGATGCATTCCCCACGCCGCCGCACCCACGGCCCCCAGGATCGCAAACACCCAGAAACTCGTCAGGATATCGCCGCTTTTGACCAGAATCCGTGTAATCATGGGCAGGGTTTGACGGTTCTGCTGGAGTTGTTCGGCAATCGGAGGAATCACCTTGATCGACATGAAGATCACGACGCCAAAGCATCCAACCAACAGAATGCATGGGTAAATCATCGCCGTGGTCATCTTCGCTTCCACCCGCCGACGCTTATCGATAAAGGTCGCCATGGTTTCCAGACTCTGGCTCAGCGTCCCCGTTACTTCTCCCACGCGAATCATGCTGATGAAAATAATGTCGAAAAAGTCGCTGTATTCCGCCATCGCATCGGCGAACGATTCGCCCGTCACCACTCGATCGCGGATGTCGTTGAGTGCGCTTTTGAATTGTGCATCCGGTTGCTGTTGCACCAGCACCGACAAGGCGTCCGTCAGCTTGATCCCGGCGCCGAGCATGGTCGAAAGCTGCCGCGTGAAATCCGCCACCAGCACCTTGCGACTGCGGCCCAGAAACTTCGTCCAGAAACCCGAATGTTCTTCGGCCGAGATCTCCCGGATGGTCGTCGGGTGCAATCCTTTGCCGCGCAACTGCTTGCGTGCCGCAAAGGGATTCTCCGCCGTCAGCGTTCCTTTCGCCGACTTTCGGTTTCCATCGATCGCACTATAGGAAAAACGCGGCATCGTTCAATTTTCAATATTTAATTTTCTATTTTCAATTTTTTCGCTGATATCCTGCCGGAAATATGTTCAGATGAAACATTCTTCCGTGATGTTTTTTGGGTAGCGATAAAGATAGAGACAAGTTCCCTGGCTTCATTCAATAACTTCCGTACCAATCGTTCGGACAACAAACCTTCTTCCATCAAAAACTCGATCCAAAAAGCTGTCTCATCTGTCTCCTCAACAACAATACCCACCTTGGATATCAATGATGCTTTGCTCTGCGATAGGCATGCGGCTCGATAATTGGCCGCTACGGAAGTGGAACAACGGATCAATTGACGGCCGATATGACGTCCCGGGGAATGATCTGGCAATGCAAGCCCTGCCTTGACACACCGATGGGCAAATTTTTTCGTACGCTCGTGTAATTCAAATTTATTCATGGTCACAAATAACTCATTCGAAAGAAATCTTTCCTGACACGAACATTTCCGTCGCATCAGATTGAAAATTGAAAACAGAAAATTGGAAATTTTTCTTACATGGTATCCGATTGTGTCACGCGCAGCACTTCCGCAATCGTGGTGATTCCGGCGGCGGCTTTTCGCGCCCCATCCATTCGCAGCGTGTTCATTCCGTGCGTGAGGGCCTTTTTCTTGATCGCACCGGCCGTCTGTTTGAGATAAATCATTTCACGGATATCTTCCGCGATCACCATCATCTCATAAATCCCGATTCGTCCCCGATACCCCGTCCCGAAGCACTTGTCGCAACCCGGCCCGTTATAAAAACGGTCGTCCGGCTGGGGCTTGTATTCCAACTCGGCGATCTCCTGCTCCGTCGGCGAATAGGGCTGCTTGCAGTCCGGACAGATGCGCCGAACCAGACGTTGCGCCAATACCGCGATCATCGACGAACTGACCAGATACGGCTCCACCCCGAAATCCAGGAGCCGAGAGATCGCACCGGCCGCGTCGTTGGTGTGCAGCGTGCTGAACACCAAATGGCCCGTCAACGAGGACTGAATTGCCATATTGGCCGTTTCCTCGTCGCGGACCTCCCCGACCATGATCACATCCGGGTCCTGACGCAGCACGTGCCGAAGCGCATTGATAAAGGTCATGCCTTTTTTCGGCGACACCTGCATCTGGCTGATCCCGCCGAGTTGATATTCGATCGGATCTTCGATCGTCATCACGTTCTTCTGCACCGAGTCGATCTGGTTGAGGCAGGCGTACAACGTCGTACTCTTGCCGCTGCCCGTCGGACCGGTCACGAAAATCACCCCGTGCGTCCGGTTGATCAGTTTCTCAAACTTTTTCTGGTCCTCCTTCCACAATCCCAACTGGTCCAGCGTTAACAGGCCCGTGCTTTTGTCGAGAATTCGCAGTACCGCCCGTTCGCCATAACTGGTCGGAACGGTACTGACCCGCAGATCGATTTCCCTCTGACCCAGCCGCACGCTGCAGCGGCCGTCCTGCGGCATCCGTCGTTCCGCGATATCCATTCCCGCCATCACCTTGATGCGCGAGATCACCAGCGGAATCACGTTGCGATTCAGGGTTAACGTATCATAGAGCAATCCATCGATCCGGTACCGGATCTGCAGCTTCGACTCGTAGGGGTGAACATGCACATCGCTGGCCCGCATCTGCAGGGCGCGGAACAGGATATCATTCACCAGCCGAATCACCGGCGGACGATTCACCACGTCCAACAGATCGTCCGAAGTCGTCGCCTCGTCCACAAGCTGGTCGAGATTCTGGGAATCCAGTTCCTCGGCCACCTCCTCGATCACGGTATCCTTCTGTTCGTAAGCGACATCGATGGCCGAGGTGATCGCCGCCCGCGAGCTCAGGCCCGTCCGCACCGGCTGCGACAGCATCTTGGACACATTATCGATCACGCTGGTATTGAGCGGATTGGACAGAACCACCGTCATCTCCGCGTCGCCGTTGGGCTTGACGCCGATTAAATAGTGGTGCTGAGCGTAGGCCGCCGGAACGGCCTCGATGAATTCCTTCGGGACGTCACTCGAACGGATCTCCGGAAAATACGGCATCATCAGCGTTTCGGCAAACAGTCGCAGAACCGCGTCTTCCGTGAAGTCCGGAGCCGACAGCAACACCTCGTCAATCCGCCGCCCCTCCCCGGCGTTCTTGTCCAGGTAGTCGCCGAGGGCCTCGACATCGATGATGCCCGTCCGTCTGGCCGTTCGTAATAACATCTCTTTCATACTATAGTACCCGCGTTACTCGGGGGGGCTCCATTGGTATCTCATGCTCTCGCACTCATACAGGGGCACACGACATGTGCCCGCCATTGCCCTTCCACGGTTCAATCATCGATCCAACTTAACGTTCACCTCTACCGGTTCTCTCGCCGTCTTTTTCTTTTTGTCCAGACGATCTCTCAACTCCTGAATATATTCATCATCCTCAAGAATCTTTTCCGGCTGAATCTTGCCCGGCTTGATTCCCGGAATACTATCCAGACCTTGGAACATGATTTCATCCTTTTCGAACGCCTCTCGTTTTTTCCGAGAGATGGATTCAATATCCGATCGTCCGGTCAGTTCTTCTCCGGGTTTAATGATATTGGCCTTGACAAACACATAGAGGCGACTCTGGACATCGCTTTCACTGACACCTCGGAACAACATTCCGACGATCGGAATATCTCCCAGTAATGGAATTTTTGTGGTTCCCTTGGTCTGAGTCATCGTCTCGATACCGCCCAGGATAATCGTCGCTCCATCGGGTAAGACCGCCATGGTCCCGACATTGCTGCTGACGGTATTAAGCGGTTTGGGAACGGTCTTTGTGCCGAAGGTTGCCGTTCCCGGATCGGATGGATCAAAGTCCGTTCGGTCCAGCTCGATCTGTAGTTGCAGCAATTTCTCCGAGGCGATATGCGGAGTGATCGTCAACGTAATACCCGAACTGTAATTCTTGAATTGGATATCCGAAGACTGGGAAAGATTTCCGCCTTCGCCCGTGATCGTGCTGGTCTTTTCCTCGCCGATATAAATCGTCTTTTCAGCCTTGATCGCGCCTTCCTGGTTATCCTTGACCAGCAGCGATGGCCTTGCCAAAACCCGCCCATAATTTTTCTTGTCCATCAAAGTGAGGAGCGCCTGGATATGCCGATCTGCGAAGAAGGCGGTCCCGGAGCCATTCGTTACGCCGCCTTCAAGAATCTGACCGGATGGAAATCCCCCCGGGCCGGGAGTGGTTGGATCCTGTTTCAAGGCGATGACTCCGCTTTTTCCCTCCTTTGTCAATGCTGTCATCGTTCCCCCCGGAAGCATGGCCGGATATTTGGATACCAGGTTCAAGTCCATCGTGAACTCATTATCCTTGCTGATCTCCACCAGCGTCACATCCAGCAGCACCTGCGGCCGGTAATCGTCCAGCGTCTTGATGAGCTGCGAAATCCACTGCTGGTTCTTCTTGTTGGCATACACGATCAGCGAATACGTCGCCGCATCAGGAACGATCGTGATTTCGTTTTCTCCCCGCTGCATGCCGGTGCCGCTCGGCCGTGCCTGCGTCTGGATTTTACTCTCGGCTCCTGTGGTCCCTCCGGCCAAGGCCGAGGTTCCCGTACCCGTCGTACTCGCGGGGCTCCGCGGTGTCGCCTCCGCCCGCATCTTGGCGTTGATCAGTTCATCCAATACCCCCGCCAAATCCATCGGATCCTGATTCTCCAAAGCATACACAACAAACGGGGTCGCCGTCTGGTCCAGTTCCCGATCCACGTGTGCGATCACCAGCGCGATCGCGGCGTGCTGCCTGGGCGTGGCGTTGACCAACAACGAATTGGTCGCTTCCAGAATCGCGATCTGCGGCTGTTCGGCCACGATATCTTCCGCCGTGGTCGGCTCGCCCGTAAAAGACGCCGTCGCCGGCGAGGGCGTCGCCGGCTGTGCCGCCCCGCCCGCCACCGCCGGATTCATCATCGGTTGCGACTGCGTTCCCGTCCTGGAATACGGCGAACTGCCCGTCTGGCCATATCGCGATGTCTGTTGTCGCGGCACGATAATCGCCAGTTCTTCCAATGTCTGAACGATCTCGGCGGTGTCCACGTATTGGATCTCGTATTCTTGTACGGTACGTTTGTTACTCTGCTCGGTGTCGATCTGTGCGATGACCATTGCGATATCGGCGTGCTGCTCATCCGTGGCGTTGACCAGCAGCGAGTTGGTCGCCTGCCGAACGCTGATCATTGGCTCGCCTTCATCTGCGGCCCCGCCGCCCCTGCCTGCGCTCATCGGCGCCGCCGGCACACCGGGCGTTGTCGGCGTCCGCGCCCGCGACGCTGCCGAGGTTGCCCCGGCGGAACCCGATGCCGTGGGACGGCTGCGGATCACTCCCAATTCGAACAAGGAGTCGAGAACGTCCGATGTTTCGATATATTGTATCTTGTATTCCTTTATGGAGCGTATGCTTTTTTGCGGCACGTCCAGCGAATCGACGATCTCGTTGACCAGCTTGATGGTTTCATCCGTGCCGATAATGAACAATCGATTGGTCCGGTCGTCCGTCTCCAGACGAACCGCCTCCTCGGCCGCCGGTTGTCCACCGCCCCGACTTGCCGCGGCAGCCGCTTCACGGGCCCTGGCCGCGGCCGCCGCGGCCGCCGCCGCGGCCGCCGCGGAAGGCGGCGTTCCCGCAGGACTCGCCGGTACCGGTTGAGGTTGCGACGGAGCCGTGGAGGTAACCGTGATCGACACCGTGCCCAGATGGCTGGCCACTGTCTCGATTTTGGATGTGATATCGCTGGCACGATAATACTTGATGAATCGCGGTTCCACCCGCTTCTTTTTGCCTTCTACATCCACAAGATCCAGAATGCCGCGGATTCGGTCCATGCGATACGCATAGTCCGTCACAATCAGCGTCTGGGTCTCCGGAATGGCGTTGATCAGACTGCCCAACTGCATATTGGTCAACATACCCTGGGCGGATTGCGTCGAAATATGCTTGAGGTTGAAAATCCCCGTCACCATCACATCGCCGGGCTGGATGGGATCGTTTTCCCGTCGAATCACCGGATCCTGCTGCATGACCTCGTTGTGCGGTACAATCGTCACCAACGTACCCCGCCGGGTCATGGCAAATCCCTTATACTTCAACACCGATTCCAGAAGGGCGTACGTATCGCGAACCTTGATCTTTCCATCATGGATCTTTAACGTCACTTCTCCGCGAACCTTCGTCGGGTCATACACATAATTCAGCTTCAACTGTTTTCCCACCAGTTCGATCAGGGCAAGAATATCCACCTTTTCGGGCAGGGTGATCGTCAACTCCAGATCCTCTTCCCCGCCGGGAATCTCCGGCGTCATGCCGTTGCCACCCTTGGTCGAGGGAACCGCCGCTTCTATTTTTGTGTTGGCCGGTTTCGGCGAAGGACGCGTCTCTTTGGGTTTTTCCGCTGGTGTCGGCTGGACCGATTTTTCTTCCGGCTTGGCTTGGGGCGGTTGGGCGGCTGTTTCACTCTCTTGCGCTGCGCGTGTCATTGCAGCCAGTTCCTTCAGCGCTTTGGCCAGTTCCTGATCCGCCGCCGATTCCGCCGCCTTCAGCAATTCAATTTCTTCGGCGCTCGGTTGATTGTCCGCCGGCTTAGCGGCGGGTTTTTCATCCGGCTTGACCTCGGCCGGTTTCGGCGGATCGACCGGTTGTGCGGGCGCAGGCACGGGTGCAGGTGCCGGAGTTGTTTCCACCGGCGCCGCGGCCGTTGGTTGTACCGGAGCGGCAGGTGTGGTCGTTGCCGGAACTGTAGGCACTGGAACCACCGGAGTCGGTGTTGCCTCTGGAACCGTTGTTGTCGCTGCCACAGGGGTCGCCTCCGGAACAGTCGGAGCGGGAATGACCGTCGTTTTAGCGGCTTCAAGTGCGCTTGCCGCCTGTATCGCCTTCGCCTCGGCTTCCGCGGCAAGACGCTCGATTTCATTGGCCTTCTTTTCGGCCTGGATCGCTTCAAGAATAGCTCGATCAATCTGTTGTTCTTCCGCATCGGATTCTACCGGTCGGATAACGTTCGTTGAAGCCGTTTGCGGCGCGGAATCCTGTTCGAGAGATCGGAGCAACTCAACTTCAAAGAAATCATACGGTTTATCCGTCAGGGATGGTAGTGTGCCGATCGTAGATCGCGGCCCGAAGATCTGTTCGGCCAGATCGCTCAAGTGCGGACGGGTCGCCGAAGGTATGCCCGGAATCACGGACACAGCGGAAGTATCTGCGGACAGGGTCGTTGTTTCGGATGGGCTCTCGCCAATCGTCTCCGATGGATTGTGCAACGCGATGATCCGTTCGGCCACCCCGTCCATAAAGTCCTTTGGGGCGATCGCAATCAATCGGCCGTTATGCACATCGATAATCGCGCCGGGTTCGGTTGATTTTGCAGGAGCGTCTTTGAAGCTTCCGACCTGAAGCCGTTCCAGCGTAATGGTCATCGGTTTTTCGGAGGCGGCCGCCTCTTCATATCCTGCCGGAATTTCAAACGAACGAACCTCATACTTCGTTTTTGAATCAATCAGGCCGATCACCGCCGTTGCCTTGACCAGGTCCTGGGAACTGTACGAAGTGACGATCATCGCCCCCTGCGGCAATAGGTTGATCTCGTGTGCCAGGTTCAAATTTGTCAAAACCTGTTTGGCCTGTTCCGGCTCGATCGAGCGAATTCGATACACACGACTCCGAAGAACCGGCGAAGGAGTCGTAATGGTTTCCGACGCGACCGCCGCATACAAAAGTCCCGCACAGGTTAAGACCGTCGCTATGATTCGAATCATACCGACTCGTGCCTTTACGCATCCTGATTGCATAATCCGCTCCGTTGGGTTCCAGTTCCAACCATTGACCATCGAAATCATGCGACAGCCCGGCCCTCTTGATCTTATGATTTATCGGATATTTACAGCCAAAACTCAGCTTTTTTTCTCGTCCTTCCAATACAACTTAAGTGCCGATCTTTGGCCTGTTTATGAGACAATCGACGCGACAAAAAGTTCCCCCTTACGCAGAATGATTCGGGACACAAGGTGAAAAATTATTTCGAAAGAAATCTTCGATCTGCCCGTACTTAATTTTCCGGATTATCAGTACTGGAAGGCGGATTATCCTTCGCCGCTTCTTCGGAGGGTGGATTGTCCGCTGCGGGTCCGGCCGGATCGCTTGGTGTTGGCGCGGGATCGGGCGAAGATTTCGGTTCGGGTTGAGTCGTTGGCGGAGTCGCAGGAGTTTCTCCACCGCCGCTCGGAGAAACCGATTCGGTTGTCGGTGTCGCCGGTACGGCCGACGTGCTGCTATCCAAACTCTTCCGTTCGCTCTCCAGCAACTTCAGCAATTCGCCCCACGCCTTTTGATCCTCCGACGATTCCCCGCTCGTACTGGTCGTTCCCATCAGCTTTTTGATATCGGTGATGTTGTCATCAAGCTGTTTCTTTTGCTGTTCAGGAGTGGGAGGAGGCGCTGGAGTTCGAACTGTCGGCGTTACCGTCCGCGTCGGAATCGGCGGCCGGGTCGATCCCCGATGCAATACGTTCTCCTCTGCGGACAACGCCGACAATGCCGCCTCCGGGTCTGTCGAAAAGATCGTTCGCGGTCCGGTACTTGCCGGTGCGGCCGCCGCTCCGGATGCCCGCAGGGTTTCCATGGAATGTTTCTCCAGCAATTTCGGAAGATCCCGTGCGGTTACATTTCCCGGAAGCGTAATCGTCTCGATCGGGCGAATATATGAAATCGGCTGGCCTTCAATCACATCGCTCTTCAACAGCGACGGAATCATTGGCTTGTCTTTAACCATCTCAACCGTACTGCTGAGTTGATCGCCCTGGTAGAGGGTAACGGAGGTTTCGGTAACCTCGTAAATCGTATGACCCTCGACTTCCTCACCGACGCGATACCACTTGGTCCCGATCCCCGTTAAGTCAAGCATGGCAAACGATTTATCAGGGTAATCCGTATAGCAAGCCGTAGCTAACAATTTGAATTTTGGAGGGGGACCAATCGGACGTTCAACTTGGGGCGGTTTTAAGGCATCCACAGATTTATCGTTGGTTGCAACGGTTTTATCTACCGGTTTGACAGGTTCCGGAGGCGGAGGATTGATCGCAAAGGCAAACAATTTCGATTGTACTACCAATGGAGACATGGTTTCCGCTGATTGTAAACTCTTATCTGATCTTTGTTTATATAATTCAATGGCACCGGGTCTGGAAAGCAACACTGATTGCGTTCCGCTTGAAAAAAGTTGGATAAATACCCATCCGACCCCCAAAACGGCAAGTACGATTGACAAATATGAAACAAGTTTTATAAGTCGTAACATATTGTCTTTTAATTGGTTATAACAAAATATACCCACCGAGTACTTATGGGTTATCTCTATTATCGGTCAAAACCACCTTTCGAATCATCAAACAAGCGGTCCAATTCGATCCTTCCTGTTATTTGACGCTTGTTTCCCATGTATGTTCCTTCCAGTGAATGATTTTCTGGAAGTATTCCTTTTCGTTCCCATAAAACTTGGGACTATGCTCCGTTGTATGACAATCCGTGCATTTGGATCGGGGCTGACCTGTGGAAACGTAATTTTTCTGTGTCAGGACGGATTCAATATGCTGCGAGCCGGGACCATGGCAGCTTTCGCACCCGACATTCCGAAGGTCTTCCGGACTGGATTCGTTTTTGAATCCTGTTTCGTATCCGAGTCCGATAACATGACACTGAACACATTCAGGATCATATTGATGATCAACCTTGACAAGCGTTGGATATGCCTTGGCATGAAGTTTCGTTGACCATTGGGCGTATTCGTATTCATGGCAGGTCTGGCATTTCTTGGAACCGGTATATTGAAGCCCGTCAGGAAGAGGAACTTGCGGTACCTTGTCAAGTAATCCTTCATCACGGACCAGCGTTTGATAAAACTTGTACAAATCCACTAACGCTTCATCGGATGGATAGGACTCGACGATCGCTATATCGGAGAAGCCGATCGCAACTGTATTGTCCGGCTTGACTTGCAGCAATAAACGAGTGACGTATTCGCCAAATTTTCCGACGGAGATAACCAGTGGTTTTTTCCGGGAACGATCCACAATCCTCGGTTCAGTGGCTGTCGCCGGAACGATTATCACATCAACACGATTGGTCGCGGCGATACGATTGATGAAATCTGTTTCGGCCGAATCAACGATTAGAAGGATTACATTTGCCGTATCCCTTTGGCTATCGAAAAGCTGCGACAAATTCGTCTGCTCAAAATCCCTGACCGAAACCGTCGCGACCTGGACGACCAACTCTCGATCGGAAATGGTGAATGTCCGCTCAAATGTTGGACCGATTTCCGAAGATCCCGGTGCAATGGTCTCGCAGGACAATGTATCCATCAGTCCCATCTCGGAAATCAGTTGAAGATCGTTGGACTCAAAATGAACAAGGTTGTATTCGAGAAGCGTCAGGGCCTGGAGCAGAATGCCGAGCTTGATCCGATCCTGGGGAGTATCCTGCCGGAGGAAATTTCCGGTGTCGATAATCAAACGACGATCAGCCGGGGCCGTTGAAAGAACCGCCGGCCGTCGATCAAGGCCGCCAAGCTGTCCGGTTGTACAACCGCAGGGTTTCAGCGTACTCAGAATATTGCCCGTCAGAAACACCGTCACCGTATCGGCGTGGGCGGACTGAATAAGAAGGTCCGTTGTGGATGTTTCCGCGGAAGGAATCGAAATATCCGATTCAGGAGAGCAGGAAAAAAGAAATATCACCCCAGAGATTGTTACAATCCCTATGTATCGCAATCGTTTGGACATAACCTCTTTCTCCGACAGACATTAGATCGATGTAAAGTCCATGGTTTCAATCGGCAGTTTGATGAATTTCATTCACCAAAGTCTGGCCAAACCGTCAGAAACAAATCGTAACATAAGGCCCCCGATCAAACAAGCGATATTATCAAAGAGAATCTCTCTCCGGATTAACAAATAAAAATCCGCCACCGCCCCAGCTAAATTGTACATGGGGCAGTCGTGTGATGAATCGCTCGCTCGATCTGTGTATTGAAGATTATTTCGATCCACCCCCGTTATCGGGCACCGGCCGTCCAAGATTCTCATAGGTCTTTTTCAGTTTCTCGTCAAACCGGGTCTTATTCATGGCCTCAACATGACCATCGATGAACAGCACATTAACCGTGCTATCCTTCGAAAAGGACGGCTGCTCATAGGCCAAAATATTATCGTAAGCCCCCGATGGTTTCTGTCCCACGATATACACATAACTCGGCCCGGAAAACCCTTTCGGTTTTTGTGGAGATGTCAGAGTTTTTTCCTCGATCCTTCCTTCTTTGAGCAATACATCCAGATCCTCCGGGAAAGAATCTTCGTGATCATCTGCATACGTATGGCAAGCCAATCCGATCAGCTTGAGGTTCGTCGCGGAAACGACTCGCTGGGCTGTGCTTCGAGCTTTCGACACGGCCGGCATTAAAATCGCCGCCGCCATTGCTCCGCCACCCATGGCCACGTTCGGGCTTGATTCAAGCCCGCTGCCGCGGTAGTATGTCCGCAAGCCGTCGGCGGTCAGATACGAATATCCGACGCTCTTTCCCAACCCCTCGATGTGAGTATGAATATCCGGCAACATAGTCGGAAGCACGATCCCTTGTCCCGAAGCCGCCCCCATCACCATCGGCCAAAATCCCTGAATCTGTTGATAGGTCTGCTTGAAACTCGCGGCCGTATCCGAGTATTTCATCAGAACGATCCCTCCAGGGAGTTTGGTCGTCATGGCCTGGTACGTCTTGTCCTCACCCAGCGGAGTATAGTCCGAATTTTCCGGTCCCTGCTGTGTAAGCAGCATCTTCGTCAGACTCGGATTGGTCGTCAGGATCCATCGATTACCGGAGGTGATCCAGTTTGGAACCAACTGCATCAGTCCCAGCATCGGGCTCATTACCGTTGTCTGCTTTTTACCGTCTTCGCGAGTCTGCGTGACGATTTGAACAACACCCGGTTTGGCTTCTTTGCTCACCATCGCTGTCAAGGTTGCGATCTGTTGGTCGAACAAAGCGGCATCCCGCAATCCGGCGATCAGACCCAGCCCGCCCAACGGCATCTCCGGCATCACCCCGCCGGGATACGCCTGCATCGTCATCGATCCATCCAGCCCGGCAAGCAAACCCTGACGGATCTGGATCCCCGCCTTGGCCTCCAGGTCGGCGATTCCCGACTGGATTTCCTGACGCTGCTCGTCAGTGTCCATCGCGTTGTTGACGGCCTTGATAATCATATCATAAAGCATCGCCCAATCCACATTCCACGCCGCCGTCGTCATCGATCGTGCATCCGTCCGGGCGAACTCCTTCAGATCCACGGGTTTGATCGCCGTGAAAATTCCCGTCCGCGGCGATGGCGCTTCCAGCAACTGATCCGTAACGATGTCCTTGCCCGCAAACCCCGTGCGCATCGTCAGTGTCCGAACCTTCCTCAGACCCAGCGAATCCATAACCTTGCGGATTTTTTCAAGGTCGTCGCCCTGGCCTTCGTTCTCCATGATTTTGGTAACCATCCCCCCGATCTTCTGAAAATCGCAGTATAAAGCCACAAGATCGCCGCTGCCCTCCAACCGTGCCAGGGGGCTGGGTTTGGCCGCGGGCGCGTTCAATCCATTAAGCCATTGTCCTGAAGGATTGTTGAACACGACGACGAACCGATCATTGTGCCATCCCCAGAAAATCGGCGCTTCCTCATCGTTCGGAGCGTGGAACGTGATGCCGCCGATGGTCTTGTCGACAATTTCATCTTTTCCGATCTTATTTTCAATCTGTTCGATCAGCGACTGAATCTGTGCCTTGTGCTTTCCCGCCTCGACGATGGCGAATACGCCGAAGGGCACGGGGCTCGGCTCCGTGACTTCCACAAACCCGATAGCCATCGGGCATTGAATGGCCTCGGCCGCCAGGTTCGGCAGCATCGAGATGATCTCCGATCCAACCTCATCGCCCGACTTGGCCGCTTCCTCCTTGATCTTGCCCATCACCGCATCGCGGGTTTGTATGTAAAACGATTGCACTTCCGGATCGTTCCAAAGTCGGCCGATAGAGGATTGATCGAATACCGGCCGCAACTGCTCCATTCCGCTGGTCACAATGAACACGAACGTGCCGTCGGGCAATCGCCCCGCTACATTTTCCCCCGCGGATGGAATTGCCGCCGATGCAAAACAGGGATACAAAACCGACAAAATGATACCGCATGTAATCATCTTCGACAAACGCATGGCATACCTCCTTGAAATCGTATTGGGTATGAAACTCGGTTCACTGTGAACCTCATCTCCGGATTCCGCGAACAATACATCAAACGACGATTCCGATTATCCCTTCGCTAAACCTTCCTGTTGCAGGCACTGTTGATATTGTTCAACAAGTTCGGCAATCAGCTCCTTGACCGATACGATCGTATCGCATCGGTACACGTTCTCGCCCGCGAAACAAAACGAATCCTCCATGTTTCCGTTGGCCGCGTTGGCGAGCACTTCGGCGATGCAATACGGCGCCGTCGAGGGATCACACGTTCGGAGACATTGGTAACTGCACTGAAACGGCGCCGTCTCGCCCTGTTCAATCCGATTGACAAAGCGGTTGCGGATCACCCGGCCGGGAAGACCAACAGGACTTTTGATGATCGCCAAATCCTCAAGGGTCGCCTTCAGGTAGGCCTTTTTGAAGTTCTCGTGTACGTCGCATTCATGCGTGCAAACAAACCGCGTGGCCATCTGCACCCCCGCAACGCCCATCTGAAGGTACCGTGCGATATCCACCCCGGTATAAATCCCCCCGGCTGCGATTACCGGAATCTTGCGATCAAACCCGTTGGCCACCGGAAGCACGTCACGAATGATTTCTTCCAGCGTCTGGGACGTCCCCTCGACCACATCCTGATGCGAATACCCCAGATGCCCGCCCGCCTTGACACCTTCGATCACCACAGCATCCGGTAACCGGCCGTATCGCTTCCGCCATCGATGCAGGATCACGTTGAACGTCCGCACCGATGAGATGATCGGAATCAGCTTGACATCCGCATCCCCCACCAATTCCGGCAAATGCAGCGGCAGTCCCGCTCCGGAAATGATCAGGTCCGTTTCCGCTTCGACCGCCGTCCTGACTAAGTTATCGTAATCCGAAAGCGCGACCATGATGTTGACGCCGATCACTCCGCGCGTCTGGCTCCGCGCCTTGCGGATCTCGTCCCGGATCGCCTGAAGGTTCACCTCGGGCAATTCCGCTCTTGGACATCCTTCAAATCGCCCGATCCCCGCTGTTGCGATCACGCCCGCGCATCCCTCGTTGGCGACCGCCGCGGCGAGATTCGACATGGAAACTCGCACGCCCATCCCCCCCTGAATAATCGGAGGATTGATTTCCAAATCACCAATATGTAACGTCGGCATCCGCTGATTCATCGTAGTTCCCGGCCGTATATGGGGTAAATCATCGTGTTCCTGTAAGGATTATCCATCGGGACAATCACAAATTCACCATTGTAACACATGGATCGAAATATGCCTTGAAAAAAAACGGTTTTGTTTGAGCAGGAATGGATATTGTGAAAGTCTCTGCTTGTTACTATCGTTTGAGTCCTTTGGTTCTGACAGGCGTCGGGTACGAGATCAGAACCGATTCCGGGTAGTTCTTCGTAGCGAAATTGCGGCCCGGAGAACCCTTCGACTATCGGAAAACGCCCATTCCAGCCGAAAGGGCGGCAGGGATTTTCTTGGGGGGGTATCCACGCCCCGCTTCTTTATCCGAAATACGCCTTCAAAACATATTGCTGCATCATCCGTTGGGTGTTAAAAAACGATCCGTTCAGCGCGATGGAATGGCGCATGACGTCCACGAACCGCTCGCGCTGCTCATAGAATAGCGGAAGGACGATCTGTTCGAGCTTTTCGTAGAGCGAGGCGGCGTCGAGCGGCGTCTGATCCTCGTCGGCGTTGGACGAATCCCGCAAATCCCCGATGGCCCAGCCCGTGACGCCCTCGATGCACCCTTCGATCCACCACCCGTCGAGAATGCTTAGACTCGGCACGCCATTCAGGGCGGCTTTCATCCCGCTGGTGCCGGACGCTTCCATCGGCGGTTGGGGGGTGTTGAGCCAAACGTCCACGCCGGGGATCAGCACTTTGGCCAGAGCGACGTCATAATTTTCGAGATAGGCGATACGGATATCCGATTTGAGAGCATTCTTCGCCTGGTAGATCCGTTTGATCAGTTCCTTGCCTTCCTGGTCCCTCGGGTGGGCCTTGCCGGCAAAAATGATTTGCAGCCGACCGGCCCGCGAAGCGATAGATCGCAACTGGTCCGGATTATGAAAGAGAAGGTCGGCTCGCTTGTAGGTGGCGACACGGCGGGCGAAACCGAGCGTCAGCACATCCATATCCATACCCACGTTGACCTCTCGATTGACATAAAGCAATAATTCGCGCTTGGCATCGCGGTGCGCGTCGAGTATTTCCGCCGACGGGATACTCAAGGCGTAGCGAAGGCTGAAGTTGTCCTCGCGCCAGCCGGGGATATGTCGGTCGAAGAGGGACTGGAACGCAGGGCTGGTCCAGGTGGCGGCGTGGACACCGTTGGTGATTTCGTCAATCCGGTATTGCGCGAACATGAGGCGCGACACCTCGGCGTGCTTCTTGGCCACCCCGTTGATGAAGTGACTGAGACTCAGGGCCAGGTAGGTCAGGTTCAGTTGGTTGTCGCAACACAACGCATCCTTATACTCGGTCATTTCGTCGAAGGGACCGACCACGCGCTGCGCCAGCTCCAGCGGGAACTTATCATGTCCGGCGGCAACCGGGGTGTGTGTGGTGAAGACGCACTGGCGGCGGACGCTTTCGATATCTTCCATGGAGATGGCGGTACGCCCCGCGGCCCCGGCGGATTCGCGCAACAATTCCAGCGTCAGAAGGGCGGAGTGGCCTTCGTTCATGTGGAAACGATCCACGTGCGTGTACCCCAGGGCGCGCAGCATCCGCACGCCGCCGATACCGAGAAGAGTTTCCTGACATAGTCGATAATATGCATCTCCGCCATACAGATAATCGGTCAGCGTGCGGTCCCACTCGGCATTCTCCGGCAGATCGGCGTCGAGCAAAAAAACCGGTACCGCAACCTCCCCGTCGCTTTTGACCTCGTATTTCCATGCTCGTAACCGGACGGGACGATTGTCCACCGTGACGGTGACGCGTGCCGGCATTTCGGCGACAAAATCATCCGCAGACCACACGACCGGTTCCTCACGCTGCCAGCCGGCGCCGTCCAGACGCTGGTAAAAGTACCCTTTGCGATGCAGCAGGGTGACGCCGACCAGCGGAACCCTCAGGTCGGCCGCGGAACGGATGGTATCGCCGGCAAGGACGCCAAGACCGCCGCTGTATGTGGGCATACCCTCTTCCAGGGCAATCTCCATGGAAAAGTAAGCGATGACGGATTGGGTTTTCATCTCTCGTGTCCAAAACAGGATTTGCGAACAGATTCATCATCTACAACCATGTCTCCGGAAGAACGATCGAGGCTGCACGTGGAATGAATTCAACCGGAAACATCCGTATGGTATCGTACCCGATTATTTTCGCAAGCGCTTTCTTCGATCGATCGACGCAAGTCCGGGAAGGCCGTTTCAACCCTCCACATCGCGGGCGGAGCCGTCGTCAAACCAGATGCATACGACAATGGACTAAAACCGTCTTGACTCCGTGAAAGGTTTTTTGATAGAATTGTCGATGTCGAAGGGAGTCGCTCGTGTTGTATAACCATCGGAATGGGAAATATCAGATGACGACAAAACGTTTCGCAATCCTGTGCACGTTTCTATTTTCCTCCTTCTTTGTTTCCGCTGAAAGCAATCCATCCCCCGCGGCGGACGTATTCGCCTATTTGAGAAGCCTGGGAAACGGATCCTATATTTTCGGGCAAATGGCTACATGGGTTCACAATGAAAATCCGGACATGGATCATGCCACCAACTGGCTCAGGAAAGTGTATGATCATACAGGGAAGATGCCGCGGTATGGATGTGTCACCTATGATTTTCATGACAATCCCTTTTCCGATTCAGACTGGAATCAGGGGGTGAAAAAAATGTGGGATCGGGGAATGATCGTCGGCGTATTTTCATTTTATGCCAATCCTTCCGGGGGATCATGGAATGGCCCCGTTGCCATGGATCCCATTTTCGCCCCCGGCGATCATCCGACGAAACGCAACTTCTACGCTCAGATGAATCGAATGGCCGCCAATCTGAAGAGCTTGAAGGATCAGGGGGTTCCCGTTATCTATACTCCCTTTGTTGAAAGTGACGACAGGAACAAGTGGCATGCGAAGCAGGGAAGTGAAAACGCCATCAAGCTGTATCGCCTGGTGCACGACTATTTCACGAAGGAAAAGGGCCTTGACAATATTATCTGGGCCTATCATACCACGTCCAATCACGGCGCGCTGGAAACCTATTATCCGGGCGACGCCTATGTCGATGTTCTGGGCAAATCCGCGTATGGTACCGGCTTGAACTTTTCCGAGTACCGTTGGGCGGTGGAAAAGAAGAAAAAATCAGGAAAGGTGATCTGGTGGTCCGAACTGGGAATCCGTGATTCATCCGATCCCCCGCGAGATTGCATGGATGTGGTGAAGAAACTGGAAACCCGTTATCCCGAACTGGCCGGATTCGTCTTTTGGAGCGACGAGGGGTATTATAATGTTCTCGGCAATCATAATGGGGCGGAGCTTATGGCTTGTCCCAAAATCATTACTTTGAAAGAATATGTTTCTCGACGTACTTGTCCGTAAAAAGGCGGACCGATGAAATCCACGGTTTGATACGTGCCGCGTTCGGCCCATAGGCAATCCGGCCGGATAGGAACCTGCAATTCAAGACGAGATCGCCCTATATCCTGGCGGACCAAACATACTTCTTGCAAACATCTCATGTTGTACTAACAATGTTATGGTTTTGTGTACTCCATCCGAAGGATCGCTTGGATGGCTGATCGTATTCGAAATCCGGATCGATGGATCAGGAAGAAAAAGCATCTATTCAAGAAACGTAGATAGGCAAGTTCCGATGAGAAAATGATTATGGAATCGATCGATGAAGGGGTAATGGATGATGTCGAATCAAACCGTTCTTGTGGTCGAAGATGAAGAAGATGTGGTTGAATTGCTTCGGTATAATCTGACACGAAACGGGTATCGCGTGGAAACGGTTATGAACGGCCCGGATGCGGTTTCCAAAACGACCACGCTTCAGCCGGACCTGATTCTGTTAGACCTGATGCTGCCGGGTATGGATGGATTGGAGGTTTGCCGAACATTAAAGAAAGACGGCCGGACCGAACGGATTCCGATCATCATGGTGACCGCCAAGGGCGACGAAGCGGACGTGGTAACCGGATTGGAAATGGGTGCGGACGATTATGTCACCAAACCCTTTAGTCCTCGTGTTTTACTGGCCCGCGTCAAGGCGGTGCTTCGACGCCCAGCCCGCACCAAGGTACCGGAACCCGGTTCGGCGCCGAGGGTCCGACTCTACGATCTGGAAATCGACCCGGGCCGACATCGGGCAACGGTCAAGGGGAAATTGGTGGAATTGACATCCACCGAGTTTACCCTGTTGTATTTTCTTGCCTCGCGGCCGGGGTGGGTTTTTACTCGATATCAGATTGTGGATGCCGTCCACGGAAGCGATTATCCGGTGACCGATCGGTCGATCGATGTACAAATCGTCGGGTTGCGTCGAAAGCTCGGCTCGGCCGGCAAATATATCGAAACCGTCCGCGGTGTGGGATATCGTTTCAAGGATGCAGAGGATCGATGACGTCCTATCGATCCGCCGGGAGCCCTTTATGCGCAGAAGACGATTGTTGTGGCAGTTATATTGGCCCTTTCTCCTGATTACGGCACTGGCTTTGACAGCGGCGATGTTGTATGCGGAGAAATTCCTCACGCATTTTTACACGCAACGATCCACGCTGGCGATGGAGTCTCGGGCCCGGATGATCGAGAGCCAGATTGCCGATACCTTCGTTCGAGGCAATATGGAGGAACTCGATGCCCTGTGCAAACGGCTGGGCAGGGCCGGTTCGGTTCGAGTTACGTTGATTTTGCCTTCCGGACGGGTTGTGGGTGATACGGAAGAATATCCCGCTCAGATGGAAAATCACATCAACCGACCGGAGGTTCTTGACGCCCTCCAAGGACGGACGGGAGCCCATACCCGATATAGCGCAACATTACGTATTGCCATGCGATATGTGGCTATTCCGATCAAACAACACGATGCCGTTGTTGCCGTTTTGCGGCTTGCTTTGTCCATGGAGTCCATCGATCGGGCGATCGCGGCCGTTCGTCGCCAATTTCTTGCCGGCGGAATGATCGTGATCTGCGCGGCGGCCGTTTTGATCGGAATGGTTTCCCGCAGGATCAGCGGACCCCTGGAAGAGATCAAACAAGGCGCGGAACGATTTGCATCCGGAGACCTCGTTCACAAAGTCCCGATTCCCCACTGGATGGAAATGGCCCCGGTGGCGCAGGCCATGAACCAGATGGCACAGGAACTGAGTGAACGGATCCGGGCAACGACCGCCGAACGAAATGAACGGGAAGCGATTTTATCCAGTATGTCCGAGGGGGTTTTGGCCGTCGATAACCAATATCAACTTCTGATCCTGAATGAAGCCGCCGTCCATTTGCTGGGTATCGCCGAATCCCTGCCCGAAGGTCGGAGTCTGCGGGAGGTGGTCCGAAACGCAGAATTATTGTCCTTTGTCGAACGTGTTCTGGGTGGCGATGACACACTGGAAGGACAGATGGTCCTGTGGGAATTTAATCGGGACCGTTATATCCAGACCAGGGGGACGGCGTTGCGCGATTTGGCCGGTCATCGAATCGGAGCGGTGATTGTCCTGAACGATGTGACCCACCTGCGGCGGCTTGAGAATATGCGAAAAGATTTTGTGGCCAATGTTTCCCATGAGCTCAAGACTCCGATTACGTCGATCAAGGGATTCATCGAGACCTTGTCGGATGGAGCCATCCATGATCCGGCCGACGCCAAACGATTTTTGGATATTATAGCTCGTCAAACACAGAGATTGAATGCGATCATTGACGACTTATTGATGTTGTCGCGGATCGAGCAGCAAACGGAACGTTCCGAAATCGAACTGCAATCCGGACTCCTTCGTCCGGTGATCCAGGCGGCCGTTCAATTGTGCGAAGGCAAGGCCGCGGAAAAAGAGATCTCTCTGCAGGTCAATTGTCCGGATACATTGGCCGCTCAGATGAACCCGGCGCTGCTGGAACAGGCGGTGGTCAATCTCATCGACAACGCGATCAAATACAGTAATCCGAAATCCGAAGTGAAAATCGAGGCGGCCGGGACGAATGGGACGGTGACGATTCGCGTGGTTGATTTCGGCTGCGGGATCGAGCCGCAGTATCTGTCCCGGTTGTTCGAGCGATTCTACCGGGTGGACAAGGCACGAAGCCGCAAACTGGGGGGAACGGGTCTGGGTCTGGCCATCGTCAAGCACATCGCTCAAACGCATGGAGGGCGCGTGACGGTCCAAAGCACACCCGGAAAAGGCAGCGCCTTCAGCATCGATCTTCCCGGCACTGCGGTATGAGGAATCTGAAATATACGGGAATTTCCAATTCCAAATTCCTCGTTTGTTCTCGTACATATCTTCAATGCGTGTAAACAATTTCTCCGCTCAAGCGGGTAACCTCAGAATCGTGAGTCACTTTCACGCCACGTGAATACGGCAACGACTCACGGTTCAATCCAGCACCATTGAGCGGCGAAAATGGCCAGGTCATCGATGTCCACATCATTGTCCCTGTCTAGGTCGGCAGCCAGCAGGATTTGATCGATCATCCAGTCGTCGGCCCACAGGGACCAATCCGCCAAATCAACCTTATGATCATGATTCAGGTCGGCGATGTTGCCCGCCGAATATGGCGACATGCTCGCCTGCGGGGTTCCGCCGTAGGCGCCCATATTGATTCGCTTTCCATGTGGCCAGAGTTCCTCCGTCCAGTCGGAGGCGGGATCTCCCGCGTCAATGCAGGGACTGGTTTCCGTATCCTTGACCCATTCCTGGGCCACCGGATCCCACCGGCCCGCCTGGCTTTTCAGATGGTAATCATCCGTCGCCGGATTTGCATATAGCGGATCTTCCGTAATGTTGCCCACTCCGGCAACGGGTTGGGAAGTCCAACTGTAGTTTATTTCAACTCCGGATTCTCCGAAGGATGAGTCTTGAAGGATCGAATTGATAATGGACCCTGTAAAATGATAGATCGCATCGTAATCGTAGCTATCTCCATCGAACTTGGTGGCGCGGTTATTCATCATTGTACAGTTGCTTATTTCACCGGAACATTGGCCAATTCCCGCACCATGTGCGGGGCCATACGGGTCGCAGATCCACCCCATCCGTTCAAAATCAAAAGCGGGTTCGCATCCCCCTCTCGCATTGTTGTCGATGATGTGGCAATTTTTCAAATACACCAAAAAGTTGCTTCCTCTTCCGCATATCCCCCCGCCAATTGCTTTCCCACCCGGTGCACCCGCAACATCCGAATACTTCCCCCCTTTTCCACCTTCGGCGGTGTTCCCTTGCAGAATCGATCTCGTCAGGACCATCAATGTATGGCTTTCAGAAAAGATTCCATTGTTTTCAAAATAGATTCCACCCCCGTAAGCATCGCCGCCAGGTGATCCATCATAACCGGATTGTCCCGTTGCTCCCAGAGCCCTGTTCCCCTGAATGATACAATCCCGGATTTCAAGGTTCCATGGCCCGACAACACAGATGCCCCCACCCAGCGACGAGGATCCATCGTCGGCTATACCATCGCCGGCTCGGTTATTGTTGACTATGCAGTTTGTCAATCTTGCCGTCCCCCTCTCGGTCCCACTCGCCGGCTCCATCGGCGTATCCAGAATGTTCAAGAGGATCGCTCCGCCTTCGGAAACACCCCCGCCGTTTTCCAGTGTCAGACCATCGAAAACCACAACGACATCTTCATTATCAATCTGGACCGTAAAGGCCCGGGTTGCCCCCCCGCAGTCGATGATGCATTGTTTCGGCCCGCCGACCCCCCGGATCGTCAGCGATTTGTTGATCGTCACCCCCCGATTTCCCGGCCCCTGGTACCGCCCATTGGCCAGAAAAATCGTCTGGTTGGGTAATGCCACATCTACGGCCGCCTGAATTGTAGGATAGGCAGAGGTTGGGACATAAAGATCTTCCTCGGGACTTTTACTGGCAAAGACGGTTCCGCCATAGCATCCCTGGTTGATCCGGTTTCCGTTATTTTCAGGTTCCGCGGAATAATCCGCGGCCGGATCGCCGGCGTCGATGCAGGGACTGGTTTCCGTATCCATTACCCATGCCTGGGCCACCGGATCCCATCGTCCCGCCTGACTTTTCAGATGGTAATCATCCGTGGCCGGATCCGCAAATAATGGATCTTCGGTAATATTCCCGGTACCCGGATAATTAAATGGAACATTGCTGTAACGAATCGTGGGATTACCTTCAATTTCTCCAGTCCAATCATACCCCGGTCCGGGTTCGTCTAATTCCTGAGGGATAACAGAATTCGAGACAGTTGTAGAACCCTGATCATATAGTTGACACCCCAATCCCAAATAAGACGAATTGTAGGCCAAACAAAGATTTTTCGTGATTGTGCAATTTGTAATGGTAAGGTTGGAGCCGCAGATTCCGCCGCCATGGGACCATATCGCATCATCGGCTTTTACCGTGTTTTTATAGATTAAAGAATGGCTTATCGTCATTCCTGAACCATAGATCCCGCCTCCATAACACTCGCCGGATGCAAAATCATTACCACCTCCCTGAAAGGATGCCAGGTTTCCGCTCACAATACAGTTCGACAGGATCGTAGTTCCCGACTGAGTGTAAATTCCTCCGCCGTAACCGGAACCGTTGGAGGCAGAAAAACCTTCCTGTTCTCCGCCATACGCTTTATTGTTCGAAATTACCGTGTCCCGAATGGTCAGGGTTCCATCGGCATTAAAACAAATTCCTCCGCCATATCCATTCTTGGCGGAATGAAACTCCCAAGTGCCCCCAATCACGGTATTGCCGAGAATCCGGCAATGGTCCAGCGTCAGATCGCATGCTGAACTGCAATAAATCCCCGCTCCGTATCCATGGCTCCCCCAACTCGCAAAAACATTATTGCCCGAGATCACACAATTAACTATGGTCGGTGAAGCCCCATGACAATAAATCCCCGCGCCATAATCATTGACACGACCTCGTTTGATGGTAAGCCCATCGACTACCGAACTGGAATCTTCCGCGGTATGAAAATAGAATCCCCTTCTGCCCTCGATGTTTTGGCAGTCAATGATGCAGGCATTGGGACCATTTTCGCTTTTCAGGGTGATGGCCTTACCCTTGAAATCCAGATTCACATTGCCGGTTCCCGTATAAGTTCCATCGGCCAAAAGTATGATATCTTCATCGACCGATGCATCCATCGCCGACTGAATTGTGGAATATGTCTGTCCGGGACCTACATAGAGTGTGTCTGCACAAGCAACAGCGCCAAAAAAGAAGGCGACCAGACCGACCGCAACAGGATGAAATCGTTTGCATGAACCCATACTTCTCTCCTTTTTCTTGGACCCGCAATGAATTTGAAGAATACCCTCGATTTCCGTTATAATTATACCGGTTTTCTATGAGATGTCCATAAAATAAAAAATATTCGGCCTTGTATTTGCCGAAAAGGGCCTGCCATGGTCGAAAACCGCGATTTTGAGAAAAATTGTACGCATGACTCAAACCACCGGCACCTTCGATTTTCCCGACATTGAGTCCTGTGGAATGTGACAAGCCGGAATTGTTTTCAATCTCCAATTTCCTTTGAATCATCGGCTCATATTCTTTTCATGCAGTTCTCTTATGATCCTCACTGGATGGTAACGGCAATCCCGTAACTTCCCCGCCTGGATTGTGATGCCCTGGAACGGCCGGGGCACGGAAATTCAGGTTTGATTGAAGGAGTTACGAAGATGAACAGGAAAATGATGTGGGGACTGGCGGTACTCGCTATGGGAATTGGCATGGCACCCCAAGTCAAAGCCCAGAATGTATCCGAGGATGTCTCGGCTCTTCGCAAGGAGATGGAAAAGCAGTACGAGGTCCTTGCCGGGATGCAGGCGCGGATTCTGGAACTGGAGGAAACGCAGAAGAAACAGGGTACGACGATCTCGGATATTTCCAGGAGCGGCGGCGAAGCGAAGCTGCCTGAGACGCTCAAATGGATCGAGAAACTGAAATTCTCCGGAGATTTCCGGTATCGCATCGAAAATCAGGATTTCGATACCCGATCTGACGAACGGGATCGCCACCGGATTCGGGCACGGCTGGGACTTGAGGCCGTGATCAACGAGGATTGGACGGTCGGACTTCGCTTCGCGACAGGAAGCACGGAGATCGCCACCTCCACCAATCAGACTCTCGGCGATTCCGACGATGACGGTTCGGCCTTTTCGCGAAAGGATCTGTGGCTGGATCTGGCGTATGCCGACTGGCATCCGATCAAGGGATTGAACGTGATTCTCGGCAAGATGGAAAATCCGTTCTATGCCGTTGGGAAACACCAGTTGGTCTGGGACAGCGACCTGACTCCGGAGGGGATCGCGGCCAAATCTGCGTGGAAGCTGAATGAATCATGGTCGGCGCAAATTGCCGGCGGCGGCTTCTGGCTCAAAGAGAATTCCAGCGGTTCCGATCTGTCCGTCTTTGGTGCTCAAGGCCTGATGAAATATGCGATATCCGATTCCAGTTCGTTGACCGGCGGCGTCAGTTACTATGATTTCGGCGATATTCGAAACACGACCATCGACGGGGATGTTCTCAAACAAAAAGGTAACACCTGGTCCGGCGGTCGATATGTCTATAACTATGATGTGTTCGAAGCATTTGGCGAGTACGCCTTCAAGGTCGGAGAAATGCCGATGTCGGTCTATGGCACGTACATTACCAATACGGCTTCGAATGTGAAAGAGGACAATGCCTGGGCGGTCGGCATGATCCTGAACAAGGCCAAGGATCCCGGTTCATGGCAGTTCGGTTATGAGTATCGCGACGTGGAGGCGGACGCCGTGGTGGGCGGCCTGTGCGACAGCGATTTTATCGACGGCGGCACCGGCGGCAAGGGACACCGATTCAGTCTGGCCTATCAACTCGCTAAGAATGTCCAGACGGTGTTCTCCTATTACCTGGCGGAACGGCATGACAATGCGATCTATGACGGACAAGACATGAACCTGTTCCAGGCGGATATTGTTGTGAAATTTTGACAAGGAATGCTCCCCCAATCGTTGCGGAAACCTTGTCGTGTCGGAATCCAACGGGAACGGCCGAAAATCAAGAGCGTAAAGATAAATGATATAGTGGGAATTTCATCGAGACCTCATCGAACGCTAACAATTCGTGCGTACAATCCGGTGGATAAACCAAGAATAATGCATGATCGGATGAAGGAAAGGATGTACTATGAACAGAATGGAGAGGCAATTCAAAGCCGGAATGATCGCTTTGGTCGTCGGAATGCTGGCGATAACCCAGCCGATCTGGACTTCCAGCGCTGGGGCGGCCGAGGACAAGTTGATCGTGGACGGCTCCACAACCGTGGGTCCGCTCGGAGACGCTTTCGCCGAGGCGTTCAAGACCATGCATCCCAATGTCGCGATCACGGTCAACAAGACCGGCAGCGGTGACGGGGCGGCGGCCTTGATCGATGGGCGTTGTCAGATTGCCATGATGAGTCGTTTTATGAAAGATACAGAGTTTACCAAAGCGGTTGTCAACAAAGTCCTTCCCGTGGCGCATGTGATTGCGATGGATGGAGTCTGTATCGTTCTGCATCCGTCGAATCCGGTAGCCGATCTCACCAAAGCCCAGGTGACGAAGATTTACAAGGGCGAAATCACAAACTGGAAGCAAGTCGGCGGCCCGGATCTGGCGATTGTCGCGATCAGCCGCGATACGTCTTCGGGAACGTATGAGTCATTTCATGAGTTGGTGATCAACAAAGAAAAAATGGCTCCTTCGGTGGAATATGTCAGTTCGAATCCGCAGGCCCATGCCCGCGTGAAGACGACGCCGGGTGCGATCGGTTATGTGGGCCTTGGATTTCTCGACGCTTCCGTGAAGGCGATTAAGCTGGATGGCATCATGCCCACCCGAGCGACGATCGCCAAGGGAAAATACCCGGCCAGCCGCCCGCTGTTTTTGTTCACCAACGGCTATCCGAAGCTCGGCTCGATGGTTCACGAACTCTGCATGTTCCATCTTTCGGAAAAGGGCCAGGAAATCGTTGAAGCCAAGGGATTCATTCCGCTGACGAATTATTGACGTTGATGGGCGGATCAACGCCCTGTTGTATCCATGGATTTGGAGAAGCGAGGTTCCGTGGAGATTCAAAAACCGAATCGGATGATGTTGCGGCCTTCTGACACGGCCGGTATGACGGCATACGATGTACGCCGCAAAGCAAGGGCCGGGTTTACTCGGCCATTGCTTCTTTCCCCCGGCCGGGATCTGCTTGGATTTGTTGTCGGCCGTCTGGGACGCGGGTCCCTGTTTGTCGTCACGCTGGTCTCGGTTATGGCCGTTTTTCTGATCTTCTGGTTTGTCATCCGCGAAGCGATCCCGTTCCTGCGCGGCGAAACCTTTCGGCAGGTCATGGCTCGATTATCCGAGTTTCTGACCAGTCGAAACTGGTATCCGGAGGCGGAGGGTCATCCGGAATTCGGGGCCTTGCCGGCCATCGTGGGATCGTTGTATGTGACGGCGGTGGCCCTCCTGTTATCCGTACCTGTGGGATTGCTGTGCGCCGTGTATCTGAGCGATATGGCTCCATTTTCTATCCGACAACTCGTAAAACCGGTTATCGAAATCCTGGCGGCGATTCCATCCGTGGCCTATGGATTTTTCGCCATCATCGTCGTGGCCCCGTGGTTACAGCATTCCTTCGGTTTTTCCACCGGTGCCAACGCTCTCAATGCGTCGATGATTCTGGCGATCATGGCCGTCCCGACAATCATCAGCGTTGCCGAAGATTCGTTGTCCGCGGTGGGTCGCGAGACCCGCGAGGCATCCTACGGTCTGGGCGCCACCCGGGCCGAAACGTTGATCAAGGTGGTCATCCCGGCGGCCTATAGCGGGATCATTGCCGCGGTGATTTTGGGGATGATGCGGGCCATCGGCGAAACGATGGTCGTATGGATGGCGGCGGGAATGGCCTCGCAGATTCCGTCTCCATGGTGGGATTTATCACAGTCTGTTCGGCCGATGACCGCGACCATTGCCCAGGAGATGGGCGAAACGGCAAGGGGAACTCTCCATTACCACGCCCTATTTGCCATCGGATGCCTCCTTCTGGTGTTCACCTTCGGTATGAATCTGGTCAGCGAACACTTCATGGCGCGGATTCATCGGAAAGGAACCGGCCGATGAGAACCGCGTTTCGATTGCTGATCGATAAACTCTTCACGGGCTCGGCGGCCGGATCCGTCGGTGTATTGTGTCTGGTCCTGGGGGTGGTGCTCGGACCCATGGTATGGAAGGGGATGGGCGCGGTGGTCTTTCGAGAAACAATCGAATTTCGAAAGATGCAGCTCGCTATCTTTGGACGGGGATCGGAAAAGGAAATTTTACGCGAAACCGCCGAAACCGATGCGCTCCGCAAACCTCTCTTGGACGCGTTCGAGGCCTTCGCCGAAGGTATCGACGTGGATAAACAAGTCAACCGAGTTCGGGAAATATACCGGGAATACGGCGAATCGCTTCGCCAACGAAATACTCCGGCCGAGGAATTTACTCAGCTTCGAAACAAGGCCAAAACCATTCGAGATCAATTGACCGAAGCGCTGGAAACGGTCGAGGGGACCGAGGCGATCGCGAAGTTGGACGCCATGATATCCAGGGAAAAGGAAATACCTCTCGGCGAGCCGCTCCTGGCGGAATTCTTCGAAATCGCCCGCCGTCACAAAAAAACAGTTGAAATCATCGATCCGGAACATCGGGAACAATACTCCGAACTCCTTCGGGAAGTCCGTGACGCCATGAAAACCCTCTTTGGGCCCCGGCCGGGGCATCCCAAACCGCCACTGGCGGAACATCAATTCGGCGCCACGCGATGGGATCTGATACAACGAGGTGTCCATCATCTGATGTACGATGAACAATGGGTCCAGGTCGCACCCGACAAGCCCATGCATAAGATCCTGGTTCCACGAAAGCAACAGTTCGCCGGTACGGACCTGGAGGGCTGGTTTGACCGGATCGAAACGGATCTTGAATCGCTGTTCCGGCCCCGGATACGGATCTACTGGCAATACTTTTACGATGGGAGTACTCCGGGACATTTCTTCGGAGGTGTGGGTCCGGAAATTCTCGGGACCCTTCTGTTGACCTCGCTGGCGATGATCGTAGCGATTCCTCTGGGGATTGTATCTGCGGCCTATCTGGTGGAGTACGGCGGCCAGAATCGGATGATCCGGATCATTCGGACCTGTATCAATACGCTGGCGGGTGTGCCGAGTATCGTGTTCGGTTTGTTTGGGCTGGCATTCTTCGTGATGATCTTCGGGCGACCGTGTATCCTGGCGGCGGCCTTGACACTGGCACTGCTGGTCCTGCCGGTGATCATCCGGGCCAGCGAAGAAGCCATTCGCTCGGTTCCCGTGACGTACAAGGAGGCCTCGCTATCGTTGGGGGCGGGACGATTCAGGACCTTTATGACGGTCATTCTACCGGCCGCCATGCCGGGAATCCTGACAGGGATTATTCTGAGCGTAAGCCGAGCCGCCGGTGAAACGGCCCCGATCCTGTTTACGGGCGCGGTGTTCCTGGGCCCGCTTCCGCGGTCCTTATTGGATTCAACACGGGCCTTACCCTATGGCGTTCACGGTATCGCCACCGGCGATAAGGTTGGAATGACTATGCCCCATCAACAATACGGCATGGTCATGACGCTGATTATCCTTGTATTGTTGTTGAATGTGGTCGCTATCGGGATACGATGGCGGGTATCGAGAAGACTGAGAGGATATTGATGAACCAGGAAGATCGAACGCAGATTCATCCGCCGGAAACCGACTCGGTACGACTGAAGTTTCGATTGGACTCGTTGCGCCCCCAGTCAAGTTCGGGCGTTCACGGAGATCGAATCCTTCGACCCGGTTCCCCTCGACCGGATCCAGCCGAAACGATTCCCCCCGTGATCCGGGCGGATCGGTTTTCCTTCTACTATGGAACCAGGGAGGGAGTCAAAGAGATCACCCTGAATATTCGGCCCTGCTCGGTAACGGCCATCATCGGACCCAGCGGGTGCGGAAAGAGCACGTTCCTCCGCAGCATTAACCGAATGAACGACCTGATCCCGAATACGCGGACGGAAGGGATCCTGGCCGTGAACGGACAGAATGTGTATGACAAACGCACCCATCTCGTCAACCTCCGTCAGCAGGTCGGCATGGTGTTTCAGAAACCCAATCCCTTCGCCAAAAGCGTGTATGATAACATCACGTATGGCCCGCGACTGCAGGGGATTCGTCGTCGCGGCGAACTCGACGAGCTTGTCGAAAAATGTCTTCGCGACGCGGCCCTGTGGGAGGAGGTTAAGGAGGATTTGCACAAATCAGCCCTGGCTCTCTCCGGCGGACAACAGCAACGTTTGTGTATTGCGCGGACATTGGCAACCCAACCGAACGTCATCCTGATGGATGAACCGTGCTCGGCTCTGGATCCGCTGGCGACGGCAAAGATTGAGGATCTGATAACGCAATTGAAAGAGGTTTATACGATTGTGATTGTCACTCATAACATGCAGCAGGCCGCACGGGTCAGCGAGTACACGGCGTTTTTTTGCCTGGGTAAACTGATCGAGTATGGAAAGACCAGCGACATTTTTACCAATCCCGTGAACAAGGCCACGGAAGATTACATTACCGGCCGCTTCGGCTGATCGGAGGCATTCCCATGTCGGAACACATGAAACGGGCGATCGACTCGCTCAAAACCAAGTTGCTGACGCTGTGCGGCGTCGTTGAAGAGAACCTGTTGAAAGCCGTTGCCTCCATCCAGAGGCGGGATCCCCGGCTGGCGCAGGACGTGATGGATTCGGACGACCGAATCGACGACATCGAAGTGGATGTGGAAGAGGAGTGCCTCAAGATTCTGGCCCTCCATCAGCCGGTGGCCATCGACCTGCGATTCCTGATCACCGCCTTGAAGATCAATAACGATCTCGAACGAATCGGAGACCTTGCCGTCAATATTGCCGAGCGAGGTGAATTCCTTGCAACCCAGGACCGTATCGAGGCGCCCTTCGATTTCGAACGCATGGCCGAAAAAACGACTTCCATGGTCCGTTCCAGTTTGGATGCCCTGGTCAATCTGGATTGCGCATTGGCCTACAGGGTATGGAATGCCGACGATGAAATCGACGCGATCAATCGCCAGATGTACGACCAGATCAAAGAAAGCATTCTAAAAAACCCCGCATGGATCGACAGCTTGATCCACATGTTGTCCGTATCGCGGCACCTGGAACGCATTGCCGATCATGCGACCAATATCGCGGAGGATGTGATCTATATGGTGGAGGGCCACATCGTCCGGCATCGACATGAAAAATACCGGCCGAATGGAACGGAAGGAAAATCATCAGAGCAATAATGTTGACGGGATCTCATTGTTCGATCGCCCGGCATTCAACACAATCGATATTGACTTCCGGAATCAACGGAATGCCATGAATAACCATTCAGCGTCCCGGAAAATCCTTTTGATGATTGGGGTCGAAGCGAGTCCATCGATTCCACAGATAATAGAACAAATAGACGACACCGAATAATGAAACCAATATCCGAATCCAGTCGTTCATCGCTTTATCCTTTTCTTGATCATGGTTCTGTTCTTGTCTCTTATACAGAAACCCCATAAGGATCCGATTTGGTTTGTGTTGAATTTCGATTAGAATCAGCGGAAGGCAAAGAGACGGTAGAACGGAACAGCTCCCTCGGATTCCGCGGCGGTGCAATTCAACAAGAGAGCCGCCACCGTACGAACGATCACGGGACGGCTCTGGAGAAGGAGGACAGGCCGATTTCACAATGGATTCGGCCGGAACTAATAATTCGCCATTTGGAATCCTTTACCTCGTACAGCCATAATATAATTTCCACAAGGACCCAGTGCCTCTCGTAAATCGTCAATCAAGGTATCGACATCCTCGTCGATCCATTCCGGATCGTCCGGAAACACGGCTTGTAGAATCTGTCGCCGGGTGAATACGGCTTCCGGGGATTCGGCCAAAAGATACAGCAACCGAAACTGTGTTTCCGTCAAGTCAACGACACCGCTATCCACAATCACTTCGCAACGTTTGGGATTGATGACCATCGCCCCACGCCGGATCATCGACTCCAATTCTTCCCGCCGGTTTCCCTTCCGTCGGAGCGCCGACCGAATCCGTGAAATCAGAACGTTGGGACTGAAGGGTTTCGTTACATAATCATCGGCCCCCATTTCCATTCCGATCACGATATCGTCGTTCTGGCCCCGCGCTGTCACCAGAATGACGGGGATATGCTGGGTTCGGGGATCGGCCTTCAGATGGCGACAAACATCCAGGCCGTCCATTCCCGGCAGCATCAGGTCCAGCAGGATTAAATCGGGAAGTTCGTTTTTCCCCACAACAAGGGCCGCTTCCCCGGTTTCGGCCAACAAAACGTGGTATCCCCGCTTGGCCAGATTGTACTGGACTAACTCCAGAATACTCTGTTCATCGTCAACCACCAAAATGCGTTCGCGACTCAGGGTCATATCGTTATTCTCCATGTATGCCTTCGATAATCAATGATACGATTCGACGGTTAGCGTACAATGAGATCCGGGTAAGATTCATGCTACGGAAACGACGCATTCCCATCTGACCCGGAACGCCGATATTACGAGCTTACATATCTGTTATATCTCGATCTTGTTTTGGCGGCGTTTTTGATGGGCCCTGCGGGGAGCCACCCTGCTTGTGGCCAGATCGTGGCTCCGGGAGGCACCGGAGAGTAATTTTACTCCTCCGGTGAGAGGTCGTACAGATTCCTCAGGATGAACTGTAAAACTATGGAGTGAACGCCCTAAACCCTTCCGCTGAAAGGGCTTAGAAATGAACAGATAGTGAACACACCCCAGAGGGAATAAATATAAGAATAAATATAAAACGTGTTTTTCAAAAACCTAAGTCCTTATTCTACAATGACTTAAGGTG
>CAYLSB010000012.1:0-79713 GCA_964386005.1 uncultured Pirellulales bacterium | reverse complement strand
AAGGAATCCGTTTCGTGGCGTAAACGCACGAAACCAAACCCGGTACTCTCAAGTAACGAACAATTCACGAAGATTAGTATAGGTTTTCATCCATCGAATTTCAACGGAAACGATTACGGTATATGTGGATCTAATAGGGGTCAGAATTTTTTTCGAAAGCGGGCGGTGGGGATATTCAGGAGCTTGCGGTATTTGGCGACGGTGCGTCGGGCCATGTGGTTGATTCCGGATTGATTGAGTCGGGCCAGGATTTCATCGTCGTTGAGGGGATTGGCTTTGTCTTCGTTATCGACGATTTCCTTCAGTCGCGCCTTGACGGCGTCCCACGAACGGCTTTCTCCGTCGGCGGTCTCGGTGCCGCCGCTGAAAAAACTCCGCAACGCCAGGACGCCCTGCGGCGTCTGCATATATTTTCCGGCGACGGCGCGGGAGATCGTGGCGATATGCACTCCGACTTCGTCGGCGATGGTCTGCATGGGCAGCGGCTTGAGATAGAGTTCGCCTTTTTCAAAAAATTCCGATTGCCGATTGACCACGGCGGTGGCCACGCGGAGCAGGGTTTGTTTGCGCTGCTCGATGGCATCCATAAACCATTGAGCCGAGCGGATGTTCTGCTGCAGAAAATCGCGGGTCTTTCCGTCCAGGGATTTGTCGCGGGCCATTTGGAGATAAAACCGGTTGACGCGGAGACTGGGCAGGCGTGTATCGGTCAGGGTAACCTTCCAGGACCCGTCACCGCCCGGCTCGACGAGAATATCCGCGGTGATCGGATGATTATTGGTACGGCCGATCTGGAGGCCCGGCGAGGTATCCATTCGACTCATCCGGGCCAGGGCTTCGTTGATTCGCTCAAGGGGGCATTCCATTTTTTTGGCGATCAGCGGAAGGTGATTTTCCAGCAGTTCATTCCAATGGGTTTCAACCAATTGCCTCTCGAAGGACATGTCTTCGGGGAATTGGGTCATCTGGATCAACAGGCATTCGCGGAGATCCCGGGCGCCGACACCCGGGGGATCGAGCCGCTGGACCAGTTCCAGCGCAGCCGTGAGGTGCTCCAGAGAGAATTCGGGCCTGTCCTTATTCGTCAGTTGTTCGAGATGGACGGATAAGAAACCTTTGTCGTCGATATAATCGATGATTTTCGAACCGGCTTTTTTCACCCGATCGTCCGCTTCGACCAGCCGCCATTGATCCGACAGGTAATCGTGGAGAGACAATTTATCGTCGGCGGTGTTTTGCAGGGCCTCCTGTTTCTTGTCCGGCTCTCCGTCCCGGCGGGCAAACAAACGGCCTGTATCCCGACCCAGGTATTCGGAAAAATCCTCGTCGAGGTTATCCAGCCGTTGAAAATCGTCGCGATAATCCCGATCTTCACGGACCAGAAGCTCCTTCTGCTCGATCGTCTCGGGATTTTCCGATTCTCCGTCGACAACCTCGGGTGAAGCAGTCTGATCGGCGTCCTCCGCGCGTTCCAGGACGGGATTGCTGTTAAGTTCGGCCTCGATTTTTTCCTGCAGAGCCAGCATGGGAAGTTGAAGCACTTCCATCGACTGGATCATGCGGGGAGCCAGCTTCATTCGCTGCTCCATCCGCATCTGGTTGGACATCTGCATTTTCATCGGCATCGACTCACAGGTTCATAGTAACTCAACGGCATTATATCGAAATGAGAAAAAAATGATATGGCCTGTCAACGATCAAGCGGATATTTTGGTTTTCGACCGCTTGGATTGAAATTCATAACGAAGACCGGCCGAGAATGGCATCGGCAAGAATATTCCCCCCGGCATACTCCAGGGTCGAACCGGTCGGCAACCCCCGGGCAAGCCGAGTAATCTTCACGGACGTATTGCGAAGCAGCGAGGCGATATAGAGGGCGGTTCCATCGCCTTCGACGTTGGGATTGGTGGCCATGACCACTTCACGGATGGTCCCGCCGCGAATGCGTTTCATCAGCGGCTCGACAGTCAGGTCCGCCGGCTCAATGCCCTCCAGGGGAGCGATGTGGCCGTTGAGAACGTGATAGATCCATTTACACAGACCGGTTTTTTCGAGGCTGATGATATCCTTGGGCTGTTCGACCACGCACAAGATCGATTTGTCGCGCCGGGGATCGGAGCAGATCGGACAGAGGTCTTGTTCGGACAGATTGAAGCAGACCTTGCATTGACGGATCTTCTGTTTTAGATCGGTGATCGCCCCGGCCAGGGCTATGGCCTCTTCAGGGCTGGATTTCAGGACATGAAACGCCAGTCGTTCGGCGGATTTAGGACCGATTCCGGGCAGTTTGCCGAATTGTTCGATCAACTGATTGAGACTTTGTGTATACGCGGGATTCATGGGATCATTCCCCTGTCGGATCAGTCCTCATGGAGCGAAGGGTTCAAGGTATTCACCGAAGATTCGTCCGGCGTTGCAATGATGGAATCGTCCGTGGCCGAATCCGTCGAATCCTCTTCAAGGGTTTCGACCGAGGTGATCTTGGCATTGAGACCGGCCAGAAGGGTTCGCACGGCAGGATCGTTCAGAACTTCGGACATTCGGCCCGGAACCATTCCGGAAGAAGACTCCGCGGCGGCATTCGATCGGGCGGGCGAGGGAGCGTCGATCATCGAACATCGGAGCTGGATCGGCGTACCCAGCAAGGAGCCGATCGCTTCGGAAAATTTCGCGATACGGCCCTCGAACATGGTTTTGGTAAACGACGCCGACGGGGGAAATCCCATCACCAGGGTGTTGTTTCGAAGCTCCACGGGACTTGCGTGTTCAAGAAAATGAGCCATACCGGGCACCTTCTGATTAAGCCGATTGAAAAATTCCGGCCAGCGCGTCAGAAGATCTTCCGGTGTAAAAGTTGGGACGGTTTCGGCGTCGGGACTTGTTTCCTGTGAATATTGTTCCGGGGATTCGTCCGCAGGTTCAGAACCCGCCCCGCTCGGAATATTGTTCGATTGTCGAACCGATACCGGAACCGATGGCGGAGACGGATCAGCGGGAATCAGGGAGTTTTTTTTTATGCCGACCGCGGTCGACGGCGTTGAATTGGGATTCTGAAGTTGATTCAAAAGAGCCGGAACGCTCAGAAAATGCTCGCTGAGGGTCAAACGAAGTATGGCCGCTTCCAGAAGGGCACGAGGAGATTCGCTGTTTTTGATGGTCCACCGCAGCTTTTCGAGGGTGGTAATGTTATAGATCAGGGCCGGGGTATCGAACCGTTCGGCCAAAGCCACAAGCGTTTGCCGTTGCTGACTGGTTACCAGCACCAGTTCCGATTGAGCGCCGACGGCCTTGAGGACCATGATATCCCGCATGATATCGATGAGCGAATCGAGCAACTCCAGCGCGGTCTGGCCGGAGACAAGCAGCTCATCGAGCGATTGAAGAACCGCGGCGGCGTCCTGCGAACCGATTTGCTGAACCAGAGCGAAAATCTTCTCCGTACTGGGGCGACCCAGAGTCTGGTCGAGCAGTTCGACGGTGAGCTTGTCGGTTCCGGCGCTGATTAACTGGTCCAGAACGCTCAAACCATCGCGCATCGAGCCGTTGGCCAGGCGCGCCAGAGGCAGGAGGAGATCTTTTTCGAAGGCGATTTTTTCCTTTTTGAGGATTCGTCCGAGTTGTTCGGATATCTCCGACGGGGAGATGGCGCGAAAGTCGAACCGCTGACACCGGGACTGGATGGTCGGAAGGACCTTATGGACTTCCGTGGTGGCGAAGATAAACTTGACGTGGTCCGGAGGTTCCTCGAGAATTTTGAGCAGTGCATTGAACGCGCTGGTACTCAGCATGTGGACTTCGTCAATAATATAAATCTTGAATCGAGCCCGGGCGGGGCGATAGATCGCGTTCTGCCGCAGATCGCGGATGTTCTCGACGCTGTTGTTGGATGCCCCATCGATCTCGATGACATCAATGTCGTCGCCGTTATTGATGGCCACGCAACTGTCGCAGGCGCAACAAGGTGTCACGGTGGGGCCGTCGGACTTAAGGCAATTGAGGGCCTTGGCAAGCAATCGTGCCATCGTGGTTTTTCCGACGCCGCGAGTGCCCGTGAAAAGGTAGGCATGGGCTACACGGCCGGCGACAATCGCGTTTCGAAGCGTTTGCGCGACCGCCTGCTGCCCCACGACATCGTCAAAGGTCTGCGAACGATAACGTCTTGCCAGTACGGTATAGGACATTTTCTGCCAACAGAAGAGAATCTCGCTCGGGACCCTGTCCCGGTACCATCAAAAAAAGCGGTCGGGTTTGCCACGGCACAACAACGCAATCGCTTATGGCTGCACGGTTCCCCGCCTGACCAGGTTCACGCGCATCGTTTGCATGGGACCCGACCCCATGAATTTCGCCGAAACGATCCGGATACAGGATCCGCTCGACGGCTGGCCAGTATATCACGAACGGATAAAAAATCCAGAAAAAGTTTTTCTTCGCGAGGTTTTCGGTTATAATCATGCCGTCAAAATCAAATACTCTGGGAGATGGGAAGGGACGAAATCCGATGAAAGCTCGAGTCGAAGACAATTGTACGGCCTGTGGTTTGTGTGTGGATACCTGTCCGGACGTGTTTCAGATGGGCGAGGAGATCGCCCAGGCCGTCAAAGAGGAAGTTCCCGCGGAACTGGAAGACCTCGTCCAGCAGGCGGCGGATGAGTGTCCCGTCGAGGCGATTGTCGTCGAATGACTCCGGATGATAGCGGTGTAATCCGGCACGGGGGGATTTTACGGCATGTTTGTCATGCCAGTGAGCCACGATCGGCTCAGGATCACCAGGTCGGACAGGTCGGTTTTATCGTCAAAATTTGCGTCCGATGCTCCGATGGTTTCAGGCGTTATGGCCAGCCAGCGGGCGGCCAGATACAGCAGGTCGTCAATCGCAACGCCGTTGGGGCAATCAAAGTCGCCGCCTTGTGCAAACTCCCACGCCAACCGCGGATAGTCCGCGCCATCGACACACATCCGCCACACATCGGCCGTTCCGTTGACCGATTCGCCGACAAAATCCCAGCCGGCAGAGGTGAATGTTGATAGCGTCTTTATTTCGGCCGTGGTCTTGCCCATTACGCTGGCCGGATCCGGATCTATGTCACCGACGCCGTCGCTGACTCCGCTGGTTTCCAGATCCCAGAAACAAGAACGGGTCGCGGCATGGGTACCATAATCCACTCCTCCAACAAGTCCGCCAACATAACCCATTCCGTTCGCGGAACCCGTCGCGTAACAGGAATCAATCAACCCCCAATTTGCACCGACCAGTCCGCCGACAAAATAATAGTTCCCAACGACGGCTCCTGTGGCATAGCAGGAGGTAATCGTGCTGTCATTTCTTCCCGCCAATCCGCCGACATAAGTGCCGTTTCCAAATGTAGCCCCCGCGGCAGAGCAGGAAAAGAGATTGCCATCGTAATTGGATCCGATCAGCCCGCCAACATGAGAGCTCCGTCCGTTTACAGAACACTCTGCATGACAGGAATCGATAGAGCCAAAAAAACTCGACCCGACCAATCCGCCGATGAAGCCCATACCGTTGACCGAACCTGTCACGGAACAGAAATGGAGGGTACCATCATAGAGATGTGCAATCAGACCGCCGACATAATATCCTCCACTTTGAATATCGACATTGTTCAAGTTCAGATTCTTGATCTGTCCTCCGGATCGGATTTCTCCAAACAATCCAATAAAGCTCCCGCTGGCAACAATGGTCAAATGATCAATGATGTGCCCGGACCCGTCAAACACTCCTGTAAAGGGCGTTCCCTGAAAGCCATCCGTCACGTCCGTGTCCGGCGCAATAACGGCCGTGGAAAATATTTCCCCCGCAAGGTCAATATTCGCCGTGAGAACGAAGCGCTTATCGTAGTTTTCCGTATCGGCAGCCAACGCCAGTAAATCCGCCTTTGATGTAATCCGATAGGGAGTTTCCGCTGTCCCGTTGCCGCCGCCATAATTCGCCGCATAGAGATTGGATGAACAAACGCAAAATACCCCCACCCATAAACAAGCCAATGTTTTCATCACCGAAGTCTCCGATCGAAAAATGAAACTATACACCCTCAACAGGATAATTATTATAGAATATTGATCGCATGAAGTCAAGTTTTTTCGAGGGCAATCCCAGGGCGTATGTTTCCAAATTGATTAAGAGACTCTAACAGAATGACACAAACCCCGTTGTCATTCCCGCGAAGGCGGGAATCCAGAGGTAGCACAACCGTCCCTGGTGTGATCAATCGAATGCTCAAGCGAGACGCTTGAGCTACTTCTATTTGAGTCAGTGCACGACAGGTGGCACCGAGTCACGAGGTGGTGTCGGGATGAGGTGGATGTCGTAGGGTGCATGGCAAATACCGTTTGTGTCATTCCCGCGAGGGCGGGAATCCAGATTTGCAGGGGCGGACGGCCGATTGGGCACACGCCGTGTGCCCCTGCCATTATTCCTGCAGCCAGTGCGCGGACAGGACCATCAAATCCATCAGGTCAACTTTACGATTGCTTTACAATCGATTTCGTCGAATTATTAATCCCCCCAAGGCCAACAGCATCAGCGACAACGGTTCAGGAATGATCGTGAATTTGATGTTTTCGATGGTCGGCGAGTAACCCTGCACGTCGATCAGCTTGATATCGAACGTGCTGAAATCGCCCCAAGTACCGGTCAGTTGTTTTGTCAGTTCATCAAAATCCCAATCCCGAATGAACATTTCGATATGAGGATTCGGCACCAGAACCGGTGGCTGACCCTCGTACTTCCAGGCAGACTGGGCACTTCCAATCTCATGAAAATTTCCGCCGTAAATGGCAACACTGCTATAGGTGCCAATATGCAGACCGAACACATCCCCGCCATAAAAATCCAATCGACTGTAACCCATTAGATTAACTTGGCGAATTCCTCCAGTCGGATATTCGCTATATGGAGACGTCCCAAGAATCTTTGCATAACTGTAATCATCTAAATTTAATATATCACCCTCTCCTCCGGTCATAAGAAGGGTCTGTTGATCCTGAAGGGTTAATCCAATAAAATTTCCTTCAGTGATGATATAGTCATAACCGCCGAAACCAATTGAACTGAAACTTAAGATTATTACTATCACTAACTTATTCATCGCCGTACCACTCCATCTATTATTCTATCGTTCATTGACAAGCGGATATAGATAGAATGGAATGTTATTCTTTGAGAACTGTAGAATCCAACTCCAACAACATTTGATCAAGATATGCCATGATTTCAAGGATTCCTTCCTGGTTTTCATGACCTTTCTGAATCGAAAGATCAAGGTCTTCGATGATCAAACGGACATTCGCCTTTTCAATTAGGGGGTCGCGTTTCGACAAGAAAATATCCTGAGAAAAGAGAGGATCAAATGTGATTAATGAATCTGTCTGAAGTTCTGCCGATCTGGCCGTTAATGATTCATTGGCTTGTAAAACCGACATACTTTCCATTATCATCTGGATGTCGCTTTGTTTCCAGCAAGCCACCCAAAGCCAGAAGCCATTTTGATAATCCGCAAAAATAACAATATCCTCCAGATCGACGTCATAATCCAGATCCAGATCGCACTGAGGATTCCAGTGAACAAAATCGTTCGGATCGATTCCTGGAGGCATCTGCGGATCATTTGGATCGTGGGTCAGCCATGCCCGCGAGAACAACTCAAACTCGCCATAGTTGACGATTCCGTCGGCATTATAGTCCAACGGATGGGAAACATCTTCGCAGGCGACTTCGTCGGCGCCGATTTCAACCGTTGAATCGAGAATCCGTTCATCCTGATCCATATCGGTTTCATCGATTCCAACGCCCGTATTGCTCCCTGCATTCTTGCAGGGTGAAGTATAGGAAAGGTGGAAGTTTCCGAGGGATATATCCGAGTAGGCGAATACCGGATTACCCCGAAGGTTTCCATTACTGCCTGTGGGAGTCGCCGTTCTCTGCAGATCGTTGGCATCCGTCAGGCAGCAATTCTGCGTCGTCCAAAAGCCGCTGTAATCCACGTACCCGCCATCGGCATGATTGGCATAGAGAATACAATTCTGAACCAGCGGATAGGTTGTCCCGACAGATCGAATCCCTTCATTCTGATTGTCAACAATCGTATTGTTACGAATCGTAGGTACAGCGGATGGCTGGTTCAGATAGATACCATAAAAGGAAGTTCCCATTGTACCATTTCGGTATATTATGCAGTTGAGAATAGAAGGTGTTGAATAATAGGATTGAATTCCGTTTTGCCCATTATCGAATACCCGACAATTCTCAATGGATATTATTTTTCCTATACCAAGATGGTATATCCCATCAAATCCATTGTTCTGAATATTGCTCCATTTGATAGTTGCGTTACTATTTTCAGATTGTATTCCAAACTGAAGGTTATCTTCGATGATACAATTATCTATGGTAAAATCCACATTCTGCCCCAATATGCCTCGTCCTGGATATGCTCCTTCTCGCACAGTCACCCCATCCAGCAGAGAAATATTCCCCATCGTTACGACAGTTTGGTTTCGCAGATCGTTTTGAAACTCATCCTTACCGATATATCCCGACAAAATCGTCTGATTGATCGTCCAGTTTCGTTCTTCCAATGAGGTCTCATTTCCCGCAAAGCCGCCATACACACTGACATTATCCGGAATCTCAAAGGTACTGTTATACGCCGTTCCCGGCTTATACGTTCCCTTGGCAATCCAAATCTCGTCGCCGCAGCCGATCCGGGCGCGAGCCAGAGCATCCTGCAAATCGCGGTACGCCATCGTCCAGCCGGTTCCGTTGCCGCCCGCCGGTTTCGATCCATCGACGTAGATCACATCCCCGCCGAAACAGCCCACCGGCGTTAGGACCTCGGCATACGCATACACCGGCCCGGCCGCCTCCACCTGGTTGAGAATCACCCCCATCGGATCGGCCGTGTGGTTCACCGTCACCGTCAGCGTCAACACCTCGTTCGGGTCCACCGGCTCGTTCGGATCGTACGCGTCCAAATGTTCGATATGCCACGTGTACGTATGCGTGTTCGGATTATAGTTCGGATCATACGTCATCGTCTGCCAGTCGAATCCGTCATAGTCCACCGCCGGACTCAACGTGTCGACAATATACACATCATCGACATCCGTCAGCGAATAAAACCGGATCGTATAGGTGATCTCGTCGGTCGGCAGAACGCTTTCGGTTTCCTCGACCCCGTCGTCCTTTTCCAGGTGAAACCCGAACTGCCGCGCACGGCCGATCGTGATCGCCTTGTCGCCGTTCTCGCCGCCCATCTCCAGCGGAGCGAAATACTCCCCCCATCCGCTGAACCAATTGTGATACGACAAGTCCCAATGGCTCATCGCCCCCGGCGTAAGCCCCTCGAAGATCCCGCTGTAATCGCCTTCCGGAGTGAAGGCCTTTATAATTTCACCGGTGTCTTGATTGGCGGTGATTCCCCACGCCGCGGGCAACCAGGAAAACCCGGCGCTCGGATCGCCCATCGCCAGCAATCCGGTCCCCTCGTCTTTCAGAACATAATTGATCGCCTGCGAAAAAAACCGCTCCGCCGCCGGCTGTTCGCTTTCTCCGGAGGCCGTGTGATAGTCCGCGTCGTGGCCCGTCAACACGATTCGCCCCGTGATCCCCGCCCCCAGAACGCTTGCATTCAACCCGCCCATCTGTCCGCCCTCATTCCAGCCGACAATCAGAATGTCATAGTTTGCCAGGTCGTCGAGGGTTACCGAATCGTCCTTATCGCGGACAGCACAGGAAATGCCAAGCCGCCCCATCGCATCCAGAATCGAACTCTGATCTCCCTGCGTATCATAGATCAGAAATTGATAATCATTCGGATCAAAGTCCAGATATTGCCCCTTCTCGCCGGGTGGGGGAATCGATTCGTAGGGTTCATGATTTGGTGATTCGGCATAAATAAAAGCTGAAAACAGACCACATAAGAGCAAAACTCCCGCGGCCATCCCCCGAAAATCCCACTGATGCTCCGTCACCCTTTGTGTACCCGATACCCGCTCCATAAACTGCTCCTTCGTGTCTCCCATCCCTCCCGGCCGATCTCCTTGTCGCCATGCCCCTCCCGGCCGGTAAAAAAGGAGCATCTCCGTGTCACGACCCGCATCTCAATCTATACAGCGCCGCAAAGACCGCTTCGTTGATAACTATTGTCAGAAAAATCCACGAGGAAGGTAAAAATACAACATCCCCAAAACCATAAACCTCCCTCAATAATCCAAATGACTTCTATTATCTTACACTAATTTATAGGGTTTTGTCAAGAATAATATAGGTTTTCTTGGGGATTTCTTTACCACCAAGCGGTTTTTCAAGCAGTTTTCAGGATTGACACGAATCGGCGGAATGGATATACTCCGGAGTCTTTTTCCTCCCGTATATTCAGTGGATAGTCCTGTAATCGAATTGTTTTAGGAGAAACAAAGCATGGCACAGAAATGGGTCTATTTCTTCGGCGGCGGAAAGGCCGATGGTCGCGCCGATATGAAAAATCTGCTCGGCGGCAAAGGCGCCAACCTGGCGGAGATGGCCAACCTCGGCGTCCCGGTACCTCCGGGTTTTACCATCACCACCGAAGTTTGCACGTACTATTACAAGAATAAAAAGACATACCCCAAAGGCGTCAAGGAAGAAGTGGCCCGGGCGATGGCCCGAGTCGAAAAGATCATGAGCAAGGGATTCGGCGATCCGAAGAATCCGTTGCTGATGTCGGTTCGTTCCGGCGCCCGCAGTTCGATGCCGGGTATGATGGAAACGGTATTGAATGTGGGCCTGACCAGCAAGACGATCCCCGGCCTGATTCAGCAGAGCGGCAACGAGCGATTTGTGTATGACGCGTATCGCCGTTTGATCATGATGTATTCCGATGTCGTGATGGAAAAAGCGGCGGGCATCGAGCCCAAGGACGAACAGGGCATTCGCCGTCAGTTGGAACGCATTATGGACAAGCTCAAAACCGACAAGGGGTACAAAACCGACACCGATATGACCGCCGACGATCTGAAGGGATTGTGCGAACAGTTTAAGAACAAGGTCAAAGAAGTCCTTGGAACCGCCTTCCCGGACGATCACGACAAACAGCTTTGGGGCGGTATCCATGCGGTGTTCTCCTCATGGAACGGCAAGCGGGCCATCAGCTATCGTCGCATTGAAGGCATTCCCGATGAGTGGGGTACGGCCGTCAACGTGCAATCGATGGTCTTCGGCAATCTCGGCGAGGATTCGGCCACGGGCGTTGCCTTCAGCCGAAACCCGGGCAACGGCGAAAATTACTTCTACGGCGAGTATCTGGTCAACGCCCAGGGGGAAGACGTCGTGGCGGGCATTCGGACGCCGGGCCCCGTCAATGAGGTCTCCAAGAGCGAACACAACAAGGAGTTGCTGAGTCTCGAAAAAGCCATGCCCAGGGCCTACAAGGAATTGTTCGCGATTCAGAGAAATTTAGAAAAACATTATAAGGATATGCAGGATATCGAGTTCACAATCGAGCGAAACCGTTTGTTCATGCTGCAATGCCGTATCGGCAAGCGCAACGGCCCGGCCGCGGTTCGCATGGCGATGGATATGCTCAAGGAAAAGCTCATCACCAAGGAACAGGCCGTCCTGCGCGTGACACCGGCCCAACTCGATGAGCTGCTGCACCCGATCATCGACCCGAAGGCCGAGAAGGAATGCAAACCGCTGGCCAAGGGGCTTCCCGCCGGTCCGGGAGGCGCCACCGGCCAGATCGTCTTTACCGCTGCGGATGCCGTCGAATGGAACAAGCAGGGCAAAAAGGTCATCCTGGTCCGCGAAGAGACCAACCCGGAGGACGTCGAAGGGATGCGCGCCGCGCAGGCCATCCTCACGGCCCGCGGCGGTATGACCAGCCATGCGGCGCTGGTCGCGCGCGGCTGGGGCAAGTGCTGTATCGTCGGCTGCGGCGGAATCCATGTGGAGCTTGGCAAGAAGGAAGTTCACGCGGCCGGAAAAGTCTTCCGAGAAGGCGACTGGATCACCCTCAACGGTACCAAGGGCAACGTCTATGAAGGCAAGCTGCCGATGATGGATGCCGGGGAAGAGAATACACTGCTCATGGGCTTCCTGAAGGTCTGCGATTCCGTGCGCAAACTCGGAATCCGCACCAATGCCGACACGCCCGATGATGCCGCCAAGGCCCGCATGTTTGGAGCCGAGGGCATCGGCCTGTTCCGCACCGAGCATATGTTTTACGGAAAGAATTCCGATCAGCCGTTGTTTTACCTCCGCAAGATGATCGTTTCCAAGACGCTTGCCGAACGGCAGAAAGCCCTCGACGAGTTGTTCCCGTTCGTCAAGAAAGATATCAAGAATACCCTGGCGGCCATGGACGGATTGCCCGTTGTTATCCGTTTGCTGGATCCGCCGCTGCATGAGTTCGTTCCGCGCGAACGCGCCAAGCTCGAACAATTGGCCAAAGATCTCAACATCAGCATGGATGAGCTGGCCAAGCGCGCCGATAACCTGCACGAAAGCAATCCGATGATGGGGCACCGCGGCGTTCGCCTCGGCGTAACGTATCCGGAAGTGACGGCAATGCAGGTTCGCGCGATTTTCGAAGGCGCGGCCGAGCTGATCAAGGAAGGCAAGAAGCCCCACCCCGAGATCATGATCCCCGTTGTCTGCGATGTCGCCGAACTCAAAGACCAGTTCGCCATCGTCAAGCAGGTCTATGCGGAAGTGCTGGCCAAATTCGGCATCAAGAAGATCCGCCACGAGACCGGCACGATGATCGAGATTCCGCGAGCGGCCCTGGTCGCCGACAAGATCGCCGAACTGGCTGAATTCTTCAGCTTCGGCACCAACGACCTGACACAGATGACCTTCGGCTTCAGCCGAGACGACATCGGCGGATTCCTTCCGGATTATCTCAACAAGAAGATCCTTCCGGGCGATCCGTTCCAGAGCATCGATCAGTCCGGCGTGGGCGAATTGATCCAGGTGGGCATCGAACGCGGCCGCAAGACCAACAAGAATCTCGAAGTCGGCATCTGCGGCGAGCATGGCGGGGAACCGGCCAGCGTGGAGTTCTGCCATCGCGTCGGCATGGACTATGTGAGCTGCTCTCCGTTCCGCGTGCCGATCGCGCGGCTGGCGGCGGCCCAGGCGGTGGTCAGGAATCAACCCGTCAAGAAGGGAAAAAAGAAATAAACCCCTTTGACAAATCGTACGTAGTCTGGTAGAATAGCAGGTGTGATGGATGATCCGTCGCACCTGCTTTCTTTTTATTTCGAGGATGAGGAAGAGGAAGTTGCCATGACAGATGGCCGACGCAGTCAGCCGTGTGTCCTGAATGTCGCGCCGATATCGGCATCGCAGCGCTGGGCGGTCCGCTCGTTACAGTTTGCCGTGGCCGGTGGATTGTGCGTGGGGGGAGCGTTTCTGCTTGGTTTATCTGAAATCCTCGGACGATCGGATCGTATCCCAATCCTCCTCCATGGTTCCCGATACGGCTTTATTCTTGCCTGGGCCATGTTTTTCGGCGCCGTTCTTGCCGGATTTTTTTCTATGATCGGACTGATCCTGAATAAGGCCCCTTTCAAGTATCACGTGTATGCAGTTGGTGGGATTGCCGTCGGCCTTATCGTGACCTCGTCGAATCAGCTTATACCGACAGGTCTGAATGCCGGCCGGCAATCCGTCTTACGGGCCAACTGCGCGGCCAATCTGACTGTGTTGGGTGAAATGTTGCATTCCTATGCCGAGGATCATAACGGTCTTTGGCCGGATCGCCTGAAATGGCGAGATCTGATCAAGGGCATATCCGCCTCAGAATATCTTTTTTGTTGTCCATCAACCCCAATCAAAAATGCGTGTACCTATGCCATGAATGCGAATCTGCCGGATCGATTAGCCGACACCCCTTCCGATTTCGTGGTTCTGTTCGACGCCGCGATGGATTCCAATCCGGTGGGAAGACCGCATACCGCGGTTTGCGGCCGACACATCCGGAATAAGGAGCCGGGCTGCATGGTTCTGTTTGCCGACGGCCGGGTCGAATTCGTTCCCGAAGATCGTATTGGATCTGTTCTGTGGGCGATTCCTTCCCCGGACGAATCGGAATTGACTTCTATTTCTCGTTGATCAAAACCACACAACAAGGAACCGACCGATCGTTACAGCCGGGAAGGACGGTCGGTCGCCCCGACCAACAGATTAAAAAACCCATGATTTCTATTGCATTTTCAATTCACGAATGATAAAATGCAACCCGTCCAGGAGGAATCATTTTCTCAGGAGTGGTTCTATGAAGCGTTGTTTATATCGTTCACGCGGTTTTACTCTGATCGAATTGTTGGTTGTCATTGCCATTATCGGAATCCTGTTGGCAATCATCATTCCCGCCGTATCCAAAGCCAAAGAGCTTGCCCGCGAGTTGATCTGCAAGACCAATATCCGCACATACGGGTTAGTGGGTACATTGTATCTTGAGGACAATGAATTCAAGTTTCCCTACCCGTGGTGGATCATCTATAGAGCTCCTGGGGTATTCTTCTCATCCGCCGAATATCCTCACCATTGGCACGACGATAATCATCATCCGGATCAGGCCCCAGGCCACCTGTGGCCTTATCTGCAGACCAGGAAAGTCAATGTGTGCCCGGTCTTTGACACTCTCGCGCGTGCCGGGCGGGCTACAAACCACGGTCCGGGTGAATGCGGAGGTATTGCCATGCGGCCGCAATTCACCTACAGCATGAATTCCTATCTGGGATCCGCTCAGTATTTGGATGCGGGTTCGGGCCCTCATTACGCCGGAGGGGTCAAGAAACTATCGGATATCGAGCGGTTGCCATCCCAGGTGGCATTCTTCGGCGAAGAAAGCATGTGGATTATTAAACAACCGGACGGTACAAACCTGAATGGCGCTTATTTCAACGACAATGTCCTTCTGATCAAAGGAACCGGATCCTCCTTTAATCCCCTTCCGGGAGAGGACCAACGCCCTTATGCCGACTGCCTCGGTTCTTTTCATAAGACCAATGACCCCGGACGAAATTTCGGCAAGAGTCATGTGGTCTTTGTGGATGGTCATGTCGAACTTGTCGAGCCGGTCGATTCCTTCCATGTCACGTGGGTTAAACGGGGAAATTGGAAATTGTCCAAGTAATCGGTTTCGCAGGACGGATCGGCAATCCGACCGCATTCAAGTAAGCTTTATTTCGGCCACGGTGGAAAATCTTTATCATCGGGACGTTTGATCGGAGGCAGCGGATTGATTGAACCGGATGTATCGACATCCGAACCACCCCGCGCACGAACATACCATAGAATTGTCCGTTGGACCTGATCGTCGTGGCACTGGATCGATAACTTTCCAACGGTATCACAAACGGATTCAACGGCTTTGACGGCCGAAGGAGCATGATCGCCGAATAGTTTTTGTCCCCAGTCGGTTTGTGCAAAGGGCATGGCATAGGCGGAAAAAACCAGGAAACTGACCGCCACATAACCGACGATAAAACCGATAACTCCCGCGCCGGGTCCATCGAACACGGCCGGAAATTTCACCTCGCCGAACGTGCTTAAAAAACCGGCCGTGAAGGATTGAAGAGCCACAAAGATAACCAGTCCCAGCGCCATCATAGCCGAGGCGTGATGATAGGCCGTCTGGCTGAGTTCCGGCAACATGCCGGCCAGTCGCGGCGTTATCATTACGGCCACATAGACGGCGATCGACAGATTGAACAGGCACTGCCACATAATAAACAATCGCCACTTCCGTCCAAGAACGGCCATTCCCACCCCACCCGCGATAGCCAGCCAAAACAGCATGTTTACCCCATACTCGATATCACGCGTTTGACCTCATCCAGCGTCGTCAGGCCGGCGATGACCTTTCGCATACCTTCGCGTTTAAGGTTACTACGGCCCAGCGTATCGCCTTTTTGCTTGAGATCTCCCAGAGACATGTTCTTGTTCCCGAGAATCGCCTTGATCTCGTCGTCCAAAACCATCACATCGACCAACGCGGTCCGACCGAAATAGCCCGTCTGGTTGCATTTCTTACAGCCCGTCGGAGCCATTACCTTATCCGGATCAAAACCCTGCTTGCGAAGCCCGTCGATCGTCTCGGCATCCAATTCGGCCGGCTCCTTACAGCCGTCGCATAACTTTCGAACCAGCCGCTGCGAGATCACCATCGACAAGGCCGACGCCAGCATCAGGGGTTTGATTCCCAAATCCATCATACGCACCAGCGTCGCCAGGTTACTGGAACTATGCAGCGTCGCCAGAACCAGATGCCCGGTGTGCGAGGCCTGCAGAGCCATGTCGGCCGTTTCTCCGTCGCGGATTTCTCCCACGCAGATCACATCGGGATCCTGCCGAAGGATACTGCGAAGCGAATTGGCGAAGGTGATATTGGCTTTGGTATTCACCTCGATCTGGCTGGCATGAGGAAGGACGTATTCGATGGGATCTTCGATCGTGACCACATTCCTCGCGAAGAAGTCGATCTCGCCCATCATGGCATAGAGCGTCGTGGTCTTGCCGCTGCCGGTGGGTCCGCAGATGACGATCATCCCCGATGGCTGCTCCAACGCGCCGCGGATCGCCGTGCAAATATCCTCCGAGATCCCCACCTCCTCCAGCCGCATCATGCCCGTGGCCTGATTGAGGATTCGCAACGAGAGTTTTTCGCCGCCCAACACGCCGGAACTGGCCACGCGGAAATACACATTCCCTTCCTGGATTCTCGCCATAAACGATCCGTCGAGAGCGCGACGTTTCTCCGAGATATCCATACCCGCGATGGCCTTGATGCTGTTGACGACGGCCTTGCAATGATCGGTATCGACTTCTTTGACCACATGCAACATGCCGTCGATACGATATCGCACGGTATTGATGCCCGTGCCCTTCGGATCGATCAGGATGTCGCTGGCTCGGCGGCGAATTCCCTGCAGGATGATCTCTTTGGCCAGGATCAGGGTTTCCTGGTCGGCTACCTTTTGCTCTTCCCGGTCGCCGATATCTTCAAAGAAATTTTTCCCGGCCGCATCGAGCAACTCGATAGAGTCTTCGGGTTTGACGGTTCGGCCCTTCAATGTTTCCCGTCCGAGAAAGGCGCTGCCGAAGAGATATTGCAGGACATCCCGCCCGGAGATTTCCCCTTCCTGCAATTTCATCGCCAGATCGGCCACCATCAACACGGCGAAGATCAGGGGACCGGCCAACAGACACAACACGCCGGCCAGCGGCTTGAAACCCGGCCCGATTAACGGACTGTACGCCACTCGCTGGGCGGAATACATCCCCAGATAAACCCACGCCAGAAGCAGGAACAATTTGATCGGACCGAATTGAAGTTGTTGCGTGAGCGAGTCGGCTCCCGCGGCAAGGATATCTCCCCACCCCTCGATTCCCGACGATATCAATCCAAGATGACTCATTCCTGTAATCATAAACGAATTTCCTTTTCACCGATGGAACTATAGCATTTACGGATATTCGTTTCAATGAAAAACTCGTCATGGTGGGTGTCGGGGATTTCCGATCCGTCCTTTTCCGCTTCCCGAACTTCCAGGAATCATTATACTATTTGTACCAACAGGAAAGGTAAGGTGTGCCGATCATGGATTATGAATTCACCAAATCCCATCAGGCCTGGTTGCGGGCTTGTCGTGTACTGCCCGGAGGGGTCAATTCTCCCGTCCGGGCGTTTGGCGGCGTGGATGAAAAACCGATCATGATCGCGTCCGGCAAGGGCAGCCGAATTTTCGACATGGACGGTAATGAATACATCGACTACGTCGGATCCTGGGGTCCATTGATCCTGGGGCACGCCGAGCCGCGCGTGGTCGCCGCCATCCATTCGGCGGCCGAAAAGGGTACCACATTTGGCGCGCCCACTCCGGCCGAGACCGCGCTGGCCGAACGAATCATTGAGGCGATCCCGTCGATCCAGAAAATCCGTATGGTCTCCTCCGGCACGGAAGCGGTGATGACGGCCATTCGTCTGGCCAGGGCTCATACCGGCCGGGATTATATTATCAAAATGATCGGGGGGTATCATGGCCACTCCGATTGCCTTCTGGTTGCCGCGGGATCCGGCCTTGCCGAGCATTCCACTCCTTCCAGCGCCGGCGTTCCACACGCTTTTGCCGAGAAGACGATCGTTGTTCCGTACAATGATGTACCCGCGATGGAACAGGCCTTTGAAGAGAACCATGGACGAGTCGCGGGAGTCATTCTGGAACCGGTGGCGGCCAACATGGGCGTCGTATTACCGGATACCGGATATCTGAAATCCATTCGTTCTTTCTGTGACTACCATAATACGGTTCTCATTTTCGACGAGGTGATTACCGGATTTCGGGTTGCCTATGGCGGAGCGCAACAGATGTACGGGATTTCGCCGGATCTGACATGTCTGGGCAAGATCATCGGCGGGGGCTTTCCCGCCGCGGCGGTGGGCGGTAAAGCGACGATCATGGACTTGCTGTCGCCGCTGGGTCCGGTCTATCAGGCCGGGACACTCAGCGGCAATCCGTTGGCTATGGCGGCCGGGATCGCCACCCTGGATATCCTGCGCGAAGAGGGAACTTATCAAACGCTGGAAGATCATGGAAAACGGCTGGCGGATGGAATTCAGGATGCGGCCCAAAAAGCCCGAATTCCGGCAACGATCAATCGGGTTGGATCGATTGTAAGCGTTTTTTATACGGACCGTCCCGTACGCAATTTCGCCGATGTGCAAACAACGAATATCGGACTATTCAAACGAATGTTTTCCGGACTCCTTCGAAAAGGAATTTATATCGCCCCCAGCGCTTATGAGGCGATGTTCGTATCCCTGGCCCACAGTCCCCGGGATATAGAAAAAACTGTTGAAATAGTTTATGGCGTCCTTGACGCTATCCGACGATAATAATCAGTGGTTGATTATTGATTGGAGATGCCCATGAATGATTTTGAAAAAAAGACGGATATTGTGGATACCACCGATTGCCTTGAGGCGATCAGCGTATTCAAATCGATGAAGAATTTTCTGTTTCTCCTTATTCTTATCGGACTGTTGTTATTGCAGGGAATCTTCTGGCTGAATTATCTCGGATTCATCGAACAAACCGATTGCCCGATGAAAAGCTGCGCCATGGTCTGCGATGCGAGCGGTTGTCTTCGGCTGGCTCCCATAGCCACGGCGGATGCTCCGCTTTCCAACGAGCCGATCAATCCGGACAATGAGCCAACCGCAACAACCGCGATTCAAACCAAACCCGAAGGGACTCTCCCGACAATCACCACCGGTGAATCCTCCGAAAAATTCATGGATTCGGCGCAGAAAGCCGTGGAGACTGCGGAAACACAACCGTCCAGGCCGGCGGCCAACACCTCGCGTAACAAACCCAAATGGTCTCTGGGGGTATACAATAAATACCTGCCGCGCTGTAATCAAGCGATATGGGCCGTTCGCATCGGCAATTTCATTGTGTTGATGGCGATGATGCTGTACTGCCTGACCCTTCTGGTTTGCATCAAGATTTCCCTGGCCGGACGGCTCGGAGGTCTCAACCATATTTCCCGCGGATTCTTCCGATCCTTGTTTGCTCTGGCCTTGTTGGTCCCCTGGCAGATGTTTTTCCCCGGCGTTCTACTCGGAGCGATGTTTCTGCCCGCGGAGTTGTTATGCGGTTCAACAATGAAAGACGGTCCGATCCTCGGTCAGATTCTGTATTTCCTCCGATTCTGCGGCATGTGGCTATTGGTCTTTTTCTTGATTTTCAGCGCCCAGATTCGAAGTCGGCGCTGGTCCCAGGCCACGCTTCGCCGGCTCGGAATCCTGCATTAATCAATTGACGCATCTCGAGATCGACTTTCCAGGGCACGTTTCGACGTGCCCTTTTTCTTTGGTTTCCATTGACAAAACGACGCGTTCGGATTATTCTACGTATAACAAAGACCTTTTGGAGGTGTACCGATGAAGAATACAATGAATCGTCGTCGTTTCTTGCAGCAGTCCGCAGCGTTCGGATCGATGCTTTTTCTGCCGCGTCTTTCGCTGGCCCAATCCGCCTCCCGGAAACTTCAGCACGCCTGTATCGGCGTTGGGGGAATGGGATCCGGCGATCTGAATTCCATCCTTGCCGGTGGCAACGTGGAGATTGTCGCGTTGTGCGATGTGGATCCGTCCAACCTGGCCAGGGCCGTCGAGCATCTCAAGACGGAATACAAAATCGAATCGGTCCGTACGTATCGCGACTGGCGCGAGTTGTTGAGCAAAGAAGGCGACAAGATCGATTCGGTTAATGTCTCCACGCCCGATCACATGCATGCTCCGATTGCGTATAGCGCCATTCAAAAAGGCAAACATGTCTATTGCCAAAAGCCCCTGACCCACACCGTCCATGAAGCGCGCATTCTCACCCGGGCCGCCAAACAAGCCGGTGTGGTCACGCAGATGGGGATTCAAATTCATGCGGATATCGCCTACCGTATGGCGGTGGCGATTATCCAATCCGGTGGTATTGGAAAAGTATCGCAATTCCACAGTTGGCAGGCCGGTTCGGCCGTTTGGACGACGGCGACGGAACGGCCCGCCGGGGAAGATCCGGTCCCGTCCGGCATGAATTGGGATCACTGGATCGGGGTAGCGCCCATGCGGCCGTATAAGGCCGACACATATCATCCGGCCAAATGGCGGGGTTGGCAGGATTTCGGCGGCGGGGTAATGGGCGATTTTGCCTGCCATATCTTTGATCCGGTGTTCACAGGCCTGAAGCTTGGGGCGCCAACGTCGGTGAAGACGGAAGTGTCCAACTACAACAAAGAAACGTATCCGGCCTGGCAGATCGTTTCCTACGAGTTTCCGGGCACGCCGTATACCGCCGGGCCTTCCATCAAGGGGTATTGGTACAACGGCGAAAAGACACCGCCGCGGGAACTGGTACCGATGCCGGCCGAATACAAACTACCTCATGCCGGATCGATCATTATCGGCGACGAAGGCGTGATGGTTTTGCCGCACTGGGCGGGTCCTCAACTGTACCCTCTGGAAAAGTTCAAGGGCTATCAGCGCCCCAAGGTGAAATCGATCGACCATTATCAGCAGTGGGTCGATGGTTGCCTTGGCAAAGGCACGCCCGAGGCCAACTTCGATTTTTCGGGCCCGATGACGGAAGCCGTGCTGTTGGGCAACGTCGGCATTCATTTTGCCGGAAAAACGCTGAAGTGGGACGCCGCCAATATGAAGATCCCCAACCTTCCGGACGCGGAGAAATATCTTCGCAAAACCTATCGCGCTGGGTGGGGAATTGAGGGCATTGGATAGCTGATTTAGTCACATTCGATTGTCCCTTTTGTTCCGATCCGTGGAAAAAAACTCCGATCCGATGGATGTCGGGAGATTGTCTCGTGGATGAAGAGTATTGGGATATCGACCCGGAGGAAGGTCTCGAAGACCCATCGGAAGAGGATCAGCAAATCGCTCCGGACGCTTTTCCCGTTTGTCCACATTGCCTGAATGAGTGCGATCCCCGAGACTATTATTGTCCACATTGCGGATCCAATGATCCGATAAACCCCCTGGCCAGCTATATGCCTCTGCCCCGTCTTCGTTTCGAAACCGGACTCATCGGAAAAACCTTCCATCAGATCGTCGGTCCGGGAGTTTCCATCCCCACCCGTCTGATCTCATTCGTATTGGCTCTCTGGTACGCTCCCCTGATCCTTCTGTTCGGCATCCCCACCTTGTTGCGACGGAAACTCGGACGCAAAAATCGATGGATTCCTATCCTGGTCGGTATCTACTACATCGGATTGATCCTGGCGATCGCCTGGTTTCTGGGGGCCTTTTCAACTCCGAATAATCCGGCGTCCTTTCCGATACCCCATTCCCAATAAGATCGAATTAAAATTCCGGAAGATCCTTTTGGTTCAGGGGAAGAATGGCCTGGCCTTCGATCTCGATGAGCCATTGCGGCCGGCATACCGGGGCATGAAGCAGCAGATACGGAATCGTATCCGGCAATGAATCAAAATATCGGCGAACCGTCTCGGCATCGCTGAAGTCCCGCACATATACAATCCAGTACATCATATCCCCGAGCCGCGCGCCGCCGTCGGCCAATAGAGCCCTGATGTTTTCGATCGTACGATCGGCCTGGCGAATCACATCTCCTTCGTGAACCACCTGGCCGTCTCTGTCGATGCTCGCCGTGCCGGATATATACAGATGGCCGCGGTCCCGATACGAAACCATGGTTCCCCGTTCGAACGTCACGTTGTATCGGATGGTATTGCACAGATTCTGCGGGGCATGCAGGAATCGGATCTGCCGCGATTGTACTCCAAGCAGCGAAAGAGCATCCATTGTGACCAGGGCGTGCGGACTGGCCGTGCATCCTTCGATCCCGGTGCTGGAAATAAAATGCGTCTGGGGAGTCAGGCCCTGTTCGGTGAACAGTTCCCTGCGCCGATCAACCATGCCTTTATAATTGCGATCCACATCTCGGACATACATCCACGTACGGATCGTATTATCTTTCAGGGTTGCCCGGTGGGTTTTGAGATGATCCATCAATGTTCCGAATAGATAATCCGTCTGGCGGTAGGAGGATCGGGCATATTCTTCGGTGGTTTCGGATTCAATCTGGTTGGTAAACCAAAGCTGACTGGTTCCGTTGCGTTTCACCAATAGGCACTGATCTTTTGTTGGAATTTTTTCCATGCCTTTTTTCGAATCGACATGATAGGCGTACAAAGCAATCTTGGACCCATTGACGGGGGGTTGTTGTATGACAGAAACGGCCGCACGAATTCGGTTGGACGGATCGGAATACAATGGAGATTGTTTCAGTATTTCAAGCTGATTGGCCGCATCACTGAGAAAAAAACGACGATAAATAATGCTATCTTCGGGCAGATTCCGCTCCGCCAAGGCATTCCGATACTGTTTCTCAACCATTTCGAGCTGCATTTCAAACGACTGACCCGGTTGAGCATCCACAAGAAAAAAATGCTCATTCTCGTGGCTGGAAGAGACGAAACCACGATATTGGACAAAACCTGTCTGCGCTTTTGGAACAGATTGCATTCGATTCGATCCCTTCATTGTATTGACCGATCGAGATAGATATCGGTTGATTGATACGCAACATTAAGCAGTTGATTAGCGGGTATAGGTTCTATAATCCTTTCCGAATGCTTTCGAATTTCCATTGCATAAACGAAGCGACCTTCCTTGTGATACTTTTTTTCATAATTTGTCCCAACCAGTTCGCCCTTGTCTGTTCCACTCAGAGGAATAAAATCCCTTTTTTCCCATAATAAATTGGATTCGATGAATTCTATCATGGAATCCGCATAGTATTTGTGATCATCTGTAACAAAACGAACGGCCCCGCCCGGAACAAGACATCGATATATCTGAGGGATATTTTGACGGGAAAAAAACCTGCGTTTATGGTGGTGTTTTTTCGGCCAGGGATCTGGAAAATAGACATGAAAACAACATACAGACGAATCGGGAATATACTTGGAAAGAAAAACAGAGGCATCTTCGCGGATCATCCGAACATTAGAAACTCCCCATCTGCCTAAACGATCAATACAGAAACGATAGTATTTTCGTGCCCATTCAATCCCCAAATAATTAATTTCCGGATTCAATCTTGCCTGCGAGAGCAAAAAAGCACCTTTTCCAGAGCCAATTTCAACATGCACACACCCCGAACGTCCAAAAATATCCTTAAAATTGATCGGAAAACCCAACTGTGCCGGGTTTAATCCAATTTCCGGATAATCATTCAGCGTACGTTTTTGCATAGTTCATGCCACAATAATACAAAGGTACTCATACAAGGCATCGTTCGGGTCCGCGAACATATTGCCTTGGATTCCCTTATGTGGACCCTTCGCTGGTTTCGAAGACCGGCAATGAATCAAAAATGCTTTTCCAAAGCAATCCAGGGTTTACAAACCGATCATTTTACAGATTTTTGAAGATAAAGTCAAGACTCCTTTGGATCGATACTCAGATCGGAGAACTATCGATCCGGGCGAACGTACTAAACCAGCGGACTTATTAGCAGGAAAAGAGAGGCCACTATGATTAGGCCGATTATTACTCTTCGACGCAAGCGAATCTTGATCGATATCGATACGCAGAAGGATCTGTTCGTGGCGACCGGCAAGGAATGCGTGCAGAACCACCGCCGGATTTTAGCCAACATCCGACGCGTGGTTGCCTGGTCACGCCTGAGAAATGTTCGGATGATCTCTACGGTGCGCAACAGTCCGGTGGGGGATGTCCATTCATGCGCTTGTGTGGACGGCACGGAAGGTCATCGCAAGATTCATTATACGATTCGCAACCGGCATATCTTCTACCCGGCCGACGGCTGTACCGATCTTCCCCGGGATCTTCTTCGGGAATACGACCAGGTGATTGTCGCCAAACGGTGTATCGATCCCTTCGATGAACCCCGGGCCGACCGGGTTCTCAGCGAACTGAAAGCCACCGAATTTATTCTCTTCGGCGCCACGGCCGATGGAGCCATCAAGGCCACGGCTCTGGGGCTACTTGCCCGGCGCAAATTTGTCACCATCCTGATCGACGCCATCGGTTACCACGACCGTGGTGCGGCCGAAGTCGCCCTTCGCCAAATCGAAGCCAAAGGGGCCATCCTGGCCGAAACCCGTGCCCTTCTGGGGTATTCTCATTTGCACCGGGTTGGTGTTTGCCATTGCCAAATGTGCCAGACCGAACTTCCGCTGACGCCGCTGGAGTTAACGGTGTAACGGCTTACGGAGTCGGTTCGATTTCGTTTGTCGACGCAGTCGTGGCCTGATCACATTGACCCCGTCGGGTGAACAGATCATAGAGAATCGGCATTGCGATAACCGTTAATATTCCGGAAATCAGAATCCCGCCAATCGAGGCCACACCGACATCGTTTCGTAATTCAGCGCCGATTCCTTTTCCCGTCGCCAACGGCCCCATCCCGAGAATTGCCGCCAGGGTAATCATCACGATCGGCCGAAATTCTTCCACGGTCGCATCGATCATCGCTTTATGTCGCGGTCTGCCTTCCATAACAAAAACATTCGCCTGATCGGTAATCAAAATGGCATTATTTACCACGATACCCGTCATCATGATTAACGACATAAGCACAAACATCGATAAACTGTAACCCGTTAGATAGAGCGCCCACATAACGCCGATCAATGCCAGCGGTACCGTCACCAGAATCAACCAGGGTTTCCCGAACGATTCCAGTAAGGCCGACAACATCAGATAGACCAGCAATATCGCCAGGATCCCCGCTTCGCCGAACGCCGCCTGGGCTTCCGCCATGACTTCGTATGCTCCAAGAAATTTATAATCGTACCCCGGCGGAAGATCCGCCTTTTGATCGATCGATTTGCTCAACTGGTCGACGGCCATGCCCAGGGGAAGCGAACTTTCGATGTTGGCCAGTAACTTTGAAATCCTTTGCTTATCCATTCGGGTGATCTGGACCGGGGCCAGTCGTTGTTCGATATTTCCCAAACCGGACAACAACATCGGTTTTCCCGGCAAACCCGGAAACAAAAATTGTTCCACCTGATCTTTGCCTGATCGTTCTTCCATCTCTACGACAATATCATAATTTCTTGCCCCCATCTTGAAGGTTCCCGCGTCGAGACCTTCCAGATTGCCGCGAAGGGCAAGACCGATAGCCGCTGCCGGAATTCCAAGGTCGGCCAGTACCGGCCGACGCGGCGTTACCCGGATTTCCGGTTTGCCGATACGAACGGTGGTATCGGAATCTTTGAAGCCCTTGAGGTCGGAGATCAATGACTGACCCGTCAGAGCGATTCGATCCAAGGTCGTGAGATTGTCGCCGGAAATGGACATCTCAATATCATACCCCTGACCTCCGATGAAATCCGGCATAGCGACTGTGGCAATGCATTCCGGAAGATTGTGAACACGAAGGCGGACCTCATTCATTATTTCATCCATCGTCAATGTCCGCTCGTCTCGATCCGAAAATCGCAGCAGAATTTGCGCCAGATATACGCCTTCGGACGATTGACCAATAATCCCTTCCACTTTCCCGATCGTCGAAAGGATATGTTTTAGTTCCGGAAGGTCCCGCAAACGACTTTCAATATCTCGAACCCTTCCCGCCGTGTTGTCCAGATCGTAACGGGTCGGATATTCCAGCTTGATTAAGATTTGGCCGCTATCCGAGTTACTGAAAAATCCGAAACCCACTTTCGATGCCAGGGACATGGAAAATACGAAAAGGGTAATCGTTCCCAAAATCACCAGAATAGCCGCCCAGCGGTTTCGTTCATTGAATTCAAGGATCGTCCGCAACCCGGCACAAACCCGTCTGAACATTCCGTTCCAGGATCGTTCCATCCAGGGTAGTATCCCTCGGGCATAAGGATGGGTTGGTTTCAGGATCAACGAGCATAGAAGCGGCGTCAACGTGAACGATATAAACAAGGATACGACGGTCATCAGAACCATCGTCCAGGCCAGGGGACCGAGGAATTTGCCGATCATGCTGCCCATCATCGCCAAAGGAAACAGCACGACGATATTCGTCCCCGCGCTTCCGATCACGGCGATCACCGATTCTTTGGCGCCCAGATGAGCGGCCTTCTTTGGATCGCCGGTTTCGTTCAGTCGCTTGACGATGGCCTCCATCACCACAATGGAGTTGGTCACCAGAACTCCGATTGACATTCCGATCGATAACAGCGTGGAAGTGTTCAACGTATAGCCGCACATCTGCATGAGAAACAGCCCGATGATAATCGTCAACGGCATCGTAACAAAGATCACCAGAGTGGCGCGCACATTATAGAGGAACAAAAACAGGATCACTGCCGTCAAAATCACTCCCTGTCGGATATCACTCCATGCGCTGGTTACGGTCGCTTCGATATACCGGCCGTCATCATAGATCCACGTCAGGTCCATCCCGCCGGGCAATTGCCCGCGAATCGTATCCATGGCTGTCCGGACTCGGCGGACCACTTCCACGGCATTCGCTTCGGCCTTTTTCACAACACGGATGGAAATACAGGGTTTGCCGTCGATGTATGCCTTTTGACGGACTTCTTCGGTTGTCATCTCCACGCGGCCGATATCGCGGAGATAACAGCGGCTTCCATGGTCATTGGCCACCTCCAATCCGTTCATTTCGGAAATCGATGAGAAATCCGCATCGAACTTGACCGTGTATTCGGTGCCTTGTTGTCGTACGCGTCCGGAGGGGATAATACGGATATTTTGTTGTACAGCCCGAACCACATCGGTGCTGGAAAGGCCTCGCTCGCCCAGTTGATCCCGGTTCAACTTAATATGCACTTCGCGTTCCGCGCCACCGATCAGTTCGACATCCGCCACACCGCCGATGACGGTTAATCGATCTCGCAGGGTGTTATTCGCATAGTCGTACATCTCATCCAGAGGGACGTCGCCGCCCAGAGCAAGGTACACCACGGGTTTGGAGTTCAGGTCGAATTTCATGATCACCGGATCTTCGGCGTCTTCCGGCAGATCGGCCCTGATCATATCCAGCTTCTCGCGGACATCCGTCGCGGCGATATCGACATCGACATCCAGATGAAACTCAAGGAAGGTCTGACAAACATTTTCCATGCAGGCGGAGTTGACATGTTTGAGACCGTCGATGGTAACGATCTTGTCTTCAATCCGCTTGGCAATGTCCGTCTCGATCTGTTCGGGGCTGGCTCCGGGATAAATCGTGACGATCGTGATGAAGGGCACGTTCATTCGAGGCATCAGTTCCAAACCCATCTTGCGATACGCATTGAATCCCAGGATGGACAAACCGATTAAGAAACAACTCATCGCCACCGGACGACGAATGGAAAAATCAGATAAAATCATTATTTACCCTCCTGTTGGACAACAACAGGGGTATCCTGGTTCAGAAGATACTGCCCCATGGTAACAACGGAATCCGACTCCGTCAGGATCGATGGCGCCACCTCGGTAAATCCGTCATTTTCAATGCCGGGAGTCACCTCGACGACGGCGGCCCGGCCATTTCGAATAACGAAAACCACGTCCCGATCGGCCCGCTTTTGGATCGCGATGGTCGGTACCCCCAGTGATTTTCGGCTGCTCAATGTAACCGTTATGTTTGCCATGGCGCCGGGAACAACAACCGCCGGAGGATTTTTCATCCTTGCTTTGATTTCAAAGGTTCTCATTCTGGATTGAATCGTCGGACTCTTGTAGGAAATGGCCAGCGTACCGACCTCGACATCGGAGACGACCACTCTCATCGGCGTTTTGTCGGCTTCAATCTGCGGATAATAGTTCGCAGGAATCATCGCCGAGATTTCCACCAGCGACAGGTCCTCGATCCGAAAAACCGGCGCTCCCGGCTGGCCCATTTCGCCCGGTTCCTGCAGCTTCATGCTGATTGTCCCATGAATCGGGGCCAGGACGACCGCGTCCGATAGATCTTTCCGGGCAATTGCCAGCGCCGCCTCGGATTCCTTTTGCCGTTCGACCGTCAGGTCCACCTGTGCTTCGGCCAGACGCAACATCGCCTGAGTCTGGCGGAATCGGGATTGTTGCTGTTCGAAACCATCGAGGGTTACGGCCTTTTTTTCCACAAGCCGTTCGAACCGGCGAAAATCCATTTCCGCCTTATCAAAATCGGCTTGGGCTCGTTCCAGATTCGCAACCGCTTCGCGGTGGGCGCATCGGGCCACCGCCACCCCATGCTCCTGAATCTGCACGTTCTTTTGGATCTTCAACGAATCCGTGGCGAGTACTTTCGTTTGCCCGGCGATGACGACATCGCCTTCATCGACATACAGCGCCTCGATGACCCCGGGAATTCGCGGGGAAACCATTGCCGTATTCTTGGCCTCGACATTTCCCTGAACTTCGATTCGCCGTTCAAAGGTCCGTATCTCAACCGGCCGCAGAACAACGGGAACCGTAGCGGCTGTCGATTCTTTTTTTGCATTGCGCATGGAATTCTGCGTCGAGGTTTCTGCGGCCGTCGCCGAAGAAGTCGATCCCAATTTCCACATACAGAATGCGATACCGGCCGCCAAACTCAGCACAATACATCCGATCGCTTTCCATGAATGAAGGAGTTTGTGATGTTTTGAAATCATAAGATTACCTCGTTTGATCCTCAAGATTCGTCCGATTCGTGTCGATCGGCATCAGTCCCATGACCTGACGCATCGTCGCGACAGTAACCTGATGGTGATAGGATGCCATCAGGACACCCATTCGTGCCTGATCCCGCCTGGCCATGATGGACAACAAATCGGTGCTGGTCATCAGCCCTTCCTTCCATCGCTCGGCGGCTTCGTCATATTGGGCCTGGGCCACGTCAAGATTCTGTTCCGCCAGACGCTTGTCATTTGCGGCCGTCTGGAGATTCATATTCGCTCGCTGGACCTCGGCCATCAGCGTCAACGTTTGTTCCTCCCGTTCAAGGAAGGCCTTTTCGCGGTTCTTTTTGGCCGCCTCATAGTCGCTGATAGTGGCAAATCCATTGAACACGGAAATCGCTCCCGAAAGGCCGGCCATCCAGTACTTCGGCTCGCTTAACTGGGATTCCGTCGTGGATGTATGCGTGGCGAATCCATACAATCGCGGCAAAAATCCCGCGATCGCGATCTTGACCTTCTCCTCTTCAATTGCGACGGCTCGATCGGAGATCTTCAATCCCGGATGATTCACCATTGCCTGATAGATCAGGTCCTCCAGCGAACCCTGCGGGGCGTTGTTTTCTCCAGGCCCCCCAAGTTCGATTGAAGCCAACGGAGACAGGCCCATCGCAATCTGTAGATCTCCGCGCGTTTGCCGTAACGTATCCTGTGTCTTTTGCAGATCGTTCCGATGGCTCTGGAGAAATACGCCGGCTTCGTCGGCCTGCCATGCGCTGAGCATCCCTTCCTCCGCGAGCGAACGGAGTTGCGCATGAAGCGATTCCGCGGCCGCAATCCGGCTTTGTATCGATGCGATGGACTCCTGCAGCGACAGGCAATAATAATACAATCCCGTCACCTGCAAGGTGATCATCTGTCGCGTGTACTCAGTAACAAGCTGAGAAATCTCCTCGCCCCGCGTGTACATCGAATACAAAAACCACGTCGAAGGATCGAAGATCGCCGTCTGGACATTCCAGGTGATTTCACGGACGCGTTTGTCGTGCATGGCCAATGGGCCGAAACCCAGTTCCATCATCGGATTCGGATCCCACACGACATGGCTGGTGTTGAAGCTCACCGCAGGAAGAAAATACGAAAAGCTGATCCGGCGCTGCAGCCGGGCAACCTGTTGATCGATCTGGGCGGCACGAAAGCTCAGATTGTTCATTAGCGCATATCGAACGCATTCATCCAGGGTGAAGACAGGTGTCCGGGCGAGGGCGGAATCGGTTCGAAGCCCCAGATCGCGCGAAAACGCATCCGCATGGCGCCGACGAATCGCATCGCCGTCAAAAGTGCCGCATCCGGCTATCAATACACACAGCGTATATACAATATGAGGAATCGTCCGATTCATCGATTTACCCGGCATGTGTTCTGTCCCCCGACGGAGTTATTCCCTGAAAGAAAAGAGTCTCGATTTCCGCAAGACCCTCTTCCAGGGCAACGAAATGGGGATATTTAATTACTGAAAATATCAGGAATTCCAACATGGCGCTCAAGGCCGCCGATGCCATGAACGCGTTGCATCGTCGAAATCGTCCATGTTCAATCCCGGCTTCGACAATCCCGGCCAGTTGATTCAGCACATCGATTCGAATCCGTTCTATTTCTTCTTCCGCAAACGGGGGAATCACCATCGAAATCCGGTTGAGCTCGGACAAAAACAGAGCGATCATCTGGCTGTTCTCAGCCAGAATGACTTTATGGACGGCAATAAACTCGCGAATCTTTTCCTCTTCCGATTTGGATCCTTCCAGCGTCGGATACAATGTGGCCATGATTTTCCGCCCGCACGATATCAATAGTTCCGCATACAGGGCTTCTTTGTTTTGGAAGAAATTGTATAAAGTCCCCGTGGCGAATTCAGTCGCCGTTGCGATCTCCTGCATCGAAACATTGTGAAACCCTTTTTCCGCAAAGAGCTTTATCGCTCCCGCCATGATCTCTTCCTTGTGGCGAAGCCGTTCTCTTTCCTTGCGTGATAGATCCTGTTCCATAAAGTCTCCATTTACTAAACATTCACAAAAAGAATAGTTATTCATTATATGAATTGTTATTCATATTTTCAAATCAAATTCTTCCTATTCGGTATTTTGTCATAAACACAATAACCTCAATGATTTACTTTGAGCTCTTTCCATTTCCTGGGATAAGGAAAATTTGTTGAGGATTACTGAGTAGTCTTGATATGGTGTGATATCCCGAAATGGGAACAATACATGTCAGAGTTTTGCCTTCAGCCGTGTGACCTCCTGATGAGCCAGTCGGCAGGGTTCCGGAAGACGGTAACGTGTACAACAGGTAAGCGTAATTCGTATGGCATCCTCCAACTGGCAGAGATGGCCGGGGGAGATGAATAACGGCTTGACGGCCGTTTTGGTTCGCAGGACGGCGCCAATGGTGTTATCGCCGTCTTTCAGCAACGAATAACAGCCGCGATCCCTTGGAACCTCGTCATAGTTACCGATCAGACGGCTCTTGGCACAGCCGATAGTCGGGCGATTGAGAAAGAGGCCCAGATGGCTGGCCAGCCCGAGGCGGCGAGGGTGGGCGATGCCCTGACCATCGATGAGGAAAACATCCGGCGAATGGTTAAGCATTTCCGTCGCCATAAGACATACCGGGGCTTCGCGGAAGGAAAGCAATCCCGGAATATAGGGGAATGTCACGGCTGTGACACTGTGGACTCGCTCGATGACCGCAAAATCCGGCAAACGCATCACAACTACCACAGCTCCCATCCGCTTGCGATCTTTGCTGAAGGCACAATCGATCCCCGCGACAAGCCGAACAGGTTCATCAATCGGCTCGAACTGTACACGGTCGGCCAGATCGGTCTGCAATCGCCTTGCCGTGGCGTAATCGACATCCCACGAATGAAGCGAACGGATTTTCAAGCAGTTAGTCCTTTCCTCAATAACAGGGGATTGTACAGCCGGGGTGGTTTGTGGTACAATGACCCTTTTGGGTTTATTTGAAATTTGCGGAAGAGGTATATCGTATCGATGGAAAGAGCTTTGGTGGATTCCGAAACAAAATCGATCATCATAACCGGCGCCGGCGAGCACAACCTCAAGAACATCAGCGTCGTGATCCCGCGCGACAAGCTGGTGGTCATCACCGGCATCAGCGGCTCGGGCAAAAGCTCGCTGGCGTTCGACACCATCTACGCCGAAGGTCAGCGCAAGTACGTCGAGTCGCTCAGCGCCTACGCGCGACAATTTCTCGAGCAGATGCAAAAACCGCAGGTCGAACATATCGAAGGGCTTCCGCCGACCATCGCCATCGAACAGCGCAGCGCCACCAGCAATCCGCGCTCGACGGTGGCGACCACGACGGAGATTTATGACTATTGCCGGTTATTGTTCGCCCGCGTGGGCACGCCGCACTGCTGGGTCTGCGGCAAGGAAATCTCCAGCCAGCACGCCACGCAGATCGTCGATTCGATCCTGTCGCGGCCGGAGGGCACCAAGATCCAAATCTGCGCCCCGCTGGTCCGCGGACAAAAAGGCGAACATCGAGAGGTCTTCACGCGAATCATGCGAGAGGGTTTCGTGCGGAACCGTATCGACGGTATCGTCTATGACATGCGAAACCTGCCGACGCTGGATAAAAACAAGAAACACGATATCGCGGCTGTGATCGATCGACTCATTTTGAAGCCATCGATCCGCGTACGATTGTCCGACTCGATCGAGACGGCGCTGAAGATCGCCGACGGCGTGATCTTTGTGATGTTCCAGGAACCAACCTCCGCCAAGACGGCCGACGGCAACGGAAGCTGGACCGACGTGATCTACAGCGAAAAATACGCCTGCGTCGAACATCCGGAGGCCTCGCTGGCGGAGCTATCACCGAGATTGTTTAGCTTTAACAGCCCCTATGGCGCCTGTCCCGGCTGCGACGGTCTGGGTACCATTCTCGAATTCGATCCGGACCTGATCGTGCCCGACAAATCCCTTTCTCTGGAAACCGGAGCGATCGACGCCTGGCGCAAGGGCGGCAAGCGCATGAACATCTACTACAACAAGCTCGTCCGCAGGTTCTGCCGCCTCTTCGGAGCCAGTCCCTCGGTACCTTTCGCGGAGCTGTCGCCGGAAATCGTTCGGATCCTGATGCACGGCACCACACCGGATGACGAGGATCGGCACGGTGCGTCGTTCGAGGGCGTGATCCCCAACCTGAGCCGTCGCTGGGAAAACACCACCAGCGAATACGTCAAGACCCGTCTGCACAATTATCTCTCCGAGCAGCCGTGCCGAAAGTGCGGAGGAGCCCGGCTTCGCCCCGAGGCGGTCGCGGTGACGATCGGCGGAAAGAATATCTGCCAGGTCACGGCGATGAATATCGAAAAGGCGCGGGAGTATTTTAACGCCCTTGCGCTCGATCCCGAACGCGAACTCATCGCGGCACAACCGCTCAAGGAGATCCGCGCCCGGCTGAAGTTTCTGATCGACGTCGGGCTTGGGTATCTCACCCTGGACCGACCGAGTAGCTCCATGTCGGGAGGCGAGGCCCAGCGAATCCGGCTGGCCACTCAGGTCGGCAGCGGATTGGTCGGTTGTTGTTATGTGCTCGATGAACCGACTATCGGCCTGCATCGGCGGGATAACGACCGCCTGTTGGGCATTCTCAAGCAGCTTCGCGACATCGGAAACACCGTGCTGGTCGTCGAGCACGACGAGGATGTCATGGCCGCGGCGGATCACATCATCGACATCGGCCCCGCGGCCGGCGCCCACGGAGGCCAAGTCGTCGCCGAAGGAACCTATGACGAAATCTGCAAGTGCCCGCCATCCCTGACGGGCCAGTACCTTTCCGGTATGCAGCGGATCGAATTGCCCGAGGAACGCCGCACGTACAGTCTGCGCGACGCCATCGAAGTCCGCGGCGCGACCGAACACAACCTCAAGAATATCAACGTTAAGTTTCCGCTGGGCGTTTTCACCTGCGTAACGGGCGTATCGGGTTCCGGCAAGAGTACGCTGGTCACGGAGATCCTTCTCAAGGGCCTGATGCGGCGGCTTTACGCTTCCGGCGACAAGCCCGGCAAACATAAGAATATCCTCGGCTTGTCGCGGGTGGATAAGGTCATCGAGATCGACCAGTCGCCCATCGGCCGTACGCCTCGAAGCAATCCGGCCACCTACACGGGCGTCTTCGACCTGATCCGCCAGCTCTTTTCGATGACCCGCGAGGCCAAGATCCGCGGTTACAAGGCCGGGCGATTCAGCTTCAACGTCAAGGGCGGCCGCTGCGAACACTGCCAGGGACAGGGCACCAGGTGCATCGAAATGCATTTTTTACCTGATGTATATGTTGTTTGTCAACAATGCAAGGGCTCCCGCTACAATCCCGAGACCCTGCAGATCACCTACAAGGGCAAAAACATCGCCGAGGTGCTCGATATGCGGATCGACGAGGCCCGCGAGTTCTTCGCGAACTTTCCCAAGATCCTTCGGCTGCTGCGCGCCCTGTGCGAAGTCGGGCTGGGCTATATGACGCTGGGGCAATCCTCGACGACGCTGTCCGGCGGCGAGGCCCAGCGCGTCAAGCTGGCCTCGGAACTGGGACGGCCCGGAACAGGTCACACGCTGTATCTGCTGGACGAACCGACGACGGGATTGCACTTTGCCGACATCCACAACCTGCTCAACGTCCTGCAACGGCTCTGCGATATCGGCAATACCGTCATCGTCATCGAACACAACCTCGACGTAATCAAGATGGCCGACTATATCATCGACCTGGGCCCGGAAGGCGGCGACGGGGGAGGCGAAGTCATCGCTACCGGTTCGCCCGAGGAACTGATCCGCCACAGGAACAGTTATACCGCCAGGTATCTCAAGACCAAGCTTGAAACCGATCGCAAGCGACAGTCGATCCCGGCCGGGACCAATGAAAAAAATCGAATCCCCGCCGATATCACCGCCGACAACGCATAAAAAAGGTGTCAGACACCTTTTATTATAAGTAATTAATATTAAAGGTATTATTAAAAAAGGTGTCTGACACCTTTTTAGAGTGGACGATGGTTATTGAAGCCGTCAAATGGATTGGAGACATCGATGGGCATCTGGAGTTGATCGATCAGCGGCTCCTGCCCAATCGCTTCGAGATCCTGCGCTGTAATGACACGGAGACGCTGTATGACGCCATCCGAACTCTGGCCGTTCGCGGAGCACCCGCCATCGGCGTCGCCGCGGCTTATGGTCTTTGTCTTGCCGCTCAGACCATCGATGATGACGCCGATCCGGCACGGGCGATGATCCTCATCAACCAGCAGGCCGACTACATGTCTTCGGCACGCCCCACAGCCGTGAATCTTTTCTGGGCATTGGAACGTATCCGACGTTGTGCGCATGCGTATGCCGCACTTACAGGATTTTCTATCCGAAATCTCCGTGAGACAATTCTGACACAGGCCCATTCTATCACAGACGAAGACAAGCAGATGTGCCTTCGCATTGGCCAATTCGGCGAACCGCTCATTCCCGACGGCGGTACCATCCTGACGCACTGCAACGCCGGCGCCCTGGCGACCGCCGGGCAGGGTACGGCTCTATCGCCGCTCTATGAGGCCTATCGCAAGGGCAAACGAGTCGCCGTCTATGCCGACGAGACACGTCCACTGTTGCAGGGCGCGCGGCTTACCGCATGGGAACTTCGCCAGGCCGGCATCGACGTAACCGTCATCTGCGACAATATGGCCGCGTGGCTGATGAAACAGCGATGTATCCATGCCGTCATCGTCGGCGCCGACCGCATCGCCGCCAACGGAGATACCGCCAACAAGATCGGCACCTATGGCCTTTCGATCCTCGCGGCGGAACATACCATTCCCTTCTACGTCGCAGCGCCTTCGAGCACATTCGACCTGTCGATTCCCGATGGCTCGCATATCGTCATCGAACAGCGAAACGCCGACGAAGTTGCATCGATTGCCGGTATTCGTCTGGCCCCGGAAGACGCCACCGTGTATAATCCGGCCTTTGATGTGACCGATGCGACCCGGATTTCGGCGATCATTACCGAGCGCGGCGTGATTGAACATCCAACGACCGAAGCGATCGCCAAAACGCTTTCGCGAAACTGCCGCCCATCGGCACGCTGACGGAAAAATGATGCGATTTTTATTCGACATTGTCCATCCCGCTCAGGTGCACTTTTTCAAGAACGCCATCGGCATCTTGAAGGCGGACGGCCACAGCGTTCTCGTCACCGCGCGCGGCAAGGATGTCGCATTGCCGCTGCTGGATGCCCTCGGCATCGAATACCGCTCGATCAGCGCCAAACGCGGCGGCCCGATCGGTCTTGCTTGCGAATGGTGGACCCGCGCATGGCGGCTCTATCGTCTTGCGAAGATATTCAAGCCCGATGTGATGATCGCTCGCGTCGGCGTTACCGCCGGGCCGGTGGGGCGGTTTCTCGGCGTGCCGACGGTGATCTACGACGATATGGAGCAGGCCCGCCTGCAGGCCGCGGTGGGGATGACCTTCGCAACGTATATTTGCACCGGCCTGGGCTACATGCGCGATTTCGGAAAGCGGCATGTCCGCTTCAACGGCCCGCCCGTTCTGGCGTACCTGTCGCCGAAATATTTCACGCCCGATCCCGGACGACTTCGCCGATGCGGAATCGACCCCGACGAACGGCTGATCTTCATCCGCACGGTGGCATGGGGCGCCTCGCACGATTTCGGCCGTAAAGAAGGTCGCCCCGAAGACCTCAGGCAACTGGTCGAACGCTTATCGAAGTACGGCCGTGTGCTCATTGGTTCCGAAAATCCGTTGCCCGAAGAGCTGTCGGCATGGCGCAATCCCCTCGCCGTCGAAGATATTCATCATCTGCTGGCCTTTGCCACGATTTGTCTGGTCGAAGGCGGCACGATGGCCGCCGAGTCGGCCGTGTTGGGAACGCCCGCCGTCTGCATGCAAAGCTACGATTTCGGATACCTTGTCGCGCTCGAAAAGCGATACGGTCTGATCGCCCGCGCAGGATCCATCAAGGCCGCCGCTCCGATCGCCGAGGGATTGCTCGAACTGCCCAATCTCCGGCAAACCTGGATGCAGAAACGCGACAAACTGCTGGCTGAAAGCGACGATGTGACGGACTTTCAATTGTGCATGATCGAACGGGCCGTCAACGAACACCCGGTACAATGGAAAACCTCTTCAGGCGAATCCTGATTTGCGACGGAGAACGGCATGGCAGGATGGCTCAAACCAATCTTCAACCGCATCGACCGTTCGATGAACGTTGATTCGTACCGCTGGCTTTCACGGCTGGGCCTTGTGCGTACGAACCGTTCGCCGGATTTCCGAAAGCTCCGCCAAAGGGCACGATCGCTGATTCCGCCGGACGGAAATCTCCGGCTGCATCTTGGCTGCGGAAAAGTCCGCCTGGATGGTTTTGTCAACATCGACCACCGTGCGACCAGCGCCACCGACCTTGAATGCGATATCGTGCAACTTCCTTTCGACGACAACACCGCCGATCGCATCGAGACTTACCACGTCATCGAGCACCTCGGACGTCACGAAGTCGTCGCCGCATTGAGGAAGTGGTATCGCATCCTCAAACCCGGCGGAGTTTTGGTGATCGAATGTCCCGATTTTGATGCCGCCTGCCGCGAATATCTTCAAGGCCGCCAGGAACGCATCGACAATATCTTCGGCCTGCAGCGGTTCGAAGGCGACATTCACAAGTTCGGATATAATTTCAATCGCCTTTATCGTCTATTGATCGAATGCGGTTTTGTATCGATCGTCCAAAAGCCGCCGACCGATTACCATAAGGATCAGGAACCGTGCCTACGCATTGAAGGCGTCAAATAAAAGCGTGGAAATTGAATAATGAATATTGACTATTCATTCGCGAGGTAGCTTGGAGGCCAATGGACAATTGTCAACAATCAATAGTCAATCTCATGCTGGCATAGTACCGATACAATAGGGTATGAAGGAATCAATCGACATTCGTGATATCGTCGCCAACCAGTGGTGCACGGGCTGCGGCACCTGCGCCGGCTGCTGTCCGACAACGGCGCTGTCGATGGAGCCGACCGCGGACGGCCGTTACATTCCGCGGCTCGACGAGCAACGCTGCACCTCCTGCGGTCTGTGCCGAAAGGTTTGCCCGCCGGCCAACGAAAATTTCAAAGCCCTCAACGAATTCGTCTTCGGCAAGCCGCCGAACAATATTCTGCTCGGCAATTTTCAGCAATGCCATCTGGCGCATAGTTCCGATGCCGATATCCGTTTTCGGGCGACCTCCGGCGGATGTGTGACAACGCTGCTGTTGTACCTCTTGAAAAGCAAACAAATCGACGGCGCCGTCGTTACGCGCCTCAGTAACGATGATCCCCTGCGGGCCGAACCCTTCATCGCTCGAACCGAAAACGAAATCCTCTCGGCGATCGGATCAAAGTATCTGCCCGTACCGGTTAACGTGATGCTGCGAACGATTCTCGACTCACCCGGCCGTTTCGCCGTCGTCGGCCTGCCCTGCCACATCCACGGCCTGCGACGGGCGCAAATGACGATCCCCGCGCTGCGCGAAAAAATCCCCTTCGTCCTCGGTCTGGTCTGCTCACGAACAATGAGTCATCACGGTTGGCGGCTGGTACTCGATAAAATGGGTATTCGAGCCGACGATATTCAGGAACTGAAATTCCGTGGTGAGGGCTGGCCGGGTGGATTGATCGTGAGTCTTCGCGACGGATCACGAAAAACCATGCCCATGCTTAACTCCTGGTTCAGTGAAATCTTCGGAGGATTTTATTTTAGCCAGTCGTATTGTACTTTTTGTGATGATGTCCTGGCAGATTTTGCCGATATCTCATTCGCTGACGCGTATTTGCCTGAGATTCTCAAGAACGAAAAAACAGGTACTTCAATCCTGATCAGTCGAACACAATCGGGTCAAACACTGATAAACAAAACCTGTTTGTCTCAACATTTACAGACAACCGACCTGACCCCAAACAAGGCCCTGGCCTCTCAATGGTTTGTAACACTCTACAAGAAACGAAATCTTCTCGCGCGGATGCGAGTCCTGAACTGTCTGGGCCGACCAATCCCCATTCATCTTGAAGGCCGAAGGGATGGTTTTATACATCCGACCATATGGGATTATCTGGTCGTCATGATTCCCTATTTGAATATCCGAATATCTGCCAATCGACTCACGCGGGGGCTCCCTCGGAGTACACCGCTCAAACTGTTGAGTTTCTTGCGAAAATCCTATAAATGGATGCTGATGCGGCAATCGAAATCCTATTTACGGGAGAGGCCATGAGTAGCGGCACGGTTCATTTGGTTATTCTCAATTCTCACGGGGATAACCGCGGCGACGAGGCGGCCCAGCGAAGTATGGTCCGAACGCTCACTGAGTTGATCCCGCAGGCGCGATTCACGATCCTGACCCATTCACCGAAGGGATTATCCATGCCGGATGGCATCGAGGTCCGCAGGACCTTTGCCGCGTGGGATCGTCGGTTTCCCTTCTTCCATCTTCCCCTGATCCTTGTGTGGCTTGGCCTGCGAAAGCTGGGGATGAAATTATCATGGCTGAATGGCTTTCATTTGTTTGGATCGCTGGATCGGATCGCCAACGCCGATCTCGTCATCTCGGCGCCCGGTGGGCCGTATATCGGCGACCTGTACAAATCGCACGAAGTTTCCGAGCACTTATTCGGGTTGTGGATTGCCGAGAAACTCGGCAAGATACCGATGATTTACGGCCCGTCCATGGGACCCTTTCGCCCGACTCGTCGAAACAACCTTCGCCGCAGAATTCTCGATCGGGCATCCGTCATTACATTGCGCGATCCAATCAGCAAACAGTATCTCGAAGATCTCAACATAATCCGTCCGCTGATTTATGTTACGGCGGATTCGGCCTTTCAGGATTCGGTTGCAGCCGATCCGAGGCGGCTGGAAGAAATCCTGTTGTCGGAAGGAATCGTCGATCCTGACGAACCCGATAAACCCTTGATCGGCATCACCCCGGCGGGGGCTCGCTGGAATTTTCGCGGTGCCGCCGATCCGCGGGCCCGTCAGACCGAGTATGAAAAACTTATGGCGATGGCGATCGATCATCTGGTCGAGACCTATCGCTGCCGCGTGGTGTTCTTCCCCCAGCTCTACGGCCGTTCCAGCGATCTGCCGCTCCTCCGTTCGATTGTCGATAAGACACGCTGTACGGATTCGATTCGCATTCTCTCGAACCAACACGACAGCGATATCCAGCAGGCCGTGATCTCGCGAATGGATTTGATGCTCGCCAACCGCTATCACTCGGCGATCTTCGCGATCAAACAGGCCGTGCCCCTCGTCTGTATCGCCTACGAGCACAAGGCCCGCGGCGTCATGCGTCAGGCCGGCGTCGAGGAATACCTCATCGATATCGACAAGCTTTCATTCGAATCCCTGACGGACAGGGTGGCCCTCGCGTGGGACAACCGCCGGACCATCCGAGAAAAGTTGAACGCCGCGCTCCCTTCCCTTCAGAAATCCGCACGCATGAACTCGATTTCAGTACTGGCCCTGTACAATTGCGCACGTTCGGGAGGCCCAGATCGCGATCATATCGCCGATGAACTCGAAAAATTGTCACAATCCCGCTATTTTATGAAAAAGTAATCCTGCATTCTCAATTTTCTTGACAAATCAGACCAAATCAGATATAATTGCAACGATTGGATGAATATCATTCTTTTATGAATTGGAGGAAACGATGAAAACGAAATGGCATTTTATCGCAATGGCGTTCCTGTCCATCGTCGGCATATCTTCGGCGGGATTAACCCATTACTGGAAATTCGACGGCAATGCCCTCGACTCCGTCGGCTCCAACAACGGAACCATTTATGGCGCGACGAATGCCGCCGGGATGTTTGGCGGGGCTATGAAATTCGATGGAATCAACGATTATGTGGCCCTTCCAAATCTGGCCGTTACAACGACAGAATTCACCATCTCCGTATGGGCCAACCATCTTGGAATGGGTGGGGGGCAAGATCATGTCAATCAGATTTTTTCTCAAAGACACAACTCAACCGGTGATAACTACCCTGCAATTTCACTACACACGGAAGCAACAGTTGAACAAACAACAAAGTATTCCGGAGCGGCGATCCGGAGTACTCTCGGATCCGCTCAAACCTTGATTGCTGATTGGCAACCCTACAATGAATGGCATCATTATGCCATGACCGTTTCCGCTGAGTACTTCATATTCTATATCGATGGAGTGGAAGCGGACCGAACCATTAATAATCAAAATGGCAATTACGATTTGTTGGCCCAACAAACTTTTATTGGAAAAGCATATTATAGCGGAACAGATCGCCGCTTCTTCAACGGGCTGATCGATGAAGTTCGAATCTATGACATCGCGCTGAGCGCCGATGAAATTCGAGATTTGGCCGTTGTGCCCGCTCCGGGGGCATTGATTCTTGCGATGTCCGGCTTGGGTGGAATGGCCCTGTTTCGAAAGAGATAAATTTCGCGGGCATGGCAGGTCGTTCGATCTAAACCATCGGGCGGCCTGTCTATTCTTCTTTCACATCAGGAACGTCTTCTTTCAGTGCGGCCCCATCTCCGCGTTTTCGCGCCATATCCCAGCCGCCCAGCACGATGCCCAGTACGAGGATTACGCCCGTCGAGATCACGCGGACAAACGCCGACACGGCCACGCCCTGGGCCATGCCGATGCCCATCTGTTCGCTGAGAAATCCCCACGCCAGTTCCTGAACACCCAGATTTCCCGGTGTGAGATTGACATAAAAGCTGAGTTTGAAGAGCGCATAGAATACCGCCAGCGCCGCCGGATCCACACGCAGACCGATTGTCAGGAAATACAAATGAAACATCAGAACCGTCCGCGCAAAGATCGCAAGCCCCAGCGAAAACAGCTTCAGCAGGTAGGCGCTGTCGGCAAGATTGTCCACGCTCACCCGGAGGACCTCGGCGGTCTTTTCGTGCAGCCATACGGTCGGTCGCCGGCGGAATCGCAAACGTCGAAACGCCGCTTCGAAAAGGATCGGCCCGGCGATCGTCACGAAGGTCGCGATACCCAGAACCTTCCATGCGGCAACCGAACCGATACGAAAACCCCGGTTGGATATCAGGACAATATAGGTTGCCAATAGAAGATTCATGCCGGTATCCATCCACGCCATCGACGCGTTGGCGGCGATATACCGCGTGTACGAGACGCCGTAGTCGCGCTTCAGGATGACGCCGCGCGAGACATTGCCCGCCTGCGCGAAGACCGTGTTGAGAAATCGCCCGACGATGAACAGCTTCATCCAAGGCCATGAAGGCAGCTTTCGGCCGCTACACTTTTCCATCACAATCTGGAATCGAAGACCCTGGATATAATAATAAACCAGTTGCAGCGCCAGGATTCCCCCCAGGATCCATCCGTTGAGATTCAGGGATCGTTGCAGCGCATCCCGGTCGCGGACGAAAAAGGTCGCGGCATACGCCAGACAACCGATCGCCACAAGCCAGCGGAGAAGGGTTTTCCATTTCTTCATGGGCCCTGCTCCGGTTCACGACTGCCCATCGAGAGAAACGATTCCGCCCTGTCGATGCATTGCAGCCAGAAGGATTCCTCGCCGCCTTTTTCCGTTTTCCACGGCCGGGCGCCGCTGCCGTATCGATGCACCAGCATCGGCCGATTCTCGAAGGCGAACAGCTCGAACTCCCGTGCCAAATCCGTCCATACAGGGTCGGCCGCAATATTCAATCGACAAACCTCGCTCGGCATGACATCATCGAATCCCATTGATATCATCTTCTTCCGGCGCATCTCCCGCGCGATCCGCCAGCCGGTGTCCCGGCTGAACGTGCCGAACAACCGTTCGTTGGCTTTCGCATACTCGCGTACCGCCGCCGAGTTTTCATACATCCGCCGCGTAAGAAGCCCCCCCATCCGTCCAATCTGACGAATCAGAAACACGCCCGCATTGCACCACGGACAATCGAAGTACGGCCGCCAGTCCATCCGTACTTGCTTCGTCATCTCCCGCCGGAAAAAACAGAATACCGGACTGGGAAAGTCATGATACTTGCCGATCTTCCAACGGGGATAGGGCGCCCCGATCGCCCAGGCATTTTTCATCGAAAGGGCTTCAATACACGATGCATCCCACCCGTGTGCAAAGACATGCACATCCGGATCGACAATCAGAACATAATCCGTCGAAAGCGATTCCATCGACTCATTGAGAGCACAGGCATGCGCCCGAGAACCTTTCAAGCCCAGGCAATCTACCGGCCGTATCATGCATGGAACGCCTGCGGTCTCAATACTCGCCAGATCAGGGTCGGTCCCGTTGGTATTATCGAGGATTAACGCTTGCAGCAAATTACGGCCGGAGCATTTCCCCCGCAGGTTGTCTATCAGTCGCCGAATCCAGCCCGCCCTGTACCAATTGACAGTTACTATCGTTATCTCAGGCATTGCCATCCAATCGAATTGATTTCCATATCATCGGGAAACATGACTTGTTATATCAAAAACTGAAAATAATGTATAAAACAATCCTTTGACGCTATCCATTATCGGACTCAATGCATCGACCAACAAGACTCAACAGTTCATAAGGACCGCCCTAAATCCAGCAGTTGGGAAATATCCGGGTTGGAGGGATCAGAAGCTTGATCCCCCTGCCCCAAAATGGTATAATCTATTCGTGTATGGAAATGAGGGTGCTTCATGTAAATGGGTTGGTTTGTAGCAGGGGACCGATGCCTGTTTCTTTGCCAAAATTGTTCGGGGGAAGATTGTATCGTTTAATCCTTCTCTGTGTTGTGGTGTTTTCGCTGAATCCGGCCTTCGGCCAGAGACCGAACGCGGATCGCTTACTGAATCCGCGCCATCGATTTGATTTCCTTGATCGGTCGGGTTTTGAGCCCAAAGACAGTGTTTCTCAGTTTCACGAGCTGGAAATATCGGACCGTGTACTTTATTTTCACCAGAGGGTAATCCGTCGGGGATCGCTGGAGGCCATCGTCCAGGAAGATCAGGTTGCCTATCACTTCGACCGTGCCAACGGCCGCCTCAGAGATTTCCGCATCCAATGGCGCGACGATCTGCCGGACGAACTGCCGGAGGTGATCGACCGCCCGATCGCCGAAGCGGTCGTCGTCGAACATCTGTTCCTCAAGGCAGCGCGGCAGGGAAAGACGACAACTACCGATCCGAAATTCGGTTTCGCCGGATTGTATTATCTGTCTCCTGACAGCGAAACAGTCCTTGTGCAACCCGTTCCGCGCAATCCATGTTGGATTCTCCACGTGGAGCAGAACGATTCGATTACGGCACTGGTTGTCGATGCCATAGAGGGCAGGGTCGTGGGCGAGGCCGTACCGCCTCCTGCGGAGGGCTTTACCCTAAGCGGACCGTTGGATACCGGACAATGTACTGGAACATGGTACAGTTGGTACACAAGCGCAAAAACCTCGTTCGAGAAGCTGGGGTATCCCACCGAGGCCGTTCAATACCCTTCACAGGAAAAGTTGATCGTAAAACTCCAGTCTCTCAAGACCTCGCTGTTTTACGAGATTGCTCACGGCGGAAGCACCAGCTTCGCCAATGCGTGCAAAGACAGTACCTATCCCTCGGAAATCACCGAATGGCTCAGGGATCTTCCGCCGATGCCTTTCGCCTTTATCGGCAGTTGCGACGGCATGTGCAATACCGGATCGGGAACATTATCCTCCGCCTTTCGAAAGGGGCTCCTTCAGAACACGACCACGATCGGCTATTGTCGAATGAGCAACGAACCCTGCGTCACCAATTGCTGGTACGGCGGATATACAATTCCCTGGCAAACGAAATTCTTCGATCTGCTCGGCCAGGGCCAAACCATGCAGGAGGCATTTCATGGAGCCAACACGGCCTTTCCCGGCTGCAGCAATTCGTCCTGCATGCGGTTTGCCGGCGATCCGGATCTACGACTTGTTCCAGTGATTTCGCGCAACGGAACTCTCGAACGGATTTATGTGGATGATGACGCCATCGGCGCCAACAACGGATCCAGCTGGGCGAATGCCTTCGTGAATCTGTCGGATGCGATCAGCGCCGCGGGCGACGGCACGGAAATCTGGGTGGCCGAGGGATTCTATGTTCCGCGTCAAGGGGGTCTGGGACGGGATACGGCGTTTCGATTGAAAGAGGGCGTAAAGATGTATGGCGGATTGTTTTCCGGAGCGACGAGTCTGGCCCAACAGAATCCGGCCCAATACGTTACCCTTCTCAGCGGCGATCTCGACGGCAATGACACAGACGATCCCGCGACGCGAAGTGACAATACCTTCCATGTGGTTATCGCGAACAACGTTACCTACGGCATTCTCGATGGATTTGCCATTATGGGAGGAAATGCCGACGGAGATACCTATGATCGGCGATATGGCGGAGGGGTATATTGCGAGAACAGTTCGCCGACGATTCGAAATTGCACGATCTCGGAGAATATCTGCGCGGAACGGGGCGGCGGACTTTTTGTTCTTCAGAATTCCTCTCCAAAAATCGAACAATGTCGATTGATCCGAAATCGTTCGGGAGTCATCGGCGGCGGGATCGCCAGTTACGGCGCAATCCTTCTGACCGATTGTGCATTCGACGAAAACCAGTCACGGATCGGCGGCGGACTGTGGGGAACCGTCGGTTCGATCGATCGCTGCCGATTTCTGAATAATAACGCAACGCAGGATGGCGGCGGATTGTATGCCATCGCGGATATGACGTTTCGAAACTGCATCTTCGCCGGCAATGAGGCGGCCAAGTTCGGCGGAGGGATCTATGCCATCGATTGCACAATCGAAATTCTCCACGGCACGCTGACAATGAATCATGCCAAACAGTACGGCGGATTCTACAATGACGAAGGTTCCACGTACGTTCTCCATTCGATCTTCCGGAACAATACGGACACGAGCAATTGCCTGTATGGCGCACAGATCGACGGCTGGAAACAACCGGTCGTCGAGTATTCGTGCGTAACGGGCTGGACGACGACCGAAGGAGGCATCGGAAACTTTGACGTCGATCCGTTGTTTGCCGATATTCATGGTAACGACTTCCACCTGCAAAGCGCCGCGGGACGGTGGAACCCGAACACGAAAACATGGATCAATGATTCTCAGACAAGCCGATGCATTGATGCGGGAAGCCCAGGAATGGGCATCGGCCAGGAAACGTCGGCTAATGGGTTGCAGGCGGCAAATGTGCGGATCAATCTCGGCGCCTACGGCGGCACCCCAGAAGCCAGCCGGACTCCAATCGGTTGGGAACCGCTCTCGGATATGAATAATGACGGCCGGGTCGGAATGGAGGATCTGGAGACCATGTCGCGAGCATGGATTTTGGACGGGACGCCGCCGTTTCATGCGGATCTGAATCGGGATACCTTTGTCGATGAGGATGATCTTGCCCAACTGGCGAATGAATGGTTAGTCCGGGCAACATGGCGGATGGATTGAAATCGGGAATTCAAGTCTTACCTATACGTTGGACTCACGCGATCATTTTCCCAATTGTCTTCCGGACAAGGCCGTCACATCGATCACAGCCGTGAGGATAAAAAAAGCCGGCATCAATCGACGCCGGCTTGCTGAGACTTATTCGTAATATTGGTAAGATATCAAATTGAATAAAATACGTCTCAGCTTGGAAAAGGTACTGCCTATAAGAAGAAAAAGAGCGATTAATCTATAGTTATTATACCACCGATTCAGTATTCAACAAGGGATTTTTCGGAAATTTTTTCAAATTTTTTAAAAATTGGCTCACAGATTGGTTTTGCTTACGATTCACCCTGTACGATATAGGATAACCAAATAGACGTTATTTCGCATACTCTTCACACCTGAATTATTCTTAAGTTCTTGTTTATAATGCACTTATATATTTTTTCTTCCAATGCTCTTGACCATATTTAACGAAAATCTCTTGCCGACAGCGGGAATCGGATTTATGATATAGACTTTTACGCCCCTGGGCGGGAGGAATACGATAATGTTGGCAAGATTATATAGCGTGACGCTGGAAGGTATCGACGGAATCATTTGTGAAGTCGAGGTGGATGTTTCGCGCGGGGGGCTCGAAAAACCGCTGATCGTCGGCCTTCCCGACGCGGCCGTCAAGGAAAGTTCCGAACGCGTTCACAGCGCAATTGTGAATTCCGGGTTTAAATATCCCGATACCCAATCGCTGGTCAATCTGGCTCCGGCCGACGTCAAGAAAGTCGGACCTGCATTTGACCTGCCCATCGCGCTGGGAATGCTCGCCTGCACCGGAAGTTTACAAAGTGATCGTCTGCGTGAGTTTCTCATCGTCGGCGAGCTGGCCTTGGACGGCCGGGTTCGTCCGGTCAACGGCGCGCTGAGCATGGCGATGACCGCAGCCGAGAATGGCTTTTCAAAAATTCTTGTTCCGCTGGATAACGCCGAAGAAGCGGCGGTCGTACAAAATATCGAGGTCTATGGAATTGCTTCTCTGGCCCAGGCCGTCGGATTTCTTTCGGGACAATTACCATTGGAAGCAACGGCGATCGATATCGAACGGCTCTTCGAGACCCGTAGTGCGTACGATGTGGATTTCTCCGATGTCAAAGGACAGGAGTCCGTCAAGCGGGCGCTGATCATCGCCGCCGCCGGGGCGCATAACGTGATGATGATCGGTCCGCCCGGAGCCGGCAAGACCATGCTGGCCGAACGGCTGGCCACCATCCTTCCGCCGTTGTCGCTGGCCGAATCGCTGGAGACCACGCGGATCTATTCTTCGGTCGGACTTCTGCCGAAGAAGACTCCGCTGATCGCCACGCGGCCCGTCCGTGCTCCGCATCATACCGCCAGCGGCCCGGCCCTGGTGGGCGGCGGAACCAACCCGCGGCCGGGCGAGCTGAGTTTGGCCCATCACGGCATTTTATTCCTCGACGAATTCGCGGAATTTCAGAGGAACATTCTTGAGATGATCCGCCAGCCGCTCGAAGACGGCGCCGTGACCGTCTCACGGGCCAAGGGAACGATAACATTCCCCGCCCGTTTTATCCTGATCGCCGCGATGAACCCCTGCCCGTGCGGTTATTTCGGCGCCGACAGCCGCAAATGCAACTGCACGCCCCGCCTGATCGAACGCTACGTCGCCAAGCTGTCGGGGCCCCTGTTGGACCGCATCGACATCCATATCGATGTGCCGCCGGTCGGTTATCGCAAGCTTCGCGGCAAGGCCTCCGGCCCGACCTCCGACGAAATCCGCCGACAGGTGGCCGCCGCGCGGAAGATGCAGGCCGAACGATTCACCGCCGACCATCGCAGGAAAAAACTGACGTGTAACGCGACGATGACGCACCGCCAGGTGGAGAATTTCTGTAAACTCGACGACGCCGGAGAAATGTTCCTCAAGAACGCCATGACGGAATTCGCCCTCAGCGCGCGGGCCCACGACAAGATCCTCAAGGTCGCTCGCACCATCGCCGATCTGTGCGGCTCGGAGAATGTCGCCGCCGAACATGTCAGCGAAGCGATCAGCTATCGCCGGCTGGATCGGAAGTTTTAACGGAAGGATCCGGATGCGATCGAGATTGTTCGTCGGCCGATCGGTCCCCTTTGGCGCGACGAAGCTTGTCCGTTATCGTGTGGATCAGCGTCATCAACAACCATAGCAGGGTCGTCGTCGTCATCGCCAGGATCAGGCAGCCCGTCCACAGCGACAGAGTATGCGAAAAAAATCGGGCCCAGCGTCCGCTATCCGAGTCAATCAACGCCACGTCGCGGAACACCGGCACGGCGTCGTGAATCGTCTTGCCGATCCGCCAGGCAAACCGAAAAATCGGATACACCGTCAGAGGATTGGTGATCCAGCATGCCGCCAGAGCGATCGGAAGGTTCACCCGGAAATAGATCGCCCCGATGGTTGACAGGATCATGTGAAAGGGAATCGTCGGGGTTAACGAGATAAATACGCCCAGGCACAGCCCGCCTCGAAGACTGCGATGATGGAAATCCCATAGTTCCCGTGGAATCTTCCTGGGCCCGAACAATCGCGAAGCGAATCGCCTCGAGCGTTTATGATGCAACGACCACTGTCTGTCAAAATGGAATCGAATCCACTTCATTCCGGATTTCCGCCGACGCTTCTGAACGTATCTGTATAATCGATGCCACGTCTATCGGCAAGAACCATCGTTTCATTCAGAAAAATCAAATGCCGATCCGACGATAAACAACCGTTGGAATTCGGCCCGGGTTTGGTATAATACCGTGCCCCGTCTCAGGATGGGCGATAAAAATACAAACAAACCGATGCATTGATGGGAGCAGATAATGAAGCGAGTCGATCTTTCACGGCGTCATTTCATGGCGGCCGGTCTGGCGTCCGCGGGTTCGGTGATGATGGGTCGGCTGGCCCGCGGAGCCGAGCGGACACCCGCCACCGGAGGAGAACAGCTACCCTTCCGGCTGTGCTTCAATACAGCCACGATCATGGGACAGAATCTGCCGATCACCGAAGAAATCGAAATCGCCGCCGGGGCCGGGTACGACGGCATCGAGCCGTGGGTCCGCAAAATCGAGGACTACCGCGGCAAGGGTGGATCGCTTTCAGACCTGAAAAAAAGAATCGCCGACCTGGGATTGACGGTCGAAGGGGCAATCGGCTTTGTCGGATGGATCTCAGATGACGATGCGCAGCGGGCCAAGGGCGTCGAGCAGATGAAGCGGGACATGGACCTGATGGCACAGATCGGCGCCAAACGAATCGCCGCTCCTCCCGTGGGCGCCACGGATAAACCGGGGTTGGACCTGGACAAGGCGGCCCAACGGTATCGCGCGATCCTCGACGCCGGCGACGCCATCGGCGTGATCCCGCAACTGGAGTTGTGGGGCCACTCGAAAAACCTTCACCGCATCGGCCAGTGTATGTATGTCGTTATCGAGTCGGGACACCCGAAGGCGGCAATGTTGGGCGATTTTTACCACATCTACAAGGGTGGATCGGATTTTGCGGGCCTGACGGCCGTGAGCCCGTCGGCTTTGCAGATCTTTCACATGAACGATTATCCCGATATGCCCCGACAGACCATCGCCGACAAAGACCGCGTCATGCCCGGCGACGGCATTTGTCCTCTGCCCGAATTGTTGCGGGGAATGCTTGATCGTAATTGCCGCCCGGTGTTGTCGCTGGAACTCTTTAGCCGCCAGTTCTGGGATCAGGATCCGATGCTTGTGGCCAAACAGGGAATCGAGAAAATGAGAGCCGTGATTGCCAAAGCCATGGCATAATCAACACAAGAACACTTTTCAAAAAAACATCGGCCGGGAGAAAATGATTCACCGGCCGATATGCATTTCTCAATCGAAAACGATCGCTATGTTGTCACCGGAGATACTTCCTTCGGAAAGATCGACCGCAGGTACTCGGCATCTTTCTTGTAGCTTTCGATCAGACCCAGGGGCGTTGCGCCTTCGATTTGGATCCAGCCGCGGTAACCGATCTCATCCATCGCCGCGCGGACTTTCGGGAAATCGACCTTGCCCTGTCCGAAAAGGAAATTGTAGTCCTTGGCGTGGAATTCGCAGATGTTTTTATTGAGCATCCGGATTTCGTTGTAGATGTCGTAGCCGCGCAAATGCATGTTACCCACATCATAATACACCTTCAGAGCCGGCGATCCAACCCGGTTGAGAATATCTATATGTTGTTCGGCATTGAGCCAGCTTTCAAAACCCAACTGCACACGGGCCTTCTCCGCCTTGGGGGCGACCTTCCTGAGCTTTTCGACGACGGCATTCACGCCGGCCTTGTCGTCAATCAGATCGCCGTTACCGAAGAAGGCCAGCAGAACGACACGAACACGCAGAGCGCGGCAGACATCGATGCTGTCGGAAACCCACTGCTCGGCGCGCGAATCGGACTTGTAGGGAATATTGTTCAGTTCGCCGATCGCCAGCGACGCAATCCGCACGCCCGACGCTTCCGAGGCCTCAAGAAAGGCCTTCTGGACTTCGGGCTTTCGCAAGTGCATATCGTTGCCGACGGTGCCGAGACTGACCTGCACGCCGTCAAGGCCGATCTGCTTGGCGATCTCGAAACACCCGACATCGGATGTCTTGCCAAGATTCCAGTCGCAGACACCAATGCGAAAACCGCGGGGCCTTCGTTGACCTCTCGGACGCGCTGTCGGTTCGGCCGATTCGCCGATCCGTTCTTGCGCGGCCCACAGGACGCAAGGGGATGTCAACGACAGACCCGCCACGCCGGCGGTACCCATCCGTAACAATTTGCGACGAGTTATCATACATATCCTTTCGTCTTACGATTTCCTCAAATTGAAAATCGAAAATGGCTACGCCTTGAGACCTTTGAAGTTCGGCTCCATGACCTTGGTGCTCTTGAGCAGTTCATCCCAGCTCACCACGCGCTTCTCATAAGCGGCGGTGCGGCCGAGAATCGTGATCAGGTTGCTCTGTACGCTGGGCTGCACGGTCGGATTGTCGAACTTGCCTTCAGTGATACTCTTGTGGAAAGCCGCGATATTGTTGACCGCTCCATCCTGATAAATGCTGCCGGTCTGACCGCCCCGATAGAAATTCTTGCCGCGGATCAGGACCTGTCCGCCGTATTCGGTTTCGAGAACGCCCTGCGTGCCGAACATGCGGTTGCGGATGCCTTCGGGTTGAGTGTCGTGACCGGGGAACTGACGTGAACTGAAGGCGATCCCGACATTGTTGGGATATTCGTAGGTAATAGTGAACGTATCGTAACAGTTGCCGATCGGCCGGACCTTGCGGGCGCCGGTACCCCAGGCCCGAACCGGCGGAACCTGCATGATCCAGTTCATCACATCCAGCGTGTGAATGTTCTGCTCAGTGATGATATCCCCGGAAAGTTCCTGGCTCATCCCCCAGGCGCGAAGCTGAGTCTCGGGATTGTTCGGATCCTTGGCCAGCGCCTCCATGTGGCCGCCCCAGGGGATGTCGGCGTGGTAGGTGGATTCGCCGAAAGCAAAATCGCCGATGGCGCCGGAGTGGACTCGCTTGAGGGCTTCAATGTAGAAATCGTTCGCGCGGGTCTGGAAGTCAATCAGGAAGGCCAGCTTCTTATCGGTGGCCTTCTTTCCGGATTGTTCGATGGTCTTGCAGCCGGGAACATCGACGGCGATGGGTTTGGCAACGTACGTGTGCTTGCCGGCCGCAACGGAAGCCGCCGCCTGTTCCGGATGAAAATACGGCGGGCTTTCGATCGCCACGGCATCCACGCCGCATTCGAGCAGTTTCTTATAACCGCTCAGCGTGGTGAATCGTCGCTCGGCGGGGACATTGAACCTGCCGCCGGCCCCATCGACGCGATCCTGAAAATAGTCGTAACAGGCGAACATCTCATAGCCGCCGTGCTTGACGAACAGGTCGGCGATCCACGTGCCTCGGCCGCCGCAGCCCAACAGGCCCAGCTTGATCTTCGAATTGGCGGCATAGCTGCGTACCACATTGGGACCAACGACGGTAAATGCCAGCGCCGCCCCCGCACCCGCCAGCAGATCGCGACGACTGATCGTATCCTGTGTTTTCTTCATTTCGGACATTCGTTTTCCCTCCGATAAATGGATGGTGAGTGGATTTGCTCTATGAACTTGTAACGACAAATTGTCAGCATACCCGAACTGGCAGAAAATGACAATAGCTGATATCGCTCTTTGAAAGACACATCGAACCGAAATCCCGTCTTGACCTTCATGCCTGTCACGGATAAGCTGGCCATGGCACAGATCAACAAAACCGATTCAGGCGGGATGGCTTATGAAAAACGCATGGGTAGTTGGATTGGGATTCTGGATAGTGTCCGGTTGCGCTATTGTTCCACAGGAGACGGTAGGTGTGTTAGCCCCCGTCGATCTCAAGTGTGAACGAAGATCTGGGCCGCTCGGTATCGATACTCCTGAGCCGCGATTTTCATGGGCACTCGAGTCTTCGCTTCGCAATCAGAAACAAACGGCCTATCGGATCATCGTATCCGAAGTACAGGCAGGTCAAGACCTGAAGAATGCATCCATTGTGTGGGATTCCGGCCGCGTGGAAAGCTCAAATACCTTCGAAGTCCTCTATCAGGGTAAACCCTTGAGGCCCTGTAAACAATACTGGTGGTATGTCAGTGTATGGGATAGACAAGGAAATCGTTCTCATGAAGTAACTGCCTGGTTTGAAACAGGCATGATGAGTCAGGATTACTGGAAAGGTCGGTGGATCTGCGATGGGAAAACTGCCCCGGAAAAGCCCGAACAGTTTTATGAGGATGATCCGGCGCCGATGTTCCGCAAGACATTCGAGGTCGGCGAACAACTGGCGGTCGCACGATTGTATATCTCCGGGCTTGGTTACTATGACGCAACGATCAACGGACAATCCGTCGGCGATGTCGTACTCGATCCCGGCTGGACAAATTACTCAAAACGTGTCTATTATAGCGTCTATGATGTAAAATCCTTATTGAAATCAGGCAGCAACGCTATCGGCGTGATGCTTGGAAACGGCTGGTACAATCCAGTGCCGATGAAACTCTTCAACCGATTCAACCTCCGCGAGGCCCTGACGATCGGCCGTCCGAAGTTGATGGCCAACCTGCGGCTGGAATATCTCGATGGCCGAGTGGAAACCATTGCCACCGACACAACGTGGAAAACCGCGCCCAGTGGCCTGCTTCGTAACAACGTCTATCTCGGGGAGGTCTTTGATGTCCGCAGGCAAGTTTCCGGTTGGGATAAACCCGGTTTCGACGATTCTGCCTGGGCGAATGCCGTCGAAAGTAAAGATGCAACGGGCGAGTTGGTCGCGCAATTTGCTCCGCCGATCCGCGTCAATCGAACAATTCCGGCCAAGGCCATCACCGAGCCCAAACCCGCGGTCTATATCGTCGATCTGGGCGAAAACGTTGCCGGCTGGCCCCGTGCGGATCTTCGCGGTGCACCGGGCACGCGCGTCGAGCTGCAATACGGCGAGTTACTCAAACCGGACGGCAATCTCAATCCGATGACGACCGTCGCCTGTCAGCTCAAATGGCCCAACATGGGCGGACCCGGTACGCCGATTCCGGCTGTGCAGAAGGATGTCGTCATCCTCGGCGATAAGCCCTTAACCTACACACCACGATTTACATTTCACGGGTTCCGTTATGTCGAGATTACCGGAATGTCGGAAAAACCCAAGCTCGAGGATTTCACCGGCCTTGCCCTGGCGGCCGATCTGCCGAAGGTTGGCGAGTTTGTCTGCTCCAATGAACGCTTCAACGCCATTCAGCAAATGGTTCTGCGAACGTTTCTCAGCAATGTCTTCGGCGTCCAGTCAGATTGCCCCGGCCGTGAACGCTTCGGCTATGGCGGCGATATCGTCGCCACCAGCGAGGCCTTCATGTATAACTTCGACATGTCCGGCTTCTACGCCAAGACGGTCTTCGACTTCGCCGCCGACGCCACGCCCGAAGGAGGCCTGCCGGAAACGGCCCCGTATATGGGAATCGCCGATCGGGGATATGGCGGAACCAGCGGCCCCATCGGCTGGGCCCTGGCGCATCCGCTGCTTGTTGAGCAATTGCACGATTATTACGGCGACAGGCGAATCCTCTCCGAGCAGTTCGACGCCGCACGCAAATGGATTGATTTTCTATCGACGAATGCGGCCAAAGACTTCATCGTCGATACATGCATCAGCGACCACGAAAGCATCGATCCCAAACCCGAGGCCGTTACCGCAACGGCGCATTATTACCAGGCCGCCAAGATGATCTCCGAAATCGCCGGATATCTGGATCGAAAAGATGAACAAAAGAAGTATTCCACACTGGCCGACAAGATCGCGACGGCTTTTGTCGCCCGATTCATCGACGCCGAAGGCAAGGTGGATATCGGAACACAGGGAGCCCAATCTGTCGGTCTGTATTTCAATCTGGTTCCGAAAGAAAGCCGTACCAGGGCCTTGGATCGTCTCATTTCCGAAATCGTCAACAACCACAAAGGCCATCTGGCCACCGGGATCTTTGCGACCCAATACATGCTCGACCAGCTCACGCGGAATGGCCGGGCCGACGTGGCTTTCGATATCGTCAATCAGGCGACATTCCCCGGCTGGGGCTGGATGCTCGAAAACGGCGCCACCACCCTGTGGGAACACTGGGAGAAGGAAGAAGCCGTGTATTCGCACAATCATCCGATGTTCGGCTCGGTCAGCGAATGGTTCTACAAGGGACTGGCCGGGATCACCCGGGCCCACGATAGCGTCGGCTTTGACAAGATCGTCATCCGGCCGCAGATTGTCGGCGATCTAAAGTGGGTGCACGGTTCCTACAATTCCATCCGCGGTAAAATTGTGAGTAACTGGAAACGTGATGGGGATTCAGTGCAAATCGAAATCCATATTCCCGCAAATACAACCGCAGAAATTCATTTTCCGCCAAGGTACCGGCCGATCTCCGAAAGCGGAAAGCCAATCGAAAACCAGAAAGACATCCTCATGAAAGAGCAAGGGGATCACGGCACAATTCCGGGGACAACGGCGCTTATCGTCGGCTCCGGACATTATCAATTTGAAGCGAAACCGGACAAGGAATTCAAGTGATTAACAATCAGGAGAGGTTACGATGAAACGAATACCATTTTACCGTTCATGGGTTCAGGCGGCTCTTGTTATTTGTGGTCTTGCTGTCGGACTGTTTCCAACTCCAACCCATGCACAATCCGCAAGAATCTTCTTCGTCGCGCCCGGCGGAAACGATGCCAATCCGGGCACAAAGGAAAAACCATTTGCCTCAATCATCCGAGTCCGGCAGACGGTAACTGACGAGGTCAAAGCCGGTCTCAAGAGCGATCTTCGAATCGTCTTTGCACCCGGCCGATATGAACTGGCAAAGACGTGGATCTTCACTCCTGATCAATCCGGTACGGAGAAATTCTCGATTACCTTCACCTCCGCCGAGTCGCCTGATCAATCCCCGGCCGCTGTCGTCATCAGCGGCGGCCGCCGGATTACCAATTGGACCCAGGGTGAAGGCGACCTCTGGTCGGCCAGGCTGCCCGCCGGCTCAAACGGCCCAGGGTGGTTCCGTCAGCTTACTCGCGACGGCGCGCGTCTGATCCGCGCTCGTTTTCCTAACGATAACGCCATGCTGCACCTGACGCAGGTTGCCGATGAGTTCCGCACGCTGACAGTCGATGCCGATATCCCCGCCGCAGTCAAGGCCGAACAGGCCGAACTTGTCGTCCTGCAGAACTGGTCCCTGTCCCGCGCCCGCATCGATACGATCGATGATCGAACAATCTCGGTTGCGACCTCGATGTCCTGGCTCGGCCATGATGCCTGTTCGGCTCGTGCGGGGATGGCCTGCTTCCTCGAACACGCACGCGAATTTCTCGACCAGCCCGGCGAATGGTTCCTCGACCGCGACGCGCAGACGGTGCACTACTTTGGCCGGCCCGGTGAAAATCCGAATGACCATGTCTTCATCGCGCCCGCTCTGCAGACGCTGGTACAGGTTCGCGGTGAACCGTCAAAACCAGTCCGAAATATCCGATTCTTCGGCCTCGCCTTCGAAAATGCCGGCTGGGATATCCCCGTCTTCGGCTATCGCGGTATCCAGGCCGGGTACCACGGGATCAAGGCAGACGGCCCGGCCTTCTGCCAACCCTCGGCCGTCGAACTGGCCGACGCCGCCGATTGCCGCTTCGAATGGTGCTCCGTCGCCCACACCGACGCCAGCGGGATCGCGCTGGGATCGGGTTGCCGTAACAACGCCATCGTTGGTTGTCGCATCTCCGACATCGGCGCTAACGGCATCCACATCGGCCACCGTGACAAATCCCTCCTCGGCGAACAAGCCCTTGATGCCGACTGGCCCGATCCCGCACAGGTCCCCGTGGGCAACTTGGCGGCTAACTGCGTCGTTACCGACTGCGGCCAGGTCAGTTATGGAGCCGTCGGCATCTTTTCGGCTTTTACGCAGGACACGCGCATCGCCCACAACCTCATCCATCGCATGCCCTACACGGGCGTGTCGGTGGGATTCCGATGGAACACTACGCCGACCAGCCAGCGGGCGAACATCGTCGAGTACAACCACATTCATGATGTCATGCGGTTGCTGGCCGATGGCGGCTGCATCTACACGCTCGGTCTGCAACCCGGAACGGTCCTCCGCGGCAATCTCCTCCACGATGCCCATCGAACCCCCACCGCCTTCGGTGGCGCTCCCAATAATGGAATTTTCTTCGATGAAGGTACCAAAGAATTGCTCGTCGAAAACAATATCATCTTCGCCACCTCCGGCGAAGCCATCCGTTTCAATCAGTGTCAGGAAAGCTGGCAACAGTGGAAGAACAACGACTTTCGCAAAGATGAACTTTCGCCCGACAAAATCCCCGCCAACTCCGCCGGCTTGGAGCCGATCTGGCAAAAACGACTCCAATCATTTCACTGACAGAGGATCTGTCGAGGAAACTCGGCGGGTCAATTATGGTAAATGAAGAATATAAATAGCAACAAACAAACCCAAGAACCCATGGAGATCGAATCATGAACGGACGATTGACGAGATGGATGTGTGTATCGCTGTTGTGTCTCGGCACACGATGGACGACGATACCGACCTCGGCGGCGGCCGGAGTCGATGCCTTCGAAACCAACAAACGCCTCGGCCGCGGCGTTAATGTCATCGGTTATGATCCGCTCTGGCGCGATCGCGGCAAAGCCCGCTTCCAGGCCGAACATTTCCAGTTGATCCGCCAGGCCGGTTTTAATCACGTGCGGATCAACCTGCATCCGCTCCGCGACCGTGCCTTCGGCGAAAATAATCAACTCAAAGATTCCTGGCTGTCCACGCTCGACTGGGCCGTCGATGGCGCGCTGGCCAACAAGTTAATGGTCGTGCTTGATTTTCACGAGTTCAACTCGATGTCCAAAGACCCGGCCGGACTCAAAGAGCGATTCCTTTCTTTCTGGCGGCAGATCTCCGAGCGATATACGAATCGCCCGATGGAAGTCCTCTTCGAAATCCTCAACGAACCGCATGACAAGCTCAACGCCGAATTGTGGAACCAGTATCTCGCCGAAGCCCTGGCCGTCATCCGTGCAACCAATCCGACCCGCACGGTGATCATCGGCCCCACACAATGGAATAACATCGGCCAGCTCGACACCCTCAAGCTTCCCGAAGCTGACCGCAATCTCATCGTCACCATCCATTTCTACAGCCCCTTCGAGTTCACCCACCAGGGAGCCCCGTGGACCAATCAGAAGGATAAACTCGGCATCCCGTGGAACGCCGCGCCCGACGAGCTCAAGGTCATCACCGACGCCTTCGACAAGGCCCGGGCCTGGTCGCAAAAGAATAAACGCCCCCTCTACCTCGGCGAGTTCGGCGCCTATGATAAGGCGGAGATGTCCTCCCGCGTCCGCTATAGTAACGCCGTTACCCGCCAGGCCGAGCAGCGCAACTGGAGCTGGGCCTACTGGCAGTTCGACAGCGACTTCATCCTCTACGACATCCCCAACAAACGCTGGATCGAAACCATCCGCGACGCCCTGATTCCGCCCCGCACTCCTTGACAAGCGATTAAAAATCTTTTGCGGGGAATAGCGCTCCCGGATAGAGGAAATAGAGAAAACTTCCGCGGATGGGTTTTTGAAGAATGCCTTTTGCCGCCATGCAATAATAGTGCATCTGCGCCTGATAACGGACCGCACGTAGGGCGACCTCGCTCGATTCCACGCGGTCGGTCTTGAAGTCGATAACCGTCAGACCATCTTTGCCGGGGATGATCATATCGACGATTCCCTGCACGATGACAAAATTTTCCGGATCGGCAGCTCGTTCGGTCGAGAATTCCTCCGCCAGTTGATCGGCGGGCAGCGCGAAAGTAAACGGCCACTCGCGAAGCAAATCCTTCGCATGATCCAAAGCAAGCCGGCCCGGCTCGGTACGGAAAAAGGCCGCGATCGAATCCGGATCGATATGCCGCAAAATCGACGCGGGGATTTGATTACATCCAACGGCACGCTCCCCGGCGGCAAGAATCGTCTCGCGGCTCGGAGGCATCGAAAGATCGATATGCTGAAGGATCGAGTGGATCGCGCTGCCAAGAAGCCGGGCATCGGGACGGCCGGTCGTGCCGGACGGCCCCATCGCGCTGGGCCTGCGGTGAAGACAATCGGATACATCGCTCACGGCATATTCATCCTCGCGGTGCGTCAATTCGCTCACGGATAATTTCGCTCGAAGGCCGGTCGAAACAAGGAAGGGATACTTCCACTGCAGCGCCGTTCGGATCGAATCGGCGGCCGTCTGCGCAGCCAGATCTTCCGCAGGGTTTGCGGGAAGCGGAAATTCCAATCGATTGCGTTTATGGGCAAGAATCCGCCCGGCCAATCGGTCACTTGCCTCCTGAGTAAGGATTTCGAAACGGCACGGACGGATCTCCGTCGCATGCGTCGGAGGATCAAGACCCACGGCCGAATACATCGACTTGACGTCCGCCAGGCCGTACAGAATCCACTCGAACAGGTTCTTCACGTCGCGCAGTTGCCAATCCTGCGGCCCCTCCGGACGGAGTCGGCAGCCGTCCAGAAGTCGTCGGCATGTATCCAGTTTGGCCGAAGCTGTAAGGATCAACCGCTCGCGTGCCCGCGTGACCGCGACATAAAGAATCCGCATCTCTTCGGCCAATCCCCTCCGATGGCGCTTATCGACGATGAGTTCATGTACCACGGAAGGAAACTTTTGTGCAAGGATCGGTTCGATGATTTTCAATCCAAGAGCATCCTCGTCATCGAACACGCAATCGTCGCCGAGATCGCGAAAGTTGAATCGCCGCTCCAGATTGGCGAGAAATACAACGGGAAACTCCAGCCCTTTGCTCTTATGCACCGACAGAATCCGCACGGCGTTTTCGGCGGCGTCGGGTTCGGCGGTCGCCCAGTCGCGATCCTGATCGAGAAGTTTTTCGAGAAACTCGACAAATCGGGCCAGCGAGCCGCTCCGCGAGACCTCGGTAAACGATTCAAACTGCACCGCGCGATCATGAAGCTTGAGCAGGTTGGCGCGACGTTGGCGACCGTTCGGAAGCGCCGACATGAACGTCAAATACCCCGTATCGCGATACACGCGGTGGATCATCTCGGCGATGCCGACGGCGTGCGCCGTCGATCGCCAGTCGTCCAGTTGCCGGAAAATGGCGGCGATTCGGTCGCGCATGCCGGCGTCTTCGCTGTCCCTGACCGCCGAACGCAGGGCTTCGTAATAATCTCCGGATTTTTCGGGTACACATAGACGTATTTGCATGAGTTGGTTATCGCTCAGGCCGAACATCGCGCTTCGCAGGACCGCGGCCAGTTCGATGTCGCGCCGGGGATTATCCAGCACCTTGAGCAACGCCAGCATGTCGCCGATTTCGGTGGCGGAAAAATACCCCGCGGCGGATTGCGAGGAGACGGGAACGCCCGCCTGCTGGAGAACCTCGACGTATTCGGAGGCGCTATGGGAAAGACTGCGCATCAGGATGACAATATCGCCGTAGGCGACATCGCGGTAGGCGTTGGCGGCCTTGTCGAAAATCGTAAACTGCGGCCGGCCCGTGTCCGCGCCGACCATGGCGCGAATCCGTTCGGCAATCCATGCGGCCTGCCGCTGGGAGGAGGTCGCGAAGGTTTCAACGCCCGATGGTTCCCAATCCCTTGCTTCCTCGGAACTGGTTTCGGAATCGTCGTCGGAGTCCGAACCCGACGAAGGTTCGTCCAGGATACACAGCTCAACCAGATCGGCCGGGACGGTCCCTTCCGCAAGAGGTGCATATTCGAAACCGGGCTGCAGCAAGGCCCGGCTGTCGTAATCGATCGAAGCGACGGAGAATCGCATGATTCGGCGGAATACCTGATTGGAAAAGTCGAGAATCGGCTGCCGCGATCGGAAGTTGTCGATCAGATCGACACGAAGCGGATCCTCCGAGCGGAGCGCTTCGACGGCCCCGTCCAGACGCGCCAAAAAGATTTCCGGACGACTCTGACGAAACGCGTAAATGCTCTGCTTGACGTCCCCCACGACAAAAACATTGTCGCGGCGACGGATGCGATCGATGAGGGCCTGCTGGATGGGATTGATATCCTGGTATTCGTCGAGGAAGATACATCGGAATCGACGGCGAAGGATCTCCGCAACGTCTTCCCGCGAAGTCAGCATCTCCAAAGCGCGGTGTTCCAGGTCGGCAAAATCAAGACTGTTGCGGCGCAGCTTGGCCCGGGCATATCCGCGGTCGAAACGACCGATCAGCTCGATCAGGATCCGGGTCTGGAGGTGGACCGACGCGGCGATCCGCTGTTCATAATCGGGAGCAACGATGGCCATGCTGCGCAAGGCAAGAAATTTTCGCTTGGCCTCCATGGCGGCGGCCTTGACGCGGTCGGCGGTTTCCTCCGACATCGTTTTGGGACGGCGCGGAAAAGACGGAAAACTCCCCGTCAGGATCAGAGTACGACAGACATCCCACTGTCCTTCCTCAAGCAGGCGAAGGGCCCCGCGAAAAACGGCTGGAAACTCGTCGCGCAGAAAATCGGACCAGTAACCGTCCGTGCAAACGGCGTCGAGCTGTCGGGAAAATTCCACTCGCGCCAGACAATCCTGAAGCCGACGGGTCAACATCTCGGCGCGTCGCCGAAGGAACCATTCCCCGTGAAGCGTTTCGATCCTCGACAATTCCCCGGCGCGATTCAACCACTCCGATCGCGATGCGACCGAATCGAGGAAGTCGGCGGCTCGAAGAATCTGCGAAAGAAAATTGCGATCGTGTCCGCCGAGATCGCGGCGATACAGAAGTTGTTCCAGCCCCGGAGACAGTTCCGGATCTTCCCAGGCCTCCTCGATGATCTGTTGAAGCGTTTCGTTCTTGAGCAGCATCTGCTCGTCGGCGTCGAGAATACGGAAGGCCGGATCGAGGGATTGCTCATAAAAGAATTCCGTAAGGATCCGTTTGCAGAACGAATGCAGGGTGCTGATCCACGCGGTGTCGAGCTGAAGGAGTTGGGCGCGAAGGAATGGATTGTGCGTGGTCATCGATTCGCGCCGAAGTCGCTCGGCGATTCGGGATCGCATCTCTTCCGCGGCGGCATCGGTAAAGGTCAACGCCAGAATCTCCGATACGCCGGCCGGTTCGATCGGTTCCAGCAGACATTGCAGATAGCGTTCGGTAAGTACCGCCGTCTTGCCCGTCCCGGCCGAAGCGGTCACGAGAATGTCCCGTCCGCGAGCGTCGATGGCCGCCTTCTGTCGTTTCGTCCAGGAGGGTTTACGCATCGTCGGCTCCCCCGATGCGCGTGAGAAACTGCACCTTGTTCAACGGAGCCAGAATGCGGGGATCATTGATCCGCCAGTCGAATTTACACAGCGATCGATACTCGCACTGGGTGCAGGGCATGGTACGATTGTACCGATAGGGGACAATGTCGATCCGGCCGGATAGAATACATTCCGAAAGACGAAGGATGCTGTCGCGGGCGAAAGCCGAAAGCGTCGCGAACGGCTCCGGATGAATCGCGCCGCTGGTGGGATAATGCCCGAAGACATCGCGCCCCGAGACATAGTAATTGTAGCATTGACTCCATTTGGACGCATCGCGATCCAGCAGACGCGCGTATTGCCCGTTGAAAATGCCGTTGGCCTTCGTCTGCGCTTTCTCGGGTTTGTCTTCTTCCGCCGACGAATCGCTCTCCGAAACGAATACGGACTTGGGCAGGGGCGGTTCGATGGGCAGATAAAAGGCACCTGCAACTTCATCGATCATGATGTTGTCCGGTTTCATGTGTCGCAACGCCACCAGATAGACCGCCAACTGCAGATCGATGCCTTCATTCAACAGGGTCCATGAAATGGACCGGCGTTTGCGCTTATAGTCAAAAAGGATAGCGATATTCTTGTTTCCGCCGCGTACCGAATCCACGCGGTCGATCGAGCCGCACAGCACAATCGGCGTGCCGTCCGAAGCGGCCAGCTCGATTCGCTGCTGATCCGGGCCGGGACCGAAGGAGGCCTCCGCGGCGATGGGACGAAACTCGCCGGCTCGGCAGATCCGGGCGAGGGTAGCGACGGCGTCCGAAAGATAACCCAGCGCCGAACGAATCCGCCAGGCGTTTTGCCGCGAGTGGCGGATCAGTCCCGCGACGGCCGGATCGGTTTCGATTTCCCGCTCGAAAACCTCCTGCAGCCGTTTCCGTTGATGGCCGTCCGGCGCGGTGGCGAAATCCAGTCGCTCATTCCGGAGCCGATGGAAAAGCTGTTCGAGAATCCGATGATACAATGTGCCCAGATCGACCGGTTCGATGCGAAGAATCTCGCGCGGACGAAGTTCGAGCAGATAGCGGGCGAAGAATTGATACGGACACGTCCCATACGATTCGAGTTTGCTGGCCGAGACGGGCAGATCGTTTGGCCAGCGACGGCGGACGAGAACCGGATCCAGCATCGCGGTATTCGTGTAGTGAATCGCCGAACGAAGACGGGAAGCGATTCGCGATACAGGGGATTCGGGACCGCTCTCCAGTCGCTCCACCAAACGCAGCCAACTGGATTGGCGAATGTCGGTACCGCCGCGCGAGAACGGATCACACAGATGGTCCTCCAGTTCGGCCGGGCCGGATAGACAGGTCCGGTCGAAATCCGCGGAGCCCGCTTCCTCGATCCTGAGGTTCAGCCGTTCGGCAAGCATCTGAACAAAGCGCGAGGGATACTGCTGTTTCCCCTCGCCATCGGCCAGCGGCCAGGTGATATAGAGCCGTTCGCTGGGTCGCGTGAAAGCGATATACGCCAGGTACGGCCGGGCCGAAAGCTGCCGACCCAGCCGGTCGGAAAGAATGCACTTCCGCTGCGAAGCCGCAAGACGGTCGTCGTCGGTCAGGATCGGATCATCTTCGATGGGAACGGGAAATTGTCTTTGGGTCGCGCCGATCAGAAAGACCGCGCGAAGGTCGGGATGACGGCTGCGCTCGATCGATCCGACCAAAACCTGATCCAGCATGGGCGGAATTTGCTTGAGCGTCAGTTGTCCCAGCACGGATTGCAGGATAAAAAACCACTCGTTTGCCGGCTGGGTTTCGCCGCTAAAGATGTCGGAAAACTCATCGAACAGATCGACGAGTTTCTCAAAAAGCTGGCGATGGATTCGGGCCTGATCCGGATCGCCGCGTCCGAGAAGATCCAGTTTCCCCGGAATGTCCAGCTCGTCCAGCAACGTCCAGACGGCCTGAACAAAATCGCCCGCCGAAAGCGGCTGTTCCGAATCCGCCAATCCCAGATTCCGGCGCAACGCCAGCAGTGGGCCGACGGCCTTCCGGCGGATCGTATTGATTTGCGTTACATCCCATCGGGATAGTCCTCGTTCGGATTTCTGATTCAGTTCGCTTTCGCAGTATGTCCAGTCCGCGTCGCTCATCCAGTCTCGCCGGTCGATGCCGAAGGCCAGACAATAATTTTCCAACCGGCTGACCGAATCGCCGTCCAAGGGAGACAGCGGCGTTTTCAGCCATGCGAAAATATCCACCGTGACAAATCCGTCCAGCACGACCGTCAGCGCCGTCTGGATCAGTTCAACGACGGGATGATGATGGACCGGATCGGGTCGATCGATGAAACAGGGAATCGCCGCGTCGGCAAACGCCGCCCGCAGATACGGCTGATATCCCGACAGGTCCGAGGCGACCACCGCGATATCGCGATACCGGAATCGTCCCAATCGGACCAGCCGATGGATCTCGCGGGCGATCGTCTCCGTTTCTGTACGCATCGTCAGGGCGGCGATGAGACGAATGGTTTCAGGTGCCTGAACCATCGCCGTCTTCGGGGCGACAGGATCATCCTGCTCGAACAGGCAACGCTCGATCCAGGCCAAAGGGGACGCCGTGGAAAATCGTCGGATTCGGGAAAGCAGAATCGGGGATTCGACCGGGGCTTTGGCACGTCGAATCTCATCGAGAACCTCGCAATACGTCCGCTCCGTCGCGGCAAAGAGACTGACAGGATTTAGTTGCATCGGATCGACATTGTCTAAATCGATTGCCGTTGGATCCAGGCACAGCGCGATCTCCGTATGCCGACAGGTTCGGATCAGTTCGATCAGCAGCGATTGCTCCTGCGGGGTAAAACCCGCGAATCCATCGACCCAGAGCCGCCCCCCGCGGATTCGATCGGAAACGCCGATGCGTTGTTGCAGACCGATCATCTGCCGGTCGGGATCGATCAGGATTTCCTCCCGCTCGGCGAGCCAGCGGCTGTAGTGCTCAAACACCATCGCGATATCGGCGAACTTGCGGTCGGTTTGGCCCGCGGCCGGCCGTGCGGCGAATTCGTCCAGAAGGTGCCGAAGGTCGTCGGGTTGCTTGGCGGACTGGTGAAGCTCGATGATGACCCGGGCCAGGTGTCGCGCCAACCCTGTCGTATCCGCCGCCCGGGCGAAGATCGACAGCTTGTCGCGGTTGGCGTGTAAAATGCGATACACGGCCATCTCACGGCCGAGACACGATATCTCCCGAACTCCTGACGGGCTGCCCGTCAACAAAAACCGCAATCGGTCGAAGGACAGGACGCCAAGCCGACTGAAACCCGCCAGCCCGCTGTAGGTAAGGATCGACCGCTCGGCCTGAAACGTCGCCTGTTCCGGAACCAGCAACAGCAACGGTCCCTTTTCGCTCGAATCGCGCAGCGCGGCGATGACTCCGTCAATGCAATGACGGGTCTTGCCGCTGCCGCTTCGACCGAGAACAAACCGTACGGACATGACGAGCCCTCAGTAGTGCACGAGGATCTTCTGCGGGGTATCCAGCCGGCCCGGAAGAACGATCCACTCGTTGTCCTTGTCGATGTCCGTCCATGGTTTGTCGTTACAGACGATCGATTGAATCGGTTTCTTTTTCGGATGACGGATTCGCAGGTAGATTGTTTTCGGCGGATTGCGCTTCGGCGGCTCCAGCGTGACCTCGATCCGATGGTCGTCGATGGATTGATACGACAGCGACATCGGCCCGAAGTGCGTCGCGGCGTTGGCGATCGACGCCGCCTTTCCCGCCGCCAGCCAGGCCCGAGGAATCGCCTGACCGAGATAGAGAGCGTCCTTCCGCTCGTTGATGAACATCAGCCGAAGCCAATACGTTACCTGCGCTTCGTCGGAACTCTTGAAGTGATCGCCGCGCGGATAACCCAGTTCCGGCAGGGAATGCTCGTTGCACATCCGGATCTCCGGATAAAAAGCCGACGCAAACCCGTTAAAGAAGGCCCGCAGGTAGTGTTCGATCTCGTCGCGCCACAGATACGGCAGGGGCCCGTCGAGCAGATTGGCCTGCTGCGAAAATCCGCCGCGCGAAAACCAGAAGTCCTCGTACGCCGGAATGCCGTACCCATAGCGGTCGGAAATGTAGAGGTTGTCCTCGTAATCTTTGAGAATCCAACGCGTTCGCGGATCGTCGGGCTCAAGCAGGCCATACGCCGGCAGAAACAGAGATCCTTCGAGTACCTCGCGAAGCCAGCCGTGCGAGCGACCGCGCTGATACAGTTCCGACGGAATCTTGGGCACCCAGGTGTGATCCCGCAGCGAAACGACCGCGCAGCGGATGCTGGATTCGTTGATGGCGGCCATACAATCATCAAAATAGGCCTTCGCCTCTTTCTGCAGGCGCGCCCCTTCCGGATGGCCGTAATCCGCCAGCGCGTCGGCCAGTTCGCAAAAACCCCACACCGTCGCGCTGTTGGTCGCCAGCCAATACCAGTAATCGGTCACATCCTCCAGCGAGCCCGACGGAAGAAATCCGTACTCGATCCGCCGATTGCCGCTGCCATCGGGTTCCTGCGTGGTCTTGCGTTCCCGAAGGACCCACTCGCACGCCTCGATCAAACCCGGCGCGGATTTTTCCATCCACTGCCGGTCGCGCGTGAACCTCCAGTGCTGGCCCATGTTCCACATCACGTAGCCGTGGCTTTTATTGTAGTTGCCCGTTTCATGGCCGCCGGCCCCGTAGAACTGGCCCTGCTTGGATCGGAAGTTGCCGTTCATCATCACGCTGCCCTGGTAGCGCAGGAACGCGTCGAGATTCCTCCGGGCCATATCCGGATAATTTCGTCTATCAAGATCGCTTATCATCATAACTGATTCGTTCGGATACACGCCGTAATGAAACGTGCCGACATGGGCGTGCAGGTAATCGGTTCCGATTTCCTTGTAGCAGTTGACCAGCAGATGACGAAGGTGGGCTTTGTAGAAATCGTTGAGCCACGAGTCGGGCGTCTGAATCTGCGTTCCCAGCGAAGTGATATCCCGCCAGAAGGCGCATACGCGATCCGCCTCGGCATGAAAGTCCAGTTTGGCCAGTGCCGCGGCCTCGTCGTCGTTTACGGTAATCGAAGGGATCGCCAAAAAAAGATGGACGGACTGACCGGCGGCCAGTTCACAGGACCATTGGCTGGTCTTCCCCGCGGCTTCAAATCGGCCGTGATCGCCCGTGCGAATGACCCATCGCGTTCGCGGTCCGTCGGCCGTTTCGCTGACGACCCTGTTGCCGACGATTCGCAGGTTGCCTTCCCGGCCCGCATTGGAAGCCCAACGAAGACTCGCGGTTGCGCGTTCGGATTCGGAAAGATTGACCACGCGAATCTGCATCAGCAGAACCGAGGGATCGTCGAGGGCGATATCTTTATAATCACCATCCATTGGAGCCAGAATGGATTGTTGTTCGTAATAGACCTGTCCCGCCTGCCACCAGGTTCTCAACTGCGGCAAATAGCCCTCGCGAAGCTCGCGTCCGCCGCGAAGCCAGTCCGGCGGAAGACCGAGACCGATCCGGAGGGCCCTGCCCTCCCAGAGCTGGCGCCGGGTGTCGCGATCGCTTGCCGGCAGGTTGAACCAGCGGCTTTCGGAGGCGATTTCGATATCGCCGTTGGGTAACTGGTGCATCACGTTGCGGCTGCCGGGAAGGCCGTGGACAAAATACAACGGCCGTTTCAGCGGCATCTCATCCCACGCCCGGCCGAGCGTTTGTTCCTCGACGGTCTTGATCCGGTCAAAGACGCTTCGACCGCCGAATTCCCGGCGGACAATCCCGCGATACTCGTCGATGGAGATTGTGTCTGTTGCGGTCGTAACCAGAGCGCCGAGATCATCGACGAGGATCCGCTCGCCGCCGGCAAGGTCATCGACGGCGAAGGAAAAGGATCGCTTGCCGCAGCGAACGGTTACAATCGTGCGGTCGTAGCGTTTGTCGACGGCGTCGCGCGCAACAAGCAGATCAGCAACCACTGACGCCGCCCCCCCTGCCGGGATCGTCCATCGTTTTTCGGGATCAATCGATGTGGTGTCATCGCCCGAATCGATGGAAAGAATCCGACCGTTGAAGATTTCCAATCGCCCCGTCTCGGCGGACGGTGAATCAAACGTCGAATCATTTGGTTTGCCGAACTGGATACGAACCTTCTGCGAAACCGCGCCCGACTCGGTGAATATCCGTGCTCCGCGCGTCGAAGGCGTTTCCTTTTCGCCGCGAAGGCGGACCCACAGCGTTTTGCGATAGGTCAAGCCACCCGCGGCGGTTTTAATCTCGTCGTTTCCGATGGGTTCAAATTGAAATGTGACCCGATTTCCCTCGACGGTTGTTCGCGTTTTGGCGTTGATCCATTTGCCGTTGGTCCAGTCGTCCATCGCATCCCAGCCGACTTTTCCGCTGGTCTGCTCGGAAAGAATCGGATCGGGTTTGCCGTCCCAGTATCGGTGCCAGTATTGCAGTTGGAGACCCGATGGCGCAGGGTCCGTCGGCTCGTCGAATTCCACCTCGATGCGATTGATTTTGCGCGGTTCGGCCCATCGGAGGCCGACGGCGTTGTCCTCCGGCTGCACGGTCACAAAACCGAAGGGGGCCATGTCGATGGCGGAAGGTTCAGCGACCGGTGCGGGTGAAAATACCATCGCCGAAATCAACGCCGGCGGAACCAGGATCATCATTACAAACTTATACATATTCCATACCTCCTATTGTTATACTATAAATACAGATTTTTTACCGACGGCTGTTGTAGATCTCCCGGCCGAGCGCTTTGTATTCGTTGAGAATCTCGACGGCCTCGTTTCGCCGCACATCGCGGACCACTTCGACGCCGCGCCGCTCCAACTCGCCGGGCCAATCGACGGGTTTGGGCCCTTCGTCAAAACCGATCGCGCGGGCGTCTTCGTCGCGGGCGCCGCAGACAAGACAGCGAACGCCCGACCACACGACCGCGCCCAGGCACATCGTGCATGGCTCGGCGCTGGTAACCAGTTGAAACCGCCCTCCCGAGATCGCGGCCAGATCGAAGGCCTTGAGCTTCTGCTGGGCCAGGATCAATGCGACGATCTCGGCGTGGAGGATGCTGCAGTCCAGCGCGGTCACAAGATTGACGCCCGCGGAAACGATGCGATCGTGATCCATGTCGAAAACCGCGGCGGCAAACGGACCTCCTGTGCGCTGGCGGATGTGCTCTCGGCCCAGCTCGATGACCCAGTCCATTCGTTCGTTACGTCCGCCGAAGAACTGCTGATGTTCCCGAATGAAACCATCGATCCAGCCGGGAAGCTGCAGTTTCAAACGTCCTGTTTTTCCAGGAGGAAATCCGCTCATCCAGTTTGCGCTCAATCCATCGCCTCCGTATCCATAGCCATTGAAGAACACGATACCGGTAAATGGCTCCGGGATCAAGATCGAATCACACGTATTTAATAACGGGTTAAACCCATAAATCGACCGAATGAGAAATCCAACTTTGGGTTCTCTGATTTCCACTATCCAGTGGTTCCTATTTAATTGTCCGTAAAACATCCACCTCGCTTTCGCTCGGTGGCTGCCACCCAACGTCATGGCCGTACATTGCTCAGAAGTAGCTCAAGTGTCTCACATGAGCATTTACACAACCGAGACGGTTGTGCTACATCTTCATCCACCTCACTTCGTTCGGTTGCTGCCGCACGGCTAAATTGTAGGGGCGGATGGCATCCGCCCGTTTGTATTCATTCGCACGATACAACAGGGCACACGCCGTGTGCCCCTACGGAAAGCGGGACGCTTCTATACCCTGTATCATAAAAGGTGTCAAACCCTCGAACCGACTTAAAGGGTTCGACACTTTTTTGCATCTAAGGGCACACGCCGTGTGCCCCAACGCAAAAACATGGGTCCCTCCTTTAGTTAGAACGCTGTTGCGTAAAGTGTCCCAAGAAAATTTTGTCCAGAATTCTATGATGTTGAATGACAAGGAATTACGATTTTTAAAGGCAGCAAGAAAGTGACAAAACACTGTTGCATAAATTGTTCTATGTTACTATTTTCAATCTACTATTATCTATTTTCAATTTGGATAATTTGTTGTGAATACTGGTTTTACGTTTAGCATAGATTGTTAGTGGGATATATCGACGGATAGGCGATTTTCTGGGTATCCGCAAAAAAACTGAGGAAAATATTTTGAAAAGATAATATAGATAATCTGTTTTGCGTAGCGAGTGTTAATCTGGGGATTATATACGAGATCAAAGTGCAAGAATTATAACTACATATCAAAATCGGACAGGTGGGTTTTTCTATTGTAATGGATTTCTGCCATATTGGGTACAAGATAATGGAATGGGCGGTTCGCGAATCACCCATACACACAACCGGGACGGTTGTGCTACATCCGGACACCGGCTTTCTCCGACATAACAGGCCAATAAAGGCGTTATACTCTCAACCGATTAGAAGGATTCGCCACCCTTTTTTGTATGCGTTTGGTCTGGATACCGGTCTTCGGCGGCATGACAAACGGGCGGATGGCATCCGCCCGTGTATATTCATTTGTACAATCCAATGGGGCACATGCCGTGTTCTCCTATATCCTTTACCTCGCGATGTGAGTGGGCCGACACCCGTCGGTAGGTTTGAGGGTTGTTTCGCGTTACGATATCGCTATAATGCGGCAAATCCATCATTCAAGAAAGGACGATGAATCATGAATACCAAACAACGATTTTTTCGACAGGCCCTATTTGCGTTGACGATGATTTTTTGCGGTATGGCGATCGCCCAGACGGATGCGCCCCGTGCGGCGAGGTCGGTTCATTTGTGGTATAAAGCTTCGGACGCTGTGGCATTTTATAACGAAGTCACGGTGCAAGAAAGTCAGCGGGGAAGCTACTTTTGCGTGTGTGGATTCAACCACGGCTACTTCGGCATTCAGGAACTGATTGAGCCGAGCAGGAAGGTCGCGATCTTTTCCGTGTGGGATCCGGGCAACCAGAATAATCCCAACGCGGTTCCGGAGGATCAGCGCGTCAAGGTGATCTCCAGCGGCGAAGGCGTTCGGATTAAACGATTCGGCAACGAGGGTACCGGCGGCCAAAGCATGATCGATTTTGACTGGAAGATCGGCCAGACGGTTCGCTGTCTGGTCCTCGCCCAGGTCGAGGGAACGCATACAACCTATTCGGCATTGATTTCGCCGCCGGATACAAATGAGTGGAAACACATGGCCAGTTTCCAGACCCTGACGGGCGGGGAACTTTTGAAAGGTTATTATTCCTTCGTGGAGGATTTCCGGCGCAACGGCGAAAGCGCCAGGCAGTCGCGCCGTGCGGTCTATGGAAATGGCTGGATACAGACCGCCGATGGGAAATGGCTGCCGCTGACGGAAGCGACGTTCACCGGCGATAACACACCGACGATGAATATCGACGCGGGGGTGGATAACAATCGTTTCTTCCTTCAGACCGGCGGGGGCACGATCAACAAGACGGCGCTGCGGTCGAAGATGACCGTATCGGCCGAACCATTGTCCCAACCGAAAGATCTTCCCGATGTCCCATCGAAAGCATCCTCCGTTCCGCAACAGATCGTGCGCGATGGACAGACATGGAAGCTGGTCTGGAATGATGAGTTTGACAAAGGCGGCCGTCCGGATCCGACCAAATGGGGTTATGAAAAGGGTTTTGTCCGCAACAATGAAAAACAGTATTACACGCAGGATCGGCCGGAAAACGCCCGTGTGGAGAAGGGACATCTGGTTATCGAATCCCGCAAGGAACCCTTCGAGAAGGGCGAATACACGTCGGCCAGCTTGATCACGCGCGGCAAGGCGGAATGGGTCTATGGGCGCATCGAAGTCCGCGCCAAGATTCCCACCGGGCGGGGCACATGGCCGGCGATCTGGATGCTTGGGGTTAATCGATCGCTCGGCTGGCCTGCCTGCGGGGAGATCGATATCATGGAGAATGTCGGCTTTGATCCGGAAGTGATCCACGCCAACATTCACACCAAGGCCTACAATCACGTCAAGAAAACCAATAAGGGAAACCGCATCACCGCCAAGGCGCCCTACAACGACTTTCATGTCTATGCGATCGACTGGTATCCGGATCGCATCGATTTCTTCTTCGACGATCAGAAGTATTTTTCCTTCGCCAACGAGGGTGCCGGCAACGATGTGTGGCCGTTTGATAAGCCGCATTACCTGATTCTCAACACGGCTCTCGGCGGGGCCTGGGGCGGACAGAAGGGGATCGACGATTCGATTTTCCCGCAGACGTTTCTGATCGACTATGTTCGCGTCTATCAGAAGACCGAGTAGATCCATCGCCGGTTACTATGTCGCATATCCATATTGAAATCAAAGCGCGGTGCGAGGATCCGGGGCGGATTCGAGAGATTCTTCGTAAGCAGGGCGCCGTTTTTTGCGGGATGGACCATCAGGTCGATACGTACTTCCGGGTTTCTTCGGGTCGATTGAAACTTCGGGAAGGGACCATCGAGAACGCTCTGGTCTATTATTCGCGGCCGGATCAGCCGGGGCCCAAGCAGGCGGACGTGACCTTGTGTCGTCTGCGGCCCGATCCGGCGATGCGGCAGGTTCTCGCCGATGCACTCGGGATTCGCGTACAGGTAGTCAAACAGAGAGAGATTTATTATATCGACAATGTAAAAATCCATCTCGATCAGGTTGGTCCATTGGGTACATTTGTCGAGATCGAGGCCATCGACGAGACGGGCGCGATCGGCCGTGATCGACTGACCGAGCAATGCCGACGATATATGGAGCTCTTCGGGATTTGCCCCGACGATCTGATCCCCGGTTCCTATAGCGATATGATCGAATCGCCCGCGTCTGCGACGAACGGGAGCCGCCATCCATGAGTTCATCGAACATCCGGGCGATTATCTTCGATCTGGGTCGGGTGATCGTCGATGTCAACATCTCCCGCCTGACTCAACATCTCGGCACGGCGATGATCGAGGGTGATCCGCAAAAGACGATCGCCGGATTCATGCGTGATCCATCGCTGGTTGACTTCGGCACCGGCCGGATTACTCCGCGACAATTCCATCGGACGATTTGCCAACGATTCGGCATCGACGTCTCCTTTGAACGTTTCAGCGAGTTGTGGTGCGACGTGTTTACTCCGATGCCGGGCATGGAACGGTTGCTTCGGGAACTTGAGGGACGGCAACCGCTGGGTTTGCTTTCCGATACCGATCCGCTTCACTGGCAGCATCTACGGAGCCGGTATCCGATTCTTTCGATATTTGCCCGGCCGATATTGAGCTTTGAAGTCGGTATGATGAAACCCTCTCCGGACATCTTTCGCAAGGCCGCCGAATCGGTCGCCACCGTTCCACAAGAGTGTTTGTATATCGACGACCTGGTTACGAATGTCGAGGGCGCGAAAAAAATCGGTATGGACGCCATCGCGTTTTCCGGAGCGAACGAGCTGCGCCGACGATTGTTTGAACGAGGATTGATCGCGATGGATTCTGCGGACCCGCCCACGGTCAACCCGCGATAACTCTTTTTCACAAAAGAGGTTGCGTCATATCGCATGTCGAGATTCACCTTGACGACCTTCGCTTGCCGATATCAGGGGTAAGGCCCCGTACGCAATAAAAAGGATCGACGGGGCGTTGTTATTGATATAAAATGGGATTCGTTGATGGATCCATCCAAACAATACAACAGACAAACAAAATCATGGAGAAGATTATGAAGAAGATGGCATTCCTACTGATCGTACTGGCCCTGGCAAGTTCCTCGGCTCTGCGGGCTCAGGATAAGAAAGCCGCCGACGATAAACGCAATGAAGATGCCCGTGCCCGCGTTCGTGCGGCCCGAGAGGCGTCGGTATCCGAAAAGCCCGGCGCCACGCCGGCGACTCCGGCGGTTCCCGCCAGCGCTTCTCGTCTGGATCGGGAACGAATGATGGAAATGCAGACCCGGCAGTTTGAGACTCAGCTTGCCCAGAGGAAACAGCAGCATCAGGCCGTGATCGACGAATTGAAAGCCGTATTGAAGATTGCCGAGGCCGAAAAGGCGACCAAGACCGCCACAGCCCTTAAGGATCTGATCGCGAAAAAAGAGGCCGCTATGAATGAAGAGATCAAGGGCCAGGAAGAGCGGATGAAGACCATGCAGGAGCAAATGAAAAAGCGGATGGAAGATATGAAAGCCAATCAGAATATGATCCGCGATTCGGCGCCGGCCGCCAAGCCCGCGACTCCCGCCGTGCCGCCTTCCGCGACCCGGAAGGACGTGAAGAAAGAGGAAAAGAAGTAAAATCGTTTTCCACATGGATGTACGGCCGAAAGGATTTGTCCTTTCGGCCTTTTTCTTGCGCCGAATCGTTTCTTGCATGACGGGGAACTCCTCGGTACAGTGATGGAGACAGCGTATTGAAACCGAACGGACCTTGCGAGGTATTTTCATGACGGTCGATGATTTCGTATTGGCTTTTGTGCCGCTGTTCGTGGCGGTGGATGTGATCGGAACCTTGCCGATGTATCTCGGCCTGACCGAGGGCATGGATCCGAAGATACGCCGTCATATCGTTCGTCAATCCATCCTGACGGCGCTGCCGGTGGCGGTGGGTTTTTTATTCCTCGGTCAATATCTCTTCCAGCGGCTGGGAATCACGATGAGCGATTTTATGGTGGCCGGGGGAACGTTATTGTTCATCATCGCCACCCTCGACATCATCAGCGGCGTCAAATATGCCAAACGGATTGACATCATCGGTGCCGTTCCTCTCGGGATTCCCCTGATCGTGGGCCCGGCGGTGTTGACCACCGAGTTGATGCTTGTTGGAACTCATGGCCAGGCGGCTACAATCCTGGCCATTGTCACGAATATCGGTTTGGCCGGGCTTGTATTGTTGACGTCCGACTTCTGGTCCCGATTGCTTGGAAAAGCGGGATCCCAGGCCTTTTCCAAGGTAGCCAGTCTGATCCTGGCGGCCATTGCCGTCATGATGATTCGAAAGGGCGTTTATGGAATGTTCCCTGCCCTTGTGGGACAATAAACCGCCGTCGCTTTCTCGCGTATCCGTGCCCGAGGAATTCCGCGGTCTGCTTCGCGTCGGGACCTGCTCATGGAAGTTTGATTCGTGGAAGGGATTGGTCTATCGTCCCGGGGTTTCGGGCGGCGCGGCGGAGTATCTCCGGGAATACGCGAGGATCTTCGACACGGTCGAGATCGATTCGTGGTTCTGGTCGCTGTTTCCCCCGGGCGTCAAGATGCCCGCGCCGAACGAACCGCAGGAGTTGGCCGAGGCGACGCCGGAGGATTTTGTGTTTTCCATCAAGGCGCCAAACTCGATTACGTTGACCCATTTTTACGCGAAGCAGCCGCCCACCTATTCCGCGTATGCCAACCGACCCAATCCGCATTTTCTTGACGCTGGTTTGATGACGGATTTTCTGGAGCGTCTGGCGCCGATGCGATCCCGACTGGGACCGCTGATTCTGCAGTTCGAATATCTCAATCGCAACAAAATGCCCTCTCTGGAAATCTTTCTTGAACGGCTCGACGCGTTCTTTGATCGTTTACCGGGGGGATTTGATTTTGCGATCGAGGTTCGGAACCCCAACTATTTGATCCGAAGCTTTTTCGATTTTCTTCGGAGTCGCAATCTGGGAATGGTCCTCATCGAAGGGTATTACATGCCGCCCATCGCCGAGGTCGCCGCCGAGCATGATATCGCCACCGGCGGTCCCTGCGTCATTCGTCTTCAGGGTCCCGACCGAAGCGAGATCGAGAAGCTTTCCGACGGTCGGTGGGATCGCGTTATCCTGCCGCAGGATGAAAGTATGAATGCCCTGATCGCGATCCTTCGTCAGAATATGCTGCGCAAGATGCGGACCTTCGTCCACGCCAACAACCATTTCGAGGGCTGCGCCCCGCTGACCATCGATCGATTGGCAAAACGCCTTTGATCGCAAAAACCTTTGGTCGATAAATGCCTGAAAACTCCGTTATTGATCGGAATTTTCTTGATAATCCGATGTTTATTACTGGTGTTCAGGCTGGAAGGGCGATACCCCGAATATTCCAAAGCGATGTCGTGGCAGAGGTAACCTTAAGGATTACCTCTGCCGAATGTAATTCCTGCGATCCTGCACTGTTACGGCAGCTTGGGGATCAGGTTGGACCCGGCTTTTGTGAGCTTATCCTGCAGGTCTTTGATGGTTGACTGGAGTTTGCCGTTTTCGCCCTGCAGGGAGGTGTACTTGGTCGTCAGGGCCGCCAGTTGGGCCTTGAGTTCGTCGATGATTTTGGTCTGGGCCGCCGCACCGGAGGCATCGCCGGTAAATTTCTTAATCTGCTCCTGCAATCCATCCCGATCTTTCACGGCCGCGGCCAGATCGGTTTTGAACTTATCCAGTTCGCCGGTCATCGTCTTGACCTGGGCGGCGAGAGCGTCTTTCTCGGTTTGCAGCTTCGCGGTTGCTTCATTTGCCGTCTGCAAATCTTTCTTCAGAACAGCCGTCTCGGCCTGCGCCTTGGCCGCCTCCGCTTTGGCTGTCGCCAGATCCTCGTGGGATTTCGCCGAACATCCCGACAGCGCCAGGCCAACGAGCAGCGCCACCAACAACGATACGATATGTTTTTGAATTCCCATGTTTCCGCCCCTTTCCATAGTGAAGAAATTTTAGAAATGAATCTTAATCCACAATCGTATTCAACAACGCGATCGAAATCAACGGTTTCATTTTCTGTACGCCATTCCCTGAAAAGATGCCACAAGTTCGCCGTTACCGTCGGTGACATCCACGGCATAGGTCCCGATTTTTCTGCTGAGCGATACTTCCCGTGCTTTGGCGACAAGAGTCCCTTCGGAGACGGCTTTGAGATACTGGATGTTGACGTTGATGGCCACGGCGGGGGTATCGTAGGAATTGCATGCGGCGGCAAAGGCCAGATCGGCCAGCGAAAAGATCATCCCCCCGTGGACGGTCCCGACGCCGTTGAGATGATGCGGCTGAATGGTCAGCCGCGCCTCCGCGTGGCCATCGGCCGCCTCGATCAATTCGATGCCGCAATACTGAGCGAAGGTGTCTTTATCGAAAAATGTCTGCTTATCCGTCATGGCCGTCATCCCTTTGAATGAGATTTGTCGCTGAAAATTTCCGCCTTGACTCGACGGAGGATCGCGATCATTTTATCATGAATGTGTCCATTGGTCGCGATCAATTCGGCCGGTAGTCCATTTTGTCGGCCGGTAAAATCGGTTACCTTTCCGCCGGCCTCCGACAAGATCAGCGCCCCGGCGGCGATATCGTAAAGTTTGAGGTTCAACTCCCAGAATCCCTCGAGCCGTCCGCAGGCGATATACGACAAATCCACCGCCGCCGATCCCGTCCGGCGAACATCGCGAATCCGCGGAAGGATTTGCGTAAAGTACGGCAAATTGTTGTACGTGTGGTTATCTCTCATGCAGGCAAAACCCGTCGCCAGGAGCGAATCTTCCAGGTCCGATTCATTCGATACACGAATCGGCTGGTTGTTTAGCGTCGCTCCTTTGCCGAGTTGGGCCTCGAATAATTCGTCCAATGATGGCGCATACACGGCCGCCAGAATGGATCGGCCCTTTTGCTGCAGGGCGACCGACACCGAATAAAACGGATGGCCGTGAATGTACGAGGTCGTGCCGTCGATCGGATCGATGATCCACTGGAACTCGTCGCCGTCGTGACGACCGGTCTCTTCGGCGAAGATGCCGTGACTCGGAAATTCACGCCGAATCCCTTCGATCAGAAACTTTTCGACGGCTTTGTCCGCTTCGGTGACCAGGTCGCGCTTGGATTTGCGATCGATCGCCAGTCCTCCGGCTTTGCCGCGCAGATCCTTTGCCCGTTGTCCGGCCTGGATGATGATATCCTTTAAAAACTTCTTCACGCATTATCCTCGATTGGTGCAGGATTCGGTGGGGCAAACATCCGCGTTTCGTATCGCGGGTTGAGTTGATAAAATGCCGATCGATCCTGTCGATGTGTTATTCTACACGGAAATGGAATTTGCACAATCCCTCGATAGGCCGATCAGCGCCGGGTAAAGCTGTAATGTCATGATAATACCCCTTGACGACAACTCCAACATCGTCAGCAAGATATTCAATCATCGGTCGGCTATTGCGGAAGTTTATAGTTATGATACACTGGATCGCGTGACGGCCGGGGATTACCACGAGTCCAATCCCGCCCGGCCGGATGAAGGATATGAGTATGATAAACTGGGCAACCGGACAACCCTGCGGAATGACGGCGCCGTGACCACGCAATACACTCATAATCCGGCCAACGAATACCTGACCGTCGGCGGGACCAATGTGTACTACGACGCGGCCGGGAATTTGACCAAGGATCATCGCGGACTCAACGGTTATAGGTATGACTATGACCATGACAACCGGCTGATCCATATCCGAGATAGCACCAACGGCACCGTCACGAAAGCCACCTATACCTACGACGCCCTCGGCCGCAGGATCGAATCGGTGATCGGTTCGACCACCACGCAGTATTACTATGACGGCCAGCGGGTGTTGCTGGATACCGACGGTTCGGGCGTCGATCAGCGATACTATGTCTGGGGCAACTATATCGACGAGGCCCTGATGATGAAGAAACTGGTCGGCGACAATCAGGGTGATTACTACTATGGTCACGACCACTTGTATAGTGTTTCGGTGTTGTTTGCCTCGAATGGAACCGTCAGCGAACGCTATGAGTACGATGCCTACGGCAAGATGTATCGCCTGAATGAGAACTTCACGGACTTCAGCGGTACCGAGGCGGGCAATCCCTACTACTTCACCGGCCGGGAACTGGATTCCATCGACTCCAACGCCCTCAAGATCATGTACTACCGCGCCCGCTACTATGATCCCACCACGGGACGGTTCCTGCAGAGGGATCCGATAGGAATTGAGCCAAGTAGAATTCAGATAAATTGGTTTTCACCGATTCGGCAATATCTTATAGACCGAAATCTATATTCATATGTTAAATCGCAGCCAGGTACATTGCGAGATCCTTATGGTCTTGATCCTGTTGGGCCGGATCCAGATTGTGATTGGCCACCCATGCGGAGAAAACCCCGTACAGATAAGGAATGTTGTATAATTAAGCTTCTTTCCGTACATTTTTAATGAATTTTTTGACGGTGTC